>HE613569.1:1287500-1887500 GCA_000283635.1 Streptococcus macedonicus ACA-DC 198
GCCAAAATTTTCACGATTATCAGCATTGATAAAGACAATACGTGAATCCTTTTGAGCATATTGCCGAATAATTTCTGGTGTGCGGTCGCTAGAGCCGTCGTCTCGGATATATAATATCCAGTCTTTGACTATTTGTTTTTGAATACTTTTAATCTGCTCAGCCAAAAATTGTTCACCATTGTAGGTGGACATGAGAATATTAATTTTCATTTAAAAATAGTTCCTCATACTCTCCTACTATTTTTTCCCATGTGTAATTTTTTTCAACAATCGCACGGGCACGGTTTCCATATTCTGTAAAATCATAATGACCATCTGCATCATTTATCAAACATGATAAATTACCAGAGGTTTTATTCCAATAAAAGGCACTTGCATCAGCTACTGATTTATTGAAATCAACATTAAGGACAAGATTAAGTTTAGTATGTCCTAGAGCTTCAAGCAGACCTGGATTTGTTCCTCCAACTTCATGTCCATGAATGTAGGCAAATGCATTTTCTCGGATATAATTTAACAAATCACGGTCATAAACTGTTCCAACAAACTTCACACGTTTATCTCTTTCAAAATTCGTCAACCGTTTCAATTTGTCAAAATAAGGATTGTTCTCATGGTTACAAATGATAATCAAATCACGCTTAGTGTTTGATTTCATAAATTCTCGGATTACTGTTTCGTAGTTATTTTCTGAAACAAATCGTCCGACAATCAAGTAATAGCCATTTTCCTTTGTTTGCCAGTTTTCAAAGCATTTTCTAACCTTATAATCATTAGCAGTCAAGCTTGACCTTGTCAAGTCGGTTCCATAAGCAATAAACCGTGTCTTAGCTTCTGGATAAGACTCCTGAATATAAGTTTCAATACCGATATTATCTGAAATCACTAAGTCAGCCGTTTTAGCCATTGATTTTTCAGCATATTTTAAATAAGCTTGAACAGGTTTTGACCATTTAGATCGTTTCCATTCCAAACCATCGGGATTGACAAAAACTTTACCACCGACAGCGTGAATTTTCTTAGCAAAAGGCACGATAAAAGCACCAATCGTATTACCCAAAATATAAAAAATAGGGTGTTCAATGTGTTCTTTTTTTACCATTTGAAGTCCATAATTAATAGCCATCATATCATAAACGATGACCCGAGCAGGACCAATCTTAGGTGCCTTGATGGTAAAACAATCCCCGCTTTCATAGCTAAAGTGCGTTTGATGCTTATCGTCACTCAAACAAGCCACATGATAAACAATGTCTGCGCTCTGCTTATTTTTTACCAACTCCTCAACAAAAGTCTCGAAACCACCGTATTTTGCTGGTAATCCACGACTTCCGATGATGAATACATGTTGCATGGCACACTTCTCCATTCTAAAATACAATCATTTTCATTATACCATAATTTACATAAGCTGGCGAAAGAAAAAGGGAAAGTCTAAGCGACAGAATGTGATGAATTGTACAATTTTTAAATACTACAAAAGCACCTAGGGCATCACAATAAAAAATGAGGTTAGAAAATCTCCTAACCCCATAATCATGTTTTGAAACTGCGACGAACAGTTATTATTTTTTAACGTCTTGTTTGTAAAATTCTTGCAAAGCTTCTTGCCATGTTGGAATAACAAAACCAGTTGCTTTAGCTTTAGCAAGGCTCATTGTAGAGTTAAGTGGACGTTTTGCTTTAGCTGGGAATTGACTTGAATCAACTGGTTTCACCACAACATCAGTATCTTTCAAGATTTCTACTGCGAAATCATACCAAGTTGTATCTTCAGCAGCATCATTTGACAAGTGATAATAACCAAATTCTTTTTGATTTTCTATCAAATAAGTCATAAATTCAGCCAAAGTACGAGTCCATGTTGGACGACCATGTTGGTCGTTGACAACAGTTAATGTGCCATGTGTTTTGGCAAGGTTTTGCATTGTGAAAACAAAGTTTTTACCATAGTTACCAAATACCCAAGCTGTACGGATGATGTAGAATTTATCAGTGTATTTTTCAACAGCTTCTTCACCAAGACGTTTTGTACGTCCGTATTCTGTTTGAGGGTCTGGTGTATCATCAACTTCCCATTCTTGACCAACTGGTTTCTTTCCGTCAAAAACGTAGTCAGTTGAAATGTAAACAAGAGTTGCACCATATTTAGCAGCTGCTTTGGCAACAATTTCTGTACCTATTACGTTAATAGCATAGTTAAGTTCTTTACCTTCATCTTCGGCAGCATCAACGGCTGTATAAGCCGCGCAATGGTAAACAACTGTTGGTTTTACTTGCGCAAATACTTCATCAACTTTTTCAGCGTTTGTGATGTCCATTTCCGCAACATCAACCGCTACGTACTCTTCACCACGTTCATCTAATAAATAGCGTAATTCTGTTCCTAATTGTCCATTGGCACCTGTAACTAAAATCATGTTAGAACTCCTTTAAATTCATTCTCTACTATTTTACATTATTTTTTCAGAAAAAGCACTAGAAAAAGAGAAGAGACTTCTCTTCTCCTTAGTTATATTTTTCTTTTTCAGAATGATGTTTTCCACGCGAAATAGCTGTCTGCTCACTCATTTTAACAACATTGTTAAAGTTTGTATTACTAGGAATATTTTCGATACGATACCAATAAACATCCGAATTTCCACTAATTCATATTCAATAAAAAATTATATTTATTTATAAAAAGATCAACAATCTAATGATTGCTGGTGATATATTTATTAATAGTTATCTAATTCCTAAAGCAATGCGAGCGTAGCGACTCATCTTATCTACCGTCCAAGCTGGGTACCAGACCAGCTTCACTTCAGTATTCGTTACTTCTGGAATTTGGCGCATCACATCATGAATTTGATCTGTAAGAAGATCAGCAAGTGGACATCCCATTGTTGTCAACGTCATATCAATTTCAGTATGACCATTTTGCTCAAAGCGTATTTCATAGATAAGACCTAGATTGACAATATCAATGCCCAATTCTGGGTCAATAACCATTTCCAAAGCTTCAAGGATACGATCTTTGATTTTTGCTACTTCTTCTTCAGTATATTTTTGTTCTGACATAAGCGAACCTCACATTAATAATTAATCTTCGATAAAATCACGGAGTTGTTTACTACGGCTTGGGTGGCGTAGTTTACGAAGAGCTTTGGCTTCAATTTGACGAATACGTTCACGCGTCACATTGAAAACTTTACCAACATCTTCTAGTGTACGCATTTTACCATCATCAAGACCAAAACGCAAACGTAACACATTTTCTTCACGGTCTGTCAACGTATCCAAAACTTCGTCCAATTGTTCACGAAGTACGACACGAGTTGTGTAATCTACTGGGTTTTCAATAACTTCATCTTCAATGAAATCACCAAGGTGACTGTCATCTTCTTCACCGATTGGTGTTTCCAATGAAACAGGTTCTTGAGCGATTTTCAAAATTTCACGAACTTTGTCAGGCGTTATATCCATACGCTCTGCAATTTGTTCAGGCGTTGGGTCTTGTCCAAGTTCTTGAAGGAGGTTACGTTGTTCACGAACAAGTTTATTGATGGTTTCAACCATGTGAACAGGAATACGAATCGTACGAGCTTGATCAGCAATTGCACGTGTGATAGCCTGACGAATCCACCATGTCGCATAAGTTGAGAATTTGAATCCTTTTGAGTAGTCAAATTTATCAACGGCTTTCATCAAGCCCATGTTTCCTTCTTGAATAAGGTCAAGAAATTGCATACCACGTCCAACATAACGTTTTGCAATTGAAACAACCAAACGTAAGTTAGCTTCCGCCAAACGTTGTTTTGCTTGAAGGTCACCAGCAGCAACGGCAACAGCCAATTCTTTTTCTTCCTCGCTAGTGAGCAATGGCACGACACCAATTTCTTTGAGGTACATACGAACTGGATCATTAACCTTGGCAGAATTACTACCAAGTAATTCTTCGTCTGTCAATTCTTCTGGTTTTGGTTCTTCAACGACGTATTTTGTTGATGGATTTCCTTCTTTGTCCGTAATTGAAATACCACCATCTGTCAAACGTTCCAAAAGGTCATCTATTTGATCGGCATCTAGTGAAAATGGAATAACTAATTTTTCAGCTACTTCATCATCAACGGCAGTTCCGTTCTTTTTGTGATTACGAATAAATTCTGCAACTTGAACATTAAAAGTTGTAATTTCTTTTGCCATATTTTCCTCTATTCCATATTTCTTTTTTGGGCAATGAGATCTTCCAAAGCCTCTAAAGCTGCATCAACATCTCCAAGATTGCTAGACTCACGAATGAGTTTGCTTTGCTTTTGCAAATCTCTTTCTCGAAGAAGACGATCACGCTTATCAATAATTTCCTCTATTTCATTATTCGCAATTTCATCTGGTAAATTTTCCTCCAAAACGCGATAATACATCTGGCGTGTTCGGTCATCAAATTGCGCTAAATCATAAGAATTCACCTCACCTTGCTGCACTAATAAATCATACAAAGCTTGCAACTCTTGGGTATCAAAGGTAAATTCGCCACGATTTCTAAATTCATTGAGGAGATAATCGTGTGTCAAAAGTCGGTGCATTAACTGACTTTCTGCTTTGATAATTGCAGATATATTTTTGGAAATAGGTAATTCCACAACAGTCACTCGTTGTTTAACTGCTTCTAATTGCAGATTTGAGCGGTTTTGCAGACGTTCACTATTTACCGATTGCTCGACTTGATAGTAATCAAAGTCAGGCAATAAATCAGCCACCATATTAATATACGAATTTTGTGCTGTAATTGACGGCGATTGCGCAATAATTTTTGAAATTTGCTCGACATAAGCAATCTCTGCTTGGAGATTATCGCTATTTTCAGGTTTCAAGTAATGAATAAGAAATTCTGTACTACTTATCCTGTTATTCTCAAGCAAATTTGCCAAAGCTTGTGGCGAATTTTTTTGGATAAATTCATCAGGGTCCATTTGCTCAGGAACACGCACAATCTCAACGTTAAAGTCTTTTAGAAGCTCCAAAGACTTGGCAATCGCATTTTGACCAGCATTATCACCATCATAAGTCAAAATCACTTTTTTGGCATAACGTTTCAGATGTCTAACATGGTCTGGAGTCAATGCCGTTCCCATAGAAGCGACAGCATTTTCAATACCAGCACGGTAGGCAGCAATAACGTCCATAAAACCTTCCATCAAATAGACTTCATGTTTTTTCGACATTACTGGACGAGCTTTATCTAAATGATAAAGTTCATACGATTTATTGAACAGCGCTGTGGAACGAGTATTCTTATACTTCGCTTGCTTATTTTCAAGGTCCTCTTTGGTCCAAATCCGTCCCGAAAATGCAACAACCTGACCACTGTCATCGGTCAATGGAAACATAATCCGATTTTGAAAAGCATCATAGACACGATTCGTTCTTTCGGACAAACTAAAAAGACCTGAAGCCATTAAAGCATTCTCATCATAGCGTTTTGCTAGAGATTGGTATAAAAAATCAGGTTCGTTTGGCGACAATCCAATATTAAAATAATCAATCAGCTCATCTGTCAAACCACGTTGTGCTAAATAGTTCTTCGCTTCTTGCCCTTCTTTTGTCGTCTTTAAAACAGCATTGTAAAACTTAGCCGCGTCTTTATGAATGTCAATCAATATCTGATTAGGATTTTGTGGCTTTGTTTGTGTCTGTTGAACATCATCTTGCAAAGGGATTCCAGCGCGCTCAGCTACAAGATGAACACTCTCTAAAAAGCTAACCTGTCGATATTCTTCCAAAAACTTATAAACATCACCGGATTTTCCGCAACCAAAACAATGAAAAAATTGCTTGTCTTCTATGACATTAAAAGACGGCGTTTTTTCCTTGTGAAATGGACAAAGTCCAATATAGTTGCGACCAGCACGTGTAAGACTAACCACCTCGCCAATAACATCAACAATATTAACGCTATTTTTTATCTCGGAAATTAATTCTTTGTCAATTGCCAAAAGATCACCTCCACGCACTAATCCCATTTTAGTTTTGTATTTCATTATAACATTTTAAGCGGCATTTGTAAATCTAAAACCCCAAATAGTTGCAATAATTTTAGGAAATTGAATCCCTTTTTTTACTTTAGTTTCTTGACGTTTTCAATCTCAATAGAATCATTTTCAATATAAAAAGTATTTTTTGAAAAGCTCAACATTAACGTTTAATGAATAAGAATGGCATTTTTTGAATATTTCTCTAAATAAATACTAGATTTATTCACATTTTTAGGCAGATAGCTACCTTTTGTATGTTTTTTTTGCTATAATGATACTGTTAACGTTTAAATATAGGAGGTTTTTCTATGATTAAAGAACTCAAAGAGTTTTTGTTCAAGGCCAATGTCCTTGACCTTGCTGTCGCTGTTGTTATTGGTGCAGCTTTCAACGCTATTGTAACATCTCTTGTTAAAGATGTTATCACTCCACTTTTTCTTAACCCTGCTTTGAAAGCAGCTGGTGTGGAAAAAATTGCAGAACTTTCTTGGCATGGTGTTGCCTATGGTAGTTTCTTAAGCGCTGTTATTAATTTTCTAATTGTTGGTACAACCCTCTTCTTCATCGTTAAAGCTGCTAACGCTGCTTCTGCTTTTGGTAAAAAACAAGATGAAGTGGAAGAAGAAGCCGCACCTACACAAGAAGAACTTCTTACAGAAATCCGCGATTTGTTGAAAGAAAAATAATTTTTCAATCTAGAGCATAAAAAGAGACGCTTGGCGCCTCTTTTCTTGTATCTAAATTTAATTAGAATTTTTTACGTTTGCGAGCTGCTTCTGATTTGCGTTTACGTTTTACAGAAGGTTTTTCGTAGAATTCACGCTTACGTGATTCTTGAAGAGTCCCAGCTTTAGTCACAGAACGTTTGAAACGACGAAGTGCATCGTCAAGTGATTCGTTTTTACGTACTACTGTTTTTGACATGTGTTTCACCTCCTCAAGATATTGTAACATTTACACGTTCCTTACTAGGATACCTAATTTATCAAAAAAAGTCAATCCTTACGCGCATTAAAATGCAATAAAAACTAAAAAATACTTCCAAAGAAATTTTCACTATGCTTATGATTTTTTTAAGAATCACTCTCTATACTATAAACAATCCTAATAAACTTTCTTTTTCATAATCTCCTAAGAACGACTGCCTATGGTGGTCGTTTTTCTGGGATAACATAAAATAAAAGGAGCTGACTTTGAACTGCACCCCAAAAGTTAGACAACAAATCTAACTTTTGGGGTGTTTTTCTATGAAATTAAGTTATGAAGATAAAATTGAAATCTATCGCTTACGACAATCTGGTTGGACATGGTCTAAAATCAGTCAAACATTTAATATTAGTAAGTATAACCTTCAATACATGGTCCGTCTTATTGATATACACGGATTGGAAAGCGTTTGTAAAAGGAAAAATAGGTATTATTCTCCTGAACTAAAGCAAGAAATCATAAAAGAAGTTCTGATGAAAGGTAGGTCTCAGCTAGAGGTTTCTCTAGATTATGGATTACCAAATAAGGGAATGCTTCCTAATTGGATAGCGCAATACAAGAAAAACGGGTATACTATTCTTGAGAAATCAAGAGGGAGACCTGTAAAAATGGGACGCAAACCAAAGAAAAAACTTGAAGAAATGACTGAATTAGAGCGTCTTCAATATGAAAATGAGTACCTTAGAGCGGAGAATGCCGTACTAAAAAAGTTGAGAGAACTCCGATTGAGGGACGAAGCAAGGCTCAAAGAGCAACAGAAATCATTCAAGGACTAATCAATGTATTTGATTTAAGAATCCTACTTAATATTTTGAAGTTGTCTCGATCAACCTACTATTATCAGGTTAAACGTCTAACCCAGGTAGATAAAAACAAAGAATTAAAAGAAGCTATTCAAAATATTTATTCTGAGAACAAAGGGAGATATGGTTACCGTAGAATTCACCTCGAACTTAAAAATCGAGGCTATAAAGTTAACCATAAGAAAGTTCAACGTCTGATGACAGAACTTGGTTTGAAAGCTAGAATCCGTGCGAAACGTCGCTATAACTCTTATAAAGGTGAGGTCGGCAAGAAAGCTGATAATCTCATTAAGCGTCAATTTAAAGCTGCCCAACCACTTAAGAAGTGTTATACCGATGTAACAGAGTTTTCAATTCCTGCTAGTGATCAAAAATTGTATCTATCACCAGTTCTTGATGGCTTTAACAGTGAGATTATTGCATACAATTTATCTACCTCGCCAAACTTACAACAACTTAAAACAATGCTTTCCGAGGCTTTTCCTGAACAAACTTATCAGGACACTATTTTACATAGTGACCAAGGATGGCAATATCAACACACTTACTACCATCATTTTCTTGAGGAGCATGGAATGAGACCGTCCATGTCGCGTAAAGGAAATAGCTTAGACAACGGCATGATGGAATCTTTCTTTGGAACATTGAAGACAGAAATGTTTTATGGGTTTGAGAAGGAATTTACTTCTCTCGAAACATTGAAAACAGCTATTTCAGAATATATCAACTACTACAACACTAAACGAATCAAACTTACATTAAAAGGACTAAGTCCTGTGCAATACAGAACTCAATCCTTAACTTAAATATTTAGTCTAACATTTGGGGGTCACTTCACTTTCAGCTCCTTTTATTATTCGTCTTCATCAACCGCATCACCTGTAAGTTGTGCTGCGTCTGAAATGAATTGTTTGTATTTATCTTCTTTGGCTAATTTTTTGATGACTTTGTTAACTGTTTTTACCAATTCGCCGCTATCTTTTGGCATAGCTACTGCTTTGGCGTCACCTTCGCCTGTTTCAAGAGCAAAGCTTGCTAGAGCTAAGTCAGAATTTTGTGAAAGGTAACCTTCTGCGACTGGTTTTTCCAAATCGACAGCTTGAACTTGACCAGATTTTAATTCATTAATAGCTTCGCCCATAGCTGTTAACGAAACAATGTTAGAATCTGATAGTTGGTCTTTTGCCAAATTTTCTTCAATCGTTCCTTTTTGAACTGCCACTTTTAAACCTGACAAACTATCAACTGATGTGTAGGTATCAACATCACTCGCTTTAACTAAAATAGCATTTTCAGTTTCATAATAGGCATCTGAAAAGTCATACACTTTGGCACGTTCTTCAGTATAAGACAAACCAGAGATTGCCATGTCAGCTTTTCCTGTTTGAAGACTTGAAAGAACATTGTCAAAACTCATTGATGATAGTTCTAATTCGACACCAAGTTCATCAGCAATAGCTTGCGCCAATTCCACATCAGCACCAACAATGGTATCTTTGCCATCAACCAAAGCTTTGAACTCAAACGGGGCGTAGTCTGGGCTGATAGCCACAACTAATTTCCCTTTTTTGACAATTTTTTCTTGTAAATTTTCATTTGATGACGAGCCACAAGCAGCTAAAGTCAGCACAGAAATCAGCGCAAGAACCCCTAAAAATATTTTTTTGATTTTCATATTTATTCTCTTTTCTCTTAAACTTATCTCTATTTTAGCTATTTTTTTGCAATACGTCAACGAGTTTTTGAATAAAAATTCAGTTTTTCAGTCGGTTGTATTTTACAAGATTTCCTTAAAATTCTTTCAAACATGCCGATAATAACTGCAAGCCCTGTTTTAGTGTTTCTTGCTGGCAAGAATAGCCTAAACGAACATAACCTTCTCTATCAAAACGATTTCCTGGAACCAATAAAACACCATATTTTTGCAATAACGTTAAGCAAAATGTTTCGCTTGGAACATTAACATCAAGCTTAACAAAAGATGTCGGTACTTCTGCAGGACGAATGTAAGACGCTTTAGGTTCTGAGGCAATCCATTGATCAAGAATTGCCAAATTTTCTCTGACAATATGGCGATTTCGTGCCAAAATAGCTCCTTTATGCTCAAGTGCTAAACTGGCTACCATATCATCAAAAACGCCCGCACAAATCATGGTGTAATCCCGATAATCTCGTAAAATATCAGTTACCTCATCACAAGCTGCTACCCAGCCGACACGAATACCAGGTAGTGAAAATATTTTTGAGAGACTGTTAACCGAGATTCCCTTATCATACAAATCTATAATAGAAGAAACTTTTTTAGTCGTAAACGAACGATAAACCTCATCTGCCAAAATATAAGCCCCACACGATTTCGCAATCGCAACTAACTCTTGCAAATACTCATCGTCCATAACAGCTCCCGTTGGATTGTTGGCATTATTAATGCAAATCATTTTGGTATTTGGGCGAATTAGCTGATGCAATTCATCTAAATCAGGCAACCAATTATTTTCCTCTTTGACTTGCCAAAGGTCAACTTCGGCTCCCAATGATTTTGGAATATCATACAACTGCTGGTAAGTCGGATAGATAGAAATCACATGGTCTTTTGGTTCAATCAATCCATATAAAACCAACATATTCGCTCCCGTTGCCCCATTGGTCTGAAGAATCTGACTTTCTGCTACCGAATGGTAGAGATTACTAACTGCCCTTTTGAATTCAGGTGAGCCTTCAATCCAACCATAATTTAACTTTTTAGTTAATAATTCTTGGTAAAACTCTTCTTGCGAAATGCCAGCCAAGTCAAATAATTCTTGCAAAGTCAGCGCATCAATTGAAACGCCTGCCATATCATAGATTGCTTCCTTTTCATGGACATTAAGCCATTCTTCAACGCCAAAACGTGGTAATTTCATCTCAAACCTCACGGACTTTCTATTACTATCATCATTTTACTATGATGACATAAAAACTGAGAATGAAAAGCTCTCAGTCTTGACATTATTCATCTGAACTTGAACTACTTTGTGTGTAAGTCGCTGCTTTTTCAAGCCAAGCATCAAAATCACCAGAACCTTTAGCTTTTTTGATAACGTCATTGACGGTATCGATTAAGTCTTGATCTGTTCCTTTCGCAAATGCGACTGCGTAAGCATCTGTATCACTTGATTCTAAGGTCATATCTGCAATCATCAAATCGTCATTTTGTGAAACATAGCCTTCGGCAATAGTTTTCTCCAAAACAACTGCTTGAAGCTGATTATTTTTCAATTCATTAATCATTTCGCCGTTTGATGTTAAGGAAACAAGGCTCGAATCCGGCAATTGGTCTTTCGTAATGTTTTCTTGAATTGAACCTTTTTGCGCACCAACTGCTTTTCCTGCCAAACTTTCAAGTGTGGTATAGGTTGCCTCGTCCGATTTTTTTATGATGACAATATTTTCAGCCTCATAGTAAGCGTCCGAAAAGTCATAAGCTTTCTTACGTTCGTCCGTTACTGAAATTCCTGAGATTGCAAAATCTGCTTTCCCAGAAGTAACCGAAACCAATACATTGTTAAATGACATTACCGAAAAATCTGCATCAACACCAAGAGCATCAGCGATAGCATTTCCCAGTTCAATATCGGCACCAACAAGAGTATCTTTTCCATCAATTAGTGTTTTAAATTCAAACGGTGCAAATTCCGACTCTGTTGCAATTACAATTTTCCCTTTATCTTGAATACCTGATTGACTGACACCTGTCGAAGATGAATAAGCTGACAAACTTCCTACTATTATGAGTAAGATAAATCCCCTAAAAAACTTTTTCATACAGTATCCCCTTAGTCGTCAGAGTCACTAGAATCGCTAGAGTCACTTACTGATAATTCGTAAGCCTCTTGAATGAACTGATCAATTTTTCCAGATTCTTTTAACTCCTTGATAACTTTATTAACTTTCTTAGTTAATTTTGTGCTACCTTTAGGAAGAGCAACTGCGTAGGCATCAGCATCATCTGACGTTAACGTGATATCTGAAATAGTAAGGTCGCTGTTATTTGCAACATAACCTTCGGCAATTGGTTTTTCAAGGACGACTGCTTCAATTTGTGAATTTTTTAATTCGTTAATCATTTCACTGTTTTGTGTCAATGAAACGACTTTTGCACCTTTCAATTGTTCAGAGGCAACTGTTTCTTGGATACTTCCTTTTTGAGTACCAACTGATAGACCGTCTAAAGAGTCTGTATCTGTATATTTATCAATATCTGTTTTTCTGATAAGAACAACATTCTCAGCTTCATAATAAGGGTCTGAGAAATCATAAGCTTTCTTACGTTCTTCTGTTGCTGAAATTCCTGAAATAGCAATGTCTGCTTTACCAGATTGGAGACTTGCAAGAACGTTATTAAATGACATTGATGAGAATTTGACATCCACACCAAGTTCTTCTGCAATAGCTTTAGCAATCTCAACATCAGCCCCAACAATAGTATCTTTGCCGTCAATCAATGTTTTAAATTCAAACGGAGCGAACTCTGGGTTCAACGCAACAACAAGTGTCCCTTTGTCTTCGATGTCTGATACTGATGTATCTTCTGAACTGCTAGAACCACAAGCTGACAATAGGAAAAGCGAAGCCACCGCTACTGCTAAACCACCAAATAATTTACTTACCTTCATAATCATCTTCTCTTTTCTTTTTGATATAAATACATTATATTTAATATTTATTCATTTGTCAACTTATATTTTTATAAAAATTCAACATTTTTACATTATTTCTGTATAAAATAGTAAAAAGGCTGATTTATCAGCCTTTTTTGTATTTACACATTGCGCGTTATTGTCTTATTTGCTGTGCCAGATTTCGTTGTTGTATTGTTCAATTGTACGGTCTGATGAGAAGAAACCAGCTTTGGCAATATTTTTAACGACTTTTGTCATCCAAACTTTTTGGTCTTCGTAATCAGCAAGCATTTGTTCTTTAACAGCAATATATTCTTTAAGGTCAATCAAAGTCATGAACCAGTCTTTGTTAATCAATTCATTGTAAAGACGCTCAAGACGTTCTGCTTTACCATGTTTCACTAACTCATCACTAACGATGAAGTCAACAGCTTCTTTGATAACTGGGTCATTTTCATAGTAATCAGTTGATACATAACCTCCCGTTGCATAAAGGTCAATGATGGTATCAGAATCTTTACCAAATGTATAAATATTATCCATTCCTACCAATTCAGCAATTTCAACATTGGCACCATCCATTGTACCAAGAGTCAATGCACCGTTGAGCATGAATTTCATATTACCAGTACCTGAAGCTTCTTTTGATGCAAGAGAGATTTGTTCAGAAATATCTGTCGCAGGAATTAAGTGTTCAGCAACTGTAACGTTATAGTTTTCAACCAAGTGAACATTTAGGTATTGGTTAACTTCTGGGTCGTTGTTAATCACTTCTGACAAGCAAAGAATCAAGTGAATGATATCTTGGGCAATGATGTAAGCAGGTGCTGCTTTACCACCAAAGATAACAGTAAGCTTACGTTCTGGCAAGTTACCACGTTTGATTTCAAGATATTTATGAATGACATAAAGAGCATTCATTTGTTGACGTTTGTACTCGTGGAAACGTTTAACTTGTGTATCAATAATTGAGTTCTCGTCAAGTTCAATACCTTTATTTTCTTTGAGGTAACGTTTAAGAGCAAGTTTATTATTGTGCTTGATTTCAGCCAATTTAGCATGAACAGCTTCATCATCAGCAAAAGCAAGTAATTTTTCAAGCTTAGTCGCATCAGTCAAGTAGTCATCGCCGATAAGTTCTTTGATATAGTCAGCCAAATCTTCATTGGCAAATTCAAGCCAGCGACGGAATGTGATACCGTTTGTTTTGTTGTTGAATTTTTCAGGATAAATATCATAGAATGGTTTCAACTCACTGTTTTTAAGGATTTCAGTGTGAAGCGCAGCTACCCCATTGACAGATGTTGAGAAATGAATATCCATATGTGCCATGTGAACACGGTCAGCTTCGTCAATAATTTGAACAGCTGGGTCAGAGTATTCGCTAGCAATCAATGTATTCAATTTTTCAATGATTGTTACCAAATGAGGAACAACTTCGTTAAGGTAGTCAAGAGGCCATTTTTCAAGTGCTTCTGCCAAGATAGTGTGGTTTGTGTAACCAACCATATTTTTCACGATTGAAACAGCTTCGTCAAAGTCAATGTCATGTTTTTCAGTCAAAAGACGGATAAGTTCTGGAATGACCATTGATGGGTGAGTATCATTGATTTGCACATAAGCATAATCAGCCAAGTCATGCAAGTTTGACCCACGTTCAATAGCTTCATCAATCAATAACTGTGCCGCATTTGAAACCATGAAATATTGTTGGTAAATACGAAGCAATTCACCGTTTTTATCTGAATCATCTGGGTAAAGGAAGAGTGTTAAGTTTTTCTTGATTTCCGTCTTATCAAATGAAATACCGTCATGAATCAAACCATAATCAAGACCGTCAATATCAAACAAGTTCAAATAGTTTTTAGTGTCACGTTTATAACCCAAAACATCGATACGGTCAAGACGAGATTTAAGTGTGAAATCTTTAAATGGCACATCATAACTGATATCAGTTGGAATAAGCCATGAATCTTTTTCAATCCAGTAGTCAGGTTCTGCTTCTTGTTGGTTATCAACGAAAACTTGTTTGAAAAGTCCACAGTGATAGTTAAGACCGACACCTTCACCGTTGATACCAAGTGTTGACATTGAATCGATAAAACATGCTGCCAAACGACCAAGTCCACCGTTACCAAGAGATGGTTCAGGTTCAATATCTTCTACTTCAGCAATTGATTTCCCTGCTGCTGCTAATTCAGCTTTAACATCTTTGTAGATGCCAAGGTTAATAAGGTTGTTTGACAATAGTTTTCCGATAAGGAATTCAGCAGAAATGTAGTAAACTTTGCGTTTTGCTGTGTTTTTTGGTTTTTCAGCCGCCAATTCTTTAACGTAATGTAAAAGCGCTACATAAATATCTTCATTGCTCAATTCAGCAAGCGTTTGTCCTTTTGATTCGAGATAGTTTGTGAAATTAGTTGTCATTTTTAGTTTCCTTTTCTTCTTTAATTGTCGTTTTAAATGTATTTTTGCGGCAATAGAGTGCTGTAATGTCTTTCAAGAAAACTTTTCGCTCATCTGTCAAATCTTCCTTAAGCATACGCCATTGCCAGTTGCCACCAACAGTATTTGGAATATTCATGCGGCTATCAGCTGGTTTATCAAGTAGATCTTGCATTGTCGCAATCGCAACATCACTAACAGTCGCAAACAATGTCCGAAGCATAGCTTCTGTAATCGGTTCGTCTTCACTACGGTGAGTGTAAGCATTCACAAATGCTTTTTGCTCGTCAGTCAAGTTGTCATACCAACCGTTGACGACTTCATTATCGTGTGTACCATTGTAAGCAACACTGTTTTTATTGCAGTTATGCGGTGCATCAATACTCTTTCCTTCGGTATCATAGAAGCCAAATTCAAGAATCTTCATGCCTGGAAAACCTGTATCCGTCAACAACTGTTCAGCTTTTGCATCAATGTAACCAAGGTTTTCAGCAATAATTGGAAGGTCGCCAAGTTCGTCTTTGACAACATCAAACAAAGCACGTCCTGGACCTGGTTCCCAACTACCGTCATTTGCTGTTTCGTAGTCACCACGGATTTCCCAATAATCTGAGAAGCCTTTGAAATGATCAATACGAAGAAGATCATACAATTTGAAGCTTTCTTGAATACGGTAAACCCACCAAGCATAATTCGTCTTAGCATGGTTTTTCCAATCATAAATTGGATTTCCCCAAATCTGACCATCATCACTGAATTCATCCGCAGGAACACCAGCAATGCAAAGTGGATTTTTATCACTATCTACTTTGAACAGTTCAGGCATTGTCCACACTTCAACACTATCAGCTGAAACGTAAATTGGCATATCACCAATAATTTCAATCCCATTTTCATTAGCATAAGCTTTGAGCTTAGCCCATTGTTGATAGAAGAAATATTGAGTGACTTTATGGTAAAGAATAGCGTCTTTTAATTTAGCACGGTAAGTTTCGAGAGCTTTTTCTTCTCGTCTAACAACCGCTTTATCATCCCATTCTTGTAGAGCTTTGTTATCAAAAAATTCTTTAATTGCCATGAAATCTGCAAAATCTTGGAGCCAGCTAGTATCTTTTTCAAATTCAGCTAATGCTTCAACATTTTCCTTTTGGCTTAAGAAGGCTTTGACGGCTTTTTCCAAAATAGGACGGCGCAATTCAAAAATACGAGCGTAATCAACAGACTCTAAATCATCACCAAAATTAACGGTTTCAAAATCTTTTTTATCAAGGTAACCTTGTTCACTAAGGAGTTCAAGGTCAATCAGATGCGTATTCCCCGCAGTAGCTGAGAACGATTGATAAGGGGAATCACCATAACTTGTCGTTGTTAGTGGTAAAATTTGCCAATATGTTTGGTCAGTTTCAACTAAGAAATCAACAAAGTCATAGGCTTCTTGTCCGAATGTTCCCACCCCTTGCTTTCCAGGTAGTGATGTGATATGCATCAATACACCACTTGCACGTTTTTTCATACGTTTTCTCCTTTATCAACTATCTTTACACTGCAAATTATAACGCAACCGTTTGCGTAAGTCAACTGTTTTCTTAAAAAATTTTTACAAAAAATCGCCCTACTAACTAAAAAGCATTAGCTAATAAGGCGGCGATGATATAGGGTATTAAAACAAGGCTAAAAAGTTGTTGAACTCTTTTTAGTTAATCATTGACGTGTAATTGGCGTACACTTTCACGTTCTCTAAGCATAAATGGAACAATAATTTTTTCAGTAATAGCTGTTTTAGGCGATTTAATCAACTCTACTAATCTTCTGAAACTTGTTCGTCCAAGATTTGAAACATTGATATCAAAGGTTGTTAAATACGGGTGAACTAGGGTTGAATACGCTGAGTTATTGAAAGTAATAATCGAAATATCATCAGGTACACTCAATTGATGATAAGATAAAAACTGCGTAATTCTAACCGAAATCGTATCTGCAATAACAATTAAAGCGGTTGCTTTGCTCTCTTCGATTTTTTGAATTAGTTCTTCTAATACCATAGGATCTCTACGGTTAAATAAGAGTGCGGGATTGCTATCAAGCTCTAATTTCTCCATGCCACGTAGGTAACCAAAATAACGTTCTGATGACACTTCAGATTTTAAGTCATCTGTTACAAAAAGAATCTCACGGTGTCCTTTTTGGTAAAGGTATTCTACTGCTTTTTTCCCCATTAATTGGTTATCATTATCAATATAAGTAATGTCGTTTTCAAAACCTTCTGGTGCTCCTACGATAACAAATGGCACATCATTGTCCATTAAATACTTACGAACAGGATCTTCAGGATCAGAATAAAGGATAATAAAACCGTCAACACGCTTCTGACTATACATCAGCTTAACCTGTTCTTCAAGCTCATCAACTGTCATCCCTGTTGCGATTGATACTGTAAAATCATTCAGTTTTGCTTCACTTGTAATTGTTGACAAAATCTGCATAAAGAAAGGTTCATTCAAACGATCTGGCGTCATTAATGGTGGAAAAATCAAACCAACGTTATAAGTCAAACCGCTTGCTAACATTTGCGCAGCAACATTGGGCACATAACCAAGCTCTGCCATCGCTTTCCGAACTTTGTCTTTTGTTTTCTGAGAAATGGATTTATTATCTTTTAAAACACGGCTAACTGTTGAAGGATTCACGCCAGCTTTAGCTGCTACATCTTTTATTGTAACCATCTAAGTCTCCTTTTCACTTTTCATTTTATAATAGATTTACAGTGCTGACAAGGTTTTACTTGCAAAATCTTATTTTACTCCCTATTATATACATAAAAGCAGATTTTCTGCAATTGTTTGCTTTTATATCCTGCAACTCTTTTAACATAACAAAAAAATTTTATCATTATGAAATCGCTTAAATTAAACTTTTGTGACTATTTTTTGTTTAAAAACTCAATTTTTTTAATTTTTTTCAAAAAAAGCTTGACATTATTTGCAAACGGTTGCATAATATAACTGTAAAAATAATATTACTAATCTATCTCTAGGAGGGGAAATCATGAAGAAGAACACATGGAAAAAAATGGTCCTTGCTGGTGCAGGCCTTACACTCGCAGGTAGCGTATTAGTCGCTTGCTCAAATTCCTCATCAAAAAATAGTTCAAGCTCTTCATCAAGCAAGACTATTAAATTATGGGTTCCAACAGGCGCTAAAAAATCTTATTCAGAAGTCGTTAAAAAATTTGAAAAAGAATCTGGCTACACTGTAAAAGTTGTTGAATCAAACGATTCAAAAGCACAAGAAAATGTTAAAAAAGACCCAGAAAAAGCTGCTGATGTCTTTTCACTCCCACATGACCAACTTGGTCAATTAATAGAATCTGGTGTTATTCAAGAAGTTCCAGAAGAATATGCCAACGAAATTGCTAAAAACGATACCGACCAAGCAGTTGCTGGTGCTCGATACAAAGGTAAAACATACGCCTTCCCATTCGGTATTGAATCACAAGTTCTCTTCTATAATAAGTCTAAACTTTCTGAAGAAGATGTTACTAACTATGAAACAATTACAAGCAAAGCTACATTTGGTGCTACTTTCAAATCAATGAATGCTTACGCTACTGCCCCACTTTTCATGTCAGTTGGTTGCACATTATTCGGAGAAGACGGTGAAACAGTTGATGGCACAAACTGGGCTAACGAAGCTGGTGTATCTGTTCTCCAATGGATTTCAGACCAAAAATCAAACAGCGGATTTGTTAACCTAACAGCTGAAAACACTATGTCTAAATTTGGTGATGGTAGTGTTGCTGCTATCGAAACAGGACCATGGGATTTTTCAGCTGCACAAAAAGCTATCGGTGAAGAAAATCTCGGTATCGCTGTTTATCCTACTGTAACAATCGGTGGAAACACTGTTCAACAAAAAGCTTTTCTTGGTGTTAAACTTTTCGCTGTAAACCAAGCACCTGCTGGTTCTGATACAGACCGTATCGCTGCTTCTTACAAACTTGCTTCAATGTTGACTAGCGCTGAAAGCCAAGAAAACCAATTCACTTATGAAGGACGTAACATCATCCCAGCGAACAAAGAAGTTCAAGAATCTGATACCGTTCAATCAAATGAATTGGCACAAGCAGTCATCAAGATGGCGTCATCATCTGACTACACAGTTGTTACACCTAAACTTAGTCAAATGGCAACATTCTGGACTGAAAGTGCTGCTCTTCTCAGTGATGTCTATAATGGTAAAATTAAAAGTAGTGACTACCTCACTAAATTACAAGAATTTGACGCAAAGTTAGCTGCTGCTAAGTAAGACGTAATAAAGTGGGGAGTCACTTCCCTACTTTATTTTTAGGTTAATCATTATAGAAGGAAGTTATTGCTAAGATATTTAAGCTTAAAACTTTTAGCAGCGACTTCCAATAATATTGTAAAAGGAGTTGTGTATGATTAATTCACAATATTTTGACAGTGTACCTGTTAGAGAAGCTTTCAAAAAAGGTGGCTTTGATACTAAACTGTCATTTCTGATTATGGGATTTTCAAATTTCTATCATAAACAGATTATTAAGGGATGTTTATTCTTACTTTCAGAAATCCTATTTTTGATTGCTTTTGTTACTTCGATTATTCCGAGTCTTCAAGGGTTAATCACTTTGGGTACGCAAGAACAAGGACTTGTTGAGAAAACAGTTGGTGGCATTAAGATGAAAGTCGCTGTTGAGGGTGATAACTCAATGTTAATACTAATCTTCGGTTTAGCAGCCTTGATTTTCTGCCTTATCTTCGCTTACATTTACTGGTGTAACCTAAAAAGTGCGCGTAATCTTTATGTTCTAGATAAAGAAAACAAAAAGATTCCAACGTTCAAAGAAGATCTTGAAACACTTGCTAATGGTCGTTTCCACATGACTTTGATGGCAATTCCAATGATTGGTGTTCTGCTCTTTACTATCTTGCCATTAATTTACATGATTTGTTTGGCATTTACAAATTATGACCACAATCACCTACCACCAAAGAGTCTCTTTGATTGGGTTGGTTTCACTAACTTTGGTAATATCTTCAACGGTCGTATGGCAGAAACATTCTTCCCAGTGCTTTCTTGGACCTTGATTTGGGCAGTATTTGCCACAGTAACAAACTTCTTCTTTGGTATTATTTTAGCTCTTATTATCAATACTAAAGGTTTAAAATTGAAGAAAATGTGGCGAACAATCTTTGTTATTACCATTGCGGTGCCACAATTCATTTCACTTCTTATCATGAGAAACTTGCTTAGCGATGCTGGTCCAATCAATGCTATTCTTGAAAAAATTGGACTCGTCTCAGCTGCTAATCCATTGCCGTTCTTATCTGATCCGCTTTGGGCCAAGTTCTCAATTATCATCGTTAACATGTGGGTTGGTATTCCTGTAACAATGTTGGTTGCTACTGGTATCATCATGAACTTGCCACAAGAGCAAATTGAAGCTGCTGAAATTGACGGAGCAAGCAAATTCCAGATTTTCAAATCAATTACATTCCCTCAAATTTTACTGGTTATGATGCCAAACTTGATTCAACAATTTATCGGTAACATCAACAACTTCAATGTTATCTACCTCCTTACTGGTGGTGGTCCTACTAATTCTAATTTCTATCAAGCTGGTAGCACAGACTTGCTTGTTACATGGCTTTACAATTTGACAGTTACTGCAGCAGACTACAACCTTGCTTCTGTTATCGGTATCATTATCTTTGTTCTTTCTGCCGTGTTCAGTCTTCTAGCTTACACAAGAACAAGTTCTTATAAGGAAGGGGTTGCGAAATAATGAAAAACAAAAAACGATTAAGATTGACGTTTGTCTATACTTTACTGATTGTTTTATCAATCATCTGGCTCTTTCCAATTGTTTGGGTTGTCCTTACAAGTTTCCGTGGCGAAGGAACAGCTTATGTTAACTACTTCATTCCAAAAACTTGGACACTGGATAATTACATCAAACTATTCACATCGGATGCCTTTCCTTTTGGACAATGGTTCTTAAACACATTGCTAGTTGCAACAGCAACTTGTATCATATCAACCTTTATCACGGTTGGTATGGCTTACTCACTCAGTCGTATCAAATTTAAACACCGCAACGGTTTCTTAAAAGTAGCGCTTGTGCTTAATATGTTCCCTGGCTTTATGAGTATGATTGCCGTTTACTACATCTTAAAAGCCTTTAACCTTGACCAAACGCTTCTTGCCCTTGTCTTGGTTTACTCAGCTGGTGCGGCACTAGGCTTCTATATTGCCAAAGGGTTCTTTGATACAATTCCTTACTCACTTGATGAATCTGCCATGATTGATGGAGCAACACGCGCTGATATTTTCTTTAAAATTACACTTCCTCTTTCAAAACCAATTATCGTTTATACAGCGCTTATGGCTTTCATCGGACCTTGGATTGACTTCATCTTTGCTAAGGTTATCTTAGGAGATGCGACAAGTAAATACACCGTTGCCATTGGACTCTTCTCAATGTTACAACAAGATACCATCAATGATTGGTTCATGTCGTTTACAGCAGGTTCAGTTATTATCGCCATTCCAATCACATTACTCTTCATGTTTATGCAAAAATACTACGTGGAAGGTATTACTGGCGGTTCTGTTAAATAATCTAAAACTTAGCATTTCCCCTTCTAAATTAATTATCAAAAACAGCTTGAAACAATTGTTCCAAGCTGTTTTATTTTTATTATAATAGAAAATTTTGTTTCTTACCAAAATTCGCGTAAGAAATCATCTTTCAAACGTTCGCGGTAAAAGAGTTCGTTGAGGTCATCTTCCTCGAAAACGCGAAGCAAATTGAGCATATCATAAGCTAAATCTAGTTTTGGTAATTCCTTGCGAGGAACCCATTTAATTACGCCCTCATCAGTCGAATGAATATCACCGATGTAGTCAGAAGCTCGATATAAGAAAACAAGGTAGCGTTCATCTTCTTTAGTATACCAATGTTTCATTCCTACTAATTGTGGATCGTTAATTGTCAAACCAGTTTCTTCCTTAACTTCACGAATAACAGACTCAACCAAGCCTTCATGTGGCTCAATATGCCCTCCAGGAAGCGCATAACCAGACCAACGATAACGTTTTGGGTCACGAATCTGCATGACTACATTCCCCTGACCGTCCTCAATTAAGCACATATTTGTTAAAATCACACTCTGTGCACGTGACATATTTTCCACCGAATTCTATTCTCTACGCTAATACTTAATATTAATTGTTTTTAAGATGTTCTAAAGTGAACTTTTACATGAATCTCAATTCTAATCCATGGCTTTCAATTCTAATACCATATCACGCAATTGGGCAGCAAGTTCGAAATCGAGCATTTCTGCTGCTTCTTGCATTTGTTTTTGAAATTTCTTAATTGTCTCTTGACGTTCTGCTTTCGTCATAGCATTGTAATCTGGAGTATCTTCTGCGACATCTGTATCAGAACTTTTCGAAATGGCAATCAAATCGCGAATATCTTTTTTGATTGTTTGCGGAACAATACCATGTTCTTCGTTGTAATGCATTTGAATTTCACGACGACGCGCCGTTTCGTCCATGGCTTTTTGCATGGATTCTGTAATCTTATCAGCATACATGATAACATGCCCCTCGCTGTTTCGTGCTGCACGCCCAATCGTTTGAATAAGACCACGTTCATTGCGCAAGAATCCTTCCTTGTCCGCATCAAGAATGGCAACCAAGCTTACTTCTGGGACGTCAATTCCTTCACGGAGCAAATTAATCCCAATCAAGACATCAAAAACACCTAGACGCAAATCACGAATGATCTCCGTACGTTCCAACGTTTTAATATCTGAATGCATATACTTGACTTTGACACCCATTTCTTTGAGGTAATCGGTCAAATCTTCTGCCATTTTCTTAGTTAATGTTGTAATGAAGGTGCGTTCGCCTTTTTCAGCACGGCTATTAATTTCACCGAGCAAATCATCCATTTGTCCCATAGTTGGACGCACTTCCACTTCAGGGTCAAGCAAACCAGTTGGACGAATGATTTGTTCAACAACAGTATCAGTTTGTTCCAGCTCGTAATCCCCTGGGGTGGCTGACACGTAAACAATTTGGTGAACATGATTTTCAAATTCTTCACGGCGCAAAGGACGATTATCAAGCGCACTTGGCAAACGAAAACCGTAATTAACCAGCATTTCCTTACGCGAACGGTCTCCGTTATACATTCCTTTGATTTGACCCATGGTCATGTGACTTTCATCAACCATAATAAGGAAATCTTCTGGGAAGAAATCAAGTAAGGTAAACGGCGGCTCTCCTTCTGATCGACCGTCCATATGACGCGAATAATTTTCAACACCATTCGTATAGCCCATTTCACGAAGCATTTCAACATCGTATTCCGTTCTTTGGCGAATACGCTGCGCTTCTATCAACTTTCCTTCTGTCTCAAACTGCTTGACCTGCTCTTCCATTTCTTCCAAAATGTTGTGAATGGCGTGCTCCATATGTTCCTCGTTGGTCATGAAGTGTGTAGCAGGGAAAATCGCTAAATGTTCCACCTCCCCAAGAACTTTACCTGTCAAACTTTCGATTTCTCGAATACGATCAATTTCGTCACCAAAAAATTCCACACGAAAAGCGTGCTCATCACGACTGGCTGGGAAAATTTCGACAACGTCGCCACGCACACGAAAACGACCACGTTGAAAATCAATGTCATTTCGTTCAAATTGAATGTCAACCAAATCGTTTAACAATTGGTCACGTGATATTTCTTGCCCAGGTCGCAAACTAACCACACTATCAGCATATTCTTTTGGTGACCCCAAACCATAGATACACGATACCGACGCTACTACGATAACGTCATTACGTTCTAGTAGGGCTGATGTTGCTGAATGGCGTAATTTATCGATTTCATCATTTACCGAGCTATCTTTTTCAATATAAGTATCGCTAGAAGGCACATAAGCTTCTGGTTGATAGTAATCATAATAAGACACAAAATATTCAACAGCATTGTCTGGGAAAAATTCTTTGAATTCTCCATAAAGTTGCCCAGCCAAAGTTTTATTATGAGCAATGACCAACGTTGGTTTGTTGACCTTAGCAATAACTTGACTCATCGTATAAGTCTTACCAGTTCCTGTTGCTCCAAGAAGAATTTGAGCTTTTTCCCCACCTTCAATATTATCCACCAAAGCCTCAATGGCTGCTGGTTGGTCTCCAGACGGTTGGTATTTTGATACTAATTTAAATTGATTGTTCTCTACTCTATCTATCATGATAATCCTCAAAACTGAAATTTATTACTCTTATTGTAACACAAGTCAGTAAAAAAAGGATTTTTAGACTATTATTGATAAAACTATAGTATTCCATGTAAGGTTTTCTAACATCACTATTTCTTAAATTTGCCTTAATGTCTGAATTTTGGTATAATAATACTATTCTAACCAAAAGGAGACTAACATGAAGCACAAATTGAAAGCTCTTATGCTAGCAATATTCTCTGTATTCTTTGTGTTTGGTGTCAAAGCTCAAGCGGACACAATTAGCATTGTATCTGATACAGCTTATGCCCCATTCGAATTTAAAGATTCAGACCAAACTTATAAAGGGATTGATGTTGATATCATCAAAGAAGTCGCTGAACGAGAGGGATGGGACTACAATCAAACTTACCCTGGTTTTGATGCTGCAGTAAACGCCGTTCAAGCTGGGCAAGCAGATGCTCTTATGGCAGGAACAACCGTTACTGATGCGCGTAAGAAAGTCTTTACTTTCTCTGATCCCTATTATGATACTTCAATTGTTATCTACACCAAAAGTGGTAACACAGCCATTTCAAAATATAGCCAATTAAAAGGTAAAACTGTCGGCGTTAAAAATGGTACTGCCGCTCAAACTTGGCTTGACGAACATGCTGATAAATATAGCTATACTGTCAAAACATTTGATACAAGCGATTTGATGAATAACAGCCTTGATTCTGGTTCTATTGATGCAGCGATGGACGACACACCAGTTGTTCAATACGCTATCAATCAAGGAAAATCATATGAAATCAATATTAATGCAGAATCAATTGGAAGCTTCGCTTTTGCTGTTAAAAAAGGAAGCAGCTACGAATATTTGATTGATGAATTCAATGAGGCTCTTGCTGCTATGAAAGAAGACGGTACTTATGACCAAATCATGCAAAAATGGTTAGGTGATTCATATACATCTTCTTCAACAAGCTCATCATCTAATAGTTCAGCCGCTTCAAATACCTTAACATTAACTGGAGACGCTTCTGCTAAAGCTACACCCGTTAAAAGTACTTACAAAATCGTCATGGACTCTTCTTTCGCACCATTTGAATATCAAAATGATTCTGGTGAATACGAAGGTATCGACGTTGAATTGATTAAAGCTATCGCTGAACAACAAGGTTTCAACGTTGAAATTTCTAACCCTGGTTTTGATGCTGCGCTTAACGCGGTTCAAGCGGGACAAGCGGATGCGGTCATGGCAGGTATGTCAATCACAGACGCTCGTAAGGAAATTTTTGATTTCTCTGATGCTTACTACACTTCAAATATCTTACTTGCTGTAAAATCTGGTAGCAGCGTTAAAAGTTATAGTGATTTAAAAGGCTTAACTGTTGGAGCTAAAAACGGAACATCATCTTACACATGGTTATCTGAACACGCTGACGAATACGGTTATACCTTGAAAGTTTTTGACGAAGCCTCAACAATGTATGACAGCTTGAACTCCGGTTCTATTGATGCCTTAATGGATGATGAAGCCGTTCTACTCTACGCTATCCAACAAGGACGTAACTTTGAAACACCTATCGCTGGGGAAAAATCCGGTGAATACGGATTTGCCGTTAGCAAAGGTTCTAACCCAGAATTGATTGAAATGTTCAACAATGGTCTTGCTGCCTTAGTTGAATCTGGCGAATACGACGAAATCGTCAATAAATACCTTGGTACAAGCGATAGTTCAAGTTCAAGCTCAAGTTCAAGCTCAAGTTCATCAAGCGTTGATGAAACAACAATCTGGGGACTCCTCAAAAATAACTATCCACAATTGCTTTCAGGTTTAGGCAAGACACTTAGCTTAACACTGATTTCATTTGCAATTGCCATGGTTATTGGTATTATCTTTGGTATGATGGCCGTTGCGCCAAACAAAGTTCTTCGTACTATTTCAGCTGTCTTTGTTGACATCGTACGCGGTATCCCATTGATGATTGTAGCTGCCTTTATTTTCTGGGGAATTCCAAACCTTCTCGAGTCTATCACTGGCAAACAAAGCCCAATCAACGATTTCGTTGCAGCTACTATTGCGCTTTCGCTTAATGGCGGTGCTTACATTGCAGAAATCGTTCGTGGTGGTATCGAGGCTGTTCCTCAAGGTCAAATGGAAGCCAGCCGTAGCTTAGGTGTTTCATACGGTAAGACAATGCAAAAAATTATCTTGCCACAAGCTGTTCGCCTAATGCTACCAAACTTCATCAACCAATTCGTTATTTCATTAAAAGATACAACAATTGTATCAGCAATTGGTCTTGTTGAACTCTTCCAAACTGGTAAAATCATCATTGCTCGTAACTACCAATCTTTCCGTATGTATGCTATCTTAGCAGTTATCTACCTTGTAATGATCACCCTTTTGACACGTTTAGCAAAACGTCTAGAAAAGAGGCTTAAATAATGGCAGAATTAAAAATTGATGTACAAGATTTGCACAAATCTTATGGAGATAATGAGGTCCTAAAAGGAATCACAACTCAGTTTCACGAAGGTGATGTTGTTTGTATTATCGGTCCTTCAGGTTCAGGGAAATCAACATTCCTACGTACCCTCAACTTACTTGAAACAATCACAAGTGGAAAAGTTATCGTTGACGGTCATGAACTTTCTGATCCAAAAACTGATGTTGATAAAGTTCGCGAGAATATCGGAATGGTATTCCAACACTTTAATCTTTTCCCACACATGACAGTTCTTGAAAACATTACCTTCGCGCCTATCGAACTAGGTAAGGAAAGGAAAGAAGAGGCAGAAAAACATGCCATGGAACTTCTTGAACAAGTCGGCTTAGCTGATAAACGTGACGCAAAACCCGAAAGCTTATCAGGGGGACAAAAACAACGTGTAGCTATAGCTCGTAGTTTAGCCATGAATCCTGATATCATGCTTTTTGACGAACCTACTTCTGCACTTGACCCAGAAATGGTTGGAGACGTTCTTAACGTTATAAAAAATCTTGCAGAACAAGGTATGACAATGTTAATCGTCACTCACGAAATGGGATTTGCTCGTAAAGTTGCCAACCGAGTTATCTTTACTGACGGCGGTAAATTCCTCGAAGACGGCACACCAGAACAAATCTTCGACAACCCACAACACCCACGTCTAAAAGACTTCCTTGATAAAGTCTTGAATGTGTAACTGAGTAAGAAAACTTGACAGCTAAAGCTGTTGTTTTCTACGCTAAGTGCTATAACACTTAGCTAACCCACTTATTAGCAAACGAGTAGGTTAATATTGAACCTACTCGTTTTGCGTCATAATCTTTTTATATTGGTCGGATGCTAAAGCATCTCGACCTTTTACGTTACCTACTATTTGGTAGGTGACTAGATTTCTTACTAGGTTAAGTTAAAGTTATTAGGTTTCTACGCTAGGTATTACAGCACTTAACTAACTCACTTATTAACACTACTACCTACTATAACCTTTGACTTTTATAGCACCTTTTGATAGACTAATATCAAATTAACGTTCAGGAGGAAAAGGAGCAATGAACAACTAAGAACAGAATTTTTGATACTACCATATCAAGTTTTGTTTTTAGTGTACTCTTTAATAAACTTCCTCAGCTAATAGATGGCTATTTTCCGCCTTTATTAGTGCTATTTTGTTTTTATTAATAGAAAGCCTCACTCTCTACTTGATTTGGTAGAGAGTTTTTTATTGAAAGCGAGGTTCTTATGCTACAAATTAATCATTTAACAATTACACATCTTAAAGACTTAACACAACTTATCTCTGATTTAAATGTAATCATCAATTCTGGGGATAAATTAGCTATTATTGGCAAAGAGAGTACTGGGAAGTCAA
Organism: Streptococcus macedonicus ACA-DC 198; assembly: GCA_000283635.1. Lineage (NCBI taxonomy): Bacteria > Bacillati > Bacillota > Bacilli > Lactobacillales > Streptococcaceae > Streptococcus > Streptococcus macedonicus. The sequence goes on from HE613569.1 coordinate 1,315,541, forward strand.
CACTTTTAAAAGCTATTTTGTCTCCGCAATTAATGGCTAACTACTGCATTCTCGAGGGAAAAATTGATAATCATTTTCCCAAAATTGGATATTTACCACAAGTTTTGTCACAAAAACAAGAAAAGATGACAGTTTCAGAATTTCTTTATGATAATTTAGATTATGTTAGTTTTGATTTCAATGCTTTTTACCAAATGGCTGCGCGATTAGATTTGGATATTCAATCCTTAGAAAATAGAAATCAGAGTTTGAAAAGTTTATCTGGTGGAGAAAAATTAAAGTTACAACTTGCTAAACTGGTTGGTGAAACCAATGATTTACTCTTACTAGATGAACCCTCTAGCGACCTTGATGCGCAGGCAATTAATACTTTACAAGCATTCATTCAATCATCTGACAAAACAATTATTTTTATCTCTCATGATGAAGCTCTGCTAGAAAAAACTGCTACTGCTATTCTACACTTTGAGTTAATAAAACGTTGTCAAGTTGCTCGCGCAAGCTATTTTTCAAGAAGTTACACAGATTATATGACTTATCGTCACAAAGCTTACACCAAACAATTAGAACAAGTCAAAAACGACCGCCGTATAAAAGCTAAAGGAGGCGCTAAAATACAACGGCTTCATGAGGCGGCAGAATACAATGTGCAAAATATTCATGATAGCACTATAGGAAGATTAGCGGCTAAAAAGATGAAAAATGTCTTATCTCTTGAAAAACGTATGCCAAAGAAGAAGAAAAAATGGTCGATTTTCCTGAAGAAATGGATAGTATAAAACTATTTTTCGATGATATTGTTCCTCTAGATAAAAAGAAAAAACTTCTGTCTTGGGACAATCATGATTTATTAACTGGCCAAAAAGTCAGTTTAACCATTTTAGGTCAAGATAAACTGGTGATTACTGGGAGAAACGGTATCGGAAAAACACGTCTGCTCACACAAATTTACCAAGAACTAGATAAAAATCATTTTTCAATCGGTTATATGCCACAAGATTACGATAGTGTTTTTAGCAAAGGAATGACCGCTCTAACATTCTTAACACAAATATCAGACAGCGAAAAAGCTCGAACACCCCTTGCCAGCCTTCAATTTACAAGACAAGAAATCGAACACTCTGTCCTTGAACTTTCAGGTGGGCAAAAAGCAAAATTATTCTTAGCACGTATGGTTTTCGCCCAAAATCATATCTTAATTCTTGATGAGCCGACAAGCCATTTTTCACCAACTAGTCAGCCATTAATCAGAGAACTTTTAAGAATTTTTAACGGCTGGCTGTATTATCAGTGTTTCTCACGATAGAAAATTCATTGACGACATTGCTAATCTACATCATCAATTAACTGACAAAGAACTTTAAAAATATTAAAAAAACTGTCCAGTGGACAGTTTTTTCACGAGCCTAGAAATTGAAAAGCGAGTTAAGTCCAGTGGACAGTTTTTTCACGAGCTTAGAGATTGGAAAGCGAGTTTTATGCAGGTAAGCAAGGCGAGTATTATGATTCTTGATCCTTTGCTTCATCTGCTTTTACTTTAGCTATTTTTTCGCGCTCCAAGCGCAAACGTCGATTTGGATTAAGGGTATTGAAAAGTTCTTCTAGCTTTTCAGCATTCCAAACATCCGCTGCTGATACAAAATTACCATCTTTATCTCGAAAAGATATCGGTTTATCACCCATAAGAACCTCCAGTAAAATGTAATATAAGCTCAATTGTGAATCATCACAATTCCTATTAATCTTTAAAATTTATAATTCTTCCAATTTAAGCAAACCAGCACAGCAATCAAACACGTCGTTAGAACATAAGTTACGACACGGAGTTAGGACAGTCAATACTTAATGCCTTAACGTAGTTAGTAAGTTGATAGCTAGTCCACTGTATAATGGCTAACATAGTAACTGAACACGTCATAATGGCTAACACAGTAACTGAACACGTCATTAAAACATACGTTACGACGTGAGAAAATGATTTCGATAATAAACCATTTTCGAGCTAGTAAGATGCCTAGGCAAACTCCGTATAGTGCTTGTTGTCTTGTCGTTAGATAGCTAAGCTATCAACGACAAGTGGCAGGTTAATCCACAAATTCAAATTCGAAGTTTCCGATTCGGACGATGTCTCCGTCTTTAGCTCCGCGTTCACGAAGGGCTTCATCAACCCCCATACCACGCAATTGGCGAGCAAATTTCATAATAGATTCATCACGTTCCATATTCGTCATGACAAAGAGTTTTTCAAGTTTTTCACCTGACAATACCCAAGCAGCATCGTCATCACGTGAAATTTCAAATGGACGTTCATCTGGGTCAAAGCCATAATAAACTTCTTCGTCAATCATGTCATCATCAGTGTAAAGCAAGAATTCATCTGTCTTAGCAAGCAATTCTGCTGTCGCTTCCATTAGATTTTCTAGCCCTTGATGTGCCAAGCTTGAAATTGGGAAAATCATTGGCATTTCTTCAAAATCATCATAATTCGCTGCCAATTTTTCTTTGAAAATTTTCAAGTTTTCTTCCGCTTCCGGCATATCCATCTTGTTTGCAACAATGATTTGTGGACGTTCCATCAAACGAAGATTATAGGTTTCAAGCTCATTATTAATAGAAACATAATCTTCATACGGGTCACGACCTTCGCTAGCTGACATATCAATCACGTGTAAGATAACGCGTGTACGCTCAATATGGCGAAGGAATTGTGTACCAAGTCCAACACCTTGTGAAGCGCCCTCAATCAACCCTGGAAGGTCAGCCATAGCAAAGCTATCACCTGATTTGGTACGAACCATTCCAAGATTAGGTACGATTGTTGTAAAGTGGTAAGCACCAATTTTAGGTTTAGCAGCTGTCACAACACTCAACAATGTTGATTTACCAACTGACGGGAATCCAACCAGACCAACATCAGCCAAGATTTTCAATTCTAATTGAAGGTCACGTTCCTCACCAGGTTCACCATTTTCGGCAATTTCAGGTGCTGGGTTACGTGGTGTCGCAAAGCGAATATTACCACGTCCACCACGTCCGCCACGAGCAACAACGAATTCTTGACCATTCTCAACAAGGTCAGTGATTACTTTATTGGTTTCCGCATCACGAACAGTTGTTCCTTGTGGAACACGGACAATAAGGTCCTCCGCACCACGTCCGTGCATTCCTTTTGTCATCCCTTTTTCACCAGATTTGGCTTTAAAAATACGATTATAACGGAAGTCCATCAAGGTACGAAGCCCTTCGTCAACTTTAAAGATGACTGAACCACCTTTACCGCCATCACCGCCCCAAGGTCCACCGTTAGGGACGTATTTTTCACGACGAAAGGCAACCATTCCGTCACCACCACGACCAGCTTTCACGCTAATTTGGGCAGTATCTAAAAACATACTCATTATTAATTCCTATTCTTTCATTATTGTAAAAATTGCTTTAAAGTTTGATGGGTTAAAGCATAAAAAAACGCCTCTTCAGCGTTCTTTAAATAATTGAACCAATTGCAGTCGCAATAAGACCACCTACGGTTACTAGAACCATTAAGATAACAACTACTAAAGTCAGTTTTTCAAACGCTGTTTTTTTACGTGGTCCGTTTTCACCAAATGCCACTTTAATACACCTCGCTCATTGAATTTATTACTATTATCTTAACATGATTGCCTCAAATAATCAAATAACTACTGCAGAAATTTACAATTCAACGTCAAATTCTTCAAGGCTTGCTAACTCATCATCTGTTAATCGACGCCACTCTCCAAGAGCCAATTGCTTATCCAATTGAAGTGGACCCATTCTGAGGCGTTGAAGATCTGTCACTTTTTTACCACAAGCCTGTACCATGCGTTTGACTTGGTGAAATTTTCCCTCTTTAATGGTAATTTCAACAACACTTGTTCTTTCTGCTTCATTTGTTTCAAGAATCACTAACTGCGCTGGCTGACATGTAAAATCTTTCAAGTCAATACCGTTGGTAAAAGCTGCCACATCATCGATCGTCATCAGACCAGCAACTTTGGCTCGGTAAGTTTTATCAACATGTTTTTTAGGAGATAGCATGGCATGCGCTAACTTACCGTTATTAGTTAATAGTAAAAGTCCATGCGTATCAATATCCAAACGCCCAACTGGAAAAACTTCCTTATCCCAAGCTGTTTTATCGAGCAAATCTAAGACGGTTTTATGATGATTATCCTCTGTTGCTGAAATCACACCTTTTGGTTTATTCAACATATAATAAACGTATTTTTCATAAGAAAGCGTCTGCCCCTGACAACTAATCTGGTCGGCTTTCTCATCAATCTGTGTTTTAGGTGATAATTCCACTTTGCCATTAACAAGCACTTGTTTTTTCTTTAGCAGTTGTTTGACTTCCGTCCGCGACCCTATGCCTGCTTCTACTAAAAATTTATCTAACCGCATCTTCTTTCCTTTACCTATTCTTACGTTTTTCAAACGATTTCCTATCTATTGTATCATTTTTCAAAGCACAAAGAAAACAAGGCGGGCAAAGCCCGAACCTTGTTTTACATTAATTTGATTGGATCTATTTTTTATATGCGTAAGTGAAATCTACTGACAAACCAGTTGAGTTACGAACAAGTCCTTTAAGGTCTGGATTTTGAAGTCCTTTACCACTACGGAAGTAGATCGGGTTATAAAGCGCATTGTCATAAAGTACTTTTTCAGCAGCTTTATAATCGTCTGCAGCAGCCGCTGGGTCTAAAGCATCTGTTGTGATTGCTTTTTGATAAGCCGCATCATAATCTGCATTTGAGAATTTACCGTAGTTGTAAGATGAGTTAGTAGTGAACAGACCATAGAAAGTAGAACCTTCTGGATAGTCACCACCCCAAAGCACAAGAGCTACATCAAAGTTTTGGTTTTTAGTATCTTCAAGACGTTGTTTGAAAGTAACAAATTTTTCTTGGACTGTCAAACCTGAAAGAGTATTTTCCCAAGTTTCTTTGATATAGTCAACTGCAGCTTTTGAAACTGGTGCATCTGAATCAGCTGTGATTGTCAATGTAACTGAATCAGTACCAAGTTCTGCCAAACCTTCTTTGAAAAGTTTAGCTGCTTCTTTTTCATCATGGCTATAACCTGGAGAAACATATTTAGCCAAATCAGTACCGTCTGGCAATGTTTCAAGACCCGTAGGCACAAGAGCTGTCGCAGCTGTTGAACCAGTATCGATAGCAGCTTTTACAATTCCTTCACGGTCAGTTGCCAAGTTAAGGGCTTGACGAATTTTAGTGTTGTTCAAAGCAGTTACAGTACCTGTTTGGTTATAAACCATGTAGGCTGTTGTAGCTTCTGGAACGTCAACAATATCATCACGATTTTTGTTAGCTTTGTATGTTGCTTCAGTATTTGAGATGTTTGCGTAATCAAGGTCACCATCTTTGTACATTTGCACAGCTGTATCTGGTTTCTTAATCGTTTGGATGTTTACTTTCTTATTTTTAACATCTTTAGCATCCCAATAGTATTTGTTTTTCACAAGAGTGAATGTTCCGCTTGTTCCGTTCCAATCTTCAACGGTATATGGTCCAGAATACAATGATTTTTCAGAAGTTGTTCCGTAATCATCACCAGCTTTTTTAACAAAGTCTTTGCTTTGCGGCATGAAGTTTGAAAATGAAAGCAAGCTCATAAACTGTGGTGAAGGGTTAGACAAAGTGAAAATAAGTTTATTTCCATCTGCTTTGACACCCAATTCATCAACACTTTTAGTTCCAGCAATAACTTCTTCAGCATTCAAAACGTGTGCATCTGATACAAGGTAAGCGTACTCTGAAGCAGTTGCTGGGTCAACAATACGTTGCCAGCTGTACACAAAGTCCTCTGCTGTCAAATTACTACCATCTGACCATTTAAGGTCATCGCGAAGTGTTGCTGTATAAGTCAAGCCATCATCAGATACTTCTACTTTTTCAGCCAAATCAGGTTGTAACTTACCATCTTCATCACGACGAAGAAGGTTACTTCCTGAGTTACCAATAGCAATTGATGAATAAGTATCTGTAACTTTTGAAATGTCCAAGGTACTAATTTCAGTTGGGATAAACCAATTGATTTCATCACTTGAAGAAGATGATGAACCGCTACTATTGCCACAAGCTGCTAGAACAGCCGCTGATAACAAAGTCACAGCTCCTAGACCTACACGTTTCCAATTTTTAATTTTCATGATGGATCCTCCTACCATAAACTTTCTTTCGGTATGTTAACTATTATAACACAGTATTTTCTAAAAATACAGAAAATTTTTAAATTAATTAATTTTTCAAAAAGCTTGGTTCCATTTATTTTTTACTCATTTTACACACTTTTATGAGAATCAATGCCAAAATAGGTAGTGTAAAATAAGTTGTGTAAACACAAAAAGGAATAAATCCGTTATAGTAGAGTTGCAAAACATTACTATAATTGCCATTTTCTCTACAATTGCTGGTACCTTAATCGGTTTGTTAGTCGGTGTATTTCGTAGTTTGCCAAACTCAGAAAATCCACTGGCTCGTTTCTTGCAAAAATTAGTGAATATCTTATTAACTGTCTATATTGAAGTTTTCCGTGGTACACCGATGATGGTATAAGCAATGGTTATCTTCTATGGATTAGCTCAAGCTTTCCAATTTGATTTAAACCGAACTGTAGCGGCCCTATTAATTGTTTCGGTTAATACCGGTGCCTATATGGCTGAAATCGTACGAGGTGGTATTTTCGCTGTTGATAAAGGGTAATTCGAAGCTGCTCAAGCAATGGGGATGACTCACAGTCAAACAATGACTAAAGTTGTCTTACCTCAAGTCATTCGTAATATTTTACCAGCCATCGGAAATGAAACTGTGATTAACATTAAAGATACTACTGTATTGAGCGTTATCAGTGTAGGAGACTTATTTTTCCAAGTAACAGCTGCCTCAGGTACAACGCTATTGTTCTTTGAAACATTTACGATTATCGGTATCATCTATCTAGTCTTGACAATCACTGCTACTCGTCTATTACGCTTAATGGAAAAAAGAATCGATGGGCCATCCGCTTATGTACAAGCTGATGAATCATTAGAAAAACAAACCTAGGGGGGAACGTAAATGTCAGCAATTATTGAAATCAATCATTTGAAAAAAGCTTCGGTAATAATGAAGTCTTAAAAGATATTAACGCAACTGTCAATAAAGGAGAAGTTCTGACAATCATTGGTTCTTCTGGTTCAGGAAAATCAACTTTATTACGCTGCATTAATTTATTAGAAAAACCAACAAGTGGTGAAATTCGTTACGAAGGAACCAATGTCTTAGAAAAAGGCTATAGTTTAACCAAATATCGCACATACTTGGGAATGGTGTTTCAATCCTTTAATTTATTTAACAACATGAACGTCTTAGAAAATTGCCTTTCTGGACAATTGACCGTTCTTAAACGTAATCGCCAAGAAGCCAAAGAAATTGCTTTGGAAAACTTAAAAAAAGTTGGAATGGAGCGTTATGTCAACACCAAACCTTCTCAACTTTCTGGTGGACAAAAATAACGGGTAGCTATCGCTCGTGCCTTGTCAATGAATCCTGATGTTATGCTTTTTGATGAACCAACTTCTGCACTAGATCCAGAAATGGTCAGCGAAGTTTTAGCCGTAATGAAATCTTTAGCTGAAAATGGCATGACTATGGTTGTTGTAACGCACGAAATGGGCTTTGCTAAAGAAGTCTCTGATCGTGTCATCTTTATGGATCAAGGAGTCATCGCTGAAGAAGGAACACCAGAAGATATCTTTGTTCATCCAAAAGAAGTCCGCACCAAAGCATTTCTTCATCGGGTATTAAACGACTAAATTTTTAATAACACAAAATGGAAAAGAAGGACTTCGTGAAGTGACCCCCAAATGTTAGACTAAATATTTAAGTTAAGGATTGAGTTCTGTATTGCACAGGACTTAGTCCTTTTAATGTAAGTTTGATTCGTTTAGTGTTGTAGTAGTTGATATATTCTGAAATAGCTGTTTTCAATGTTTCGAGAGAAGTAAATTCCTTCTCAAACCCATAAAACATTTCTGTCTTCAATGTTCCAAAGAAAGATTCCATCATGCCGTTGTCTAAGCTATTTCCTTTACGCGACATGGACGGTCTCATTCCATGCTCCTCAAGAAAATGATGGTAGTAAGTGTGTTGATATTGCCATCCTTGGTCACTATGTAAAATAGTGTCCTGATAAGTTTGTTCAGGAAAAGCCTCGGAAAGCATTGTTTTAAGTTGTTGTAAGTTTGGCGAGGTAGATAAATTGTATGCAATAATCTCACTGTTAAAGCCATCAAGAACTGGTGATAGATACAATTTTTGATCACTAGCAGGAATTGAAAACTCTGTTACATCGGTATAACACTTCTTAAGTGGTTGGGCAGCTTTAAATTGACGCTTAATGAGATTATCAGCTTTCTTGCCGACCTCACCTTTATAAGAGTTATAGCGACGTTTCGCACGGATTCTAGCTTTCAAACCAAGTTCTGTCATCAGACGTTGAACTTTCTTATGGTTAACTTTATAGCCTCGATTTTTAAGTTCGAGGTGAATTCTACGGTAACCATATCTCCCTTTGTTCTCAGAATAAATATTTTGAATAGCTTCTTTTAATTCTTTGTTTTTATCTACCTGGGTTAGACGTTTAACCTGATAATAGTAGGTTGATCGAGACAACTTCAAAATATTAAGTAGGATTCTTAAATCAAATACATTGATTAGTCCTTGAATGATTTCTGTTGCTCTTTGAGCCTTGCTTCGTCCCTCAATCGGAGTTCTCTCAACTTTTTTAGTACGGCATTCTCCGCTCTAAGGTACTCATTTTCATATTGAAGACGCTCTAATTCAGTCATTTCTTCAAGTTTTTTCTTTGGTTTGCGTCCCATTTTTACAGGTCTCCCTCTTGATTTCTCAAGAATAGTATACCCGTTTTTCTTGTATTGCGCTATCCAATTAGGAAGCATTCCCTTATTTGGTAATCCATAATCTAGAGAAACCTCTAGCTGAGACCTACCTTTCATCAGAACTTCTTTTATGATTTCTTGCTTTAGTTCAGGAGAATAATACCTATTTTTCCTTTTACAAACGCTTTCCAATCCGTGTATATCAATAAGACGGACCATGTATTGAAGGTTATACTTACTAATATTAAATGTTTGACTGATTTTAGACCATGTCCAACCAGATTGTCGTAAGCGATAGATTTCAATTTTATCTTCATAACTTAATTTCATAGAAAAACACCCCAAAAGTTAGATTTGTTGTCTAACTTTTGGGGTGCAGTTCATCGGTTCTTCTTTTTTTATACGAATAATTCCATTGCTATCCTCGCGATAATTTGTTATTTTTATTACAGCTATTTTTAGAAAGTGAGTTTATTATGGAGAAAAAATTACAATTTAAAGATTATCTAACCATTGGCTCGATGTTATTTGGTTTATTTTTTGGTGCAGGAAATTTAATTTTCCCTGTACATATGGGACAAGAAGCTGGTTCAGCAGTGTTTCTTGCCAATCTAGGCTTTTTAGTTACCGGTATCGGTCTACCCTTTTTAGGTGTTATCGCTATTGGAAGTTCTCAAAGCAATGGATTGTTTGATTTAGCTTCTAAAGTCAACAAACGTTATGCTTTTATTTTTACTATTTTTTACTATTTTATTGTATTTAGTGATTGGTCCTTTTTTTGCGCTACCACGTTTGGCCACTACTTCTTTTGAGATTGGTCTGTCGCCTTTTATTCCAAAAGAATTTACAACATTGAGTCTAGCCATTTTTAGTGTTGCTTTTTTTGTTGTTGCTTGGTTATTTTCAAGAAAACCATCTAAGCTATTAGATTATGTAGGAAAATTTTTAAATCCTTTATTTTTAGTCCTGCTTGGTATTTTATTAGTTTTGGCATTTACTCGCCCCATGGGTTCCGTCGCTACTGCTCCTGTACAAACAGCTTACGAAAACACACCTTTTATCACTGGTTTTATCGAGGGATATAATACTCTAGATGCCTTGGCTTCATTAGCCTTTGGAATTATTATTGTTACAACCATTCGACAACGTGGAGTAACAAAACCTAGCACTGTCGCCTTAGATACGATTAAATCCGGTGCCGTGAGTATTTTGTTAATGGGCTTAATCTACAGTCTGTTAGCTTATATGGGAACGATGAGTCTGGGAACTTTCCCTTTGAGTGATAATGGTGGCATCGCTTTGGCACAAATTGCTAATCACTACTTAGGAACTTTTGGCAGTGTCATCCTTGCTTTAATTGTGATTGTCGCTTGTTTAAAAACTGGTATCGGCTTGATTTCTGCCTTTTCTGAAACCTTTATCGAACTTTTCCCTAAACAAAACTATCTCTTTTTTGCAACGGCTGTAAGCATTATGGCTTGTCTATTTGCCAATATTGGACTAACCAAAATCATTGAATTTTCGATTCCCGTTTTGATGTTTTTGTACCCATTAGCAATGACTTTAATTTTATTAGCTATTCTTGGACCCTTGTTTTCACATAGTTCTCGTGTCTATCAAATGACCACCTACTTCACTCTGATTGCTTCAGTCGTGGATGGATTAAATGCTAGCCCAGCTTTTATTTCAACTTCCACAGTAGCAAAAACAATTATTTCATTTGGAGAAAACTATTTACCTCTCTTTTCGATTGGTATGGGTTGGCTACTCCCTGCTAGTATTGGTTTTGTGATTGGATTATTGTGGCATTTTATAAAACGTCGTTAAAAACCGCCAGAAGCTTTCCGACAGACAATGTTGGAATTCTTCTGGTGGTTTTTCTTTTTTGTGAAGTTGATTAAGTTCTGCGTTTGATTTTCCCTCTTTTTCGAACGGTGGATTACAATTCTATTTTTTTCTTAAGAAAAGGTTGTGGCACTAACTTTTTGCTATTAATTAAAAAATCATCGAATAATTTAATTACCACAATTGCTTTTGTTTGACACAAATAAAAATCAGTCTTACAATTTAATTGCAACGACTACATACGTAAACATAAAGGGAGGAATTTACGAATGAATCATGACAACCACAAAAATGATACCAATCAATCACACATGAATCACCAGCATTCAGATAAACACACGCATCACCATGAGGATCATATGAATCATAACCATCATGAAATGCATGATATGGATCATTCCATGCATACAGGCAATAAACAGAGTCATGAAGGACACATGAATCATGATCACCACGAAATGGGTGGGGTGGATCACTCTATGCATATGGGTAACTTTAAACAAAAATTTTGGCTTTCGTTAATTTTGGCAATTCCGATTATCGTTCTTTCGCCAATGATGGGGATGGAACTGCCTTTTCAATTTACTTTCCCTGGTTCTGAATGGGTCGTTTTAGTTTTAGCAACTATTTTATTTTTCTATGGTGGACAACCATTTTTAAGTGGTGCGAAAATGGAATTACAACAAAAAAATCCTGCTATGATGACTTTGATTTCTATGGGGATTAGTGTTTCCTATATTTATAGTATTTATTCATTTTTTAGATACTTTACAAAAAAATTTAGCTCAACAAGGAGGCTCTGATGCCTAAATATACCGTTATTTATAATGAAGATGCTGGAAAAAATGACAACAAATCCATCGCTGAACGTTTTCAGCAAGCGGCTGAACGATTGAAGCGATCAACCACCTTAAAGGCCACGTCTAGTCGTCAAGAAGCGCTCGATTACGTAGTTGATCATATTGATCAACTGGATACAGTTATTACAATTGGCGGAGATGGCTCCATTAATACCGTGTTTTCGGCCTTTCTTAAGGCTAAAAAATCAGTCAAAGTAGGAATTATTCCTGGTGGTACCGTCAATAATTTTGCTAAAGCCCTCGAAATTCCTCAAGATGAGGAGGCTGCTTTTGATACCATTCTTAATGGTCATCCCCTCGCTGTGGATTTGGCCCATACTGAAGACCGTGCCATTATTAGTAGCCTTACGCTTGGAACCCTTGCTGATATGGCCCGCCATGTCGGACAAGATGAAAAGAAAAAATGGGGACCTTTAATTTATTTGAGTAAAGGAATTCGCCAGCTAATTGCTAAAAAATCTTACCAGATTAAAGTTAGTACTGCGGATGGCGACCATGTCTATCGCACGCGCTTCCTATTAGCAACCACTACCAACTCAGTGGGTGGTTTTACTAATTTTGATACATCTGCATCTCCAGCAGATGGAAAAATTCACTTAGTTATCCTGAAACATTTTTCATTCATGCGTCTTTTAGGATACCTAAGTTATTTCTTAACTGGACGTTTTCGGGATACCAAAGATGTTGATCAACTTACCGCTCAGGAAATTGAAATTTCTGCCGTTGATTCACACTTGAAGGTTGAAACTCGAATTGATGGTGATCCTAGTGACCAACTCCCCATCAAACTGGGCGTAGAGCAAGGCTTCGTTCAAGTTATGGTACCTAAATAATTTAACTCAAAATAAAATGGACCAACGCAATCAAAGCGTTGATCCATTTTTTACATTATCGAACCACAGTTACCGTGATGGGAGCATACTTCGCCATGTAGGCTGCTTGGCTACCAAAATGTCGTGCTAACCCTTTTTTAGACTCTGCGCCAACCACTAACAAATCGGGTTGGACAGCTGGAATAACTTCTTCCACAATGGTCTCGCCCGGATCGCCTTCCGTAACGACGCACTTTACATTTTGGACTCCCGCATCCTTAGCCTTTTTCTGATATTTTAAGATATGTTGTTCAAGTTCGGCCCGTTCTCCATGAATAAAGTCCTTATCTAGCGCTTGAAAAACATTCATTTCGTCACTTTCCAAAACTGATACGATTACCAATTCAGAACCCGATTTTTTAGCCAGATTAATTGCATAATCAAAGCCTAAAACGGCATCTTCCGAATCATCTACACCAACTAATATTCTCTTAACATCAAAGGTCATTATGCTTCCTCCTTAGCTTCTGCTTTACTTTGCATTTCCAATTCGTAACGTTGGTTACCTTTATGGAGTTCAAAGATTGTCCAAGCTAAGGAGTGCTAGAACTACTGCCACTAGCATATAGGCAATTATGTGCGCCAGCTCTACTTCACCAGCACTTGGATTAGCTCCAAAGAAGGCCGTAATTGAATTTGGTAAACCAGTCATATTGAGGTAGGTTAGGAAAATAACCGAAATCCAACCTAAAATTTTGACCGCCCAACTATTCTTAAATCGATCACCCATTTCAACGCGACTATCCGTCATCATCAACAATGGAATCATTGAGAATGGTAATGCAAAAGCCAAAAATACTTGAGAGTTATTCATCAACTGATTTAGGGCTTCGTGTTCTTGAAGATCACCTTTACCGCTGGTAATCATGACACAAATCAAAACTGGTACAATTGAAATCAAACGGGTAATCAAACGCCGTGCCCAAAGTGGCATTCGCATGTGAATGAACCCTTCCATGATAACCTGGCCGGTTAACGTTCCCGTGATGGTTGAGTTTTGACCAGAAGCCAACAAAGCTACCGCAAATAATGTCGAAAGTACCCCAGTTTTGGCAACTCCAATCTAAAAAACAGGCGATCCTTATTAAAAGGACTTCCTGTTTTTAATTCAAGACAAACCGTGGGTTTTACCCACACCCACAAGCTGAACCAGCTTGACCGCAGTCATGAGCGGAGTTTCCCCCGCTCAAACTCACTCGCCCACTCGCCGTGTGGCAGGAAAGCAAAGTTGGTGTAACTAACTTTGGCTTTCAGCCGTTTCAGTGTGTCGTTTCATTCCGTCAAGAACGGGTAGTATTTTTTTGAAGCCCACAAAAAAATCTCCACGCCTAGCACTTGACTGCATTCTCACTCCAAGTTCAAAAGACATAACTTAAGAATTCGATCGTAGCCGAAAGAACTATGGTACGCGGAAAATCAAAGTTGCTCTGGCAAAACGTGATATCTTCGTTAGTCGTCGCAAAATCGGTCAAATCATGAACAGACGAGGGTTGAAATCAAATTATACAAAGGCGAATTATCGAAAGCATACATCAAATGTAAATTCCTCCGATATTGGCAACACCTTGAATCGTATCTTCACTGACCGTGAACCTTTGGAAGCAATCATCACGGATCTGACCTATATAAGAATTGGCACAACGTGGTGTTATGTTTGTTTCATTATTGATTTATTCAATCGTGAGATCATTGGTCATTCCTGTGGTTCAAACAAAGATGCAGCGTTGGTCAAACGTGCATTCCAAACTATCTCCCACCCTTTGACTGAAGTCAAAATCTTCCATACAGATCGAGGGAAGGAATTTGATAATAAACTAATTGATACGATCTTAAAGACATTTGCCATCGAACGATCACTGAGCAAGAAAGGTTGTCCTTATGATAATGCAGTGGCAGAATCAACCTACAAATCATTCAAAGTAGAATTTGTTTATCCGAATACATTTGACACATTGAATCAACTCAAACTGCAATTATTTGATTACGTTAATTGGTGGAATTATCTTCGGTTACACGGTTCTTTGGGATATAAGACACCAATCAGCATTCGAAATCGGAGATTGGTGGAGCGGATCCTTGATAATGAGCATGGACGTGGTAGCGTTGCGTAGTGGCCGATACATTTGCTTGTAGCTTCGCCACGGTTGATTCACGTCCATGGAGGCTCGTTGTCAAGGACAATCGGATTAGATAACAAGCACCTGATTTTTACACTTTATAATTTTTGTCAAAAAAGGGTTGCCATTCCATAATATATGATACAATATTCATATATTATAAAGGAGGTTTTTGGATTTGGATAGTATAGTAGTGTTCGAAAATGTGACCTTTAAACCTGGAGAAGAAAGTCTGTTAGAGGATATTTCTTTTCAAATTAAAGCGAATGAAATGATAAGGGTTGAGGGGCCTTCGGGAAGCGGTAAAAGTACTTTATTACGACTGATTTCATCGCTGATCCCGAGAACCAGTGGCGACATAATTTATAAGGATCAAATTTTGGAAGAAGTGAATTATCAAACCTATCGCAAATCCATTTCATATGTTTCACAAAATCCTCATTTATTTGGGCGAACAATTCGTGATAATTTTGAATTGGTTTTTGAAGTACATGATAAAGCTTTTGATGAAAAAATCATTTTAGATTATATGGCGGAATTTGGTTTAGCACATATTGATTTGGATAAATCAATTCATAAAATATCCGGTGGGGAAAAGCAACGGATTGGTTTAATTCGGCACCTAATTTTTCCACCGGCAGTCTTATTGCTAGATGAAATCACTTCATCTCTAGATGAGGACAACCGTCATAAGGTTTGGAATAATTTGTTAGCCTATAAACAAAAACATCAAGTGTCCATTATGTGGGTGAGTCATATCCAAGATGACGCCGTGTTACCAGACCGGATATTCAAAATTCAGGACCACAAACTAAGTATTGAAATGGGTGTATAATATGACAAGTGAATTGACAGTATCACCATTATCACTCGTTTTCTCTTTTGTTCTGGTATTATTTGCCATATCTATCTCTTATAAAGAGAAATTAGGATTGGAAAAAGATATCCTGTGGGCCATGTTGCGGATGGTTGTTCAATTAATCATTATTGGCTATGTTTTAACTTACATTTTTCAAATAGATTCTATAATAGTTACGGCAGTCATTATGATTTTTATGATTATCAATGCGGCTTATAATGCTAACAAACGTGCGGATAAAATACCAAATGCTTTTAAAATTTCCTTAACCGCGATTGTAGTGGGGGTAGTTGCTTCCATTTTAGTCTTAGTTATTTCAGGTTCCATTCAATTTGTACCAGCGCAAATTATTCCTATTACGGGTATGTTGGTAGGGAATGCTATGTCAGTTATTGGTTTGTCATTCCGAAATTTAAATAATGAATTTTCTAAGGCACAACAGGAAGTAAATGAACGTTTGGCTTTAGGGGCATCCATCAAATTAGCTTCTACCGATATTCTGCGCGAATCAATTAAAGGATCACTGCAACCGACAATCGATTCTGCTCGTACAGTTGGTTTGGTACTCCTCCCCGGAATGATGGTTGGGATGATGTTAGCGGGAGCAGTACCTCTAAGTGCGATAATGTACCAGATTTTGATTTACTTCATGTTGGTATCAACCTCAGCTATTACATCTTTAATTGCCGTATATCTTTCATACAAGTACTTTTACACAGACTTTGGTCAATTGAATATTCTAGATAATGAAAAATAAAACTACAATACCTTTAAAGAAAGTTGCGATATGCTCCCCCTGAAGTAGACTTATTTTATTAAGTGTCTACTTCAGGGGGAGCATATCATTTTTAGTCATCAGTCCTTATTGACAAAGAGCCTTTCTTTTTAATTATGGTTTTGGATTTAAATCTTCAATTGAATCAATCTCAACATAACTTGGAACGACAAAACCATTTCTAGCACCATTTAAGTTTGCTCCTAAATCATCAATTTGATCTCCATATTGTTCATAAAAAGATTGATGAGTTAATGGTAACCAAGGTGACACACTAAAATCAGCTTGACCTAAAGCAATTGATTGGAACATGACTACTGGTTCTATATCCGTAATCTTCTAGTACGCGTTTAATGACATGTGCAGAAGCACGTTCTGTATCCCATGGAGTCGAAACAAGACTGATAGATTCTCCATTTCCTTGAGCAGCACCTTGAGTCCATTCTGAAACTCTGTCTTGATTGGCTTCAATCCAGTTTTCAGCAGCCTCTTCATAAGGAATATCTAATGCTTCGCTTACTACTTCTTGCATATCTTCTACTTCCCAATAGAAAGCATCGATAATTTTGTAGGCTTCAGGAAAATCTTCTGCAAATCCTTGTCTTGCAATGGTGCGAATTTCTTCTTCTTCACCGAGTGTAGCTTGTGGATCTTCAAGAATTTTCAAATCAAAGTCTTGGAACATCCAATGAGGTGCCCAACCAGTAATAATGATTGGTTCTTCATTATTAATTGCTTGTTGTAATTCTGCTAACATCCCTGCGGTTGAACTTTCTTGTAATTCCCAACCAGCTAGATTGTCATAAGAAGACAGAGCAGCATGAGCAGCCTCTGTTACACCAGCTCCTGGTTCAATACCAGTGATTGTGTAATTTACAGCTTCTTCAATACTTCCTTCAGCGTTCGCTTGTCCGCGACCACCTGTCCAGCTCTCAACTTTTTCAGGATTTGCATCGATCCAGTCACGAGCAGCTTGCACGGTGTCTGTTCCATCTTCAATTTCCAACATAACACTTTCAATATCTTCTAAATCCCAAGAAAAATTATCTAAGACATAATAAACATCTGGCATATCGTCTTGTAGTCCTTGACGAACCATAGTGTTAATACTTTCTTCACCACCCATTGTTCCTTGAGGATCTTCTAGATATTTTTAAATCATAACGAGAGAACATCCAGTGAGGAGACCAACCGGTAATGACAATTTCTTCTTCGTTGCTAATTGCATGAGCTAACTCAGCAGTCATTGCACCACCAGAAAAGGTAGGCTTTAGCACTTAGTCCATACTGAAGATAAGTCACATCCGTGCACCATTTCTGATTGGGTGCTGTTGCGGTGAAATCACGATTAAGGATATTTTCTTCGTAAAATCTTTCGCCACCTTTGATACAAGACTGTCTAACACGGCGAATAACAGAACGGATACCTAGTATTTTCATCAATCGACGAATACGTTTCTTGTTATAAGTTGTGCCAAGCTGGCGATTGACAAAGTTTGTCATACGGCGATAGCCTAGAATGCCATTGTAGTTCCTATGGAATTCCTTGATTTTCTTCATGAGCTTCTTATTCTCTGTCTCAGAAACTGTTTCTATGTGATTATGCCATTTATAGCCACCAGACCATGACACCTTTAAGAGCTGACATAAGGTTTGAATGGGAATAGCTGGTTCTTTATCGTGATAATCTTTGATGACTTGAAAGTCTTCTAAATGCTTCCCTAACCTCACCAACGGTTGCACCGTTTGACCTCTTCTAACTTTTTTAGCAGGTCAACCTCAATTTCTAGGAGACGATTACGCTCTTCCAATTGTTTAATCTTGAGTTGAAGTTATTCAGCTTCGGTAAGATTGGGTTTACTCTCTAATCCTTTTCCACGTCTATCAAGTAGACCTTGAGAACCATCTTTTTCAAACTTACGCACCCAAGAATAAACCTGTTGGTAAGAAACACCAAACTTCTCAATAGCTGCTTGATAGTCTTTTCCATGGGCAATAGTATAGTTGACAATCTCTAATTTCTCTTCTACGGATTTTGGACTTCTTTTGGACATATGAAAACTCCCCTTATAGTTTCTAGTGAATTTTTGTTTTTTCACTGTCTACTATACGGGGAGTATATCAAAATGGATATGTTGACCCTATTTATTTTTTTCATACAAACTTCCTTTTTAATTTAATATATGAGTTGTATCAAAATACCTGTGAATATTTACGACAAGAAATTGAATTTCAAGTTATATATAAATATTATCTGTATTCAATCTGGAAATTTCTAAAAATTCTTATGTCAATATGATCACACTAAGTTTTAAGATCTAAAAAACGATTAACATTCTAGAATGAGACAGATATATAACCATATCCTAAAACCAAAAAATTAGACATCTCTTAACTTGCTCAACTTTATTCATTTAAATCAGTTCACTAAGTGTAACATTAACAAATAGAGGTTTGAAAAAAATAGTTGTGCTAGTTAAATAGATAAGTTTATAAATGACAATATCATTAGAAATCCGGAACTCGCAATGTATTTGACTATCTTGAAATTATTTTTTGTTAAATTCGATGTAATTTGTTGTTTTAAGAGGGTCTAAATACTTGAGAAAAAGGTCAAGCAATAGAAAAAGCTGCTTGACCTAAAGAATCTATTCAAAGAATAAAAGAATATCTAAAATTCATCAATACTAATCTGTTAGATACCTAATGTATTTACAAATTTTATAATTGATATTCAAAAACTTTTTCTATTCCTTCGTTTGTAATTACGGTGAGTTTAATGGTAGTTTCCCCTACAAAATAGCCTAATTTTGTGGATAATGAAATACCGAAACTTCCATAAGAAGCTATTTTTGTCGCTATGCCCGATTTTTCAAGTTTTTCCTTTGAATATGTGGTTGGCCAGCCACCATCACTAATCTCTACATTTGTCACTGTTAATTCACGCTCATCTTGGCTGTTGAAAGATATTGATAAACTCGTCATAATATTGTTGATAGTTATTTGAGAATACGCTGATAAGTTCCCATTAATTTCATCTGAAACAGTGATATCAAAACTTTTTTTAACGCCATTATTCGTATTTGCAGTAATTGTCACTTCACCTTCTGCTAAAGATGTAACTTTACCACTACTATCAACGGTCGCTACATTAGGATTACTACTTGACCAAGTGAGTTTTTTATCATAAGAATCAACAGGGTACACATTAAAGTTCAATTGATTAACAGTATTCGTTCTCATTAGGTTTTCACCATTGATTTCTATACTGCTAGGCTTTACTTCAAATACTTCAATTTTTCTAGTTATAACAGTTTCATTTCCAACCTTGTCAACTGCTCTATAGGTGAGGCTATTTTCGCCAACTTTGGTAAAATCAATTTTTCCATCAACTGTATAATTAAGTTGGTTTCCATCGCCGTCAATTGCTTGAACACCTGAATTAACATCAAATGAACCAATAATAATATTTACTTTCGAATCTTCTACACCAGAAAATGTAGGTTTCAGATCGTTAATAATTGTTACTTTTTGAACTTTTGTAGCTTGATTACCGAATACATCCTCTGCAGTATAAGTTACAGTATACTCACCAGATTTTGGATTAGTTTTTGGTAAATCTGTTTCAATTTTATAGTTTATTTCTTGACCAGAGTAATCAGTTGCTTTTACTCCTGAATCGTAGTTAAAATTATTACTAGATTTTTTAAACTCAAGATTCTTGATTCCTGTGATGGTCGGATTCGCAACGGCGTTCACTGTTACTTTTCTAGTTTTCGTTGCTTTGTTTCCATAGCTATCCACTGCAGTATACGTTAGTGTGTATGTGCCTGCTACTTTTGTATTCACTTCTCCGCTTACTTGGTAGCTAATTTCTTTTCCTGTTGAATCTTTCGCTACGATCCCTTTTTTCGCATCAAATGCAGCTGTTGTTTGACTTATTGTTGTGTCTGATACTCCTGTGATGGTCGGATTCGCAACGGCGTTCACGGTTACTTTTCTAGTTTTCGTTGCTTTATTTCCATAGCTATCCACTGCAGTATACGTTAGTGTGTATGTGCCTGCTACCTTATAATTAATTTCTCCTGACACAGTGACTTTCAATGTTGTTCCTAGAAAATCAGTTGCTTTTACTCCTTTTAATGAATCAATTGATTCTGTTGTTTGATTTAACACAGTGTCTGTCACACCTGTGATGGTTGGATTTGCTTGTTTGATTCCATACCACGCAATTCCTTCATCTTTCCATCCTACTTTAATCAGGCTTGATTGCTCTTCCCAACTTCGTGTGTAGTTATGGCTTCCCGCTCTGGCATTAGGGTTGTATGCACGATATAATTTTTCACCAGTAGTCGTATCCGCCGAATACCACCCTATCCCTTCATACTTCCACCCAACTTTAACTAGGTTATCTTTTTCTTTTTTACTCAACGTATAATGATGGTCTCCTGCATTGCTGTTATACAAGCGATAAACTGGTGATCCTTCTGTTGGTGCATACCAACCAATTCCTTCATACTTCCATCCGACATTGACTAAATTTTGTTTCTCTGTCCCATCTTTTGTGTAAATACGTGGCTACTGCTTCGAAAATAGTAATTTTTCTCACTTCAAATGAATATCAGATATTTTTCGCGAATTTTATAATCAAGTTAGCCACCTGAAAAATAAAAAAACATCATAGTGAAAAATCATGTATTATTAGGGTTCCAATACCAACTAATAAGGAGATTTTCACTATGACGTATTCAAATTCTACCATAACTCGTTTAAAAGGTCAGCACCTAACAGCCATTGAACGTGGAAAAATTGCCGCTTGGCATAGCGAAGGAATATCCAATCGGCAAATTGCCAAAAGGTTAGGTGTGGTTCCTCAAACAATTAACAATGAGTTGAAGCGTGGAAAATTGAAACAAGTGAAAAAGATCAATGGGAAATGTCATTATTTCTTCAAGTATAATGCAGAATTTGCTCAAAATCGGTATAGAAACAACCGACAACGATGCCATCGGAAAGAAAAAATTTTTCAAGTCCGTACCTTTTTGGCGTACGTTATCGAACGGTTTAAAACAAAGGGCTATTCTCCAGATGTAACGGTTGGTTTTGCACGAGTCCATCGACTCTTTTCTCCAGCTGAAATGGTTTGTACGACCACCCTCTATAAGTATATTGACAAGCAACGTCTTGAAATCAAAAACATTTATTTACTGAGGAAAACAATACGTAAACCAGCACAAACCAAGCAGGTAAAAAATCGAAAAGTTCGAAGACTTTGTTGCAGTGATTGAGACCGGATTTGACCAAACAAAAGAGACGGTGGCGGAATTACAAGGAACAAAAGGGAAAATCACGGTCCCAAACTTCCATCGCCCCGCTTCTTTTACCGTAACGATTGACCAAGAAGACATGATCTGTGATATTGGGTACGAGATCGATGATTTCCATTCAGAGATTCAATCAGTTCACACCGCACTTGCACAAGGACAACTCGAAAATCCCTTGATGTCCTTAACAGATAGTATTGCCTGTATCGCTTTAGCTGATGAACTAAGAAGCTTACTAGATGCAGAAAAAAAGACATTTAAGATCATACCCCATCGTTTTTGAATAGAACTGACCAGTGGCTATCATTCGGTCAGTTTTTATGTGTCAAAAATTGAGCGCTTTCTTTGACGGTTTCGAAATGCTTATATTATATTTATTGAGTATATTTTTATACAAATAGAAAAAGAAAGGAAAGCGCCCATGACACCAGAAATTATTACGTATCTTATTTGTTTATTGACCTTTGCTTATCTAGCTGTGACGATTTTTACTTTTGTAAAAAATCGCCGGACAGGTGACGGTTATCGCCTCCGAATTTTTTACGTGCTGGCAGCAGCCCTCGTCTTTTTGCTTTCCGTTTATGCAATCGCTACCGGTCAAACCTATGACGACTTGGTTACATCGATAAATGATTTTTTTCAATAAAACACCGTTGGCACGAAGCCCTGCGGATCTCTTCGTTTTTGAACCTCTGGTTGAGGGAAGGATCAAAACGGAAACGAGCCAATGAAAAACTGCTATTCGATGGCTTTTTCATCAGGACCTTCTATACCGAATCAATGTCTTTTAACAAATGATGTCTGACTTTTATGGAGGTGTGCATGCTCATTCAGCTTAAAGAAGCGAAGCTTTCCGATGTACTTTCTATCTACTTGATACAAAAAGCTGCCTTCAAAATAATCGTTTACCAAGATATATCGTGGTTTAGACTTTTGTTCTTTTATTGACTGAGCAATCACATCAATCGTAATAACGACATCGCCTTCGATTTCTTCATAGTGAAGTTTGTTCTTAATTACAAATGGTTCACTGTTATCGAATTTTGATTTTGCCCGTGTTATTGATGTTTTAGGAATGTCATACAACGCCAAAAATTGAGTGATGAAATCATCCCCACTATTATTTGCAAGTATTTTTTTACACCATCTTCAATTTCAGTGATGTTTAAAACTTTATTTTTTGCCATTTACTTAACATCCTCCGCGTCTATAACATCAGAACTGATTATTTCACTAAAATCAACATTCAAAGCAGCAGCAATTTTCAATAATGATTCCATCGCCACTAACTCATTTTTCCCAAGTTTTGCTATAACATTAGGGATAACACCTGAAATTACACGGAGTTGAGTTTTGTTCATATTTAAATCAATCAATAACTTCCACAATTTATTATAAGAAATTGACATACTGCACCTCTATTCTACTTCTAACCTTTATTACATCATTTATAAGCTATTAATATTACACGAAACATGAAATATTTTCGCGAACTCAAACTATTATTCAAAAATCAAACATACTAAGAACACTGATGCGTAAACGTGCTCAAAAAGCCCCCTACAGCCTGCCATCTTTCCTGTAGCGACAACCCCCAAAACGCAATCTGGTAGTGACATCCTACCCCAAAATTAATCCTGTAGTGTCACCTCTACCTATTTCAAGTGAGTTGATATGTTTTCGAAAAGAAAAATCGAGATCTCAGACCGATATGACTACCAATCTAAAAATCTCGATTATCCTCAAAACCTTATCTATCAAGTTTTTGTAGCTTATCCTTACTTTTTCCGTGACAGCAGTGCTACTGTCTCAACATGTGTTGTCTATTCCTTGAGAATACAATTTTTTGTCCTCGTCACAGTTTTGAGGACACAATTCATCTGATTCTAGTTTAGCATTTTTACGTTTACTTTTGAATTGTTTGCCATCCTTATTTTGTGTTTCTCCTGTTTTGAAAATAATAGTTAACATTGCAGGATCAATTTCACCATCGCTATTAACACCACCTACAATAATTTTCTCAACGATGCTCTCAAAAACTGTACGATCAAACTCAGTGAGCATTTTCTGTGAAGACAGTAATTGTTTAAACTCAGTTAGTCTTTTCTTAACATCAATTTCTGACTTCAATGTTGTTTCAACATTTACTTTTTCTTCTGCAAGATATTCTTTTTCTAAGGAGAGCTCATTATATTTTTCATTATAAATTGAATCACTTATTTTTCCTTCTAGTTTTAAATTTACAAGATTCTCCTCTTTTTTTAGTAAAGTACGAAGCTTATTAGTTATTTTTTTCAGTTCCTTGTTGAGGCTATTGTCATTTAATTCAGATTCAATCGTTTCAAGTAAATCTGACACTATATTTTCATTTGAATGATAGAGTTGTCTATATGCTTCCATGAAAGCTCCCTCAATAGCCAGTTCCTCTAATCCTTTACTATGTTTACAGTATTTTTTCCCTTTTTTTATCGAAGTAACACAATGCCACACAACTTTTCGATAATCTGAACGACAGTGCCAACTTCTCCTAGACAATAATGAACCACAAAAGCCACATTCTAACATACTACTAAAAGCATACATTTTTGAATAGCGTTCACGTTTTCCATTTACATTCGCAACTGTCTTTTTATTTCCTGCCCTACGCAACCTAATCTCCTGAGCTTTCTCAAAGTCTTCTTTAGATATTATAGGTTCATGATTATCTTTGATGTAGTACTTATCTTCTTCACCAAAATTACTTAAACGTCTCTTGCTTATTGGATCCACTGTAAAAGTTTTGCCCATTAGAATATCGCCTTTATATTTTTCATTCTTTATGATTCCTAAGACTGTTGTATCATTCCAATGATCTAATCCTCTCGGCGATTTGTAACCTAGTTCATCAAGTTCCCTTGCTATGACTTTCCCTCCAATACCTTCTAAGTACCTTTCAAAGATATAACGAACTATTTTGGCTTCTTTTTTATTGATTGAAAGTTGCTTGGTTTCTACATCATAGTCATACCCCAAGCACCCTTGAAACCCTATCAGTTCACCACGTTGCATCTTCATTTTTAATCCCTTTTTCACATGTGCAGATGTATTTTCTACTTCTTGCTGTGCAACAGAGCTAAGAATGGTTAGAAGTAATTCTCCATCCATAGTAAGGGTATCAATGTTCTCTTCCTCAAAATATACTCCAATTTGCATATCCTTTAACATTCTGACATACTTCAAAGTATCTAAGGTGTTTCTTGCAAATCTAGCAATTGCTTTTGTTACAATATAATCAATTTCTCCATTTACACAATCATTGATTAAGCGTTGAAAATCTTGTCTCTTTCCTACTTGAGTTCCTGAAATCCCCTCATCTGCATAGATATCAGCGAGTTCCCAATCTGAACGCTGAGAAATGTAATCTTTATAATGTTTCACCTGAGATTCATAACTGTTCTTCTGATCCTCACTATCAGAACTCACTCGGCAATAAGCAGCAACCCTTTTTAAATGTCTTTCAACATTGACACCTCTACGTCGAACTAAAGAATCAGCTTTTATTATTTCAACATTATTTGTTTTCATAACTGAAATTCCTCCTTTTGATTCTATATTACCGCGTTCAAATAAAAAGGTCAGCTATTTTGTGTACTTAATACGCAGTTTGTTTCTGATTTTTTCATACTCATTTTTAGATAGCATATTTCTTGAGTATAAAAAGTTAAGCATTGATAATTGCATACTATATATTACTACTGATTGTTCCAAAACTTTTCCTCCTGATAACGTGTTACTCTATAATTTCCTCAGTAGGTATGATTGGTTAAATCATTCATGGGCATTTCACCCGCTGTCCTTTTACGATGGCAGCCTGAACGTTCAGAAGTATCATTGTCCTTATTTGTGGTTATGGCAGATAGAGAACCACTCTATTTTATAGCTAATAATTTTCGCTCCTATCACGGCGTATCTCACTAAATTGCTCGACAAATAAGAAAGTCCCACCTCGGTTTATTCAATTGTCAATGAACAAATCAAGGAGAGACTATTTTATTTTATGTTTTATCCTATCTGGATAATCTGTTAACCCTAATAGGTAATCTGTACTAACGTTATAGAGTTTAGAAAGTTGCACTAGAACATCTGCCGTTAAGGCAACCTCTCCTCTCTCAATTTTTGCATAATTTGTATGAGAGAAGGAAAGTAAATTTGCAACAAACCTTTGAGTGAAATCATGATCTTCCCTCAAATCCCTTATCCGTTGGTACATATAGCTTTCTCCTAAGAAAAGTATATGTCACTTTCAGAAAAAAGCTGGGAAATTGTCATAATATGACAGTAATTATTGCGTCATTCCTGTAATTATGATAATAGCTCGTGCAAATTTATCATTTAATTTTGCAAGAAAGTTGTTGTTCTATTCTTTACGTAAATCAGGCTTACTATCATTTCAAGAACAAATCGAAAATCAGCATAGCGATTATTTTATAGATCTGAGTTTCATTTTATCTACTATGTTGAAGAACTACACAAAAAATTTATCATCACGTTATTCATTATTCTCCAATTTCTTAACAGTTAACCAATAAAAAATGAAACTATACAAGGAGTTCACTGTAATAAATAACATAAACTCTAAAAATGACATATCATTCAATGCCCTACTTCGTAAACCAATCATCGGCTGAGAATATGGAAATAATTGATTAATAAAACCACCTAGCATAATAAAAATAAAACCTGAGAAGGAACCAATTGCTGCAACTCCAACCGATTTAGCAAAATTCCTAGTTTTTGCCATAAGATAACTGTGAATCATCAAAACAGAACTTGAACCAATAACTGATAATATTGTAGCTCTCAAAAATAATAATAAATCCTCTATCTGAAATGGAATTTGACTAAGATAAAGAGTTAATAAATAGATAGCAAACAGCACTGCTTGAACTACAGATACCAAGAACAAAGCTAATAAAAACTTACTTAGTACCATCTTCTTAACTGATGCTTGATTAGCTCGTAGCATTTCAAGTGTTTTTCGTTCAAATTCAGGAAGGATAATTAGACCTGAGAATATAGCTAACATAGCTGGAAAAAGTAACTGCCCGTTATAAAAAGTCAGCTGTCCCCAAAGAACCCTACTCATCTGTTCTTCAATCAACACATCGTAGTTCAAGAAAAAATTAGCTAATCCAATAAAACTGGACAAAGCAAGAAAAATAAGACCAATAGCTAAAATAACTACTTTACGATTCTTAATCCACTCAGCTTTAAAATAATCAATCATAGTTTTCCTCCTTCTTTTTAACCACTACTTTACGATTCTTAATCCACTCAGCTTTAAAATAATCAATCATAGTTTTCCTCCTTCTTTTTAACCAATAGGTACTTAATAATAAAATAGACAAATATACAATAAAATAGATAGATAAGATAGTTGAGTGGTACACTCTTGTCCCAAACAAATATGTAATCTAATTTATCTCCAGAATGTAAAACTTTTATGCGATAAAGTGCAAGAAAACTTGAACCCCCGAAAGGAAAGATTAGATTTAACCATTTAGATGCTTCGGATAGAACCATCCCTAAAAACCCTGATACAAATCCAATTCCTAAAACCATACCATGTTTTTCTAATATCATAGATAGAAATAGAAAAAAAGTAATTAAAGTAAAACTAGACATCGTCAAACCTACAACTTGTAATAGTAAATTTGAAACAGCAACATCTATACCGTATCTAACAGCATATAAATATACAATCAATACTTGTACTACATTCAATAATAGAAAAATAGTATTCGTAAAAATAAGCTTTCGTTTGAAAATGGTTATAAGATTTATATTATTCGCTTCTTGTAGTTTAAATGTATTTCCTTCTTTTTCGTTACTAACAATTCGGGATACAAAAAGACTAATCGCAATTGGTAAAAAAATAGGAGTAGCTTGTAAATTATTGAAAAATAATCCAATTGTCCTTAACTTTGGTACACCTATGCTTCTTGATGCTGCTAGTAATGACCAAGTTACTGCTACAAACATCATCAAAAACGATATCATAAATGATTTTGTTCGTTTACTCTTCAATAATTCGATTTGTAATACCTTTATCATTTTAAGCCTCCTTCGTTAACGAAAGGAAAATATCTTCTAGGGTCTCACTTTCTCTAACCACTCGGAAAATACGGTATCCGTTTTCTGTCAAATAGCTCACCACATTAGCTAATTGATTATTATCAATATTACTTAATTTTACATGACTTGTGGATGCACCCAAAATTTCTACAGTCCCTAGTTCAACTAAAGTGTGAACAATATTACTCTGTGAAAAATCACCACCAATCTCAATCCAGGTATTTGATTTAATAGCTTCAATTTCTCCTTCATAAACTAGACGACCATGATTGATAATACCCACTCGATCTGCAATGTGTTCAATTTCTGGAAGAATATGACTAGAAATAAAGACTGTCAGACCTTTTTCTTTGGCTAACTCAACAATCAATTCACGAATTTCATGAATACCTGCTGGATCAAGACCATTAGTAGGCTCATCTAATAATAAGATTTTAGGCTTTTTTACTAATGCAAACGCTAAAGAAAGACGTTGTTTCATACCTAGAGAATAGGCCTTAACTAATTTTTTTCGATTTTTTTCATCAGCTAATCCAACAAGTTCTAATGTTGGCCAGATATTATTTTCATCAAATCCCACCATTTTTTGAAACACTAATAAATTTTCGTAACCTGTTAAATTAGGATAATATGAAGGCTCTTCTATCATAGATCCAATCTGACTCAGGTAATTTTTGTCTTTTCGAATGTCTTTTTTATTAACAAAAATCTCACCTGAAGTCGGATCTACAAGGGATAGAATCATTTTCATCGTTGTCGTTTTCCCAGCACCGTTTGGCCCTAGAAAACCATAAATTTCTCCCTCCCGTACAGTAATTTTTTCAATATCTACAGTAGTAATATCTTTGTAAACTTTTTTTACTTTTTTCAGCTCAATAATATTATTCATCATCATTATCCTTTAGCAATCTATTTTATTAGACTACTCCTTTCTTTACATTAATAATTGTACCTGTTCATCTTAAAGATAACATTAAGAATGTATAACGCAAGTCTCAAATTTTTGAATTAATAAAATTTCTATAGTTTTCGTTACTTTCCATAAGATTAATATGTGTATCCTTATAAACATCACCCATTTCGTTATCTATGTAAATAACATAGTCAACATAGTCGACAATATCTAGATGATGACTAACAATCAACATTGTCCTTTCAGAGTATTGACTGTTCTGAAGAATATTAAGATAGATTCTATTTTTACTT
Organism: Streptococcus macedonicus ACA-DC 198; assembly: GCA_000283635.1. NCBI lineage: Bacteria > Bacillati > Bacillota > Bacilli > Lactobacillales > Streptococcaceae > Streptococcus > Streptococcus macedonicus. The sequence goes on from HE613569.1 coordinate 1,344,436, forward strand.
TGTTCATCAAGATTACTGAAAGCTTCATCCCAGAAAATAATAGAGTTTTTTTTCAATAAAGACTTAGCAATTAACATTTTTTGAATCTGTCCTCCAGATAAATTTTTCCCCTGTTTCAATAACTTTGAATGAATTTTATTTGGTAACTGGGCAATAACCTCATCAGCTGAAGTATCTTTTAATACTTGATACAATGGCTCTAAATTATCTGTATCCCATTCTAAATTTTCTAACACGCTTCCTTTTCTTAATGTCATATTCTGTAGAACAACACTCAAACTATCTTCAAAATTTTTAATACCATATTTCAACGATCCACTAAATCGTAGCATACCCGCTAAAAGTAATAGTAACGTTGATTTTCCACTACCTGATTTACCTATGATTGCAATCTTTTCACCTCTATTAATTGTCAAGTTAATATCCTTATAAATCGGACTCATGCCATAAGAAAAATTTAGGCTTTCAGCCTTAATTAAATACTCATCCGAATCTGAACTTTGTACTAAAATTGGTCTACTATCTTTTAATAAATCACTTTGTTTTTCAGCATATATCCCCAACTTTACTACTTCAAAAACTGCACCCTTCACTTGTTCAATTGCAGATATTAATAATGAAATACTTGTTTGATAGACTAGTAAATCCGAGATGGATACTTTAATATATTTATTATAGTAAGTCGCTATAACTATAATTACAGACAAACTAATGTAATTAAAAATCGTGCTAACTAACTGTGATAAGTTTTCAAACTTTAAAATCTGTGAATATTTTTCAGTAACTTGTTGATTAATTTTCATCCACGATGCAAAAGTTAGACCTTCTCGTCTCATTATTTTGATATAATCAATATCATCTAAATCTGTTTGTAACTCTGAATTAAAGTCAATCAAATATTGCAGATAAGTTTGGTTATATTCATTCTGTTTACGATAAAGTATAATAGAAATTACACTGTAAACCAAAATTATTATGATCAAGATTATTGTTAACCTTACAGAAATTGTTATTAAATATGTAAAAATAACAATTGCTGAGATGAAACTTACACAAGAGGGGATAATCTTCAATGTCACATTATCCCTTAAAGTAGACTTGAAATTTATCTTCTCTGAAATACCGCCACTTAAATGATTTCTAAAATATAATAGTGGTTTTTTTAACAATTTTTGGAAAAGTGCTTTACTATAGTTATCATCAAAATCTAAGTTATATTCATTTAAGGCACTATTCTTAATAAAATAGCCTAATAGTTGAAAAAGAACAACACCAAATAGAACTAGTATGTTTGACAAGAATTGAAACTTTTCTGATAACATATATCTTAATAAGATAGAAAATGCTAAAACGCTTATCTGGATTAGTACCAACGAAAGCAAAAATAGAATAATTGTTTTTGTTTTCAAAGTAAGTTTAAAATATTTCCAAAATATCTGTTTGTATTTTTGAGTTTGAAAATTTTCATCCTTATTTATTAACACTATAGTTTCAGAATAGTGGTTTAGAAACTCATCATGACTGTATTTTACACGACCAATAGCGGGATCTACAATCGTAACTTGTTTTTCAGTAATTTTATCTAATACTACGAAATGATCTTGATTCCAGTGAAGAATTATTCTTTGCTTTTTTTCATTGTAGACTTGTAATAAATCTCTAAACGACGCGTGATACGCCTTCAAAGCTACTCCAAATCTTTTGTTTAGAGATAGCAAGTATGATACATTAAGTCCGTCTGCTGGTAATGAGTCTTTATCGTATACTTCATATAGTGGAACTTTATGACCTAAATCATTTAATAACATTGTGTAACACGCTAACAGACAATCCTCTTCGTTGTTTTGTAAAATAATCTTCATACTTGAGTTTTCCTTTCTATCTCTTTTTAAAGAGTAGGGATTAAAATATCCAACGAATCATCTTTTTTTAAATATTTTGCTGTAGAATATAAAATTCCTGACAAACCATTCATTATTCCATAAACATTATATTTAGTATTAAAGCTGCACATCCATCCATTCTCTAAACCAAATGAATGTAATTTTCTATACTCTATATCTAAAATTTTTTCCAATTCTTCTCTTTCATTTCCTGATAGATACGAGCAATAATAACTAAGTGCTAACAAATTTCCACTTGTTCCATGACAAATAGAAAAATTTGTCATATCGAAACCAATTTCAATTATCTGAGATGCTGCATGTTTCATATCAGCCTCTAATTCGCTTCTCTTTGTTTTAGATATAATATGGAATTTTTTATCCAGCTGTAATTGAGCTAATCTTGCAGCTAACACCCCTGTAGAACCATGACACCAATTAGCACTAGTCGAATTATTTCTTTTATCTATCCATCCATTTGATAATTTTTGATGACTATCAAAATTTGTAGCTTGATAGAACAATTCCACTGCTTCAGAACTATTCAATGCCACCGCAAGATAAAGTAATCCCAGTTCTATTCCTAAATTCCCATGTGCTAAACTAACATTATTAGATTCCAATTTATCCCACGCAATATAATCTTCAGAAATAATTTTCAAATCAACTAATTTCTCAAAAGATTGTTGAAGATTTCCAATTGATACATTACTATTTCGTAAGGCTACAATCTCACTAGGAAAACTTGATAGAAAATCTGCACTCTGAACATTCAAATCTAAGATATATTTGTTATTAATATCAAAAATAGATACTGGTATTTCTTGACCAGTAATTGACTGTATTCTAATCATTGCAGATAAAATTCCTAACTTGCCAACATAATACGATTGATTTTGTGTAGAATAATAAGCCTTCATTAAAGTCATGAAAATTCTGCGTAAACAGTTATAAATTCTCTGTTGTCTATCATCATCGACCAATTCATAAACTTCACATAACGCAATAGACAGTCCTGCAATACCCTCATAAATTGATGAATCCATGGGTTCTAGTTGAAATGCATCATAGTCTGTAACTTTCAAAGTTAACCAATTTGTACTTCCATCTAATTTAGAAAATTTTTCATTTTTTAAAATTGTATCAACTATAGTATTAATACCAGTAAATAATATGCTATGATTTGAGTTTGAATTTTGAAAAATTTTATATGACTCTTGCAACTCTGTACTGTATAAAGCATTTGGGGTTTTAATTGAAAATTCTACTAAATCTAACTGTTCTTCCATAGTATCTAAATCAAATTTTTCCAATTTTTCAATTGTATCACTCAGTGAAGATTTTTTTAGTTTCCAAATATTAGTATTACCGTCCTTATCTTTAACATTAATATCACTTGCACAAACGTAAAAATACGGAATATCCATGTTCAAAAGTTGTTTTACTTCAGATTGACATAAATTATGACTATCGTAGTTCGTTAATTTATTTGACATTTTTTCAAACAAAATATTATCCTGGTTGCAGTAAACTGGTGAAAGCAATAATTGTCTAACTAGACTATAATCTCTAGTATTTCTAAATAAAACACGTGTTTTTATATCACTAAAACTTAAGTAAAGTTTCTTCAATGCTTCCTTATTATTAATAATAAATTTACTTAATTCTATGAAGCCTTCTTTAATATATTCTACATATTCTTCAGCGTTTAAATACGTTTTTATTCCCAAATTATTCTCAAAGTATGGTAAGTGATTCTGGTTTTCAGTCTTGTACTTCTGTTTTTCAACATGTATATCATCTCTATTATGATTTATAATAACTTTTGCTTCACCAATAAGCGTTCCTCCTAAAACACCACTCGTATCACCTCCGAAAATTTTGTCAGCCTCAGAAATAGGTAATAATCCCGTAGAAAGAACTGAATTCCGACTATTTTCAACAATTTTTAATGTTGCATCATTTTCAGCTACTGTCTCATATGGATTAGTTGAAAAAACAGTTTCAGCATCTACTAATATAGGTTGGATACTATGAGATATAAGATTTTCAAAGTGTAAATCAGAGATATTAAGAATATAGGAGTAAACTAAAAGATACCCCATTCTCTTATAAAACTCGTTTGCTTCTTTAAGTGAGGATACTGGCTTACTCTCGACAAATACTTCCCAAAAATATTCATTTTTATCTAAAAAATCAGGAATGAACCTAATTTCCTTTTTCAAATAATTACTTGCTTGACTATCTAATTCTTTTAAAAGAATATTTGGTCTTGATGATTTTTTCTTATAAACCAATTTTTGTCTATTATAATCTAGAATACAGACTCCGCTTCCATTGTGAATATCTCCTGTGACTTTTATATCTAAAACATTTAAATCAGGACTCTCATCATTAGACTTTAAAAATTTTAATTTTTTTAATTCTAAGAAATCACTCACAAAGTGCTTTTTCACGCAATTTAGTAAGTCTAAATAGTGTTTAATACTGATAAATACACGCTGATTAATCTTAGGAAATCGTTCCTCTATTTCATCTAAAATAGTACCGTTTCTACATAATACATTATTAAAAAAGTCATATCGAAGTTCTGCTGTTTCACCAACCAATGTCCCATTAATGCGCTTTTCATTAATTAAATAAATCAATGTAGATCTATAATAATCTGAAATTTTTTCCTCAATTTGCTTAATTAGCGAGTCACTTTCATTTAAAACTTCAGGGATGAGCCTTTCAATTACTACTTTAGGAAATTTATCAAACTGACTATATAGTTGCTCTTTCTGATTCATAATATTACCTCTCTAAAAATTAGCAACATGAAAAGATTGCTTGTAAACTATTCCAACGACATTCTGCTGAAATAGTATTTACTCCATGGCCTGCTCCACCTAAAAGTTCATCAACTTCTTCTAACTTAAGTTCTTGTAAGGATTCCAAAGCATCTTGACAAATTTTATTATTATTTTTCATAATTTATCACCTCATATGTTATACCGAGCATAACTCGAAAATATTTTTATTTATGCTTTAATTTTAAAATCGCAACATAAAGAAAAGTTAAAGCTAATCTAAAGCTAATGTTAATTTATTGATAAATCTTGTTAGTTCAGAATCAAACAAGGATAAAGTAACTTCACATTACTAATTTATACCTCTTCTTAATATTTTTTACATAAGTTGTAAATCATATACTTTCTTTAAATACACATCACATTTTATCCTTCATCATTAAATCGTAAACTTTAGTGAATACAACGGAGAATATTTAGTGGGTAGAATCTCGTCTTGACACAAAATACTTTACAAATCTTTACTCCTAGATTCTATTTTTCGATAAGCAATTCTATTATCTTTAAGAATTAAAATTTCTGAATATAAAAAAGAGGTTTCCCTCCTTTTTTAATGTAACATATTAGACACTTAGTCATCCAAAATCAAGAACAACATGTGGCAAGAAACGCCCATGTATTTAGGTGACATTCGTGCGAAATGGTTTTAAATACGCCATTTTTTCCTGCACCGATAATTTGGTCAAGCTCTTCAAGACTAACTTCTTGAATTGATTCAATAATTGTTGTTTCTTTTTCCATAGTTTTCCTCTTTCTAAAATTTCTTAACTTATGAGCAACATGTAGCAAGAAATGCCCATGTATTTAGGTGACATTCATGTGAGATGGTTTTAAATACGCCATTTTTTCCTGCACCGATAATTTGGTCAAGCTCTTCAAGACTAACTTCTTGAATTGATTCAATAATTGTTGTTTCTTTTTCCATAATTTATCCTTTTCTTAATTTTATTTGAGTGCCGTTCTTATTTTGAGACCAAGTGTCTTTATCTTTGTTACAAGTAAATTTTACAAAGTTGACTTTAAGATATATTAAAGAAATCATAAAGTTATTTTAAAGATTTTAAATCTTTGATTTTACTGGTAGTGTAAAATAAGTTGTGTAAACACAAAAAGGAATAAATCCGTTATAGTAGAGTTGCAAAACATTACTAGAAAGAGATTTATTCCTATGACTCAGTTTACCACAGAACTACTTAACTTCCTAGCCCAAAAGCAAGATATTGATGAATTTTTCCGTACTTCTCTTGAAACAGCTATGAATGATCTGCTTCAAGCAGAGTTATCAGCCTTTTTAGGGTATGAACCTTACGATAAATTAGGCTATAATTCTGGGAATAGTCGTAACGGAAGCTATGCACGGAAATTCGAAACCAAATATGGGACTGTTCAGTTGAGTATTCCTAGAGATCGTAATGGGAACTTTAGTCCAGCTTTGCTTCCCGCTTATGGACGTCGAGATGACCACTTGGAAGAGATGGTTATCAAACTCTATCAAACCGGTGTAACGACTCGAGAAATTAGTGATATCATCGAACGAATGTATGGTCATCACTATAGTCCTGCCACAATTTCTAATATCTCAAAAGCAACTCAGGAGAATGTCGCTACTTTTCATGAGCGAAGCTTAGAAGCCAATTACTCTGTTTTATTTCTTGACGGAACCTATCTTCCATTAAGACGTGGAACCGTTAGTAAAGAATGTATTCATATCGCACTTGGCATTACACCAGAAGGACAGAAGGCTGTTCTTGGATATGAAATCGCCCCAAATGAAAACAATGCTTCTTGGTCCACCCTGTTAGACAAGCTTCAAAACCAAGGAATCCAACAGATTTCTCTTGTAGTGACCGATGGCTTCAAGGGGCTTGAAGAGATTATCAATCAGGCTTACCCATTAGCTAAACAACAACGTTGCTTAATTCATATTAGTCGAAATCTAGCTAGTAAAGTGAAACGAGCAGATAGAGCGGTTATTCTGGAGCAATTTAAAACGATTTATCGTGCTGAAAATTTAGAAATGGCAGTGCAAATTTTAGAGAACTTTATCGCCGAATGGAAACCAAAGTATAGGAAAGTCATGGAAAGTCTGGAGAATACGGATAATCTTTTAACTTTTTATCAGTTTCCCTACCAGATTTGGCATAGCATTTATTCGACAAACCTCATTGAGTCTCTTAACAAAGAAATCAAACGTCAAACGAAAAAGAAGGTTCTTTTTCCTAACGAGGAGGCTCTGGAACGTTATTTAGTTACCCTGTTTGAAGATTATAATTTCAAACAAAATCAACGCATCCATAAAGGGTTTGGCCAATGTGCTGACACACTTGAAAGCTTATTTGATTAACATTCTTCAACTCTACTTGAGTGTTTACACATAATTATTGACAGTATCATTTTACTCCATACCGTTAAAATAAAATCCTTTATGATATAATTAAAAAATTAAGGAGGTATTTATATGAATTTTGAAACACAGTTTTTAAACAAACGGATATTAATAATAGATGACGATGTCTCACTTAGTCAATCTATCAAAGAGGTATTAGTCAATAGAGGATTTAAAAATATTAGTAACGCTTATAGTATTAGCGAGGGCATTGATATTTTTTCTGTATCCAAGATTGATTTCATCATATTAGATGTAATGTTACCTGATGGTGAGGGGTATTTACTTGCCAAATATGTTAGAAAAACTTCTGATATTCCAATATTATTTTTAACAGCAAAAAATAATCCTGATGATGAAGTTAAAGGCCTTGGATCAGGTGGTGATGATTTTGTCACTAAACCATTTCTCCCGAAAACCTTAATATATCGTATCATTGCTCTATTAAGAAGAGCATACAAAAATGAATCCGAATTAATTACATTGTCTTCTTGTACCATTGATTTAAATAATGCAAGTGTAAATAAAAATGGAAATCAACTTTCACTAACTCCTACTGAAATACAGATACTACGAAAACTATACAGTAATAAGAACTACATTGTTTCAACAGAAACAATTTGTGATACTATTTGGGGACTTGATAGTTCTGGATATGAAAAGTCATTAATGGTACACATTCGAAATATAAGAGAAAAAATAGAATCAAGCCCTTCTAAACCGGATCATCTTATTACCGTTAAAGGTCTTGGATATAAGCTTGTTGTCTGAGGTAACGGAGTTTTTAATGAATATTTTCAAAAAAAGCGTATTAAAATTTATTCTTTCATTTTTAACCATCATATTTATTGATATTTTTCTATTAGTTATCACTACAAATTATATTCGTAGTCAACAATCAGCTATGGATATTATAAAAACAGTTTCCTCCAACATCATCCCTGAAAATAATACTTATAAAGTTAGTTTAAAAGGAAAAGAACTAATCGAGATGAATAATTTATGGGTCATGATCATTGATCAAGATAGCGGGAAGGAAAAATTTAATATAAATAAACCTACTAATATAAAAAGTAACTTTGATTATGCTGATGTTATCAGGTTCTCTCGATACTATTTAGAAGATTATCCTGTCTTTACCCAAATTAATGAGGAGCAGAAAGATATTTACATTATTGCCTTTCCAAAAGACAGCATTATTCGATATGGTAATAATTACTTTGATTTAAAGAGAGTTCAAATTTTTCCAATTCTTATTCTAGCTATAATTTTTGTCAATTGCTTATTTTGTTTATTTCTATATATGTATAGTATTACGTTCTTAAATCGTAATATACAACCCATTATCAGTGCAATTGGTAACTTACCATTAGGTTTAAATAAGCAGGTTGACTCAGTCAAAGAGTTAGATCGATTGACTTTAGCAGTTAATTCCGCCAACAGGAAATTACGTGAAAATGAAGAGTTTAAGGAAAATTGGATTTCCGGAATAGCACATGATATAAAAACTCCACTTTCAGTTATCGTGTCCAATACATCTTTAGCTATCGAAAAAACAGATAATGAAAATCTTCTAAAACATCTCAAACCCACTTTAGTTGAGAGTCATTACATCCAAAATTTATTGAACGACCTCAATATTTTTGCAAGATTAACAAATGGTAATTTCAAATTGAACTTGGAGATTGTTGAAATTATTCCTTTCTTTAAAGAAATAATTATTCAAATTATTAATCAAGAAATTTGGGAAGAATTTAACTTTGAGTTTTCACACGATTCCAACCTCTTTAGAAAAAAAATGTATGTTGAAAAGGCCCTCATTTCTCGAGTTATCCATAACTTAATCTATAACTCAGTACTTCATAATAGATCAGGATGCAAAATTAGTATAATTCTAGAATGTACTTCAAATAATGAATTTTCTATAACAGTTCTAGATAACGGAGTAGGGGTTTCTCCTGATAGACTCAAGAGTATTAGCATCTCTAATATTGAAGAATTTAATTTTGACATATCAGGCGTTAGAAGAAGTGGTATGGGATTAAAAATTTCTAAACAAATTATTAATCGACACGGAGGCAGTTTTATTATTACAAGTCAGCAGAATAAATATTTCCAATCGAAAATCATACTTCCACTCAAAAAATAATCTACTTCACAGAATTAATAATTAATATTTTAGAGAATCTCTATTAACTCAAATTTAGTTTGTTGAGATTTCCTTATATTTATTCTATCTGAATACCATCCCGTAATTTTGAACCTACATCTCTCCTAGCATTCAACACTTTCACAAACCTTTCCAACCTTCTAGCTAGTCCCTCATACTCATCAAGATAATGACCTAGCTCCTCTTGTAATACTCCTATTTCCTCATTTACCTGTTCTAATGAAATTGATTCGGTTAAATTTAACTTTGAAAAATCATACCTTGCTAGTTTTTGACTGCTCAATTCAGCACCCTTCAGATTGATAAATACTTCCGCCATCTTGTTTAAGGTGGCGATTTTTTCGTTTGTTTGAGTCAGTTTTATATCTAGCTCTGCTATTTCTGCGACTAGTTCGTCTTTAATGTCTTGGTATTTCTTATCAGTTTCAGTTAATTCAATCAAGAGGTTAATCTCAGAAATCTTTTTCTGTAAACTTTCAACTGTTGGTCTTTTGTATGGTATCATCCGACTATCATTGGTCAACTGTCTAATCAAGGTTCGCCCTTTGATGTACTGATTCTTATCCGAGTTTTCTTTGTTATAGACAAAGTATGAAGTTGTCTCACGAATATAAACTTTATATTTTTTCTGTTTGTCTTCTTCAATAATATCTAGTTGATAGTTGGGAATGAAAACAAGGCCACTCTGCTTAATACCAAAAGACACCTTGATATAAATCCCTTCATCAACTAACTTCTCAATTTGGTGTTCTGCAAGCTCCACTTCAAACTCATGAACGGCATCTCGCTTCTTCTTAAATCCCTCAAAGGCTTCCTCAATTTCTTCAGTGGCTACCTTGTCCTTATCTCGTTCTTCTTGAAAAGCATGGTACTGTTCCTGTAAATTCTCTAATCCTTCTGAATCACCAACTTCCATATTTTTAAAGTAATCTTGAAAAAAATTGACATCATATAATTTCTTATCACTTATTTTTTTATGACTCAGACTGAATTGCTTTCCACTTTCTTCAAGTATAAAGATTACATTTTTTTGTTTTAAGTCAATGGTTAGATTCAATTCTTTTGCTTTTGTTAGTAACTCTTCTAAAGAATTAACACGGTTCAACAAAAATTCTAAACGACTTTCAATCTCTTGTTTGGCGAAATGTGTACGAAAAAATTCTTCATCATATAAATATCGTTTACTGAGTTGGCGTCCTCGAATTGGTTTTGTCATTGCTCTATCTGTCATCATGAATCGACTATGCTTCTGACTAAAATCAATATGAACATGCAATTGCTCTGCTTTTTCCAAAAAATCCTCAAAGGACTTTGACTGCCGCATCAAAAAATAAAGACGTTGCTTCAATTCAAATTTATGACTAGACTGCCTATATTTTTGATAGTCACGGTAAGAGAAACGCTTTTCAATAATTTTTGCCCCCGCCATTTTAGAAATACGGTCTGAAATCATACGTAAATTTCGTTCCAAGGCATAATTCCATATCAACTTTTTATCTGAATTACGGTCAATGGCGTTGATTAGGATGTGATTATGAACATGATCTTTGTCTGTATGAGTCGCTACGATAAACTTAAAGCGACCTCCTGTTAATTCCATCATGGTATCATAACCAATGCGGTTTATTTCTTCAGGTGTCAGATTATCCTCAGGAGAAAATGATTGGATGAGATGATGGGCATGAATATTTTGCTGGTGTTTTTCTTGTCGGTCATTTCTAGATTCGTACAACTTGTCGTTATTGGTAAAGTTGACATTGTACATTTCTACCATTTCTTCATAGCTAGGAAAGTCTAAGTAATTGCTCATGCCAAAATCAGATACCAATTTCAAATTGTCCGTTTTATCGGGATTGAGGATATACTTAATCAGACGCCTACGATATTTTTTTCCGTGTGTCGCAAAGTGTTTAGTGACTACCATAGAACTCCTTCAGTCTTTTCACTTCCACTTGAAATTCTTTCTCTACTCCAGTAATCAACTCACTAACTCCCTTACTCAATTCTTGTAACTGTTCCTGAGAAATCAGATAGCTCTGATTGATAGCACGCGCAATTTGATTAATGTTATTTCCGATCCGTCTCAATTCAAATACTAACTGGTCATAGGTATCCGTATTAATGGTGACAAATGACATATTGGGATTCAGCAATACTTTTCTGGCATAGACTGAAAAATTTTGACAGTGACTCTTGTCGATTCGCTCATTCAATTGATGTAACTCTGAATCTGTTAGAAATACTTTTTTGAGATTGGTACGATAACGATAAACCATAGTAGCCTCCTATCTCATGTATTTTTCACGAAACCCACGACTGAGTGGCTGCACTTGATTGACTTCCGCAATCAATTCTTGAACGCAGGTCAATAAGATTGACACGTGCTCTTGAGTCACTTGATGATTCTCTCTTGCGACAACTAGAACTTCATGCACATCTCGACTAATCTGTTCAAACTTTTGAGACTGCCAAAGGGAGAACCAACTTTCAAAAATTCTATCCTGATAATTCTTTTTCAATAAATTTTGACGAAGAAATTCTGAGAAACTATCCACTTTTTGTTTCCTCATCATTTCTTTTATTTGTTTTTCTTCTTGTCTCGTGATTCTAAATTGCTTACGGATTAACTTAATTTCTTGTCCCATCCTACTATCCTTTCAAAATGATACTTGTCTTACAATGTAAGGCTGCCTCACATTGTCAGTACGATTCCTAAAGACCTCAGTCTCTCCTTGTTCGGTCTTTGCGAGCTCAGGCATTGTGGTCACAATACCCAAAAAATCATATCGCCAGCCGACCAAAACCTTCCAGTTTTGACAGCTAACGATAAGATAACTTGGTGGCTTCGCCCCCAAACCCCCAGTGAAAAATCAAGGATTGATTTTCTTAGGAATGGTATTAGGATAGCAGGGATGATTTGGAAAAGTTATCACAGTATGAAAATTAGAGTAAGAAAAAAGAGAGCTAGATGCTCTCAAATTCATGTTACATTTTAAAACAAATATTACTCTTGTTAGTCCCTCGGCTTATCTAAATTTTCTAATTCTCATCACTTCATCTTCCTTCCAAAATTTCTTCAATTATTGGCTCAACACCATTGGAAATTAAATTGCCTATTTTACTCTGCGCATTAAATCTCCCCACAGTATAAGCTACATGCCTCAAAATTTTTGCAGCAACCTCTTTAACAGTATAAGAAAAAGTTTCATTTAAAATCATATAGGCTAATGTGGCAAATGGATCTGCGTGTTCAAATCTCTTTAGCACTCTTACATAATTTGCGTCAATCAATTGAATAGTATGATTCGCATGCTCATTATCAATTTTCATAAAAGATAATAAACAATTAAGAAAAGTTTCCCCATTGTCGATACACTTTTGGCAGAGAATATCACCAGACAATTCATAGATATAATTTTCTATATCTTCATCAAATGTACCTTCAGCAATCTTTTTCCAAATTGCTTTTTCAAACTCTGCAGCACTTCTTATAGTAATCCATCTATTCAATGCAGTAAGCATTTCATCTGCATCTTGATAACGGTAATCTGGATTTAAATTAGTGGCCTTTTCACTGATAGAACGAAATATATGGGAAAAATTATTTGGACTTGCCATCATAATAAAATTAATAATTCTACCTAGAGAATAGACATCACTTCTTTTATCAGCATCTTTTAAAAGTGTTAGCTGTTCAGGAGCACAATAAAATAATTGACCGAAGGAAGCCGTATCCATTGTTTGATGTGATGTAAGAGTATTCAGGTTCTTACCAAGTCCAAAGTCTGCAATCTTAATAACACCATCAACCAGAAAAATATTAGTTGGACTTAAGTCCCTATGAAGAACTTCTCTTTCATGAACTAATTTCATTGTGTACAATATTTGACGTATGATGTTTAATCTAGAATCATCAGTAAGATCATTTTCTTCTATGAATTTAAATAAAGTTGTCTCAGCCTTTTCCATTGTATATGAACATGTAGATTCGTCGAAGTCATAAACCCGAATGACACTCCCAATATCACCACAAGACTTTGTAATCATGAACTCACGCTTCAAACGACTTCTTAACGACTTTACTTTGATAGAGTCTTCGTTTAGCTTCTTTAGTACTAGTCCTGTAGATTTTTGATAATAGATATCAGCGAAACCACCCTTTCCTATTTCTTCCAGGTCTAAGTCAATTTCAACCAAATGGAATTTATTGTCTTTTTTTGAAAGTTTTAAAGAATAAACTGAACAAACTTCATCTAGTTTCTTTCGTACTCTTTGCTGATGTTCAAGTGCATCAACTTCGCTAGTTTTTCTTTCGGTTAACAGATAGTTCTTACTGAGTATGATAGAAAGAAAAACATCAATTTTGTTCTTTCGTGAAAACTCTATAAGTTTCTCATTTACATATCTCCATCGAGTATTAAAACCTTGGCCATAAACATCTTGATATTGGAAATATGTATTAAAAAAATGAACCAGTTGAGGTCCTGATTTATATTCGTACAGTTCTTCCTCATCACCACAAAATATCTTTGCTAATCTTTCATAAAACTCTGGATTGACCAACGGTAAACCTCCACATATTTTGTGTCAAGTGTAGCAAAATACAAAATACTTGTCAAAACATTTCAAATTCTAGATACATTTCTTCTTGCAAGTTAAAATTTTTTTGATATAATTTTGTTAGTTTATAAAACAACAAAAGAATTCAGGAGAGGTTATGTTTTCAGGCAATCGTCTAAAAGAAAGACGAGTGGCGTTAGGCTATTCGCAATCTGCCATGGCAGATAAACTTAATATCAATCGTTCCTCCTACTTCAATTGGGAAATTGGCAAGACAAGGCCAAATCAAAAAAATCTTTCTGCCCTTGCAAGAATACTTGATGTTCCAACAACCTATTTTGAATCAGAATACAAGATTGTGAATACCTATCTCCAACTTTCTTCAGAAAATCAAGGAAAGGTTGATCAGTATGCTGATGAGTTACTTCAAAAACAACAATCACAAGAGAAAGTAATTCCTCTTTTTGCAGTTGAGGTCTTATCTGATGTTTCTCTTTCTGCTGGTCTTGGAGAATCACTCTTTGATGAATACGAGACTGAGACCGTCTATGCTGAGGAAGAACAGTATGGTTATGATATCGCTGCTTGGATTAAAGGAGATTCTATGGAACCCATCTATCTTGATGGTGAAGTAGCCCTTATTCGTGCTAGTGGTTTTGATTACGATGGTGCAGTCTACGCCCTATCTTGGAATGATTCTGTCTATATAAAAAAACTTTATCGAGAAGAAAATGGCTTTAGAATGGTGTCACTCAACGATAACTTCCCGGATAAATGGATTCCTTATGAAGATAATCCTCGTATCGTAGGGCTTGTTGTAAGTCACTTTATGCCAGTTATAGGAGCCTAAGAATGACAGTTAATGTTAATGAAATGATTTATCTCAAAGACAATCGTATCTATTTTACACCCTACCTCAAAGAGTATGACATTACTGATCATATTCAGGAACTGATGGAAGAATTAGAAATGCTTAAAAGAGGATAAGATGATGGGCTATATCGATTATTCAAAAGAACCTCAGTCTGATATAGCTTTCGTTGACATGAAATCATTCTATGCTTCAGTTGAATGCGTGGATAGAGGATTGAATCCACTCCATACCTCTCTCTGTGTCATGAGTCGGGCAGATAACGCTGGAGGCTTAATTTTAGCTTCTTCTCCCATGTTCAAAAAAGTTTTTGGAAAAAATAATGTCGGACGTGCCTACGATTTGCCTTTTGACATCAGCACAAGAAAATTTGACTACTATAATGCTAAACGTCAAGGCTTAGACATATCACCACGCTATATTTCCTATATTGAACATTGGGCTAAGCGAACGCTTATTGTCCCTCCTCGAATGGATAGATATATTGAAAAGAATATTGATATTCAGCACATTTTCCAAGATTATGCTGCCCCTGAAGATATTCTCCCCTACTCCATTGATGAAGGGTTTATTGATTTAACCTCCTCGCTCAATTACTTTGTAAGTGATAAACAGATGGATAGAAAAGCAAAATTAGACGTGGTTTCTGCCAAACTACAACATGATATCTGGAAAAAGACTGGTATCTATTCTACCATTGGTATGAGTAACGCTAACCCATTATTGGCCAAACTCGCTCTAGACAATGAAGCCAAGCGTACACCTACCATGCGTGCCAATTGGTCCTACGAAGATGTCGAAACAAAAGTCTGGTCAATCCCTAACCTAACTGATTTTTGGGGAATTGGTTCTAGAACCGAGAAACGCCTTCACAAACTAGGGATTGCCTCTATCAAGGAACTAGCCAATAGCAATCCTGATCGATTGAAAAAAGAATTTGGAAAGGTTGGAGTCCAGTTTTGGTTTCATGCTAACGGTGTTGACGAGAGTAATGTTCATCAACCCTATAAACCAAAGTCACACGGGCTTGGTAACTCTCAGGTGCTACCTCGTGACTATGTCAAGCAGCGTGATATTGAGATTGTTCTTAGTGAAATGGCTGAACAAGTTGCCATCCGAATGAGGCGAGAACATCAGAAAGCTACTATTGTTTCCATCTTTGTGACCTACTCTAAAACAGAAATGAAACAGCCAATCAACGCTCAAATGAAGATAGAACCCACTAATCATACACGACTGCTTACCGATACCGTGCTAACGCTTTTTCGTAAAAAATACACGTCAGGAGCCGTTCGGGGTATTGCAGTCAATTACTCAGGATTTGTCGATGAAAACTATGCCTTAATCTCATTATTTGATGATATCGAAGCAACCGAAAAAGAAGAAAACTTACAGCGAACTATTGACCATATTAGAGACCAATTCGGTTTTTTGGCGGTTCAAAAAGGAACTGCCCTCTTAGACAGTTCCAGGAATATTGCAAGAAGTAAACTAATAGGAGGCCACTCAGCAGGTGGCTTGGAGGGATTACAATGATTGACCGATCATACTTACCATTTCAATCCGCAAGAGACTATCAAGATGTTAACATGCAAAAGTGGATGGGGTTCTTTTTATCGGAACATACCTCTGCCTTATCAGATGATGATAAGCAAGTCAGCTACCTTTCTGACCTATCGCTGAATCAAAAATTAATGTTACTCAGTCAGAGTTACGCTAATCAACTGACCATACAGGTGACTAGAATACAGAGAAATAACTATCAAAATATTATCGGAACCATTCCGACACTATCAACAAATGAGGTCATTCTAAAAACCAATGACGGACATATCGCTATCGCTTTAGAAGATATTATGGCTATCACATTAGTTGAGGAGGTCTACCATGAATCAGCTTGACTTTTATAAAAACGAATTACAGATGGACTACTTCAGTGAAAATTACCGTAAATTTGAAAGTGACTTCTATCGCTACTCAGCACTTGATACACCACTGACTTTTCTAACAGATGATATCATGTTAGCAATGGCGAAATCTGCTAAAAACTATTTCAAGCTCAATAAAGAAAATGCTAAAGACAATCGTGATCATTATTTCATCTTTGACATAGAAAACCTAAATGATAGTAAATTGACAAAAAAATATGTGTATCAAAAATCCATTTCGAAGTAACAGCATAAAAGGAGCAAGTCAAATAAACTGACTGCTCCTTTTTATTTTAAGACACCTATTTAATAGTCCTATCTATGATGACACTTGCTTCATTGCAGACAAATAACTTTGCACCAAGTGGTTTTAAAATAGTCTCTTCAAAAATAACTACACCAGAGTCAGATCTAGTCACTCTATTAGCATTTGTCACTAAAAGATAATCGGCATTAGCTTTCTCAATGTCTTTGATTGCTTTAGTCATTTCTGGCCTATCTTGTATAGGCTGAGTATCGCCAATCACTTCACAATTAATAGCTAACAATTCTAACTGAAGCTGAGAAGCCCGCTCCACTAATATCTCTTTTTGTTTCTCAATCATATGAGGAACATCAACTGAATATCTAACATAGCCTACACACGTTTTCATCCCCACACCTCCTATACTTTGAAACTATTATAACATGTACTGACCATTTTAACAGCTCAATTACACAAAATGATTGATTAAACAGTTGAAAATTTATTTCGGTTTCTTCGCCTGCCTAAACTGCTCTATCCGCTTTTCAAGTTGCTCAGTCTTCAGTGTATTCTTAGCTTCAGTAATGGTCTCATCTAGGATAGGTTCTATTGGCAAAGTTTCAGGAGACATTTTTTCATCTCGGTTAGTTTGACTTGTAGCGTCAAAAACGACATCCAATAATTGGTTGACCTTATGTAAATCCGATTCAGACATTCCTGATAACCGATGAATAAGACGCTTAAAACTATCTTGATGTTGTGTTCGTTTTTTGAATAACTTCATCTTCTCTCCCCATAAAAAGCAGCCCGTTTAAGGACTGCTCGTACTTACAAGTCATCAATGGCTACTGAAATGGCTTGTAATTTCTTATTTTGCTTATTTTTGTCATCAATCAACTGGTGTAGCTCTTCTATTTTCTTCTGACTTTGACGAATGTCTTCATTATTCTGAGCCATCACATCAGCTAGATGTTGCTTGTAGTCACTGGTAATGGTTGAGGAGGGCTTATCTTCTGGTATGGATTGATCTTGAGTTTTTTGCTGTGGAGCCATCTGATTTTTAGACTTTTGTTGTTCCATTTCAAAGGCTGCCACATAATCAACATCCTCGGCGCCCTCTTGGTTTTCTTTATGAAATAGTGCCGCAATCTTCGCACGTTCTTCTGTGGAAGATATCGGTGTGTTATCATCTAGCGGTTGGTCAAAGGTCCAATCTTTTGTCATGTGTTATTCCTCATTTCTAGTGTCTAATGGTTTTAGTTCTTGTTCATCTTGGCCAAAGGCTTGCGTCAATGCTTCATCAAAAGTCCAGGGACTATTTTGTTGGCGTTTGATAAAGGCTTGATACATCGCTGTTTGTAATTGACTACGATAGGTTTCTAATTTTTCCGTTTCTTTGGCAACTTTTTCCTCTTGCCTAGCTACTCTTTCGGCTAGGCGTTCAATCACACTCATAGGGTGTCCTCCTTATCACTTTCTAGATTAAGCTAAGAAACTTGATTTTGTTATCACAACTCTAAAGCCGTATTTTTTCTAGGCGGAGGATTGTTTCGGATAACTTGTAACTTGGCAAATTGTATCACGTCCTTTAGAGAATGATTACTATGATCTTTCACAACATCATTCCAATCTGCTTTAGTTTCCAGTTCCTGTAATGGTGGTAAGTCTGTTTCAATGGGAAGTCCTTTATCAGATAATTTCTGACAAAAGTCTCGCCCTGCTTCATCATTATCAACAGCCAAGGTTAATAACCCTGTGTGCGTCTGAAAGAAAGTAGTCGTCTCTTGTATAGCATGAAGGTAATGCGTTAATCGACTTGGTTTGACAGTATCTAAAAACTCAAGTTTGCCTTGTTCTTCAGCTGCTAATCGTAAAGTCTGATACGCAATCACAGAGAGTTTTAAGCCTTCCATAGAAACCAAACGAACATCTGATAACTGCTTCTGATGGAGTTGATAATAACTCATCATATCAATCACCGATTCACAAAAGATAAGGCGTTTCGGTTTTCCAATATCAAAGCTCATCCCTATATAGCCATGAGAGTCTTTCATGATTTTCTTGAGGTAACCTCGATCATGTCTCTGATTATCTTTGACAAGCCCTTGAAGACTTGCCCCCTCTAGTTGGCCAAGATGATTGTAACTCTTAAAGACAAGGACTGATTCCTGAAAGGTCTTTGTCTGGTAATGAGCCTGTGCTAATAGACCTTGTCTGCCAAAAGAATTTATAGTCTCGTCACTTAAACCACGAATGTCATTCAGGTATATCCGTGCTTGGTCAAATGGTTCTTCTCTTAGATAATAACGAAAGGGTTGGTAAGTCTCTTCTACGATTTTAGCTTGTTCAAAGTCTCCAGTTTCAAGGTAAGACAGGGCTTTTTTAAAAGACACTCCCGTCATTAACTGAACAAAATCAATCACATCTCCCTGTACGTCACGTGAAAACCATTTAAAGGTATTGGTGTCCGCAAAAATCCTAAAGGAATCGTGTTCTGGATGTTCATAGACTTGCCCTGATAGGTGTTTAAATGAATAACCTAGACTTTCTGCCACCTCTAGAATTGCCTTTTGTTTCACTGCTTCAATTCTTGTCATCTCATCTCCCTATCAAAAAAAGCAGAAGAGTAACTCCTGCTAGTTGGTTTCACTTGTAGTAGTGCCTTGAATCTTTGGAATACTTGAACTTACTTCATCAGAAGACTCTTTCAAGTCCTCTAGCTTGCCTTTCCAAATGGTTACCTGATTGACAAGGAGTTTATCTGACAATTTGGCATAAGATAGTTTAAGAGAGGTCGTTTCTGTTTGTGTACTTTTCTGAGCCTTGTCACTGACATCTGACACGTAAACAACCTGATAAGACACTTCCGCAAAAGCTTCATTTGCTTCTGTATTGACATAGATATTGGCAGACTCAAAGCGATAATCCAACATATAGTCTTTATAGACTTGGTTGATGGAATCTTCTTGACGAGCTACTTCTTCCTTAAAGGCAGAATCTGTCATATAGGGTTTAATACGGTTGTTATTCTCGCCCAGCTTTTCCTTAGTATAGTATTGGGTGAGAAATTCCTTGACTAACTCATCAGAGAGGACACTTGCCTTCTCTTTTTCTTTCTCTTTGGTCAGTAATTTTTGAGCCTCAGATTGGATTTGTTTCTGCGTGTGATTGGTGACAGACTGAGAACCAATAGTATAACCCATCATCACGATAAAGCTAATCACAGCTAAACCACCGAAACCAATTAGAAGCCTAGCTTTCATTTTATTTAACATAGACAGTGCCATCTCCTTTTTTTAATAAGATAGCCCCATCATAACAAGATTGACTTGGAAAAATTATCACAAAAATGATGCAATCATATCATCTTACATCAAATAACAGTAAAATGAAAAGACAAACACTCTATTCTTGAGCATTTGTCTTCAATATGAGTAAAAGTTATTAGAAGATAAATTATGTAAAATTATTAAATCGTTCTTCTAATACCAATAAATCATTTATTTATACAGATAATTCATTAGTTCCTGAGCGGTAGTACCTCCTCCTACCCATCCATTTAGAATTTGTCCATGCTTGACATAAATAATAGTAGGTGTTCCTGGAATGCCCAATTCGTCAAAAACAAATTGTTGCGCAGTAGAATCAAAGTCTTGTCCACTTGTATCATAGTATATTAATCCACCATTCAATAATTGATTAAATTCTTTTAGTGTAGGAGAAAATAATCTACAGTAATAGCATGTTGGTCGACCAAAGTAGATAGTAAAAGATTGTTCACTAGTACTATCGAAAATACTTTTTAAAGTAGCAAAATCTATCTTCCTTAAACCTTCAATATTTGAATTATAATTTTCGATAGATGTCGCTGACTCAACACTTGGCTGATTTACGGAATTCACATCAGCATACACATTATTTCCACCTATCGCTAAAGCTACTAAACAGATTAGCGAAAACAAATGAACCTTAAAAATCTTTTTCATGGTATACTCCTTTACAATTTTTTTCTTGTGATTAAAAATGAAATAAAAAATACAATAGAAAGCAGTCCATCCGCTACCATCAATGTTTTATCAGCTAAAAATGCCCTTACGGTAATCCCCAAAAATACGATGAACAGCAAGAAACAAATTAGTGGAATATATTTTTTCATCTAGATAATTCCTCCTTCATCTTTATTCTATGGTAATACAATATTTTTTTCATGAGTAAAAAAGGAAATTATTTAATATAACCCATTTTTCGAGCCTTTATTATAGCTCTGATTGTTGAATCAACTTCTAGTTTCTCTAAAATATTTTGAATATGATTCGTTAGTGTTCTATCTGAAATAAATAACTTACTAGCTATTTCCTTACGTTTATTACCTTCACCTAAAAAAACTAAGATTTCCTTTTCTCTATCTGTTAATTCGTCATGAAACTCAACTTCTTTTGAATAATAGTTGTGACCTGAAATCACTGAATCAATTACCTCTAAGAGAGTCTCTGCCTCTATGTTTTTATTGACAAAACCTTCTATCCCTAATTGTTCTGCTTTATATTCGTAAACTGGCAAGTCAAAACCTGTCAACATGATAATCTTTATAATAGAAGATAAATTTAACAGATACTCTGCTATCTCAAACCCATCAGTAGAAAAAGACTTTTCTAAGTGAATATCTAACAAAACAACATCATAAATCGAAAAATCATCAATTTTTCTCAAATCTGATTCTCTATTTATTACGACTATCTCCAAATCACTCCTAAATTGTTTTAAAGCAAATGATAAACTCTGTGAAAATAATGTATGATCATCTATTAATAAAACTTTCAATTGCTCTATCTCCTTCAATTTCAAATACAATTAGTATCCCATATCCATGGGGCATCACTTGATACTGCTTCAAACTTCCACCAACTGCTCGTAATTGTGAGTCTATTGTCTTAATACCATGTCCCTCACCCAAAGTAGTTTGTGAAGTATATATTCCATCATCGGAAACCGAAATTTTACAGATT
Source organism: Streptococcus macedonicus ACA-DC 198 (assembly GCA_000283635.1). NCBI lineage: Bacteria > Bacillati > Bacillota > Bacilli > Lactobacillales > Streptococcaceae > Streptococcus > Streptococcus macedonicus. The sequence goes on from HE613569.1 coordinate 1,366,336, forward strand.
ACTCCTTCAATTACTAGATCTATCTTTAATGAATTAGCTTGAGCGTATTTATAACAATTATTAACCAATTCTCTAAGCCAACGATAAACCAAGACATCATACGGAGGAGGAAGTTTTAAATCTGAATCCATACTCAACTTAATTTTTAATGGAAGATTCGGATAACGTTTTTTTATTGATTCAATCATTTGAAGATAATTTTCATATAAACTTAGTCCTTTCAATAGTTGTGGACTATATATATTCATTTGGTTTCTCGTAAACACGTTCATTCTCTCTAAGTTATCATTAATAATTGGTAATACCTCATTTGAATTTTTTATCCTACTTAGCTGAATCATCGCATTTAAATCTTGTAAAATATCATCATGAAGAAAATTTGCGAACTCTTCTTTTAATCTTTCTTCACTAATCAAGGCAGGAAGGCCATTATAGTGATTATCACTTTCTCCATTTAACAGATGGAGATGGTGAATTAAACTCCCGATATAAGAAAGCGCAAAGGAAATCAACTCCATCCACAATACCTCTTGTAAAGGTCTCTTTATGATATATGCAAAAATAATCCAATAGAGTAAAAATAGCAGACAAATTGTTAATAATAGATTACTATTACTAAGCAACAATCGATTGTTATAAAATAAAATTCCAAATAAAACTAGAATAAACTCTGCCACAATAACTTGCCAGATACCAGAGAAAAGATCTAGTCCTGGTACAAACAGCATTACCGAACTAAGAAACAATATATTGAATACAAATACAAACATACAAATCCAGTAGCTCCAGTTTTTACTATGTGAATAAACGGAACTGTTCCACTTTTTATGACCAAAAAAAAGAAGTATCCCAATAACAATAAACATATAACATACAAAAAAAGGAGCAACAAAAGATGGAAAAGAAACTGAAACAATACTTGATATTATTCCAAATAATATTGTCCATTTTACAGGAGTTATTTTTTCGTCTTGCAACAATAATTTAAAAACTAGTAGCAACATTAGATTAAATAACAAAACAGCAATGATATACTGTAGCAAAAGTGGGACTCCTCTGTAGATTATTAAGGAAATAGTCTGGATTTGCGCTAACCTTAATGTCCAAAGACAAGTTGCAAGAGACTTTGTCTTTATTGTAATAATTTTTACTAAAATAAATTCAATAAACAAAAATAGAAACTCTAACAATAATGGAAGAATTGAACTCTCGTCATTAAAAGTATGATGATATCCTAGCCCGATGATCATTATGACTAATACAAGCTGATACATTATACTTATTTTTAAACTATTAACCTTCATATTCACATTCCGTTCTTGAGGTATTTAGTATCATTATACCACCAAATGTTACTATGGTTACTACAATCAAGATTACGATATGATAGGTATGTAAACGACGAAATGAGAAGACATAATTTAAGTAAGAATAAGGATTCATTAACCAAATATGGTCCCCAAATGGGAATGTTCCTAGGATAGCTCCCCCAAGACCAATTAGTATAGGTAGTAAACTATTTTGCTTTGCTAAGTCATATATACAAAAACTGATATTTACCAATGTCATGATAGATAGAACAACAAGTAATAAATAAGGTATCAGATTATAAAAAGTGAGAAAGATATTTTCGCCTCTCAAACCAATAAACACCAATACTATACCAAAATAAATTAAAAATAATATCGGAAAGCCGACTACATAGAAAAGCCATCGAAATAGTTTAAATTGTTTTATATCTATTCCTTTCAAAAATAAATTTTGAAGCCCAAAATTTTCTTTGTCTATATAATGGGATAAAGAAATGACCATAGGAATTAACACTGGGAATATCAGCATTGATAACAGATCTAGACCTGTAGCATATAAAGCTTTTGAAGGAATTTCCTTAGTGATATATCCAGTATAAGATTGGAATAGAACTATTATTGTTGTGAGAAATAGAATAATAGCAAGTCCCATATTTCGCCGATATTTATACAACTCAAATCTCCAAAACTTCATTTTCATCCTCCCTTATAACCTAAAATACTTACTAACACCAATAACTGTAAAACCACTTACTAAAACAGTCCACATAGAGAGTAAGATAAAGTGAACCATTGAAAATGCCATACTATTCACAATATAGGAGATACTAATGAGAGGAATAAAATTGACAAATAAGAAATTATTTCCTAAAAAAATTGGCAGAATTACTAATAACAATGAAAAAGTTATAGCCGTCATACTATTTGAAATCAAAAAATGGGCAGATAATTGAATCACATAAAATAACAGATTACAAGATAGGTTGGCCACTAAGATTAACATAAAAAATGACCATTCAATAGTATCACCAAAGTAAGTTTTAACAAGAAACGTAAAACAGGTAAGGGATAAAATTTGATAAAAAATATAAATAATAATACCTACTATAAATTTTGATAGGACTACTTGAAATTTATTTTTTATCCCCAAAATCAATAATTCCCAAGTATTATTGAGATATTCTTTAGAAATAAAATAATACCCAACTATCGCTCCCACAAATATAGTAAAAAGATACGAAAATCCTGCAAAACTTAGTAAACTTTTTCTAAATTCTGTAGTTTTTAAATCTCCAAATCCAGTAAGATTAAAGGAGTTTATAATAATCATCATCAAGATAATTTGTATCGCTAGTAGCACTGCAAGTGATAAATATATTTGTGTGCCATTTCCATTCTTTTTAAATTCTGATTTAATAAGAGATAGCATTTTCAGTACCTCCTGCAGTCAGATTTAAAAAGATTCTCTCAAGATTTTTATTTGGGGTCATTTCATAAACAGAAATCTCTCTTTCAATCAACTCCGTCAGTAAAGAGGGAATATTACTTTTAGATAAATTAATCTCAAACCTTGTTTGATGATTCATAAAATCAATTCTTTTTTCTGTTAAGAGTTGTCGAGTTTTCTCTTCATCATTTACCTCCAAAATGTACGTACTGTGATTACTTCTATACAACTCATCTAAAGTCCCTTCAAAGACAAGGCTCCCCTGATGAATAATTCCTACCCTGTCAGCAATAGCTTCTATTTCAGAAATATTGTGACTAGAAATAAAGATAGTTTTTCCTTCTTCTTGTGATAATCTTCGAAGTAATTCACGGATTTCGACAATCCCTTTAGGATCTAAACCGTTTGTCGGCTCGTCTAAAATCAAGATATCAGGATTATTTAGAAAAGCAAAAGCCAATCCTAAACGTTGCTTCATTCCAAAAGAAAATGAGCGAACTTCTTTATCTGCAGCTTCAGATAATCCAACCAATTCTAGAACCCTGTATACTTCACTTTTAGGTTTTCCAAGAATATCTTGTACTATAGTCAGATTTTCAACTGCCGTTAAATTTTTATAATAGGTTGGTGTACTAATAAAGGCTCCAAAACTTTTTTCCGATTTAGCTAATTCTTTTAATGTTAATCCGCCAAATTCGACAACTCCATGATTTGCTGGAGTTAATCCAGTCATAATTTTCATAGTAGTTGTTTTCCCTGAACCATTAGCACCTATAAACCCATAAATTTCACCTGAAGGAACATTTACGTTTAGTCCTTTTAAAATCTTACGGCTTCCATAATTTTTATTAATATTGCATAATTTTATATCCATTTTGCCCTCCTAAATCTATGATAGTTTGAGACGAATCTAAAAACTGTTTGTCATGAGTAATAATAATTTTTGTTGCATCAATTTTCTCAATAAGTGAAAATATTTTTTTCGCATGACTGAAATCTAAATTACTAGTCGGTTCATCAAAAATAACCAGCTTATATTTCCCTAAAAACGCTCTAAGCAGCGTTAATCTCTGCCTTTGACCTAAAGAAAAATTTCTTCCATCTTCTAAAAGTAAAATATTTTCAAAATTTGATATATCATTCATCAATTCTGATAGACCAATTTTATCTGATAACTTAACAAGTTCATCGTAATGATAAGAATCCAGATACAACTCTAAATTTTCCTTCAAAGTTCCTTTAAATAATTTTGATGGCTGGGAAATATAACAGACATCTTTTCGTAAATCTAAATTACTTAATTTAGTATTTACTCCTCCTACAATTACCTCGCCTTCATATTCCTCCTCAAGTCCTAAAATAAGATTAATTAAAGTCGTCTTTCCAGTTCCTGAAGCACCAGTAATAATCACCTGTTCCCCTTGAGAAATCTTTACTGTAAAATTATGAAAAATGTTATATTTCATTTCAGGGTATTTAAAAGATAAATTCGATATTTCAATTTCTCCATTTTCCATTATCTGCTCATCTGAAACATGTTCTAAACTATTTATTGATTCAACCAATCTTATAAAACTTGGATAAGACACTGCAAAATTTACTATACTAGATACCACAGACATGACTGGAGTTACTAATATCATACCAGATGACATTAACAAAGAGACATTTCCACTACTTTTTGGAAATAAAATTACTAAACTTAGTCCAAGTAATGAGATTAACATTGAAAAAAATAGATTCGACGCTTGTTGAGCAGTTGTGGCTAAAGCTTCAAACTTATTTTTTTCGTCTGAAAATTGTATATAACTTGATAAAGAATTTAAAAATTTATTTAGATAATTTTTTATGGCTCCAGAATTAAATAAATATCCATGCGATGTAATTCCATCATTCGATACAGATCTAAAATCTGACAGTTTATATCCTTCCTTCTTAGATAAGCCAATCAAAGGCTTAACAAATATACCATTCAATATTCCTATACTTAATACAAAAAATATCAAAAATATAGAGAGATGACCAATTCTATAAACCAAGTACACACTAACTGTTGTAAATAATATTACAGATGAAACTATATTTGGTAGATCAATCGAAATAAATCTACATATTTCTGAATTCGAAAAAATTCTTGTTAGAATATCGCCACTATGATATTTTGACAGTGTCGAATCCTTTTGGAACATAATTTTCTGATAAATTTTATAAGTTGAATCCCTTTCTAATTTAAGTACTGCGGAAGCTTTTTCCCTTTCTAAAAGAAAAACTACTATAGCTACAACAAATAAAAGTAAGGCTAACCAAATTAAATTGTAGGCTTTTGATTTCTGAAGATCAGATATAAATAGACTAATTACAACAGGAGCTAAAAATAAAAGCATATTATAAATTAACAATAAGAGTAAGTATTTTTTCGAAAAATTCAAGCTCCATACTTCTGCTTTATTAAATTCTTTAACGTACCTCAATTTACTTAATTTCCTTTTTTGAAAGTGTTCATTTTTAACAAATGACATTGCAAAACCAGAAAATTTTTGGTTAAACTCATTACGATTTAATTTTACATGTCCTATACTAGGATCAACTATAACAATATTTTCAGAGATGCTTTCTAATACGACAAAATGAGAGCTTTCCCAAAATAAAACCAAAGGACACTGTAGCTTATCAAACCCTTTTAAGTCAGTAATTTTAAAGACATTGCTTTGAAGATAATATTTAGCAGCAACCGTTTTTAAATCAAGCATACTCCAACCATTTTTTTTACTTAATTGAGATGAAAGTTCAGGTACAGTTATTTGGTAGTCATAGTAATTCAAAATCATAGATAAGCAACAAGGCCCACAGTCATTTTGCTGAAATTGAATTTCTTCTTTAATTTTTCTCATTCTTATTATACCTCTAAAATCCAAACGTCAGTACTGAGTTCTTACCCGATTCTTTTCTATTTAAGTAATATAGTATACCTGAAATGCCAGTAAACAGTGAAACATCTTTTTTTAAGATTCTACACTGTGTAATCATTTCCAAGTGATATTTTTCAAGTTTGACATATTCATCGTGAAATTCCTTAGGCAATAACTCTTTTTGGCTTAATGTTAACAAGAAATCTAATACTCCAAAGCTCCCATGACATAAACAATAATCAGACAAATCTATCAGATAAGTCATTAATCTTGGTATATGATTTAATATATTTTCTTTAAAAGTTTTATCCCCACTTATCGTATATAGAATGTACTCAGACGTAATCCAGCCTAGTAACCCGTTACACCAAGATCCATTAGTATATTTCTCTGGAAAATCAAGAATCTCAAGCTTTTTAAACTCATCTAAATATTTTTCTTCCCCCAATATCTGATACGCAATATAAAAAATTATTTTAATACCTGAAATACCGTGTGCAAATCCATTCTTTAATTCACTGCTATTTTTGTACAATCTCATAAATTGTCTCATCAATTGTTCTAATTCCGAAATATTTTCTGGAAGTTTTTGACAATAGAACTTGTACCTAGCAAGAATCACTCCGGATATACCTTCAATTAAATCCAAATATTTATTTGATATTTCAACAGATACTGGAGAAAGAATTGAATCATTGTTTATTATATCAAACACATCTAAACTAGCACGACCATCTATAAAGCTAATGTCTCGTGAAAATAAAATTTCTCTCCGAATGCTACTTACATCAAAAATATCAGAGAAGTAGTTATCTGACAAGATAATACCAAGTTTTCCTTCATAAAGCCCAAGATTACTTTCCCCATAAATATAATTTCCACACCAATCCTTTTGCAATGTAAAAATATCGGTTCCGTAGATAGATGATTTTATAAGGTCTTTAAGTTTCCCTCTAAAATTTTCCTTTCCAATAACTTCAAAATTGTCATCATCAATATTCAATGAAGTTCTTAACAAGATTAGCTGAAATTTTAAATCATCATCAGAAAATCGGTTCAATTTACATTGTAAAGAAGTCTCTACACTTGATAGATTTAGATCATTTGGTGATGTGTTTCCATATTTACCAAATGAAAAATAAGGTATTTCCCCATTAAGTAACTGTTTAATTTCTTGCTGTCTATATCTTTCCCAATTATGAATGATGTATCTTGGTTTTACTAATAACCGTTTTAAGGTATCTTCTGCTTTTGTAATATTTTTTAGAAGACTAGGAGTCGATAAGAATTTGAGAATCTCACTATAAATCCTAGTATTTCTTAAAACGATTCGGCAATTTATATTGGAGGCTTCCCGACTAATTACTTTTGCTATTTCTTTTTTATGATTCATAATAAGATGATAAGATTCTATAAAACCATCTTCAACAACACCTAAATAATCTATCACATCAAAATGGATTTCTTTGTACCTTGGTAAATACCTATCCAAATCAGAAAATGTATGATCTATTAATACTAATTGGATTTCAGAAGTGAATGGTTTATATTCTTTAAACACTTTTTCAGAAACAATATTACTTTGCCCTAATGAACTTGTATCAAAAATCCCTTCAAAATTTCTGTTATATTTCATAGGGAGCATACCCACTGAAAATATACTATCATCCATTTTTGAGTCACTGTCACATTCTATTGGATTTATAAGTGTTTCTACATCAATCACAATTGGATTTTTACCTCTTGCTATGATATTTTCATTGTGCATATCATTTCCATTTAGCAAATATAGAATTCCCAATAATTTACCCATATTGTGGTAATATTCTTCTATGTCATCTTTTATCAAAACAGAAGAATGTGTAACTTTTTCTTGAATAATAAACTCCTGGTCTATATATGTCATTGGTAGTTTAAGGAAATTTAAGCTTGGAATTTCTTTCTGTAATGTGACTATAAAATTTGTGATTTCAGAACCATGACACTTATAAAAAAATACCTTTCCAGATACTTCAAACATTATACTCTGATATAAACCATGATTATCACCGATAAAATCAATAAACTTCAATTTTTTGATTTCAAAATCACATTGTGGAAATACTTTTTTTAAAGAACTCACACTCTTATCAATATTTTTTAAAAAATTTTTTAAATTTAGCTTGGTTTCAGAGATAATAGTATCAATTCTTAGATTCAAAAGTTCGTATTTATTTTTTAAATAAGCAAATCGATTTTTCGATATAAATTGGTAACAGTAATCAATATATTCCTGATTTGTATCATTTTTCTGATGTTTACTTTCCAATCTCCATTCATTGATATCTTGCACTAAAATCGGTAACAAAACCTGTCTAATATTTTTATATAAATATTTATGGACATTTGATAGTTCTGCATTTGTTTGTACTGCATCTAAAATTACTAAATAAAAATCACTTACTATATTATCAATTATCTTATGAAATGATTCTGATTCATTGTTTATTGTTAAATCTAATTTTTCCATACTCTCTCCTAAAAAGGACAGACCTATTAGATATCTAACAGGTCTCTTGTAGCTATTTTAAAAAGTTTGACGGCAATAAATTAAGCACAATTTTTACAAGCTGTAATAATTGTACCTGCACAAATTGAAGAAATTACATTTGGACAATCTTTTGTTAAAGTCTTAATCCATCCACGATCTGCACCACCAATTAACATTTCTAATTCTTGGTCACTCACAGTCTCAACAAAAATTTGGTTTTCAGTAGCATTCATCATTATAGTTTCCTCCTATTTTTATAATATCATAGCTACATCCTTTACATTACGTAGTATATAATATAAGCATAGAGCTTGTAATGAGTAAAAAAGGCAAATTTTAAAAAGGGCACTTCACTCAGGCAGCCCTTTTTATTTTTATACTATTCTATTTCTCACGACTTTTATCACAAGACCTGCTACAATCAGAAGATTAAAGGCGATATAAAAAACAGTAAAACTCCAAATACCATTGGTGGCTAAATCTTCCACATAGAGGTATCGTTCTGTAAAAAAGAGGTAAATTCCATAGACTTCTGTGAAAGCTAAAAATCCGATTAAACCAATGACAAATAAGCTTCCAAGCATCTTCGCAATCTGGTAAAGGACAAGCAAAATCAGCCCTGTTGCTGCGATAATGAAAAGACTTTGAATAATTTGTTCAATCATATCTGCCTCTTTCTACGCTAATTGCTTACGATAATAATCTGCCTGTCCCTTGTCTAGATTATCAAGTTGTTCAACCAGGTCTAGATACTCTCCTTTAGTCACTTCATCTAAGTCTGGAAAGTCATTCTCTCGAGTCGTGATGATAACTTCTAATTGACCAATGATTTCTCGCTTTGAAAAGCTGTAATCAAGGGTTTCATCTTCATATTGTTCCTTTAAGGCTTGATAGTTAGCTCTATCTTCGGAGCTTGTAAAACCTTGTGCTAACCATTCTTCTAATTGGTAACGTATATCTTCTACTGTCTGGGTCATAATCAATTCTCCTTTGGTGATTTCTTGACTTCATTTTACCGCGTTCACTATTTTTTGTCAGCCTTTTTCTTAAAAATCAAGCGAAAGTTGTTGGTCCTGTTGCGGTTGGCTCGTTTCATTGAATTTAGCTAGTGCTGCATCGATTTCCTCAATCTCTGCTTCTTGTTCAACCAAGGGGGCAAGGATGTCATATTTGGCTTTAACCAGCTGATAATCTTCTTCTTTTGGAAAGACCTTCTCTACTTCAACCCTTGCGACTGATAGCTTATCTTTCAAATTGTTAGCCATTTCTTCTGTCTTTTCTTGGTCTTCTAAAATATGGTCAATGGCATTGGTAATGCGTTGAATGGTTCCCACGTCTGATTTCAAGTCTAAAGAGACAGAATACTGGTTACTACCTGAAATGGTTAAAGACACCATATCTGGTAAGGGCTCACTTGGACTTCTGGTTGCCATTTTAAGCTCAAACCCTCTAAAGGTCGCAAGCGTTCTTACTTCTTTGGTTTCAGAACGGTTATAGGTAATGAGTTTTCGTAAATAGTCTCCAGCTTCTGCACGGTTATCCATCATTTGATTGTCAAACCGCATGATAAAATCTTGTGACTTAGTTGCTAAGGATTGGGCAATATCTCGGTCATATTGACTAAGGCGTTTCTCAAGGGCAGGGAGGTTCTGCTCACAGTAAGAAATGGTATGGCGATACTCATCTTTGGAGCGATTAAAGGCACGCTTTTGATTGTCCAATACCGTCAACTCATTCTCTAGTTCCATTTTTAGTTTGAGATAAGGATTACCTGTCGCTAAAGCCTTAAAGTCTGAAGCAGTCATGGTTTGTTCATCAATGTCTTCTGCCGACCGTACAGGATCTTTAGAGGTCATGATTTGCGTGATATATTTGAGTTTATTCTCCTGAGTTTGCCAGAGGTAGTTGTCGAAGCTCCCTTTCGTAATGTAATGGTAAATATCTACCTCTTGGTGCATATTGCCTTGACGAATTAACCTACCATTGCGTTGAACAATATCTGAGGGCCTCCAGGGAACGTCTAAATGGTGGACTGCTTTCATGCGTGATTGCACGTTTAGACCAGTCCCACCTTTTTCCGTAGAAGCCATGAGAATCCGTACTTCTCCACTATTGACTTTGCGTGACAGAGAGTTTTTCTTCTCATCGGTATTAGCGTCATGGACAAAGGCAATTGCTTCTCGGGGAATCCCTCTATCCACTAAGAGGTCTTTCAATTCATTGTAAACATCAAAGCCCTCTTCCTTATTCTTAGGCGTTCCAATATCTGAGAAAATCATCTGGGTAGCTTTATCATCTTCTCCCTCACGGTAAATGCGTTCCACATTATCCACTACTTGAAGGATTTTCTGGTTGTCCAATAAGGTATAGGCTGGGTCAATGAGACGCATGTCAATGGCTAGTTTTCTGGCTTCCCCAGTGATTTTTAACATGTTATCGACACTAGGGTCAACGCTGCCTGACTTGATAGCATCTGAACGGTCAACCAACTCTTCAAGATAATATTTCTGAGCTTCTGTCAATTCGCTCTCCACTGCAATGACTTTAGCTTCTGGTACTGGTAAATCAAGCATGTCTGAGGTCTGAATGTCAGCCGTTTCTTTGTAAATCCGCATGAGTTCAGGCAGGTTCACAAACTTCTTAAAGCGTTTCTTAGGTTGGTACTTGTCTCCTGTTGGGGCAAGTTCCATAGAATTCTCAATATTCCCAAAAGCTCCCACCCATGAGTCAAAGTTTGAGACTTGATAGCGTTCTAAGACATCTGGTTGGATATAACTCATCATGGTATAGAGTTCACTAATAGAGTTAGAGACTGGTGTTCCTGTCGCAAAGACCACATTACGATAGTCGTGTTCTCCTTGAACCTGTCTCACTTTCATTTCCATATCTACATTCTTCTTAGAAGTCGTGTTGGTAATTCCTGCGACATTACCAAGTCCTGTAATGGGTCTGATATTCTTAAAATGGTGAGCTTCGTCCACAAAGAGAAAGTCAATGCCTAGATTTTCAAATTCAATAAAGGTATCACGTTCCAATTTTTGGAGTTCTTCTAGTTGATGTTCCAAACCCTTGATGGAACGCTCTGCTTCTTTGACCGTATAATCACTATCACTGCCTTGCTTGATGTCACGAAGTTGTTGTAACTTATCTTGAATATAGGTCACTTGCTTTTCATGACTCATGGGAATTTTCTCAAACTGGGAATCCCCAATGACAATGGCATCGTAGTCCCCTGTGATAATCCGTGAGACAAACTGCTTGCGTTTGGCTTTCGCAAAATCTTTCTTGGTCGTCACATAGACATTCTTCGTTGGGAAGAACTTCATGATTTCTTGGCCAAACTGAGCGGTCAGACTTGATGGCACCACATAAAGAGGTTTATGCACCATTCCGAGTTCTTTCAGTTTGAAGCCTGCTCCAAGCATGGTTAAGGTCTTACCCGAACCCACTTCATGAGCTAGAAGCGCTCTTTTTTCTTCCACAATACGTTGAATGGCATTCTTCTGGTGAGGCCGTAAGAAAATATTTTGGGCAAGCCCATCAATGGTTAAATGGCTACCATCATAGACTTTGGAGACCGTACGATTATAAAGGCTATTATAGGTCTCTTCAATCATCTGTTGCACCTCTGGGTAACTAGCCACAAAATCTTGGAAGAGTTCTTGAAGTTGCGTTTCCTTAGCACGAAGAACCGTTGTCTTCTCGACATCCGTCACATGCTTTTTCTTATCCCCATCTTCCACTTGTTTGGTGATGGTTGGTTGATTGGAATTAAGCAGGTTTTCAAAGATTTTTCGGCCACTATCATAGCGTGACCCAGACACACCTAGACTTCTGTCCATTGCGGTTGAATATCTAAAGACAAACTTGGATTGATAGGACATCGTCCCATCAATTGGACTGACTTCAAGAACAGTTGATACTTCTTGATCAGTCAAGTCAAAAGTTTGTCCCATAAAGGTTTCTTGGGCAAATTTCCCATAGACGGCTAGAGGAATCCATCGTGAGCCAATCCGATAATCAATATCAGCTAAGGTCACACGTGGTGGTTTCACGTCTTCTAAGAGACCTTGATAATAGACCCAAGGAAAATCAGAGTTGTCTTCTTTGATAAATAAGTCAACAACCTCTAACTTAGTCACCACATCTCCTGATAAGAAATCCTGCCGCGACACATAAACCACTTCTCTACCGTTTAGATAGCGTTCTGGGTCTGGAATAATAGCGTCTCCTAATTCTTCAATCAAAGACGCTTTAGAGTCCGTTTGATAAATAGACATCATGTAATCCAAATCTACCCCACGACCATCTGCTAGACTAGAATTGAGAGCGTCAAGGGCAGAAGAAACTGCCGTCACTTCCTTTTCAGGACGAACCAAGGCTTTTTCAAAGGCAAGAGATTTGGTATAGATAACTGTCTTCCCACTCGGGTCAAGGCTTTCATCTTCTAAACTCGCAAGAAGGGAATACTTATCATCACTATCAAAGAGGTTACGGTTCACAGCACTATTGACATAACCAAAGCGTTTCACAAAACTATCATAGGTTTGATTGAGTTTTCCAAGTAAGTGTGCAAACTCTTCCTTGTCATAATCATAGTAACAGTAACGTTGAATGGCGATGACCTCTTGGTACGCATTTCGGATATCGACCATCCCTTTAATTCGTGCCACTTCTTTCTCAGACAAAGGAGCTTCATAGAAAACAGTCTTTTTGAAGTAGCCCTTAAATTGTCCACGTTTAGCGGCTTCTTCTGTCACATACACATCAAGAGCGGTGCTATCGGTGACTTCGAGGTCATTAAAGCGGTCAATCTGTTTTTGCGAATGCTTGGTATCCCAAGCCTTAAAGGTCCCCTCCTCGTCCACATAGTAACTAATCTCCTCAGTTTTTGTCCCTACACGAATGCCCTTATGATCACGGTAGTAAACCGTAGAATCTTTATAGCCAAAGCTATACTGGTCTAAGCTTTCTCTGATGTCAGAAGGAATCGAGGTATCAATAACTTGTCTTTTCATCACATCAGGGGTGATGAAGATGTCAGAGTTATCCACCACTCTAGGGGCTTTAACCTGTTTAAGAGCAGTCTGAACATCTGCTAGCAAATTTTCAGAAGTTCCTTTAACAGACAGTGTCCCACCGTTAAAGTTTCTTACCTCATAGGTCCCAAGAACCTGACTATTGTAGTCCCCATCAAAGTAAGGATTCAGCCAAATACGATCATCCTTGTCATAGCGAATAGAACCTGAAAAAACTAAATCATCTGCCACATATCCCTTATCCATATGCTTCTGGAAGAACAACATGTCCGTTGTGACATTGGTGCCTGCAATGACCTTAAAGGCAGTATCTGGCAAACGCACACCACCGAGAAAATCAGTCGTCTCACAAATATCTTGGAGAATGTTTTCTGTCCGTTTGTCCATGGTTCCTGTTGAGGAAATGATAGCCACTTGCCCACCATCATGCACCAAATCTAATGATTTTTTGACAAAGTAATCATGAATCATATAGGGTTTGTCATAGCGATTATCCGCAATTCTGATATTGGCAAAAGGCACATTTGAGAGAACCAAATCAAAGCTATTGTCATTAAAGGCAATGGTCTCAAAGCCCTTTACTCCAATGTGACTATTCGGATGAAGGTGTTTGGCAATAACCCCTGTAATCGTGTCTAACTCTACACCATACAACTCACTATTTTCTCTCAGGTGTTTAGGCATTGCCGCAAAGAAATTCCCCGTTCCCATAGACGGGTCTAGGATTTTACCACCTGTAAAGCCATCTCGTTCTAGTTTATTCCACATCTCACGAATCAAGAGAGGGTCTGTGTAGTAAGCGGTCAGAGAGGACTGTTTCATGTCTGAATACTCTTTCTCTGTGACTAGCGTTTTTAATTCCTCACGTTCCTTAGAAAACTTTGGGTTGTACTCGTCAAAGAACTCGTTAGCTAAGCCTCCCCAGCCCACGTATTTAGCAAGCAGTTCTTGTTCACTTGGTGTGGCTTGACGGTGTTCATATTCAAGACTTTTCACCAAACGAACAGCAGCCACGTTGGTTTCAACCTTATCTCTTGTTGTCTTAGGGTAAAAGTCTGTCAAATCTTCTGGAAAGTAAAAATCAGTGGTTGGGGGTGTCTTAATGACTTCAGAAAGTTCTGGCTCACCCTCCGTTTCAAATATTTCAGTTTTTTCTGCTTCACTTTCTGTGACTGGTTCTTGGGAAACAATGTCTTGATGGTCATCATCCATAAAGGAAAAGAGGTCTAATTCTTGTTGAGGTTCTTCCACTTCCTCTTTTTCTTCGACAGAAGGAACATGAAGAGCTTGAGTGATGTCTTCTAGTGTCCGTAAGAAAAGAACTGGATTTTGCTCAATCACATCTGTGAAGTCATTTTGTAGTTCAACCCGTATCAGGTTATTAACGCCTGAGTCCTCAATGGCCATTACCTGAAACTCTTGCCCCTTATAAGTTACTCTAGAATCAATCGGGTAGCGTTGAAGGGCTTCTTCTACGATAGGATTTTGTAGTTTTTCTTGAGTCACAATGATTTCAGGTTCTGTTTGCGATAGGTGTTCTCGCCATTCTCTAAAGGATAGGTCTAGTTGGGACAGTTTGTCCCTTTCAAAGGTTCTTGCTTCTTCAAGAGTGAGGTCTTCATGCAAGAAGGCGTAGGCAATGGGTCTTGATTCTTCTAAGTCTAGCTGACTGGTCAAGAAAAATTCTGCCTTGTCATGAGCAAGTCCCATCTGAAGCAATTCTGTCGCAAGGGCTAATTGAGTAACGGTTGCTTTAGGATAGCCCCCTAGTAAGGCTAGGTCGGCATTCTTCAAATGAAAACGCCCTGCAGCATCTATCAGTATCCCACCTTGTTGCTCATCAACGTCAGCTAAGTCTATCCCTAAACGAGTCAGTTTTTCGGTATTCTCAGCCAAAATGGTTTGACCAATTTCAGTTAAGATCATTTCCTCTTGAGGTGTTAGGGGACGTTGTAAGTCATAGACTGTCCCATCTGCTTCTAAATAGGTTAATAGCTCATTGCCCTCATAGATTGGCGTCATTTCCATTTCATGGTCAAACTCCCCACGTCTCAGGTTTGGTAGTTTTGGACGGCTATTTCGCACTTGGTCAAAGTGACTTAATATCTCAAATTTTTGGGACAAGTTTAGATGTTCATAGGCTGGTAAATGTTCTGTTTGCCCTGTTCGTAAATCTAGTTGTGATAACTCTTCCTCATCAAGACTTGCGATTATCGCAAAATCTTCTTCTCGGAAGGTGATGTCCTGAGAAGGTTCTGGATCTACTTTTTCTTCAACTGCCTCCTCTCTTTCCTCTACCGTTTCCTGGGTGCTTATTAGTTCAGGTTCATAGGTGAGAAGAAATTGTTCAATATCACGGCTAATACGGTCAGACAAATTATTGGCCACTCGGTAGACATTGACCAAATTAGCAGCTTTGCCTTTTTCCAAAAGAGAAGCTACTGAAATGGACTGATAGGTTCCTTCTTGGTCTAAGAGTTGAAAGCGAGTGGCTAGGTTAAAGAGAGCCACTTCAATCACCAAGGATTTCTCATCACTGTTTAACTGAGGTAACTTCTTTAAGCCAGCTTGACCAAAGGTCTGTGTGTAGGTGCTTAGGTTAGTCACTCCATCAAAGGAGCTTGCCTCTACAAAAGCAGAAACTTCTGTTTCAAAGCGAACCACTTGAACAGGTGAGGTGACTACTCCTCTTTGGGTTGTAAAATTTTGAATAAGGCTATCCCAATCCTCATCAAAATGGGCTGCTTGATAGCGTAAAAAGGATTCCAAAAGAATCTGGTCACGTGGCAATCTTGCCCGCAACATCTCAATTAATTGTTCTTGATTCATACGTTCCTCCAATTAAAAAAGGAGCTGAGAGGTATTCTCAGCCCACTGCTTTAGTCTAGGACCAAGGCGCTTTGGTCTTTTTCTTGTGGCAACTTTTCCATCAAAGTTGTCACATACTGTTGTAAGAAATGGCTTTTCTGGTCTAACAAATCCTTCTGCAAGGCGAGATAGGTCACATCTCCAAAATAATCTTGACTCGTTAAAGACAACTCCTTTTGGATAATCCCCTGCAAGGTTGTTAAGGTGAGAGATGAATAATCCTCCTCATTCAAAATATCATAATGAGCAAGGGTCTCAGAAATATTGTTGGACGCAATCACTTCCATAATGAAACTGGCTCCTTCTCCTGTTCGATAGATTTTATCCAAGAGGTCCGTCACTTCTTCTTGTAGCTGTTCCTGATAACCGTCTGCTCTTAGGCGCAGGTCATCACTGACTAAAGATAAGTCATCAATGCTCCTAAAGTCTTGATAGAGCGTATCAAGAAGTGACTTGTTTTTGATACTCAATTCCATGGCTAAAAAGGCTTTAACCATGTCTTCATAATTTTCTCGTGCCATCTCAGAAAGGGCTCTAGAAATTGTGTCATAATTCCAAGCCATAGCTTCTCTCCTTACGCTGTTGAATTGGATTCAAGCCTTGTTGGACTTCTTCTAGGTCTGTCAGTCCGTCACTATCCGTATCACTGCTAAAAGGATTAGTCCCTAAAGCAAACTCTTGAGCATCCGTTAGACCATCTTGGTCTGAATCTCTTGTGTAAATGTTTTTGGGTTCCATTTACTTGTCCTCCATTTTGCGTTTAGAAAGTCCGTGAGCTAGGCCTATAAGAAGTCCTCCACCGACAAGCGCCAAGAGGGATTGACTCTCCCCTGTATTTGGTAAGACACTTGCTGGAACTGGTGGTTCTTGAGTTGGAATAGGTGGTTGGGGTGGGGTTGTTTGAGTCGGAGTTGGTGGCTCTGGTTCAGGAGTAGTTGTTTTAACCGTGTTTGAACTGATGGTGTAGCCATTGACAGTATGTAATACGGTATTTTCTACTTCACCTGCAGCGATTCGTTTCATTTGCACGTAAACATCTGCCTGAAACTCGGATTCTTCTGCTAGTTTTTCAAGGAATTCCTTATCAAAACTGATGGTAACCGTTCCTTTTGACGTGTCGACATGTTGTAGCGTGTACTTCGTCACTTCTGTCCCTTTTGGTAAAACCGTTCCATCTTTTAGAGTCACATCTACTAAGGTATAAGCCTTGTAAACACCATTATAGTCGTCATGGCTTTCATCGTAATCATCGTCAAAGCGGTATTCGATGAGTGGTGTCGCACGATTACCTGGAATGAGTGCTCCCACCAAGCGGTAGTTAAAGACCTGATTCAAGGCAACTTCTTTTCCATCAAGACTGTTCTCCTTTTGTGACAAATCAATCACCACATCTTTTTGTGGGTCCAGTTTTGGCACATTATTAACCACAGTCTCTGTCACATAAGCCAAACCAAAGTCAATCTGATATGCGGTGTTTTCATACTTCCCACCAGTCTTTGTCAGCTCATTCTTAATAGTCATTGGAAGGGTCACCACTAAGGTTTGACCAGTTTTAACATAAGCCTCATAGAACGCTTTTGGATCATCAGCGCTTAAAACTTGAATGGCTCCTTTGGGTGTGAACTGGCGTTTGGCCATAGCGTCTTGAACTACTTTAGGCGCTTCTGACAATGAGGCATAGGATTTCACCGAAATCCCTTTGACAAGAGTTCCTGCCTTATCCATCACTTGGACACCATCTGCATTGACGCTAAGCGCTTCTTCAGGATAATCATCCACCATGTAAAAACCTTTGGCAAGAATATCCTCCGTTACCACCAAGTCCTTGTACTGACTGTAATCCAGAACAATTTTGTAGTAATTAACGGTATTTGGAATAACCGTCTTGCCATCAATAGACACACCTTCTTTATTGGTATTAGTTTTATGTGGTGTTACTTTTGGCACGTGATTCGTTACCGTATTGGTTTCATAGGCTTGTCCAAAGTCTACCTGATAAGCTACATTGTCATAAGACTTTCCTGAATTAAGCATAGACTCACGGACAGTCATAGGGGTGACGATGGTGATATTTTGACCTTGCGTTACATAAGAATCGTAAAAGGCTTGCGGATCTTCTGCCATAAAGACTTGGAAGGCTCCTTTAGGCACAATCTTGCGTTTTGAAAGAGCTGCTTGTAGGTTTTTAGGAGCTTCAGATAAACTCGTGTAGGTTTTTACCGTCACACCTGACACTGCTTTGCCGTCAGTTGTCACAAGTTGAATACTTGCTTCATCTGGTAATAGAGCTTCTTCAGGATAGTCATCCACAAAGTAAAACCCTTGTGCAATCTGAGCCTTATCAGCTTTAATGCCACGGTATTGGTCCAAGTCCCATGACAAGGTATAGTGGTTTTGTGAACCGACTACCATCGGTTTTCCATTGATGTCCACCTTATCCTTATTCAGGTTTTGTTTCTTAGGTGCTG
The DNA here is from genome assembly GCA_000283635.1 of Streptococcus macedonicus ACA-DC 198. Lineage (NCBI taxonomy): Bacteria > Bacillati > Bacillota > Bacilli > Lactobacillales > Streptococcaceae > Streptococcus > Streptococcus macedonicus. Next base: position 1,384,907 of record HE613569.1, read on the forward strand.
GGCTAACAAGGGTATTGATCACCTCATCGGTTTCATAGCCATTGCCAAAATCCACTTGGTAAGCCTTGTTTCGATAAGTCTTCGTCTGACCATAAAGACTATCTTTGACCGTCATTTTGGTGAGAAGGTTTAAAGAAGTTCCTGTTTTGACATACTGGTCATAAAAGTCTTGATTGTCATTAGGCATAAAGACTTGGAAAGCCCCTTTTGGAGAAATCTTAGCATGAGCGAGTTTAACTTGAAGGTCTTTAGGAGCTTCTGACAGCGACGCATAAGCCTTAACAGTAATCCCTGATACGGCTTTGCCTTCAGGAGTGGTGATACCTGTTCCCTGATCTACTAAATTCAACACTTCCTCTGGGTAATCATCTACAAAGAAGAAACCACGAGCAATCGTCTCTTTAGAAGACCTATCACCTTTATATTGATCTAAATCCCAGGTCAAACGGTAATGATTAGTTGTTCCTAAAGCCACTACCGTATCGTTAATAACCACACCGTCTTCATTTTCATTGCGTTTTTGAGGCTCAATACGGCTAGTGGTCGTTCCATCACCAGGCGTACGCACTGTCACGACATTAGAAGTCACTGTATAGGCATTTGGGGTTCCCTTATTGATGATGAGCTGATAACTGTTGGAATAGGTTGCCCCATCATTTTGAAGGCTACCATAAAGTTTCGGTGCCACCAGTTGGTAAGACTTGGTGAGGTCTTGGTTGACCTCTTGAAGCAAGGCTTCCTTTGCGGTCAAGGTCACAAAGTTCTTAGCAGCATCAAAGCTGAGGGTATAATTTCCGTTTTCTGCCTGCGTTTTTTCCTTGTCAAAAGCATAGCCTGCTGGAAGGTAATCTTCAAAGGTGAGGCTAGTGGTTTTGGCTCGATTTGGAGAAAAAGCGTCTACGGTTAAAGGGTAAATGACCGTTGAATCTTTTGCGACCGTTTTGTCATGAAGGTTCACTTGGTCAGTATTGATAACTTCCTTAACAATTTCAGGAGTCGTTGTCAGACGATAGTCGTGATAATGAACCGTTGGCACTTGTGGTGCTGTTGGTAACGGTTCTGGCGTAGGGTCTTTAGGCAAGGTCACCTTGGTAAGTGTTTGGCTAGGCTGAGTAACTTTCTCTAATGGTTTTTCCTTAAAGCTCACAGGTGGCTCTGGGGTAAAAGTCTTTGGGGTAAAGGTTTTTGGCACAACCTTAAACGGTTCTGGAATTGGCTCTAACTTTGGTGTCACATGAGGTTTTGGACTATAAGGTTTGACCGTCCGTGCAACTGGAAGGGTATTTAAGGCAAACCAATAAGAGAGACCAACATTTTGGGGCATATCCCCTTGACCAAATGTCACTGTATAGGTGTTGCCTGATGTAACCGTTGAGACAATCGCTCCCTTATAGGCATACTTACTATATGACGTATCCCATTCTTCAGGAAGCTTCAAATCACTGGCACGGTTTGACCCAAGTGAACGAGCTAGACCTTCGTTAGTCACTTGAATGGTTGAGCCATTGATAGGAACGAACTTGCCTGATGTGTCTTTGACATATTCTAGTCCAATGTCATTATGATTGAGTGAGGAATGGGTAAAGACGCCTGGTTTTTCCTTGGTGAAGCTCACTTGTGAGCCATCTTCTAAGAAATACTTGGCTTTGACACGAAACTCCATCTTGTCTGTTCGCCAATTACCTGTTCCATCATTACGGTAGGCGATAAAACCTTCTGTTGGGTCATTTGGTACAACCAACTGCACGGTATTGGTTCCAGTTGGTGAGACAAGATTGGTGATGTCATAGGTTACCTTGGTAATCTTCTTACCATCAAAGCTGGCATTTTGAAGGTTTTGATAGGTAAAGGAAAGGGTTTCTCCTGTTTTAAAGGTGTCATAGACGAAGAAACCAGTAGAATCTAGGATTTTAGAATACCCACCAAGCATAGCGTCACCCTTAGCAACGATACGATTTGGGTTTCTTGTATCAGCTGAATGGCGTGCTTGTGGTTCTCCATTATTCAAGTTGAGTGCCTGAGCAAGAGCTTGAGAGATATAGCCTTCCTCTCCTTTTGAAATCTCAGCTAAATCACGTTTATAGCGCTCCATTTCCTTGGTGTTATAGGCATCAATGGCGTCATTTTCTGTCTTGGCAGCTTCTTCTTTTTCCTTATTACTTTTCGTGATAGCAGCAATCTCAGCTTCACGGTCTGTCATCAATTTTTGTTGGTCTTTATTATAGGCATCAACAGCAGCTTGTCCGGCTTTATTTTCATCATCCACTGCTTTTTGTCCAACTTGATTGCGTTTGTCAATTGCTTCATTATCAGCTTTTGCTTTAGCAAGACCTGCTTCATTTTCCTTTTGAATCTGAAGATTTTTTACGACAATGGCGTCTGCGGCTTTTTTCTTCGATTCATACTCAGCTAGATTGTCCTTATTTAGCTTATCAATAGCAGCTACCGCAGAGGTATAATCCTGATAGCCTGAAACCGTTGAACCATCTCCTGATGTTACGGTTTGAGTTGTAACGGTCACATTAGCCGACTGATCTTGGTCTTTGGTTTTTGAAACTGTGCTATCCACTGAATGATTCAAGGCTTTTCCTGCTTGAGTGGCGTCTTTATGACTAGCAGCCAATGTAGCGTTCCCTTGTTCAACACGTGTTTTATCTTGTTCATAAGTCGCTTTGTCAGCTTTATAGGTATTGGTCACCTGAGTGATGGCTTCAGCCTGCTTAGCAGCATCCGCTTCCGCTTTATCTAATTGCTTACTGGTATCACTCGCAGAGGTTGTGTTCCCTAAATCCATAGGTTTATCCTGAATGGCCGTAACCCCTTCAGCGGTTGCTTGATTGACAGCCTGTGTCACAACATCATGAGGAACCGTAACCGTGATAGCCCCATCTGATTGACCAGTTAACGCAAGACTATCCGTCTGTTCAACAACTGGAGTTGGCTGAGCTTCTGGTAAGTTGGTCGCAGGATTATCTGTCAACTGAACGGTTTTATCCAGCGAGGGGGTTACCACTTCGTCAGCTTGTGCTACTTGGCCACCCCAAGCGACAACAGCTGTCACCATAGTTCCAAGTGCTACCGAACAGAGCGTACGGTACTTCTTGCTTTTACGGAAGACGTGTTTTTCTGCTTTTTCCTGATTGACTAAAAAGTGATGATGACATTGTTTGGTCATAAAAAAGTCCTTCTTTTCTTTTGATAAGTAGCAACAATCTGTCACTCTCTCCTCATCATAAAAAAGACACCTTGATTTTGGTATCACATCGAAGAAGGACAAAGAAAAAAGCTATCAGTAGCACTACCGATAACTTCTGAAAATCCCTATAAAAAAGGAGAGGACTGACGCATCAGACCCTCCCAGAACCACTCTATAATGCCAAATTATGGTGAAATACTTCATTTATAATTTTTTGGGTTTCTATTTCATCTATTCCAAAATATTGTAGTTGCATAGCTAGGACAATTTGTTCAAGGAACACCACATCTAGCAAAGACTCATTTATAAATTCCTTATCTAAATTTCCATGAGCAAAATTATTTCTTTGTTTGCCTATTCGCTCTGCAATTTCAGAGTGATCATAAGAAATATTGTTTAATTTATATATGGATTGTCCAAATAAATCCAATAAAGATGCACCGTATTCTTCAAATATTTGACCAATCTTTTGAGAAAGAGATAAATAGGATACAACTGATTTTTTCAAATCTTTGTAAATTTTTTTCAGCTTACCTGTTGAATTTTCAATCAAATGCTCTAATTCTTTACTAGCTTCTTCTTCCAGTTTTTTTCGTTGCTCGCTTTTCCATTCATCTTCTGAAAATAGTCTACTAAACTCCCATTCAAATGCAGAGGTTCTTAATACAAAACTAGCAGCATCAATTATCCGACTATCCCTAAAACTCTTACCTAGATGTCTGAGATATAGATTATTTTCAGCTATGTCATCTAATATCTTTCCCTCATAACCAGCAATATATTTTTGTTGAATATATCTTCCATCTTTCAATGGCTTCATCTCAATCTCAATACTTTCTTCAATCACATTGAATTCCCCAACCTTTCCTTGATTATTTGACAACCGAATATCAGTAAAATTAACATTTCTTCGATTACAAAGAAATTGGATAAACTCCTTTGCGATACGATATAACTCTCGTACAAAAGAATAATCTTGAGTTTCTTCAAAATGAAAAACCATTGACGATGATAACGCTAGAGGTGGCTTTTCGATAGATAAACTTGTTGTTCTAGTGACGCCGAAATAAACTTGAACTTCTTTTCCAAAAACATTAAACTTCTGTTCTTCTGTCGTTGTTGAGTCAAAATCATAGGTACTAATATTTATTTTCCCATCGTGTTCTTCAGGTTTATACGAAATTTCAAAAGTACGATTAATTGGATGAATATAGTTTAGCTCTAGCCCGCTAAATGATATTCGACTAATCCTAGGTCTGTCAGAATAACTAAAAAAATAGGCTAAAATCGGCACTGTAATGATACCGTTATTTTCCTGAAGTTGCGTGTGTTTATTTGTTAGAAATGTAATAACTCGATTTGTTTCATTTGTCCGTCCATAAAGAAAGTCTTCTTCTACAAATTTAGGATCTCCAGGCCAAGCATATCCCCCAGTTTCCAATTTTTTATAAAACCAAGAATACTTAATCGAATCTTTCTCTTCTTTAGGAATCAAGGATAACTTTTCTTTATCAAATGTAAAGAAAAATTCATAACCCATCATCTTCAAAGTTCCTGTCAGCATACACTACTAACTCCTAATTGATTTAAAATAATTGCCACCACTTCTATCGACTCCTCAAAACTAATTTCACTGGCATACCTAAATGATTTTTGATAGCGAGACCAAAGCTGTTTCTGGTAATCAGAGCTGCGGATTTCCTCTAGTTGACTTTCCCAATTTGTCAAAACATCTAAGCTTTCTCTTTTCTTAGCAGTATTGTTTAGAGCAGTTTTCAATATTGGGATATCAATCTCATCTTTTCGAAGGTGATATAATGTGAAGAGGTCATAGCGATCACGAGGTCTAGTTGAAGCAGCTCCTCGACGAATAATCGTTTCTATTTTTTCAGCAAGAACAGTTTCTAAATTATAAGTCCAAACTTCTAGTTTATTCTCTGAAAAAACAGACTGCAATTGATAAGTAATTTCTCGTGGCGTTATCCGATCACCTGTTGTTATATCAATAAAGACAACTTCACGTAGGGTATCGAATGTCGCCTTGAGTTTGAGGGTAAAGCCCCCATATTCATCATCTTGTCGAATTGGCTCTAACATATCAACTTCAAATTGAAAACCTTCGGAAGGTTGACTTACAATTTCTTTGAAGATTGTTTGAATATTTTCCTCGCTAAGAGGTTGACCTTTCAAAGTAACATCTAAATCCATAGTTGTTCGTTTATCTAAGCCAATCATCTGTCCGATAAGGAATCCACCTTTCACAATGAAAGAATCTTTATACCGACTTTCGGAGATGAGTTTTAAGATTTTTTCAATCAAATAGTTCTGCTGAACTTGTTGAGCAGGTATCCCTTTTTCTCTTGCGATATTCTTAATTTTCGCTTTGAAACTATTGGCATTTGAAAATTTCACGACAAGACCTCCACATAAGATTGTAGCTTTTCAGTGACTTTAAATAGTTGTGCATAGTGGTACAACTTGGCATAATTCACAGCTCCTTTTTTAAAGTAAGCTTGAAACGCTGGAGCAACGACTTGAACATCAACATGATAAGCTGTTCTCAAACACTCTACCAAAGTTCGTTCCATATCATATACTGAGATAAACTGTCCAGCCTGTCGCTCTAGTTTTATAATACCGATTTCATGATGATTTCTAGCAACAATCGGCTTAACACCAGCTTCTTTCATTAGCCTCGTGTTCGTCCCAAAAGGAAAAGTCATTACAGGTTCAAATGGAACAGTAAGGGAAAGGCCATGTAACCAAAGTGCTGTGTCTAAGGAATAAATTCCTTTTGGAAAACGATACTGTAAACTAAAGAAATCATCAATATAGGTATCAGGCAGATGATAAATCCCTCTTTCAATTGATTCCACTTTACCTTTTGAGACCAATTGATTCAGTTGTTGGTAAGAAAAGTTAAGCTCTTCTATATCACGAAAAGTTATAACTCCATGATTTTTTTTTATGTAATTATAGACAGGTTTCTCTAACAAATCCACATTACCACCTCCTAAACAATATGCTAACATTTCACTACAATGTTAGCATATTATTTAGAAAAAATCAATCACAAATAAAATGATATGCTAACAACTTAATCTTTTGTTAGCATATTGTTTTCTATTTCATCGTATAGGCAAAGCTAATCGTACTATCGACTCCTGATAACTTACGGAAAGTATAATTAGGATTGCCATTATAGTTGGTCTCTGAGATAAGGAAAGACCCATCTGGGTAAACCTTCTCCACAAACGACACGTGACCGTAAGCGGCAGGTGTTCCATGAGCGCCTCCCGAGAAGGAAATAATCGCTCCTGCTTTTGGTAGCTTACCTATTTCTCCACCAAGACGTGCTGCTGTTGCCACCCAATCTTGACCATTGCCCATGGTACTAATGATTGGAATTTTCTCACCATTTCGGCCTTTGAGTTTCAAGCCCAATTGGTTGATACGAGCGGCAACTCCCCACGTACATTGCCCATAGGCATAACCCATACCGTCACCTCCACCTGGAATGGAGTTGTCATAAAGGTCTCCTCGAACCGCTTCCAGCGCTTTTGGATCACTCTGGGCTGTTCCACCATTTGGTTGGCTAAAGCCTTTCTCAATTTGGTAATACCACTCTGTAGCTCTCGTTTGACGTTCTAAGAGCTTATCACCACTATTTCCTTCCCAATAAATGAGAAAGAGTTGGGCAAGACTGGCTGGGCTTCCTGAGTTTTTGAAAAAGTCTTTTAACCAGTTGGTATAGTAAGGATTGTCCCCATGGAGCATGAAATCCAGTTGTAAGCCTAAGTCATACCACTTCTGGTTTTTCCCTTTGGCATACTCTAATAATAAGGTATGTCTGCGTGACCCATCTGCTGTATCTGTCCACTGCCCTAAGCCTAAGCCACGTCTTAGAATATTGGGGTACCTGCCATTATAGATAGCTGGACCATTTAGAGACAACCAGCCCTCATCGTCCCAAGAACTGGTACTTGCCCCAACAGGAGGTGATAAGTAGTCTCCTTCAGCTCGTTTAGGATTGATAGAGGATTCTACTGACCAGTTTCCTAAAATTGCCGCAATGGCTTGATTGGTCGCTCCTTGGCTCTTCAAATACTCATAGATAGCTTTGGCTCTCGCAAACTCATCGCCTCCAAATTGACCAATGGTAGGTAGAATGGTCGTTTGGAGTTGAATGACTTTAGGAAAGTAAAAGGCTGGATTGACGTAAACCAGTTTCTCTGAATCATCGTCAACCTTTTGATAGGTCACATTAAGACCAGCACCATCCTTAGTTTGACCAATCACTTCCCCTGCTTGGACTTTCTGACCGTCTGTCACTCGACCAGTATGGATATTAAACAAGGTTAATTGTGACTTGTTTAGTCCCTTACCTGACGTGATGATAATGTTCTCTCCATCTAGAGAAACCTTACCATCCATAGGAGCCACAATCACTTGATTTTCTTTAGCTTCTAGAATGATATGGTGATGAAGGGTTGGCTTGTCATCAATCACCTCATAACCATAACGAACTGTCATGGTAAGCGCGTCATCTTCAGTCTGATTTTGGAAAGGATTATCCAATTCTTGGAGGGCAAGGTAGGTGCCTTCCTCACTTAATTCCTTTAAGTCTTCTCTATCCTCATCAGAGAGTTTGTAGGCAGGCTCCTTGGTCAACTCAAGCATGGATTTTAAAGAATCCCCACCGTTTAAGTCCTGCCAAAGCTGACTGAGATAGGCTTGATAAGTTTTATCCCCTTCTTCCATGACCTCATCTAAAGAATAATCTTGATACTTGAGATTCATAAAGCCCATGACGTCATCAATCTTGGTGTAGTAGGTAATGCCAGTGGGATTGGTTCGGGTGTTTTCCGCATCTTCCCACGTCATGTGCGTATAGGCTTTTGTCAGTTCACTCTCATCCTGTTGAATGAGAGTTGTTCCTGAAATTCCTATAACAAAACTCATCATCAAAAGCAAGAAAAACAAGAGACCTGACACGACCCAAGTCATAGGATTAAGGGCAATCGATGAAAAGAAGGTCAGGCTATTCTTAATCGCTTGAATAACCCCTCTGAGTCCTGACACACTGTGCCTTCTGGCTTGCTTGAGAAAGGTGTGATATCGCCTTTTGGGCTTTAAAGGCTTCTGACGGGTGAACCCTCTCCCCTTTTTAAAGTTCTGATACCGCTCCTTACTATGAGCGGCTTTCGTCTTAGTAAACCGAAGACCTGTCTGCCCACTTTTGACAAGGAGTTTTCCTGACTGATAAGTAAATCTCCCATAGCGTCTTCCTTTAATCACAGACTCTTTTAGGGTTCTAATTCCCTCCAAGTCATCATCTTGAGCGATTACATCAAGTGATTCTGAAGTGACATAGCGTAACCCTCGTTTGACCTTGGTCGAGGGTTTCTTAAACTGATGTGCTTTTTTCAGTTGTTTCACGTCACGCTTAGCTGATTTCACCTCTTTTTCTGCCTGAAGGCGTTCAAGAGATTTTTCTTTTTGAAACTGAAACCGTGACGTTTTTGATTCTGTGGGCTTTTTCTGATCGGTAAACTTAGAGGTAACAGCCTCCTCTTTTTCGGCTATCTTGACCTCTGCCAAGTGTTTTCTCGCAACTGCTAGGCGCTGTTTAGCTTGAGGAAGCCGATACTTCTTAATTTCCTTACTTTTTAGCCATCTGGGAGACACATAGGCAATCGCTTCCTTAAAGGTATCTGTCGCTAGGTCTTTTTCCTCCTGATAGGTTTGTTTCAGAGACTGACGTTGTTCCCTTGTTTCAGCTTTCTCAGCTCGACGCATGATAAAGCGTCGTTTAGAAAGTGAGCGTTTTAACCCCTTCTTCTCCCTGCGGTAATGGATACGGCTAGCCTTTAAACTACTCTGAAAGGTTTTACGGGCAACCTTGACCTTCTGTTGCTCTCTTGTCATGATTCACCCCTCATCTTTTCTGGATCGGTACTCATGATGTCAAAGAGTTGAGTTTGAAGTGGGATTTTATTTCTAAAGGGAACAACCGTTGAGCCTGCCTTAATCAATCCAGCTCCCTTTTCTGGGTTAACCAAGTATTTCTCAAGCTCCTTAGATAAGCCCAAGAGATGGACCAACTCTTCTCGGTCACTCTTAGCTTGTTTTAGAAGTATCATGAACTCGCTATTAGCGATAATACGTCTCCCGTTGGCATCAAGAAGTAAGGTTTCCACGTTCTGGGTAATGCCTGTTGGAATGGCCCCATACTTACGAACACGACTCCAGAGCTTGAAGAAGAAGTCAGAAGCGTACTTATCCAACAAGAGAAGCTGCATTTCATCAAAGTAAATCCAGGTCTTCTTGCCACGTTTTTGGTTTTTAACCACACGGTTCCAAATCTGGTCAAAAATCACCATGAGGGCAATCTGCTTCAACTCATCCCCTAACTTTTTGACATTGTAAATGAGGAAATGGCTATCCGTTTTAATATTAGTACGGTGTGAGAAAATATCGAGTGACCCTTCCACATAAAGCTCCATATCAAGGGCTAAGTCTTTGGCTTCTTGTTCAGGTTGTTTAGAGAGAACAAAGACCCATTCCACGAGAGATGGTGTCTCAAAATGCTTATAGGTCAACCGTGTCACACGGTCAATCAATGACTTTTCTCGACCATCCATTTTTCGGTCTAAGAGTTTCCCAATCCAAGAGAGAAGAAATTCAGATTTGACCTTAATAGGGTCTTCATCCATATTGTCATCGGATAAGTCTAAAACGTTTAAGAAAGTCGTAGAGTCAGGCGCAATATCAATGCTTTCCCCACCAAAGGCTTGACCAATGATACTGTACTCATTTTCAGGGTCTACAATGATGATTTCGGTATTACTCTCTTCTTCTTTTAACTTGGTTGAGATGATTTCATGCTTAGTCGCCATCCCTTTACCAGCACCTGATGTCCCTAGAATCAAGCCTGATGGGGTATTGAGTTTACCACGGTCAATAGTAATAATGTTACTTGAAATCTGGTTTATCCCATAGAATTTCCCTCCCTTATCTTGTAGGTCAACAGAGGTCCAGGGGGAATTAACGGCAATATTTGAGGTCAAAAGAGACCGAGACACACCATCAAGGTAGTTCTTGCCAAATGGCAATAAGCTATTAAAGGCAGCTTCTTGCATATAGGTCAGATTATCAATCACAAGATCATTAGAACCTGCCACTTGTTTGATAATGTCAAGGGAGTGCTTCAATTGGTCTTCGTCATCCGCAAAGACCCCAATCACAAAGAGGGTATCAAAGAGCTTATCGCCTGTTTGCGTCATGGTTTTAATCAGCTCATCGGCTTCATCGATGTTACTTTCTAGAACCTGACTAACCTTTTCAAGATATACGCCAGATCGTGCCATCTTTTGTTGTTCCCCAATTTTTTGCGATTCCATCAAAGTCTTCTTAGTGCGGAGCTTGGTCATGGCTTCTGACTTGGCTGACCCTTTAGCATGAAGACTAATCATCACTTCTAAATCCGACTGCATGAGTTCTCGTAAGAACTTATCCCCCAACTCCATCCCATAGTCACGAACATAGACAATCTGAAGCAGTTTATCATCCATTTCAATATGATTTTTGTGCTTAAAGGACAGACTGGTTGGGGCAATAAAGTGCTTAGTTGTTTGTCCTGAACGCACCAGGTCTTGATAGGTAAAGGGCAAATGATTTTCCCCTCGCAACATATCAGCCAAGTGATTCACACGGCTTTCTCCACTGAGGAGGGTAAAGTTCGCATCAATTTCAGAAAAACCACTCTTGAAGTATTCCCCAATCTGAGACAGGGAGCGATAAGCGAGTTTCGGATTTTGGTCTGACTTCCCAAAAGAAATGAGCTTAACCGCTGAAAAGTTATTTTCTCCAGCTTCAAGGTTATTTTCCATGATACGATTGAGTTCTTCACGATAGGTATCATACCCATCCTCATGAAAAGGATACAAGACACCCTTTCTAAACTTATCCAAGTTGACCCTCTGGTTAAAAATAGTAAGTTGGAAATTGGTCTTGTCATCCAAACTGTTAATCAAGTCCGAATAGGTTTCCATAATGGCTCCCTTATCCTCCAAACCAACCGTTTGGTAGTTGACATCTCCTAAAAAATAGGACTGGGAAAAATAATCTGGGGTGACTTGCATGAGACCACTAGGAAAAAGGCATTGGTAAAGAAGCGTATTAACAGTTGTTGGTAGCACTTCTTTTGATTTACGTGTCTTCTTGTGCTTAGAAGAGGTCTTTGGTTTCATTGAGCGATTTGTTTTTTTCATTGCGTATTCCTTTCTGTCCAGTTAGTGTACGGTCTGGTATGGTCATTTCATAATGCCATCGATAATTAAGATAGGTTTCAAAAGGTAAGTCATTAGGGCGATAGACCCCAAATAACATGAGGGGAATGGTAAAGGTAAAGATAAGACCATAGACAAACCAATCCCCAAATTGCCAATAAAAGAGGTTTAATCCTAAAATCAGGATGGTAATGGCAATGGCTGGCAAGACAAAGATGACTTGTCGTGTGGTAAAGCCTAGCCAAGCCCTATGTTGGACTTTTGTGATGTCCTTAAAAACACGTGTATTCATAAGACTCCAATCTAAGATGAGTATCAAAAAAAGATTGGGAGGAACGTCCTTCCCAATCCTCCTTACATGCCTAGGATACTTCTGGCAGTCCGTTGACTGCCCACCAAGGCAATGATCAATAAAATAGCCTGGACTAAACCACCAAAGGCAGTCGCTAGCGTCTCCATCACTCCCGCACCATTTGAGAGTGCTAATTTCCCAGCTGATTCAAAAAGGGGAACAAGGGAGATGATTAAGAAAATCAAGACCCCTTGAAGGGCATAGACCATGATATTTTTCAGGTAGCCAATCCCAACGCTTCGCCAGTCATCACTAAGGAAAGTCGGAATCGTTAAAGGTGCAAAAGGAATCATGAGATAGAGTTGGATAAAGCGAATGGTAATGAGGAGATTCACCACCATCACACTAACCAATCGCACTAACCATATCAGAATGGCAAAAAATCCTACAATGAGTTTTCCAATAATTCCTGACCCTTTAAGTCCTGAAATGGTCTCATAAGTCGTTCCCCCATGAGAAACGACACCAGCTACACCTTCAATGATGTGAGAAGCAACGGCTAAAATGGCTTCCACAATAACGGTGGTGTTTGTAATGACCACAGCCACCATAATATAAGAGACAATCATAGGAGCAATAGCTTCAAAGGTCATAGCACCACCTGAGTTGGCGATTTTCTTAGCCATCTTCGAGAACTCAAGGACTAAAACGACTGCTAAAATAGCCACTCCCAAGGGCTGCATCACTCCTTTTGTGATAGCTGACATATAAGACCACACGGTTGGGTTATAATCCGCAAGGGATTTGACCAAGTTGGCCGTCGATTCCAAGTCCACGTTAAAACCTTCAAAAAGGCTATCGCTTGAAATTTTCTCCGAGGCTAGAAAGGCAAAAGCTGAAAGTAATGTGTTGTTCATGTCATACCTAGCCCTCCTAAATGGTAATTTGAGTGATAAAGGCACCTGCGGCACCTACCATAACACCACCCACAATTTCTAAGATGGCATTGCGGACACCAGGTCCACCATCTTTGATATTGGTTGACAGGTTAATAATGCCCATGACGACAAGAAAGGCGCCTGTCGCAACCATTCCTTTTTGTAAGAGCGCCATGGCTTGTGCAAACATGGAACTAGCGTCCACGCCATAAACAAAGCCTGTAAATTTTTGGTTCATACGATTCCTCTTTTCTATTAGTGTAGTGTGGTTTCTTTGCTTAAATCCCTAACCTTGTGGTCTGAGGGTTCAAACGGAACTTCCTCTGTTTGGAGGGGGTCAATGTGGTAATGCCACCAACGTTCATCTGACTCCTTGTCCGCTAAGTATTTCCAGTTCTTGTGTTTCAAGGGGAAGAACTTTTTTTCCTTAAAGACTGGAACCCCTGCAATTCTCACCAAGCATTCATCACGTTTCATGTTTCCGACTTCATCAGGGGTCATGAGATCCCTTGCAATTTTTTGATGAGACGTTGACCCAGACCCTGTTTGGCCATACGACCGACTGGTACTTCTCACATCAATGGTTTGTTTGCCTAAGAGACCACTCATGAACTTGAAGGTCTCTTCATCATTGCCTCCAAGATAAAGCAAGCTATCACAGTTTCCTAGAATGGTTTTCCAAGCCTCTTTCTCCTTATAGAGCCCTTGAAGTTGGGCAATGTTTTGAAGAATGGGTACGAGACTCATGTTCCGTGAGCGAACTGTTGAGGTTTGTTCCGCAAAGTCTGGAATTTCACCGACATTCGCAAACTCATCCAAGTAACTTCTGACGTGAATAGGCAATTGTCCCTTAAAGTCCACGTCAGCTTGTCTGGTTAAGGTTGAAAAGACGGTGGAGAAAAAAAGGGCTGAGAGAAAGCGAAAGGTGGTGTCATTATCTGGAATAACGAGATAGACCATGGTTTTCTGCGTCCCCCATGTTTTTAAGTCCAAGGTGTCACGTTTGGTTAAATCAATGACGGATTGGATATTAAAGAGGGAAAACTTAGCTGTTGTGACGGCAATGACCGAATCCAAGGTCTTATCCTTGTAGTTTTGGAAGTCAGCCCAGTTACGCATGGTGAAGTTTTCTGTCCCATATGTCTTGGCATAGGTCTCAAACATCACTTCTAAGACACTCTTATCTTGATTTTCTCCTTTGGATAAGAGCTTGATGAGTTTTCCGATTTCAGAAAAAGAGGGGTAGCGGCCTCGCTTACGGCGACTGTCTGCTTCTTCCTTTGTACTACCTGGAGGATTGTAAAAATCCACCAAGTAAGAGGAAATGGCTCTCACTAAGGTCATGGAAGCTTCATCCCAAAAGGGATCACTGCGACTGCCATTACCTTTGGTATTATTGAAATAGACCGTAAGCATACGGTTCAAATCATTCTCCGTTTCCACATAGCGAAAAGGATTAAAACCATCTGAGTTTGTCATGTTTACGAGGTCTAAGACCTTGACCTGATAGCCATGCTCTAAAAAGAGCTTCCCTGTCTTTTCAGCTAAGTGATCCTTAGGGTCAACGACAATATTGGAACAGTTGAGCTGAATCAGATTGGGTTTGACAAACCGAAAGGTCTTCCCGCTACCAGACCCACCAATGACCACAAGGTTCTTGTTTCGGTCAAACTGTGGGGCTTTCTTTTCTAACAGGGTTAGCCTAACGTTTCGTGACAAAATGGTGTCATTGAAAGGATTCTTACTGAGAAAGGCTTTGCGTTCGTGACTGTTTCCAAAACGGGCAGAGCCATACTCAGCCCCTTCTCGGTAAACCTTTTGACCAGTTGAAACATAAAGATAGACTAGGCCCATCGTCACAAGCCCAAAGCAAAAGCCTAAAACCGATCTACCAGTAAAATGACCATTCCACAAGGGATTTAAGACCTGATTCTGTCCTTCGCCTAAGAGATAGGCAAGGCGTTCCAAGGGTGGTTGATTAGGTAGACTATCGTAAAGCAAGACTAGCCGATGGCAGAAATAGCCAAGAGCAAGTCCTAATACACCAAAAATAAAAACTTTTTTCCCTGAGACCATTAGAGAATGACCTCCTTTGTTTTCACAGCAGAGGGTTCTGACATCACAATCTGTTCCTTGGCTTGTGCGATTTCCTCATCAAGGGTTTTATCCATAGTTAGCCCTTTCAGTTTTTCTGGATTGGAAACCAATTTCTGAAGCAACTCATCTAAGTGCTTGTCTAAGAGCGACTTATCCTTAGCATAGAAATGCAGGTAATCTCCTTGCCAACTAATGGCAATAGGAAGGTTTTCTGATTCCACCAATTCCTTGAATTTCTCCACATCAACTGGTTTATCCAAAATGTCTTTTGAGATATTCAGCGACTCAATGGCATATGGACTTTGAAGGAGTTCTTCTAACTTTTGAACCCCAACTTTATAAGCCGAGTCTTGTGCTAGGGCGTGTCTGGCTGACCACTCTAAGAGTTTGAGAAGGACCTTCACCGTAAACATAGCACTGCGTTCCGCATATTGAACCGCTTGGTGTTCCTGTTGTTCGGATGACATCATTTCCTCCTTTATATGATTCCCCATCAAAACAATAGGGTGCTTTCATGATACGAAAGCACCCTTGATTTTGGTATCACAATAAAGATAGGAAAAAGACGATTCCATTCCAAGACAGGTGAACGAGAGTTGAGCTCAAGCAGTCTGTTTGCCCTCTAACCACACCAAGTGTGAGACCTAAACTCCCATAAAGCACCCAAGTGAATAGACTGGATGGGTGATGAGCTAAAGCAAAAAGGGAACTCGTTAACAACACTTGAACCACTGGTTGAGACAAGACTCTCCACAACACCTCTCTATAAAAGACTTCTTCCACAACACTGGCATTAAGGAGAAAAAGAATAAAGGACAGAACAGGAATCTGGTCTTGAACAGTCACTAACGTTTCTTGGTTTGGTTCGCTTCCTGAAAATAGAGCACTCATAATAAGAGCAATACTTACCATGACACCTAGACTACCACACACCCAAAGCCCTCTCTCCTTAAAGGATAGGTTTCTTTTAGGTATCTGGTACCTTTTCCAGCTCCACAATATCAGGGCTAGAAACGTCACTTGTAAAACAGGTAACCATGCCCCATTTAGCCAACCAACCAGGTACAAACTCACTAGGAGACCATTGACATGAATGGCTCCGTACATCACTAATAGTCGTTTCATCGCTATCTCCTAAACAAGTCTTCATAGTCAATCTCTAAGACGCTCACTATTTTCTCCACCCATTTGCCTTGTGGCATGAGACGATGGGATTTGTAGTGACGAAAGGTTTGGTAGAGACGGTTAAACTCACTAGGGTAGACGTATTGTCCCTTAAACATCTGTCGAGCAAGGTCGGCCCATGTCATACCCTTTTCCAAAACAAGACTTTCTAAATTTTCCCAAAAGCGTTCGTTCATAGCTCCTCCTTATGTCGTCATGTCCTTAAAAAGATGTTCACGAAAGGAAACCACTTTTTGACTTCTCGGAAGAAAGGTTCTCGCTTCATCTAAACTCATATCGGGATACACGTTATCCTCACAAACCACAATTGGGAGACGAAGATTCTGGTCAGGTTTCCGTAGAACTAACGTCACTAACTCACTCAATTTCATCTCTCTATGACCTTTAAACCGTTGTAGCGAGGGGGATAAGAGCGTAAAACAATCACTGCTTTTGGTAAACAAGCCCAATAAGCCTTCACGTGACAGGTTACTTACTTCTTTACTGGAGTAGGAAATACCATGCGAGTCACAAAAAGACAGGAGTTTCTGATTCCGACTGTTATTTCGACTTAAATAGATTTCTAACATCGCTTCCTCCTACACAGATAGCTCCTTCTCTAATGCTTGAGTTAGTGGGGTAAACACCTTACTCATATCAATAGGTGACCTGCCTTCACAAAAACTCTTTACTGTAATCAGTGTAGTCAATAAACCATCTTTTCCATTTGCCATATAATGTTGACCAAATACCCTAAAGGCGAGATTGTTCTCATCCGTTAGATAAGTATCAACACCATTTTTGATGTCTTGGGTTTCGATAAATTCAAAAATACGATGTAAGTTGGACTCGTAAGCTAACGGATAATTCATTTCTTTGTGGTAGTCATCCTCAAAAGTGACATCAATGTCACAATCATAATTGGGTAAAGAAGCAATCATTTCCGAAAATCTCTCTACTTCTGCTTGATGTATGGCTTCTTCTAGATCCGTGCAGTTCCTAATACTTTTACTATGTAATAATTTCATGTTTTTCTTCCTCTTCAATCTTTCTAAATTCTCTAGCAATGGCTTCAATAACAGTGACGGTCACGCTATTGCCTGCTTGTTTATACAACTGACTTTTACTGGATACCCTCTCAGCTCTGTCATAAGCCCAATCAGGAAACCCCTGAAGTCTAAAACACTCTCTAGGTGTTAGGCGTCTGATTCTCAACCGATACAGTTTTCCCTCTAGGATTATTCCAGTCACTTCATACCACTTGTCCTTACGGTATTCCAAAGCAGCAACTACCACTCCCATATTGTCAGAAGTGGTTAAGGTATTTGAAATCCCCTTTCCCACTCGTCCTCTGCGTTTGGTAGACTCTGGGTAAGCAAGATTGACAGAATCTCCCACTATTGCCTTGGCATAGCCTAGTTTGGTCGCTTCCCTAATTTTCAAATGTGGCGCTTCTTCACGACAGAGAATCTTAGGAACTTTATCCCCTCCTTGCATCGTGGTCAGCGTTGGAGAAAGCCCTGAAAGGTCATAGACTCGTCCAGTTTGGATAAAAGAAGTTGGTAAAGTTCCTGCGACAACTACACCATGCCGATCTTGGCTAGTTAAAGTAAACATCGGATCATCGTTCCCTTTAAAGCGTCTCCCATGTTGGCGTTTTTCTAGCCTATCAGGGGTTAAAACTGGAATGGCAATTTTAGTTCCCTCACCTTTTCCTCTGGTTAAGGTTGGTGCTATCCCACGTGATAAATAGACTTCTCCATTCA
This sequence comes from Streptococcus macedonicus ACA-DC 198, assembly GCA_000283635.1. Classification (NCBI taxonomy): domain Bacteria; kingdom Bacillati; phylum Bacillota; class Bacilli; order Lactobacillales; family Streptococcaceae; genus Streptococcus; species Streptococcus macedonicus. The sequence goes on from HE613569.1 coordinate 1,402,651, forward strand.
TCCCTTTGCCTGACGGATTAACATTACCTAATCGTTCAAGACTAGCTGAGCTGTTTTCTCCTCTGAGAGGAAATAGGAATCGGGGACGGTATCTTCTAGAATGTCCGATAATAAAAATTCTTTCACGGTTTTGCGGCACTTGGAAATCTTTACTGTTAAGCACCTGCCATTCAACATCATACCCCAACTCATCCAATGTGGTGAGGATTGTTCTAAACGTCCTGCCCTTGTCGTGACTGAGTAAGCCTTTGACGTTTTCCAAGAATAGAAAACGTGGTTGGATCTGTTTGGCCGCTCGAGCAATCTCGAAGAACAAAGTTCCCCTAGTATCCTCAAATCCCAATCGTCTGCCTGCGAGTGAAAATGCCTGACAAGGGAATCCCCCACAGATGATGTCCACTTGCCCTCTAAGTTGTCTAAAGTCTTGGTCTGTGACTTGTCTAATGTCATGAAATTCTATTTCTCCTTCCGTATCGTATATGGCTTGATAGGATTTCCTCGCAAACTTATCAATCTCACAAAAGCCAATACACTCATGGCCCTGACGGGTTAACCCCAGTCGAAAGCCTCCAATTCCTGCAAACAAATCTAAAAATTTCATGTCTCTCATTCCTTTCTGACAAAACTATAATGAATTGAATAAAGGTTAGGACATCGTTAAGTAGCTTTGATGAATTCTAGTCCTATCTGCAACTCCTTGCCTTGTCCTATTCCTCTCTCAATCCATTATAAAAAGGACCTTACTTCTTGCGTAACGTCCTTTCTTAACAATGATCTTCCATTTCTGGGGCAGTGATAAGTTCAAAAATAAACCAAATCATTCCTAATCCCCAAATACCTAATAATATCCACCAAAACATCTTACTCACCCCCTTTTAGTTCTTTTAAGCGTTGGACCTTGGTCCATTCGGATAAGACGCCATTAAAGACGTATTCCGCTATCGTTTCTGATTTATCCGCAAACCTCATATTCTCTAAAGCGTACTGATAACGATGATCAAAATAAATCATGGCATAATCACTAGCAGCCTGTGAAAGACCAACTTGTCTCAACTGGTCATGAACCAAACCCCAAATATAATCTTTGTCGTATCTTGTGACTCGGTCTACTTTACGTTGAAAATTGTCATTGTCATTTTTCTTACTTGTTTGACTTTCTTTCTCCTCCTCGTCCTCAATGACTGACTCACTCTCTTTAGTTTCACTCATATCAGTCTCACTAACTTCAGTCTCACTAGTGGCTGAATTTAAGACCGGCCCCGGCTGATTTTGACCCCCCCCTAGTGTTTTTTGAACACTACCCCCGTTTGAATTTGAGACTGGGGTTGGTTCATGTTCCAACTCCCCCAAATAAATCTTATTGGCCAAGCGTCCTTTTTCACTGGAAGATTGTTGGACTTCATCAATCAAACCGTACTCTCGTAAGGTTTTCTTAATCGTCAGTAATTTTGACTTGGAACAGCCAAGTAGTGCCATGAGTTTGGAGTTGGAATAGACCAAATAGATAGCCCCATCTTCATCTATCCACCCTCTACTTAATGACAATTCCAAACGATCTTTGAGAACAGCATAAGCGACCTTAACCTCAAGTTTCATGTCCTTGTAGCGGTCACTCTCAAATAAGAGTTTAGGGAGTTTATAGTAACGCTCTGACGTTTGATAGTGATTTGCGGTGATACGTTTCATGATTGTCCCTCCAACACTAACAGGCCAACATTCCCCATGTCATCAAACTGGATTAAGCCAGACTCTTCCATTTCAACAACAATCCGCTTTGCTTTCTCGATGTCAATTCTCATGATAGCCATGAGATGCCACATCACAATTTGTCGTGATGACTGTTCATTCTTTTGCATGATTTTCCTCCTAAAAATAAAAAGCGAGAACACTTATTAGAATGTTCTCGTTTAGTTAACTTATTACTGACGTATCTATTTTTTGTCTACGCAGTCGACATCCAAACAGACGTTCACATCAATGTACTTTTTTTGCACCTTTTTTATGTCAAAATCACTCTTTTCAATAAAGACAAAATGCTTGAAAAAGTGCTTAAAATAAAGGATTTTTACCCTTTGCTTCGTTGTAGCAACACTACGCACTCCACGTGATGCGTATTCGGGAACAAATCAACTGGTTGTACTTTTATGAGTTTGTAGCCAAGTTCTTGATAGAGCTTGATATCACGCGCCATGGTTGCTGGGTTACATGAGATATAAGTGATTTTTTCTGGCTGCATAGCAACGCTAGCTTTGATGAAGTTTTCTGTCAAACCTTTACGTGGCGGGTCAACCAAAATAACGCTTGGTTTGATACCATCTTTGCTCCAAGTTGCCATAGCATGTTCTGCCGAATCAGCGACATAATGCGCATTAGTGATACCATTTAGCGCAGCATTACGCTTAGCATCTTCCACAGCTTCTTCAATCACTTCAACACCGTAAACGGCTTTAACATTTTTGGCAAATGAAAGCCCGATTGTACCAATTCCAGAATAAGCATCAATCACAATATCTTCAGGCGTCAAGTCTGAAAAATCAATGGCAGTTTGATAAAGTCTTTCGGCCATTTCAGTGTTGACTTGGTAGAATGAAAGCGCTGAGATTTCATATTGATTGCCAAGCATACTATCAACAATCGTATCTTTACCATACAATGTCTTAAACTCTTTACCGAAAATCGCATTGGTATTTTTATCGTTAATATTTTGAACGATTGATTTAACCGCCGGAAATTCTGCCACAATTTTCTCAATGATTTGCTCAATACGGAAGACTTTTGGACGTGTTGTCACAAAAACCAGCATCATTTCACCAGAATAATGTCCACGACGAACAACCAAATTACGAATCAATCCAGTTTGCTCTTTTTCATCATAAGGTTTAAGGTCAAAACGGCGAAGCAAATCACGGGTAAAATTAATCAAACGGTCGATTTCTTTGTTTTGAATATAATAATCAGAAATCGGCATCAAATCATGCGAATGTTTACGGAAAAATCCTGTCTCCAACTGACCATTAACACGACGAACTGGCACTTGTGCTTTATTTCGGTAAGCGTATGGATGCGCCATACCAAGTGTTTCTGACACCTCAACATCTGAAATACCAGCTGTTTTATAGAGATTATCCATTACTTGCTTGCGTTTAAATTTTAACTGTTCAGCATATGCAAGATGCCCAAAATCCGCAATTCCTGTACGCAAATAATCTACATTCAAATCTTGATTGCGGTGTTCAGAGACTGTCACATACTCCTCAACTTTACCAAATCCGATGTTCTTTTTCACTTTCAAGACGCGCATTTTGATTTTCTCACCTGGAAGTGCATTTTCAACAAAAAAGACGAAACCGTCAACCTTGGCAACACCTGCTCCTTCGTGTGATAAATCCGTGATTTCAGCATCTACAATAGCATTTTTACTTAACATAATTTCCTTTCAGCCAATTCTAAATTGGCAATGTTCTATTTCTCGGTCTCTTTTCCCTATAATAAAAATAGAGAAGCTTAACTGCCTCTCTATTATATCATATCTCTTCCTACCGCAAGCCAAGTTCTTTTAACTCTTCTTGATATTTATCAAAATCAATGGCAATTCCTAAGCCGCCATACATATCGTAGTCATCTGTCCAGTCACCTTCGGCTGGAATAGTTGTTTGCTCGATACCTTCTTGACCGCTCGTGATAAGAGATAAGCCTTCTTTTAGGAGAAATGGATAGGAAATGTTCGTTGAGGTCAAAGCATAGATGTTACCAATTGCAGCTGAGCCTGTAAAGAGTTTTGACGGGTCTTTAATCTGGTTGATAATGGCAGAAATAACTTGTTGCTGGCGCTGCGTCCGACCATAGTCACCGTCATCATCTTTACGGAAACGGGCATAATTGAGCAAGGTACGACCATCCATTTTTTGTGTTCCAACTTCAATCGTTTGATTTGGAACAGTACCGTCAGCCTGCATATTGAGGTCATCAGGAACTTCAACAGACGAAACTGCTTGACCATCAACCGTACCAAATTTGGCGTCTATTTCAACACCATTTGGGAACAAGGTATCAATGGCTTCTGCAAAGGTTTCAAAGTCAACCATGACATAATATTTGATATTAATATCAAAATTATCTTTCAACGTCTGGCGCATGAGTTCTGCCCCTTGGTTGTCATCTTGTTCACCAATATTAAATGCGACATTCAATTTTTGGTCATTTGAATAAGCATTGTAGCTGACACCGTCAATATTGACCAAGGTATCACGCATAAAGCTGACTAATTTAATCTTTCCGTCGCTGTTGCCAATATTCATCACCATAATCGTATCGGTTCGGGCATCCGAAGACCCTTGCGTAATCCGCTGGTCACTTCCTAAAATGAGAATATTAGTACCGTCATCGCTATCTTCCCCATTGAATGTTTCTGTTACGGCTGCTGTGTAATTTGTCTCACCAGTTGAAACATCATTAACACCTTTGAAAAACATGTAAATCATCCCTGCCATGACAAGAATCACTAAGAAACCAAGAAGTTTCAACAGACGCTTAATACGAATTCTGCGACGCTTCTTTTTGGGTTTCTTTACTTTTTTAGGCGTTACAGGTTCGGGTTCTTGATAAAATGCCTCATCATAATTGTCTTGATAAGTTGGAAAAATCTCTGACTGCTGCTCGCTCGTTCTTCTAAAGGAACGTTTCGACTGCTTTTTTTCTTCTGGGTATTTGGGAAGCCCTTGAGATGTCCAATTATCGTCATCATAATAATCCATTTGATTATCATAAGCATCGTCATAATAATCATCGTAGTAATTATCATTATAGGCAGACGACGGCTGAGAGCTTGGTGACTCGCTGACCTCACTAGCTTGTTTTTTATTGTAAAGATAGTCAAATTCTTGTTTTTCGCGCGCACTTAAATACTCAAGATTACTCAAGAGGTATTTGTATCTTAATTCTTCGTGCCGACTTAAATTACTTCTTGTCATATCTTTCCCATTTTCATCAGATTAGAGCAAGCACAAACGCTTAACAATTCCTAAATACCAAAAATCAGAGGATTTTATAGTTTATAAACATCATAACGTCCGAGGATTTTATAGCCAATACTAAGAATACTCAATTCTTCTAGTGCAAATGACACTAGTGTATCATTTTTATTTTCAACATCAACGATGAAAAAATATTCTCCCAAAGCTGTTTTTAAAGGGCGACTTTCAATTTTAGTCAAATCAATGCCACGCCAAGCAAAAACAGATAATGCTTTATAAAGCGCACCAGGCAAGTTATCTGGCAAGGTCAATGCCAATGAAACTTTTTGATTGAGTTTTGCCAAATCAAACGACCGTTTTTGATGGCCTAGTACCCAAAAGCGCGTGTAGTTTTCATCCATTTCTTGAATATCTTGGGCAATAATTTCCAAACCGTATTCTTTTGCGGCAGCTACTGGCGCAATGGCAGCAAAGTTTTCCTCTGGATTTTCGGCAATGAAACGTGCGGCATAAGCCGTACTAACCGTCATCTCAATTTTTGCTGCTGGATAATGTGCTTTAATGTATTTTTTCCCTTGAGCAATAGCTTGCGGGTGTGAAAAAATCTTTTCAATTTTCTTTGTTTGTGTTGTTGCTAAAAGCTGTTGTTTAATCGGTTGAATGATTTCTGCAATCGCCTCAATTTCAGCTTGATGAAAAAGGTAATCCAACGTTTCATGCACCGAACCCTCGATTGAATTTTCAACAGGGATAATGGCATAATCCACAAAACCTTCTTCATAAGATTTGATAACTTCGGTGATATTTGCAAAAGGCATGCGATTAGCTTCTGGAAATGCCTTAACAGCAACATTATGCGTAAAAGAAGCACTTGGTCCTAAATAGCCAACTTTCATCCGATTTCCTCAACAATTTCTTCAGGCGTTTTACCAGCCACGTCAATAATACGATTAGCTGCTGCTTCATACATTTCTTGGCGACCATCAAAGATTTCTTTGAAAGCTTCCTTGCTGTTGTTGACAAACAAAGGACGAACATTTTCTGTATCATGCTCAATGCGGTCATAAAGCGTTTCAAAGTCTGATTTTAGGTAAATCGTTTCTGGATTTTTTGCTAAAATCTCTCTGTTAATCGGATTGATGACAACACCACCACCAGTTGAAATGACTTGGTCAGAATCAGCCAATTCCGCAAGCACTTGCGACTCAATTTCACGGAATTTAGCTTCACCTTCTTTAGCAAAAAAGTCTGCGATTGACATGCCGATACGCTCTGTAATCAAAGCATCCATATCAATGTAATTTTTATCTAACAATGATGAAATCGTTGATTTCCCAGACCCCATAAAACCAATAATAATTCTAGCCACGTGAGAGTACCTCCAAATCATTAAAGAAGCTTGGGTAGCTTGTATTAATCGCTTCTGCTCGTTCTAGTTCAACGTCTCCGTCTGACACCAAAAGCGCAGCAATGGCAGTCATCATACCGATACGGTGATCACCGAAAGTATTGACTTTAGCGCCATGGAGCGGTGTCTTTCCTTTGATAATCATGCCGTCATCTGTTGGCGTAATGTCAGCACCCATTGCATTAAGAGCATCCGCAACCACCTGAATACGGTCTGTTTCCTTTACTTTCAACTCTTCTGCATCACGAATAATCGTTGTACCATTAGCTTGTGTGGCAAGAAGAGTGATAATTGGCAATTCATCAATCAAACGCGGAATGATTTCGCCACCAATTTCAACGCCGTGAAGTTCAGATGTTTCAACGGTAATCGTTGCTGATTTAGCAATCTCATCAACGTTTGAAATGGTCATTTTGCCCCCCATTTCCTTGATAACATCAATGATACCAGTACGTGTTTCATTGATACCGACATTTTCAAGGGTTACTTTAGCATTTGGAACAATGAGCCCTGCGACTAACCAGAAAGCCGCTGATGAAATATCACCTGGGACAACTACATCTTGACCAGTAAATTCTTGACCACCTTTGATGCGAATTTCTTTGTCATTAACGTCAATTGCACCACCAAACTGAACAATCATATCTTCTGTGTGATTGCGTGTTTTTTCTTTTTCAATGATGACAGACTCACCGTCAGCTTGCAAAGCTGCAAAAATGAGTGCTGACTTCACTTGAGCAGACGCCACAGGAAGTTGATAATGAATCGGTTTAAGCGCTTTGCTACCACGCATAGTAAGCGGTGGCAAATCACGGTCTGTTTGCCCTGACACTTCAACTCCCATTTGACGAAGCGGAATTGTCACGCGGTCCATTGGGCGTTTTGACAAACTGTCATCACCAAACATTTCAACCGTAAAATCTTGCCCTGCTAACACGCCAGAAATCAAGCGGATTGATGTTCCTGAATTTCCCATATCTAGTTTGTTTTTTGGAGCCTTAAGCCCGTCAAAGCCAACACCTGTAATGGTTACGATGTTACCGTCATCTTGGATATCAACCCCTAAATCACGAAATACTTGCATTGTTGACAGCACATCTTCACCACGCAAAATATCATGAACAGTTGTTGTTCCCTTGGCAAGACTGCCGAACATAATTGAACGGTGACTGATTGACTTATCTCCAGGAACTCGCAAAGTTCCTTTTAATTGTGACACATTTGTCAGTAATTTCATACAACTCTCCCATGATATAGTTTTAATTCTATTGTATCATAAAATAACTGAAAATTTGAACAGTTCTCTAAAATTACTCTTAACAAAAGCTTGCAAATTCATTATGAAACTATCTCAAAACAAAGACATTTCGTCCCAAAACCTCTTTCTCACTTTAGCTCGAAGCATTAAAATTTCTCAAAAAAACAACTGAAATAAATTCAGTTGTTTAATCGTTTTATTTTTTACTGTTATCGTCATCCATTGAAAGCACTGACAAGAAGGCTTCTTGTGGCACTTCAACAGAACCAATAGCCTTCATACGTTTTTTACCTGCTTTTTGTTTTTCAAGCAATTTACGTTTACGAGAAACGTCACCACCGTAACATTTGGCAAGCACGTTTTTACGAAGAGCTTTAATATCTGAGCGTGCAACGATTTTTTGACCGATAGCTGCTTGAATTGGCACTTCGAATTGTTGACGTGGAATGATTTTCTTGAGTTTTTCAACGATTAATTTACCACGTTCATAAGCAAATTCGTTGTGAACAATGAAGCTGAGCGCATCAACTTTATCACCGTTAAGGAGAATATCCATTTTAACCAATTTTGATTTACGGTATTCTGAAATTTCGTAATCAAAACTTGCATAACCACGTGTTGATGATTTCAATTTATCAAAGAAATCAAAGACAATTTCAGCAAGCGGAATCTGGTAAATGATATTGACACGATTTTCATCAATGTAATCCATTGTCACAAAGTCGCCACGTTTGCGTTGGGCAAGTTCCATAACTGCTCCGACAAATTCTTGTGGAACCATGATTTGTGCTTTCACATATGGTTCTTCGATACTTGCAACCTTAGTTGGGTCTGGGAATTCAGACGGATTTGACACCTCAAGCATTTCGCCGTCAGTCGTGTTAACATGGTAAACAACGGATGGCGCTGTCATAATCAAATCAATGTTGAATTCACGTTCCAAACGTTCTTGGATAACGTCCATGTGAAGCAAACCAAGGAAACCACAACGGAAACCAAAGCCAAGAGCTTGTGATGTTTCAGGCTCGAATTGGAGACTTGCATCGTTCAATTGTAATTTTTCAAGTGCTTCACGGAGGTCGTTGTATTTATTTGATTCGATTGGGTAAAGACCAGCAAATACCATTGGGTTCATTTGTTTGTAACCATGAAGCGGTGCTTCTGCTGGATTTTCAGCAAGAGTTACTGTATCACCCACACGAGTATCAGCAACTGTCTTGATTGACGCTGCGATATAACCAACATCACCAGTTGCTAAGAAATCACGTCCAACAGCTTTTGGCGTGAAGATACCAACTTCTGTAACATCAAACGTTTTACCATTTGACATCAATTGAATCTTATCACCAGGTTTTACCATACCATTAACGATACGAACTTGCAGAATAACCCCGCGGTAAGCATCATAAACAGAGTCAAAGATAAGCGCTTGAAGCGGTGCTTCAACATCTCCTGCTGGCGCTGGCACGTACTCAACAATTTGTTCAAGGATTTCTTCAATCCCGATACCTGCTTTTGCTGAAGCAAGCACAGCCTCTGAAGCATCAAGACCAATCACATCTTCGATTTCTTGACGCACACGCTCTGGATCTGCTGCTGGCAAATCAATTTTATTGATAACTGGCAGAATTTCCAAATCATTATCAAGGGCTAGGTAAACATTGGCAAGGGTTTGAGCTTCGATACCTTGTGCCGCATCGACAACCAAAATTGCCCCCTCACAAGCCGCCAAAGAACGTGACACCTCATATGAAAAGTCAACGTGTCCTGGGGTGTCAATCAAGTGGAAAATGTAGGTTTCACCGTCTTTAGCCGTGTAGTTCAACTCAATCGCATTAAGCTTAATCGTGATACCACGCTCACGCTCCAAATCCATGCTATCCAAGAGTTGAGCTTGCATTTCACGACTAGAAACCGTCTCAGTTTTTTCCAAAATACGGTCAGCCAAAGTTGACTTCCCGTGGTCAATATGTGCAATAATAGAGAAATTACGAATCTTCTCTTGTCGTTTTTTTAATTCTTGAATATCCATCTTACAATCCTATACAATTAATCATTGTTTCTATTATAACAGATAAACAGAAACGTTGCTATAAAAAGTTTTAGAAGTCATTTCAAGAAAAGAAAAAAGCATCATAAGATGCTAAAAAGGTTAAATATTATAAAATGATTTCGTCTAAAAGCATATTAGTGTTTTATGGTTACTTAAATCTTGAGAGTACAAAAACTTTCTAATACGAATTTTCGTATATTGTTTTGTTTTACGGTTACTTAAATCTTGAGAGTACAAAAACCTGGATAAATACGGAATACCAGTTAGTAATGTTTTACGGTTACTTAAATCTTGAGAGTACAAAAACTAAAGAAATTACCTTTGAAGTGCCTATTTCGTTTTACGGTTACTTAAATCTTGAGAGTACAAAAACTGCAAATCGAGCTAGGTTGGATTACTATCGGTTTTACGGTTACTTAAATCTTGAGAGTACAAAAACGAAAAAGTCGTAATGTTTGACGGTAAGCCGGTTTTACGGTTACTTAAATCTTGAGAGTACAAAAACCCAGAAGCGTTCGCTGATTTGAAAACAAAATGTTTTACGGTTACTTAAATCTTGAGAGTACAAAAACTTCATACATCACCTCAAAATACAATCATTTGTTTTACGGTTACTTAAATCTTGAGAGTACAAAAACTAGTACGTGGCATAGGTATCTACCACAAGCGTTTTACGGTTACTTAAATCTTGAGAGTACAAAAACATGAGAAAACTCTTACATATCAAACACTTGGTTTTACGGTTACTTAAATCTTGAGAGTACAAAAACTCTGGGCTATAAGTGACATCAACATACGAGTTTTACGGTTACTTAAATCTTGAGAGTACAAAAACCAATGTGCCTAACCAATGAAAACAAGCTTTGTTTTACGGTTACTTAAATCTTGAGAGTACAAAAACAGCTTGTTGTGACAAGGTCTTCATGGCTTGGTTTTACGGTTACTTAAATCTTGAGAGTACAAAAACAATTGTGCTTCTACTGCTCTATTCAGTTCAGTTTTACGGTTACTTAAATCTTGAGAGTACAAAAACAACCTACATACCCTTGTTTACCTGTTTTACGTTTTACGGTTACTTAAATCTTGAGAGTACAAAAACCTGGTACTGGTTACTTTAACAGCGGTTATCGTTTTACGGTTACTTAAATCTTGAGAGTACAAAAACATAAAGTTGTTGACTATGATGAAGAAATAAGTTTTACGGTTACTTAAATCTTGAGAGTACAAAAACATACGCTTTAAAACTAGCTATGACTAACGAGTTTTACGGTTACTTAAATCTTGAGAGTACAAAAACCGTATATCAAACTCAGGAATAACCGCATTCGGTTTTACGGTTACTTAAATCTTGAGAGTACAAAAACAGTGAACCGCCAAACCACTTGGGGACGGCGGTTTTACGGTTACTTAAATCTTGAGAGTACAAAAACTCGTAGAGACGATACTAACTACAGGCCTATGTTTTACGGTTACTTAAATCTTGAGAGTACAAAAACACACGAACTGGGCTGCTTGTTTTGTTTGAAGTTTTACGGTTACTTAAATCTTGAGAGTACAAAAACTTACTGCGATAGAATTATAGCCTGCTTCATGTTTTACGGTTACTTAAATCTTGAGAGTACAAAAACCTACTTAACGTCCTTACGCATTTCGATGGAGTTTTACGGTTACTTAAATCTTGAGAGTACAAAAACTAGCGATTGCAGGAATTGCCGCTTTAGTAGGTTTTACGGTTACTTAAATCTTGAGAGTACAAAAACAAAACTTATTATGTTTGGTTGCGAAAGGCAGTTTTACGGTTACTTAAATCTTGAGAGTACAAAAACGCTAGAGCCGTATCAACCTAGCTGGAAGTAGTTTTACGGTTACTTAAATCTTGAGAGTACAAAAACGCTGTTTCAGAAACATTGAGTTTAGCGGTTGTTTTACGGTTACTTAAATCTTGAGAGTACAAAAACGTTCATCTTGCGTGAGCCCAGCTTCTTTGCGTTTTACGGTTACTTAAATCTTGAGAGTACAAAAACCACTCGCTTATGTTGAACGTGAGCTTGTAGGTTTTACGGTTACTTAAATCTTGAGAGTACAAAAACCAAGCATTGTTTTGTAAACTGCCATTTGCAGTTTTACGGTTACTTAAATCTTGAGAGTACAAAAACACAGTGCAAAACCTTCATAATTGATGAAAAGTTTTACGGTTACTTAAATCTTGAGAGTACAAAAACGCCAATGGAAACTGATAACAGCTTGTCATAGTTTTACGGTTACTTAAATCTTGAGAGTACAAAAACCAAGCATTGTTTTGTAAACTGCCATTTGCAGTTTTACGGTTACTTAAATCTTGAGAGTACAAAAACGTGAAGACACCTGCATTGAACATCTGCGTCGTTTTACGGTTACTTAAATCTTGAGAGTACAAAAACATATCGCTTATGCTGATAATGCCACAGGCGGTTTTACGGTTACTTAAATCTTGAGAGTACAAAAACAAGCAGGGCTTTTTCTTTTTGGGCAGGCGCGTTTTACGGTTACTTAAATCTTGAGAGTACAAAAACTTAGAAGTGCAGATGTTAGAAAAGAAATCAGTTTTACGGTTACTTAAATCTTGAGAGTACAAAAACTGGGAGAAAGATAGCAGTTATCCAATCATTGTTTTACGGTTACTTAAATCTTGAGAGTACAAAAACAGAGATTGTCAACAAGAACCAATCAACCAAGTTTTACGGTTACTTAAATCTTGAGAGTACAAAAACAAGCAGGGCTTTTTCTTTTTGGGCAGGCGCGTTTTACGGTTACTTAAATCTTGAGAGTACAAAAACTTAGAAGTGCAGATGTTAGAAAAGAAATCAGTTTTACGGTTACTTAAATCTTGAGAGTACAAAAACTGGGAGAAAGATAGCAGTTATCCAATCATTGTTTTACGGTTACTTAAATCTTGAGAGTACAAAAACAGAGATTGTCAACAAGAACCAATCAACCAAGTTTTACGGTTACTTAAATCTTGAGAGTACAAAAACGCCTTTGATTCACTGGTATGTGTCGTTGCAGTTTTACGGTTACTTAAATCTTGAGAGTACAAAAACTCGTTTAGCTTCCAACGCATTCAACTGTTGGTTTTACGGTTACTTAAATCTTGAGAGTACAAAAACTGTTCCTTGTGTATAACCACCAAAGACTTCGTTTTACGGTTACTTAAATCTTGAGAGTACAAAAACTTGCCGACAACGCTACTGGTGGCGGATTTAGTTTTACGGTTACTTAAATCTTGAGAGTACAAAAACCCGAATTTGGCTTGACCTTGTTTTGCAATGTTTTACGGTTACTTAAATCTTGAGAGTACAAAAACCTGATTAGATAGCCATTTTCTCGCAGCCATGTTTTACGGTTACTTAAATCTTGAGAGTACAAAAACACCAAAGATATGCTGACAACTACGCAGATTGTTTTACGGTTACTTAAATCTTGAGAGTACAAAAACCTCAAATCGTCATTTTTAGTTTTTGTATCCTACAAATCGATTATAGTTTGATTAGGCAAAAAAGTCAATCTTTGTCCTTTAAAAAGCTTATTTCTAGCGGGTCTATCTTAGGTATTGGATATACAACAGACTTATCATACTGGTATAAACTATTTAAAATCTTAATGGCTACCATATCTGAAATTCCTAAACTAATATATGAAATCTGATCACTAAACAGATAACTTGCATTTTTTTGAAGTAATATCAAAAACTCACTTTTACTTGGAATATTATTTGATGGGTATTTACCAATAAATCTTTCATACATAAAATCTAAGTCAAACAATGATTCAATAAAGTCTGAAACAATGGTAACATGTTCAACTGTTTCTTTAGTAACATATAAATAACTTTCATTTGACGGGAAAATTGTACAATAAAAATTAGGAAATTTCTCAGTCATTTGCGTAATAGTCTTACAAATAGTTATAAAAGAAGAATAATCAAGATAGTCATCCATATTTTTGAAAATTAAAAGGATATTGTTAGTATCGTTTGATAATCTCTCCTGCAACATCTTAAGCAAAAACATTACTTTAGTCTCGTTATCGACAAACTCAAAAGAGATATTTCTTCCCTGATAATTAAAATAGGGCTGAAAATATTTGCTCAATAATTGTTCAGAAGTGACAACACAACTCTCGGTATGGTAAATCACATCTTTAATTGATAAATCAAGGTTATGATTAACTGTTAAGGAAATTTTATCTAATTTATCATTAATCTCATCAACTTCAGTCATAACATCAACAGTATTTAAGTGTAGCTTCAAAAAATCACAAGCAACTGTTCCTCTTTTATAAGACATTTGTTCTAGTAAATCTTGAATATCTGAAATTGAAATGACACTAAAACTGTTTTTCTTTAAACTCTTACCCTCACATAAAATTTCAGGTTCTTCTTGATTAAAAAGCGATAAATCTTCTTCAGAGTATTTTTTACCGTCAAAATACCACATAAAAATTTGCCACATGTAGTATTTCAATTGTTGATTTTGACCAATAATCTGCGTAAACTGCCCAAAATTAATATCTAAATTATCCTTATAAGGATGTGTAAAATGTAATCTCATATGACCACCAATTTATTATCACTAACCACTTCTTCTTGTTTAGTTTTACCACCAACTATTAAAGTCATTTCTGAAAACTGTTTTTCCGTTACTGCCAAAAGCCTGACATTACCAGCCGGTAAGTTACTTTGTTGCAATCTCTTATAGAACTTATTAGCAAAACTACGATTTGGACACGTTCTATAATAAACAGAAAATTGCAACATTTCAAAACCATTAGCAATCAATTCTTTCCTAAAATTTCGATAAACTCTTTTTTCTTGTGCAGTTTCCATTGGTAAATCAAAAAAACATAATAATCTCATTGCTGCATACCTCATATTAAGACTCCAATTCTAAACTAGAAACGACTGGACAAAAGAATTTACTTGTATCCTTTTTATCAATGCATTTTATAAATCCTTGAACGTATTTATCCATAGCACCAGTCACCGTACAATTTTCATTGCCATACTTAATTTTGGCATTTAAAAGATTAGTTAAATTAAGACGATACTCATATTTCAAATACTCTTTATCGCGCAAATTTTGGTAAACCCAAACATCTACTATTTGTCTAAATGGTTCCATTAAGTCATCAACTAAATTGAATTGATTATATTCATTTCTATGAAAAATACCAACTAAAGGGTTCAGACCATACCCTTCAATAATCCTTGCCATCTGCGCCCTAAAAATAGCATAGCCATAATTTAAACCAGCATTAATAACATCAGCTTCCTGTTGAGTCACGCGCGTAAATTGTTTGCCAAAAAGTTCATTAAAATAAACTTTGGCGGCGTGTCCCTCACGATTAGTCTTATCCCCTAACTCAATGTTATCCTTGTAATCAGCAAGCAATTGAATAGCATCAATATCTCTTTCAAATATTGATAATACATCTTGTTGATTATTGATTTTAAAATAGGTAACAATTTGCCATAGCTTATCCTTTTGTTCTTGACTCCATTCCAATTGTTTTTGTAATCTTTTATAAGCTCTCGAATGCCCATTAGGCGCATGGTAAATTCCCGTAGGTAGGTGTTGATTATCACAAACAATAAGGGCAATATTGTATTTACTTAAAGCACTTAATAATCTAAGAGTAACAACCGTATCTCCACCCTCTGCTACAATAATGGAAATATCACTTAATGGAATAGTATATTCTTCTCCTAATTTCTTGATAACAATATTGTCCAGTTTTAAGCGCATTTTCTCACTTTGATTAACATGCACAACTCTCCAAGTCATCATATTCTCCTTTGATACAACGAAAAGCACCCCATGTCAAAACATGGGGTGCTTGAATTCGGCATAAAGCCTTATCTTTGTAGGCTCAGCAAGATTTAAGTAACCGTGCAAGGCGTCCCTTGCAAGAACTATTATATAGCGTTTACATAAAAATTGCAACCCCTTATAGTAATTATTTTTTATTATTTTTAAAATCCAATTTAGGTTTGTCACCTTCTTTTTTAACAAAATACTTATTACCAAGAACATCTGTGCGAACCTTATATATTGAGATGTTGGGTTTATTTAAACTTTTTATACAACGTCCAACTTTATCTGCTTCTCCCAAAGCTTCAACTAATTCTTGAACATTATCAAATTTCTCTTTATCATATGGTTTCAATTCCACATAATGATTTACATTTGGCATTGTTCGAGATAAAAAGCGATAAATTTCTTGTTCGCCACTAGCTATATCTTTTATCAAAATCAAATCATTTCGGTAAAGAGTAAACTTAAATTCAGATTTTTTACCAATGCCTTCTTTTTCCTTTATCGCATCATATTTTTCTTGTGAAATATGATAATTACCAGTTCCTTTTTCAAAACTTAAATCAGAATATTTTAATCCCATCAGTTCATATTTTAAAGTCTCTGGATTAAAGTAAACGTCTGCCCTCCAAGGATTAATTGATTGTAAAATAACTTTATTTCTGCTTTCCTCAGGTGTTATATCAATACAATTTCCTAATTTTTTATCATAGTACTTAAGAGATTTAATCGGTGTGCCTTTTCCTTTTTTGCTGTATTTGCAGATTAAGCCGTTTTCTCTACGATATTCTTCAAATGGATTACATTTGACATCATTTTTCCCATCTTCAGATTTTTTTGTAGTTGGATAGTCTCCAAGAATCACCTCAATGACATTTTCCCATGTTAAAGGATCTTTTTGATACATTAAGAATTGTGTCTTATCTTTGTTATATTTCTTAACAAAGGTATCAAATCCATTTTGACTGTAAATATCTTTGATTTTCCCTAAAACATAAGTTTCTTCTTTTTTATCTTTTCCAATTTTAGCTTTTCGTGTTGAATAGATAGTTGCATCAGAAACCTTACGATTATATTTTGAATCAACTTGATAAGAGAACAAAATTTCGTCCTCAAATCCTTTACTTGAAATCGTGTTAACAAAACCTTGATATGGTGGTTGGAATACCAATTCTTTGTATTCATTATCAGAAACGGACAAAATTTCCCCTGTTTGTTTATCAACAACTTGATTATTTCCATAATCCACAAACATTGGATTGTCTTGTTTTTCCCACAATTTCAATTGACTGGAAGCAGCGATAATCAAAGCATCAACAGCGTGATGATGGTATGTTTCACGCGATTTATCAATCTTCCATTTTCGACGTAGTTGTGAGGTGAATTGACCTCTAACAACAGAAACTTTAGTATCTTTGCCCAACTCTCTTAATGCAGATTGAAGACTATTAAGGACAACGCGTGATGCGTATCGAGTATCTACTAAATTACGCTCAATAAATTTCTTCTTAACTTCAATTTTATCGATATTCTCTGTTGTTAAAAGATAGTCACGCTTTTTCTTTCCAAGTCCTTTTTGCTTTAAGACATACTCTTTCATTTCTCTAAATGACCATGCTGCATCCATAGAATCAATTACTTGATAAGGAGTTTTTTGTCCTTTTTCTTGATTTGTCCAAGAATAAACTAATACTTTATTTGCTAAACTATCATCAAAAGAAAGCGACAGAGGTAAAATATGATCAATTTCAAAATTATTTGAATTATGTACTAACTCTTGAATTGGAATTGGTTTGCCAGAATACAAACAACGTTCACCTTGTTGATACCAAAGTCGAATTTTTGTTTCTAACTGTTTATTTCCATGAAAGACCTCATCAGGTAATTTATCAGTACCATTATAAAGATAAGCTGCACGTTTTAAAGCGTCATCTTTTTCTTTCTTATTTTCCTTATTCCTTTTATTAATAAATTTCTTCTCATCATCAGCATTCTTATCACGTGGCATTTCAATAACAATCTTATCAAAATCACCATATTTTTTAACCGCTGCGTTAATAATCTTTATTGTTTGTCGAACAGATTTAGCTACAACTGGATTATAAATTTCATCTGTGATTTCTTTTTCATCAATAGTTTTTATATTTTTTGATGATTTTTTCTTAACTTTGAATTTCTCTAATCTTGTTAGAATTGTCATCTGCTCATCAGATGTAGCATACAATTCAGGAATTAATTCATTCATTAGTTTAGCTGAAAAACTATGCCAACCTTTATTGAAAGCTGTGCTTTGACTTTTCCTAACATTAATGATTTCAGAGATTTGTTCTTCAGTAAACTGATTTGGCAAATTACGCTTGATGGCATCTTCAATACCTTCGCGTTCTGTATTAAGTGTTAAAATATCAGCTAATTTGTCAAGGACTTCTCTTGATAAATAATCAATGTTAACTGAATCTAAGTTGAATTTTAATTTTCGATAAGGCTCAAATGTATGTAAGTCTGGTTTGCCTTTATCATCTTCACGATATCCTTTAATTTCATCAACTTTACAATCTAGTATTTTAGCAATTTCTTTTAATAATTTAGCAGGACCTAATATTGCAGTATTTTTAGCAAATTCAACTAAAGATTCCTTTTGTTCAGTAGATAATTTACCAGTTTCTGTTGGAACTTTCAAATTGTTTAAATCATTTAAAAAGTTATATTCTTGTGCGGTATAGGAAGCTTTAGAAGCACGATATTCATCAGGATAAAAGTTACACTTACCAATTAAAATGCCAAAAATATTTTCGAGCGTTGTACCATCTGTGCGAAAACGTCCATAATCTGTACGA
Organism: Streptococcus macedonicus ACA-DC 198; assembly: GCA_000283635.1. Classification (NCBI taxonomy): domain Bacteria; kingdom Bacillati; phylum Bacillota; class Bacilli; order Lactobacillales; family Streptococcaceae; genus Streptococcus; species Streptococcus macedonicus. The sequence goes on from HE613569.1 coordinate 1,421,032, forward strand.
GATTTTTCATTACCTGGTCCATGGTAATATTTTCTTTTTTGAGTCAAGATTTCAACATAATCATCAATAAACTCAGCAGTAATTTTTTTATTGTAATCCGCTTGAGTTTCTAAAATTTTACGTGCCTCTTTTTCATAATCAGAAGTTGAAAAAACATTGATTAATCGATGAGCCTCACCATTTTCATCATAAACAGTAAAATTGCCTCGTAACTGACCATATTTTTCCAAACGTTCCAATTGAATTTGACCAGGAGTTTTGGTTTTTAGCAAGCGACGGTTTTCATCAATAGATTTTGCATAGTCAGTACTACCAGTTGAATCGTCTTCTGCATCATCTAAGTATGAAATCCCTCGTCTTTTTGAGATTGTTCGTAAAGCAGCAAATAGCTCTTCATTTGTAAGTTGTTCTGTTAACCCTTTTACACGAAGTTCATAAGGATTTAAGTTCAAATTTCTAAAATCAGTAACAATCCCATATTTCTCAAATAAATCACGAACTCGTTTAACACGGTGTTTTTTACGACGATTTAAGCGTCTTGAGCCACGGAATCCTCTTCGCTCTGCATTATTTTCTGCATTTGCAGCAGAAAAAAGACGTGAATTAGCATGGACTACTTTACCAGTTTTCGCTTCAATAATACCAACACCAACAGATGCAATACCAATATCCAAACCTAAAATTTTTCCATTTGTCATTACTATTTCTTCTCCATTTTTACTTGAGTAATCCCTTACATTTTACTCTTTTATAAACTAAAAAACAAGCGCCATTAGGCGCTTATCCGTTACTAAATTATTAAATTATTCCCCAAACCAGAGGGCGATTTCACGTTCTACTGATTCTGGTGAGTCTGAACCGTGAACAATGTTAAATATTGCGCCACCTTCGTCTGGTGCTTGAGCATAGTCTCCGCGGATTGTCCCTGGAAGAGCTTCTTTAGGATTTGTCGCTCCCATCATTGTACGCCATGAAGTGACGACTTCATTTCCAGACATAACGCCAGTAATTACTGGACCACTTGTCATAAAATCAACGATTAGTGGGAAAAATGGGCGGTCAACCAAATCAGCATAATGTTTTTCTAATAATTCTGGGGTTGCCATGCGCATCTCCAATTTTTCAATTGTAAAACCACGTCGTTCAATACGGTGAAGCACCTCACCAACAAGCCCGCGTTTCACGCCATCTGGTTTAATCATAAAGAAAGTTTTTTCCATGTAAACAATCCAACCTATCTAAATAAATTCAGTTTTTATTTTACCATAAAAGAAAACTTTTGAAAAATATTAAAAGGTGTTTTCACTAAAACTTTAGTAAGTTTCATGACATTCTATTCCTGCTAAATCCTAAATACCAGTTTTGGAACCATTCGAAACAGCACAGCAAGTTAAAATAAGGCTTTGTCCGTACACATTTTGGCACCCGATTCGGGTGCGTTTTTTTGTGCCCTTACAGATAATTTCAACAAAACTAAGTAATTTTATTTTACTCTTTAAAATACTAAAAAACAAGCGTTTTCAAGGCGCTTGTTTTCTGTTTTATAATCCCTCTAATTCACCAACCAACCCCAGAAAAATGGGAGGGCAAAGGCAATTAAGCCACAAATCACAAAGAGGGATTTCAGCCATTTTTGAGGGATAGTCGTTGATTTAATCCAAAGAAGAATGGCAAACAGCCACGAAACGGCAAATAATAGCCAATAATACCATGCAAGGGACATCTTAATCGTTCCTTTCTACCTTAATGGTTTTCGGATGTTTCTGTTGGTCTTGCAGACGTTTAGCCAATTGACGGCGAGCAATGACAACTAAGCCAATCATAATAACTTCGTAAGTGACAAAGAAAATGATAAAACAATGCAAGAAAAATTCCTCTGGTAAAACCCAGATAATTGGGTCTGTGGCTGGGTTGAACAGCCATGTTGAATCACCAGGGAAAAGCACTTCATGAAATAGCGTAAAAAATTGGTCAAAGCCAATCAGCAATCCTGCTACTGCAATTAGCACAGGTAAAACAGCTGCTAAAGTAAACGCTCTTTGATGTAGAAAAAGTGATTTTTCAGCTCTGCTATTTTTCCAAAAACGCCAAGACGGATACAGCAGCACCACAAAAACAGCTTGCGCTAGGTGAAATAAATGCTTAACGTCACGAAAATGCTTGAGCCCGTCTGTTGATGACGGGAAATCTGGCATAGAAAGGGTGTGCGAAAGTGGATTGGTCAGATAGGTCATCAGAATATTAAAGTTTTTCAAGAGGTCGTCTTTTGTAATCGTGACTTGAAGGGTTAGTTTGAGCCAATCAACTTCCAAAGGGTAAATCAGCCAAGCACCATAAATAGCTACCAAGACAGCTAGAGCAAGGAGCCAGAGCCAAGTGCTAAACGTCCAAAGTTTATTTTTCATCAAAATTCCATTCATCTAAGCTAGCAAGGACATGGTCAGGTTTTACTGGAAGGGTAGGTACTTCTTCTGGTTTGGTGAAACCAGTCGTCACAAGCAAAGTAGCAATATCATTTTGAATTCCTGCCATAATATCTGTTAAATAATTATCACCAACCATGATAGCTTCTTCACGTTTAACCCCCAGAACATCCAAAGCTTTATTCATGATAATCGCATTTGGTTTGCCGATAAAGACTGGCTGCACACGTGTTGCAGTCTCCAAGAGTTTATTAATCGAACCAGCCCCTGGCATTAACCCACGCTCCGTTGGGATATTCAAATCAGGATTCGTTCCAATAAAGACTGCTCCTTTTTGTATGGCAAGCGTTGCAATGGCAAGCATTTCATAAGTTAGTTGCGTATCTAGTCCGACAACCACATATGCTGGATTTTCAGTATCTTCAACATAGCCAGCCTCAGCAATAGCTGTTTTCAAACCCGTTTCACCAATCACATAAACTGTTTTTCCACGATTCATGTCATTCATGTAATCAATCGTCGCCATTGTTGCTGTATAAATCGTTTCAAGCGGTGTATGCACATTGAATTGTGTCGCAAGCATTTCTTGAACTTTTTCTGGTGTGCGAGTTGTATTATTCGTCACCAAAACATACGGAATATTGCGTTCTTGCAGACGTTGAATAAAACGTTCCCCAGCAGGAATACGATTTTTCCCTTTGTAAATTGTTCCATCTAAATCAATCAAATAGCCTTTATAAGTCATTCTTTCCTCCATTTTTACAACACTAAAAAGACTTTCTAGCTAAAAAGTCTCTGACCGTCCTTAGTCAATTAGTGTTTTCCAATTCTCATCGTGATAAGCAGTAAAGCACATCACAATCTGCTCTTTCGTTGTCTTAGATTCAGCAAGCTCAGGCAGGTTGTCACACGCAAAATAGCCACTTGCTATCATTTCTAAATTCTTTGTAAACTGCCCACCTTTGGCATGGCATAATGAAAAAATCTTACAAATCTTGTGAGCAGAAACTGGTTGATTGTGTTTTTCACGGTCTTGAATAGCAATCTCGCGCTCCAATTGCACATCAAGTCCAGCCTCTTCTTTCACCTCTTTAAGCGTGTTTTCCGCCACAGATTGGTCAACATCACACCAACCACCTGGCAGCGCCCACTTCCCATTAGCTTCTTGCACTAGTAAAATCTTGTCATCTTGAAAAATAGCTGCGCGTGTATCGATTTTTGGGGTTTGATAGCCCGTTTCGTTAGCAAACAAATCAGCCACTTTCTGAGCTGGTAACTGCGATAATTCAGCCATCATTGCAACTGAAATCTCTCAAATTTCCTTAAAACGTTCAATATCATACTTATCACGACCATAAGCTAGCCCTACTTGTGCCAAAGATTGCAAACGAACAAGCCAATCAACCCACTTCTTATCATCAACAGTTATTATTTTTCCTTCCACTCGATGCGAGCTTGTGCATGAACAGCACCTTGGGTAACAATTTCATGTTTTGTTATCAAACCATCTGTTTCAACACGTGATTTAATATCATGCCCATAATGAACTTCTTTTACGTATTTAAGATTAATATGATGCGGAATGTGTTCTTTTAGAAATTCTACGTCCAACACATCATACATCCATTCAAGATATTTACTATTGTTAACATGACCATTCAAATCAAGGTCAAAAAAGCGAACGTGATAAGTTGTTTCTTCTGGATTTTCCAAGCTTTCGTAACGAGGACCACGATAGATTTTTTTAATCTTTTCAACCTCATAAACGTCAACGATTTCATCAATAACAGTGTGAACCTTTCTGCTATCATAATCCATGAGGACAAAAGTCGAATGAATCGTCATGATTTTATCACCAGATTCACCATAAACATTAAAATCACGGTAACAAAAGAGCTTATTATAAGCCGTAGGTACCGTTTCAATCACGATATTTTCAGTATATTTTGGCAAACGCTCGATTTCAATCGCATATTCTGTGATAATCCAAACAAGATTGTACGTTTGATAAATATAATCATCACTCATTCCCAGACTAAGTGACTGTTTCCCTGAAACTTGCAACACTAACGATAAAAGTTGCGGCAATTTCATGTTGTGATTAATGTCACTTTCGTAAAAAGGTACTTGATAATTTTCTTGATAACTTAATCCCATGTCATTACTCCAATATAAATCTCTCTGCTACCGTGTCTCCTAAAAAGAGACCTTTTTTAGTCATTCGAACCACCTTATCATCTGATACCAAAAGGCCCTGCTGACAAAGTTCTGTCACGATCTGACCATAATGTTCTTCGAAAGACACGCCAAACTTTTCTTCAAATTTTGCAATAGAAACACCAGATTTCTTACGCAAGCCCAAGAAAAGTTCTTCTTCCATCATTTCGTCCTTGGTCAAGACCTCCTCTGACAACCTAGCATTTCCTTCAGAAACAGCCTTTAAATAATGTTGAATCGGCCCACGGTTACGATAACGAACACCGTTTAAATACCCAGACGCCCCAGCACCGACACCATAATATTCCGCATTATCCCAGTACATCAAATTATGACGACTTTCAAAACCTGGCTTGGTAAAATTAGAAATTTCATAATGCTCAAAGCCATTAGCTTCCAATTCAGCAATAATGTACTCAAACATTTCCACCTCAAGGTCCTCTTGGGGCAAATTCAATTTTCCACGACGCATTTTATTCATGAAAACCGTGTGATGTTCTAAAATCAAACTATACAAACTCAAATGAGGAATATCCAGCGCTATCGCCTTAGCAACATTTTCCTTAACATCTTCCATCGTCTGACCAGGAAGTGCATAAATTAAATCAATCGAAATATTGTCAAAGCCTGCTGTTTTCAAATGGTCAATCGTCGAATAAATTTGTGATTCATTGTGGCTACGCCCAATTCTCTTTAATTGCTTATCATTAAAAGTCTGAACACCAAGCGACACACGATTAACAGCAGATTTCTTCAACACTTCAATCTTGTCATCCGTCAAATCCCCAGGATTTGCTTCAATGGTAAATTCTTCTAATACGCTCAAATCTAAATGCTTTGTCAAATTCGTCAGCAAGTACTCCAGTTGTTCTGCCGTAATTGAGGTTGGTGTTCCACCACCAATATATAAAGTACGCAACTTCTTAATATCATAAGACTCAAACTCACGAATAAGAGCCTGCAAATACTCATCGACAGGCTGGTTCTTAATAAATACCTTTGAGAAATCACAATAATAACAAATCTGCGTACAAAAAGGAATATGTACATAAGCTGATGTTGGTTTTGTTAGCATGACGCTATTATAACATTTTTAAGTGAGATAACCAATGAATTATATACAATAAAATCTTAGCAAGCAAAAAAGGAGAGCACCACTGTGAACTGCACCCCAAAAGTTAGACAACAAATCTAACTTTTGGGGTGTTTTTCTATGAAATTAAGTTATGAAGATAAAATTGAAATCTATCGCTTACGACAATCTGGTTGGACATGGTCTAAAATCAGTCAAACATTTAATATTAGTAAGTATAACCTTCAATACATGGTCCGTCTTATTGATATACACGGATTGGAAAGCGTTTGTAAAAGGAAAAATAGGTATTATTCTCCTGAACTAAAGCAAGAAATCATAAAAGAAGTTCTGATGAAAGGTAGGTCTCAGCTAGAGGTTTCTCTAGATTATGGATTACCAAATAAGGGAATGCTTCCTAATTGGATAGCGCAATACAAGAAAAACGGGTATACTATTCTTGAGAAATCAAGAGGGAGACCTGTAAAAATGGGACGCAAACCAAAGAAAAAACTTGAAGAAATGACTGAATTAGAGCGTCTTCAATATGAAAATGAGTACCTTAGAGCGGAGAATGCCGTACTAAAAAAGTTGAGAGAACTCCGATTGAGGGACGAAGCAAGGCTCAAAGAGCAACAGAAATCATTCAAGGACTAATCAATGTATTTGATTTAAGAATCCTACTTAATATTTTGAAGTTGTCTCGATCAACCTACTATTATCAGGTTAAACGTCTAACCCAGGTAGATAAAAACAAAGAATTAAAAGAAGCTATTCAAAATATTTATTCTGAGAACAAAGGGAGATATGGTTACCGTAGAATTCACCTCGAACTTAAAAATCGAGGCTATAAAGTTAACCATAAGAAAGTTCAACGTCTGATGACAGAACTTGGTTTGAAAGCTAGAATCCGTGCGAAACGTCGCTATAACTCTTATAAAGGTGAGGTCGGCAAGAAAGCTGATAATCTCATTAAGCGTCAATTTAAAGCTGCCCAACCACTTAAGAAGTGTTATACCGATGTAACAGAGTTTTCAATTCCTGCTAGTGATCAAAAATTGTATCTATCACCAGTTCTTGATGGCTTTAACAGTGAGATTATTGCATACAATTTATCTACCTCGCCAAACTTACAACAACTTAAAACAATGCTTTCCGAGGCTTTTCCTGAACAAACTTATCAGGACACTATTTTACATAGTGACCAAGGATGGCAATATCAACACACTTACTACCATCATTTTCTTGAGGAGCATGGAATGAGACCGTCCATGTCGCGTAAAGGAAATAGCTTAGACAACGGCATGATGGAATCTTTCTTTGGAACATTGAAGACAGAAATGTTTTATGGGTTTGAGAAGGAATTTACTTCTCTCGAAACATTGAAAACAGCTATTTCAGAATATATCAACTACTACAACACTAAACGAATCAAACTTACATTAAAAGGACTAAGTCCTGTGCAATACAGAACTCAATCCTTAACTTAAATATTTAGTCTAACATTTGGGGGTCACTTCACTGCTCAATCCTTTTTCATTTATTTTAATTAGTCGATTCCAATTTCTTTACGAACGACATCAGCGATAGTATCGACATAGTAGCTTACTTCTTCATCGGTTGGAGCTTCTGCCATAACACGAAGAAGTGGTTCTGTACCACTTGGGCGGACCAAGATACGACCGTTTCCATTCATTTCAGCTTCCATTTTACTGATAATATCAGCGATAGCTGGTACTTCCATGGCTTTGCTCTTCATGCTATTTTCAACACGAACATTCACTAATTTTTGTGGGTAAATAGTAACTTCGGCAGCCAATTCAGAAAGTGATTTGCCAGTTTCTTTCATCACTTTTGTCAATTGAATAGCTGTTAACTGACCATCCCCGGTTGTGTTATAGTCCATGATGATAACATGACCTGATTGTTCACCACCAAGGTTGTAACCAGATTTACGCATTTCTTCAACAACGTAACGGTCACCAACTGCTGTAATCGCTTTGTTAATCCCTTCACGGTCAAGCGCCTTGTGGAAACCAAGGTTTGACATAACCGTTGTAACGATAGTGTTGTGAGCTAATTGTCCACGTTCTGACAAATATTTGCCGATAATGTACATGACTTTATCACCGTCAACAATGCCGCCATTTTCATCAACAGCAATCAAACGGTCGCTATCACCGTCGAATGCCAAACCAACTGCTGCGCCAGATTCCTTAACCAATTCTTGCAATTGTTCCGGGTGAGTCGACCCAACACCATCATTGATGTTAAGGCCATCTGGTTTTTCACCGATAACAGTAATATCAGCATCCAAATCCAAGAAAACATCACGTGCTGATACAGATGCAGCTCCGTTAGCGGTATCAAGCGCAACTTTCATTCCCTCTAAGCTAACACCTGTTGAAACAAGAAATTTTTCGTATTTACGAAGTCCTTCTGGATAGTCAACTAATGTTCCTAAACCTTCAGCTGAAGGGCGTGGAAGCGTATCTTCTGGAGCGTCAAGTAATGCTTCTATTTCGTCTTCTTGGTCATCAGCCAATTTAAAACCATCGCCACCGAAGAATTTAATCCCATTATCCAATGCAGGATTGTGACTAGCTGAAATCATAACACCAGCGCTCGCTTTTTCTGTACGAACTAGGTAAGATACCCCTGGAGTTGCTAGAACACCAAGCTTGTAAACTTCAATCCCAACAGAAAGAAGCCCAGCAACCAAGGCAGATTCTAACAATTCTCCTGAAATACGTGTGTCACGTGCCACAAATACTTTTGGACGTCCTGTTTCATGCTGACTGAGAACATAGCCACCAAAACGTCCCAATTTAAACGCCAATTCAGGTGTCAATTCGATATTGGCTTCTCCACGAACACCATCTGTACCAAAATATTTTCCCATTATTTTACTAGCGAAAAATCGCTTCCTCCATTACTAAATTCATTTCCTAAGATAATCTAAAATAATAGTTTCATTATAAAAATCACATTTCCATCTTAAATTATCATTAATTCATTGATATATAATCTTTGTTATTATCTATTATTTTTTCGTTACTGTCAACTGAACAGTCACAACAGAAGGGTCAACAGTCACATTATTTGCTGATAAATTCACGCTGACACTTGTGTCTTTTGTAACATTAGCAATATCAACATTAGCAACAACTTCATCCACCGCATCCAAAGCATCCTGACTACCAGAAATCGTTACTTGGCTTTGGCTTAATTTGTATGAAATGTCAGAGATTTTATCACTCATCTCTCCTGTTGTTTTCACAGTTACTGGAACTGTTTTTGTCAATTTTTTCACGGTCACTTCTAATTTGGCTTTCGAAGGGTTAATAGCACTAGCTAAAATTGTGCCGTCTGCTGCCACAGCCTGCAAGGCTACGCGTCCACTGTAATTACTGTCCAATACTTTTGTTTCTGGCAATTTAGCAACCACATGGTCAATTTGGTCAATAATTGATTCCGAACTTGTAATTTCAACTTCAGAAATATTTGTCGAAACTTTTTTCAACTCATAGCCAGTAGCCAATTGACTAGAATCTACTTCACCTTGAACTTCAAATGTTTTTGTTTTCTTTTTACCGATTGTTACTGAAATGCTACTTGGTGAAGCTGTCGCTGTAACCCCTGACGGCAAATCTGTCACTTGCAAAGGAACGGTCTGTGTCCCCTCACCCAAGTTTGTCAAATCAGCTACTACCTTAAAACTTCTTGTATCACTATTAATCTCAGAATCCAATTTGACACGATTAATCGATGTCAGATAAACCTCTGTTTCATAAGAATAACCACTAATAAAATACTTATCAGTATCATATTTAATATCAATGGGAACATTCTCCAAAGTATGGGTATAAGTTTCTGTTGTCCCCGATACTTGCGAGCCTGTCCGTGTGTAATTACTTGATGCGGCTGTTAAAAATAGGAGAATGGAAAAGACAATGGATACAATAACCAACCAAAATTGAGTATTGAAAAATTTCTTCATTGTTTCTTCCTCCAAATCTTATGATACCAGTTTTCTTCCTCTACTTCTGTGATTAATTGTGTTCGAAGAATAGCTTCAAAGTTTTCTTTGGTCAAATCGTGTAAGAATTCACCTTTTGACGTAATTGAAATACCACCTGTTTCTTCTGAAACAACAATCGTTAAGGCATCAGAATTCTCTGACAGACCAATCGCTGCGCGGTGACGTGTCCCAAAATTTTTTGAAATCGCCATTGATTCTGACAAAGGAAGATAAGAACAAGCCGTCACAATTTTATTGCCTCTGATAATGACAGCACCATCATGCAAAGGCGTATTGGGAATGAAAATATTAATCAATAACTGACTTGAAATATCCGCGTTCAAAGGAATCCCTGTTGAAATATATTCCTGCAAAGTTTGCGTGCGTTCAATTGCGATCAAAGCTCCAATCTTACGCGGACTCATGTAAGCCACAGATTTCACCAGTGCTTCAACCAACTTTTCCTCGTCACTCACTTGCTGTGTTTGTAGGAAAACTTGTGTTGAACGGCCAAATTTCTCAAGACCAGAACGAATTTCAGGAGCAAAAATAACCACACCCGCAATAACACCGTAGGTGATGACTTGATTCATCAAGTAAGTAATCGTTGTAAAGCCAATCCATTCAGCTACAAACTTTAGTAAAATGAAGAACACGACCCCTTGAATCAAGGACATGATTTTCGTACCCGCAAAGGCTTTGATTAAACGATAAATAAAATACGCAACAATTAAAATATCCAAAATGTGAACGACAATTGTCCATGGGTTTTCAACTAAAGTTGCCCAAAATTTAGCATCAATAGCCGTAAAATTACTCATACATGCATCTCTTTTCTCTAACTAATTAAAACTGCCTTTCTATTATACCACGTTTAAAATAGATTTTCTTTATTAGAATATATCTTTTTGTGGTACAATATTTCTATGAAAGTAAACACACTTATGGGAATCACAGCTGGGAAGTCAGCTCACTTTGTCCTTTCAAAAATGGGACGTGGCTCAACTTTGCCTGGAAAAATCGCCCTCAAATTCGACAAAGATATTTTAGATAATATCGCTAAAGATTATGAAATCGTTGTGGTAACAGGAACAAACGGTAAAACTTTAACCACTGCTCTTACCGTTGGGATTTTACGTGAAGCTTTTGGTGAAATCGTCACAAATCCAAGCGGTGCCAATATGATTACTGGGATTACTTCAACTTTCTTGACAGCCAAAAAAGCCAAATCTGGTAAAAAAATTGCCGTGCTTGAAATCGATGAAGCTAGTCTGCCAAAAATCACAGAATACATCACACCAAGTCTCTTTGTATTCACCAATATTTTCCGTGATCAAATGGACCGTTACGGTGAAATTTACACCACTTACCAAATGATTTTAGACGGTGCTGCCAAAGCTCCAACAGCAACAATCTTAGCCAACGGAGACAGCCCACTTTTTAATTCTACAAACGTGGTAAATCCTGTTAAATATTATGGCTTTGACACTGAAAAACAAACTCCAGAACTCGCACACTATAATACCGAAGGAATTTTGTGTCCACAATGTCAGCAAATTCTAAAATACAAATTGAACACCTATGCAAACCTTGGTGATTATGTCTGTGACAATTGTGGTTTCCACCGTCCAAAACTCGATTATGCCTTGACAGAATTGACAAAAATCACCAATACAACTTCTGAATTTGTCATTGACGGTCAAGATTACAAAATCAACGTCGGTGGTCTCTATAACATTTATAACGCTCTTGCTGCGGTGTCTGTTGCTGAATTTTTCGGAGTTGCTCCTGAAAAAATTAAAGCTGGTTTTGATAAGAGTCGCGCCGTTTTTGGACGCCAAGAAACCTTTAAAATCGGTGATAAATCTTGTACCTTGGTTCTCATTAAAAATCCAGTTGGCGCTAGTCAAGCACTTGATATGATTAAATTAGCCCCTTATCCATTTACACTTTCTGTCCTACTCAATGCCAATTACGCTGACGGAATTGACACCAGTTGGATTTGGGATGCTAACTTCGAGGCTATTTTAGATATGGATATTCCTCAAGCATTTGCAGGTGGTGTTCGTCATTCTGAAATTGCTCGTCGTTTGCGTGTGACAGGCTACGATGAAAACAACATCACCGAAGCCGAAAGTCTCGAGGATATTATGGCTTTAATTGAATCACAAACAACTGAGCACGCCTATATTCTTGCAACTTATACCGCTATGTTGCAATTCCGAGAAATTCTAGCTAGTCGCCATGCCGTTGGAAAGGAGATGAATTAAAATGACTTACACTTCGCTACAATCTCCTAACACAAAAGATTACAACTATGAGTTAAACGTTGCCCACCTTTACGGCAATCTGATGAATACCTATGGTGACAATGGTAATATCCTCATGATGAAATATGTCGGTGAAAAGCTTGGAGCTAAAATGACCTTTGACATTGTTTCATTAGGGGATACCTTTGACGCTGATTACTACGATATGGTTTTCTTTGGTGGTGGTCAAGACTATGAACAAACTATTGTCGCCAAAGACCTTCCAAGTAAGAAAGAAGCCATTGCTGACTTCATCAACAAAGACAAAGTCATTCTAGCTATCTGTGGTGGTTTCCAACTCCTTGGTCAATACTATGTTCAAGCCAATGGTGAAAAAATCAATGGTATTGGTGTTATGGGGCATTACACCCTCAATCAAGAAAACAATCGTTTCATCGGAGATATCAAAATTCATAACGATGAATTTAACGAAACTTACTATGGGTTTGAAAATCACCAAGGTCGAACATTCTTGTCTGATGACGAAAAACCACTTGGTATCTGTGTTTACGGAAATGGTAATAACAAAGAGGACGGCACTGAAGGTGTTCATTATAAAAATGTCTATGGCAGCTACTTCCACGGACCTATCCTCTCACGTAATGCCAACCTTGCTTACCGCCTAGTGACAACAGCTCTAAAAAATAAATACGGTTCTAGTATTACACTACCAAGTTACGATGACATTCTTTCAAAAGAAGTCGCCGAAGAATATGCCGATACTAAAAGTAAAGCTGAATTTGAAAAATAACCTTAAAAGGATTGCAGTTTATCGCAGTCCTTTTTCTTTATAACCAAGCTTTCTAATTACCATAACAAAGCCACCTTAACCAAAAATTAAGCACTTTTAAAGCAGAGATTATTAGGTATTAAACAACCTCTAGCCATATTTAAATTAGCTCTATAATTTCTGTAGTGGGTAACTCCACTGTGGAATTATAGGGCTTTTTGAATATACACAAAAAGTCCCATATGACTTATAATGAAAAGCGACCAAACTCACATTAGAAAGCATCATATGGAACAACTCTATCATACTACACAATTGATTGGAATTAAAGACAAAAATATCACGTTGAACAAAGTTTTGAAACACAAGACACACATTGAGATGATAGCTACACTGGACTACGCTCCTGGAAACTGTAATCACTGTCAGGGAAAACAGATAAAATATGACTTCCAAAAGCCATCGAAAATACCATTTCTTGAGGTGGCTGGCTTCCCCAGTCTTATTAGGCTCAAGAAACGGCGTTTTCAATGCAAGAATTGTCGTAAGGTAACCGTCTCTGAAACCAGCTTGGTACAGAAAAACTGTCAAATCTCTGAACCTCTCAGACAGAAGGTCGCGCAAGCCTTGGTCAATCGTCAAGCCTTAACACACATTGCTCAGGATTTAGCGATTTCAACCTCTACCGTACACCGAAAACTCAGGGAATTCACTTTCAAAGAGGACTTCTCTCGTCTGCCTGAAATCCTCTCCATCGATGAGTTTTCGTATCAAAAAGGAAAGCTTGCCTTCATTGCACAGGATTTTGAGACCAAGAAAATCATCACCATCCTTGAGAATCGGACACAAACAACCATTCGCAATCATTTCTTCAGGTATTCTAAAGAGGCTAGGAACAGCGTGAAAGTCGTTACCGTTGATATGTCTGGCAGCTACATCCCGATGATTCCTAAGCTCTTTCCCAAAGCTAAGATTGTTATTGACCGTTTCCACATTGTTCAACACATGAGCCGTGCTCTTAATCACACACGTATTCAACTTATGAAACAGTTCGACAAGAAATCTTTAGAATATCGTGCCCTCAAATACTACTGGAAATCCGTGCTGAAAGACAGTCGTAAACTCTCTCTAAACAGCTTTCGTTCAAGGACTTTTGGAGAAACGCTCACACCAAAAGAATGTTTGACCGAGATATTCCACCTTGTCCCTGAGTTGAAAGGGTATTATGACCTCTACCAGCTCCTACTGTTCCACCTGCAAGAGAAAAACGCTGACTACTTCTTTGACTTGATTGAAGAAGCCTTACCACATCTCAATCAAACCTTTAAAACAGCTCTGAGAACTATCCTTCACCACAAGCAACACGTCATAAACGCTATTGAGCTTCCTTATTCTAACGCCAAACTGGAGGCAACCAACAAACTCATCAAAGACATCAAGCGTAATGCCTTTGGATTCAGGAACTTTGACAACTTTAAAAAACGTATCTTTATCGCTTTAAACATGCAAAAAGAGAAGACGCATTTCGTCTCCTCTCGTGCTTAGCTATAAGTCACCCACTACAGTTGACAATGAGTCTTTAAATTTTAATCACAGAATTCAGCTATCCTTTATACACAAAAAAAGAGCCTATCCAAAATAGATAGACTCTCAAAACGTTGATATATCAACGATTATTTTTTAAGGTTGTAGAATGATTTCAATCCACGGTATTCAGCTACTTCACCAAGTTGGTCTTCGATACGAAGCAATTGGTTATATTTAGCGATACGGTCAGTACGTGAAAGTGAACCAGTTTTAATTTGACCAGCGTTAGTTGCAACTGCGATGTCAGCGATTGTTGAATCTTCAGTTTCACCTGAACGGTGTGATACAACGGCAGTGTAACCAGCTTCTTTAGCCATTTCGATAGCTTCGAATGTTTCAGTCAAAGTACCGATTTGGTTAACTTTGATAAGGATTGAGTTAGCAGCTTCTTCTTTGATACCACGTTCAAGGTATGAAGTGTTAGTTACGAAGAAGTCATCACCGACCAATTGAACACGATTACCAAGACGTTTAGTAAGTTCTTTCCATCCGTCCCAGTCGTTTTCGTCCATTGCATCTTCGATTGTAATGATTGGGTATTTGTTAACCAATTCTTCAATATAATCGATTTGTTCTGAAGCAGTACGTTTAGCTGCGCCTTCACCTTCGAATTTAGTGTAGTCATAGATTCCGTTATCGTAGAATTCTGATGAAGCACAGTCAAATCCAAGGAATACATCTTCACCTGGTTTGTAACCAGCAGTTTCGATAGCTTTGATGATTGTTTCTACGGCATCTTCAGTTCCGTCAAATTTAGGAGCAAATCCACCTTCGTCACCAACAGCTGTTTCAAGACCACGTTCTTTAAGGATTTTCTTAAGAGTGTGGAAGATTTCAGCACCCCAACGAAGAGCTTCTTTGAATGTAGGTGCACCAGCAGGTACGATCATGAATTCTTGGAAAGCGATTGGAGCGTCTGAGTGAGAACCACCGTTGATGATGTTCATCATTGGAGTTGGAAGAACTTTAGTGTTGAAACCACCAAGGTAGCTGTAAAGTGGAACTTCAAGGTAGTCTGCTGCTGCACGAGCTACGGCAATAGAAACACCAAGGATAGCATTTGCACCGAGTTTACCTTTGTTTGGAGTACCATCTAGAGCGATCATTGTACGGTCGATAGCTTGTTGGTCACGAACATCGAAACCGATGATTGCTTCAGCGATGATGTTGTTAACGTTGTCAACAGCTTTTTGAGTACCAAGACCGTTGTAACGAGATTTGTCTCCGTCACGAAGTTCAACTGCTTCGTGTTCACCAGTAGAAGCTCCAGAAGGAACCATACCACGTCCGAATGCACCTGATTCAGTGTAAACTTCTACTTCAAGTGTTGGGTTACCGCGTGAGTCAAGGACTTCGCGAGCGTAAACATCAGTAATAATTGACATTATCTTACTCTCCTTATGAGTTTTTAATATTTTTACACTAAAATAATACCATAATATCGCCACTTAGGCAAATAAAAACGAGAAATTTTGAAAAACCAATTTAACTTTCATACCCTTTTTTCAAAATACTTTATGCGCTTACGGCTGAGAAATGACAGTTTCATAAATTTAACTTATAATGAAGTTAAGAAATAATCGAGGTTAATAGTATGAGTGATTTAGAAAGTAAAGTTTTACATGCTGCTGCAGGGGAAAATCGACTTAATCCTGATGAACAACGACGCTATTTTGGAACATTTGCCGAACGTGTGGTCTTGTCAATACCACTTGATGACAGTCATTTGGAAGATACTAAAGCACGTTTCGAGGATATTTTAAAACATCTAGCGAGTGATTATGACACGTTATTTGTCAAAATTTCGCCAAAATTAGCGGTTGCCGACCAATGTTACTATATGAAAATAGCGCAAAATCTTGAAATTCAAGCAACAATCGTTGATGAAAAAAATGTGCATTCACCTTATGGGATTATCGTTCATTCGAATCAAGCTGAAAATGTTGACAATCCACTGTTAGCAGTACGTTTTCCACAAGCACATAACAAACCAAAAGAAGCCCCTAAAAAGAGCTTCTGGTCAAAATTATTCAATAAAGATTAACGTTTGGTAAAGGCTAGCAGATTGCCAATATTTTGGGCGGTGCGTTCTAGATTTTGAGGTGCCTGCGCTAGCGTATTTTCCAAAGAATCAACGCCTGAGATAATCGGAAAAGCTGCTTGAATATTAGCAACTGGAAAGTCTGGCAAATCATCTTTTAAGCTACCGCAAATGGCAATAACTAATTTGCCTCTTGGCGTACGACTAGCAACGCCAAAAGGGGCTTTTCCAGACAAGCTTTGCTTATCCATGCGTCCCTCACCAACAATGACGACATCCGCAACTTGGACTCGACGGTCAAAGTTAAGCATATCAAGGACTGCGTCGATACCAGAGATAATTCGTCCGCCAGTAAACGCAGCTAGCCCTGCTGCCATTCCGCCGCCTGCTCCTGCTCCCGCTAAATCGAGGATTACTGGGAAGAAGTTTTGGTAAAATTGCTCCATATCCTTATCAACACTTGCAAATTTTTCGTTTGCAAGTCCTTTTTGACCACTAAAAACATAGGTTGCGCCATTAGGACCGCATAGTGGATTGGTAACGTCAGTAATAATTGTTAGCTCAACTTGTGATAAATCCCAATGGTAATCTTCATAGGAAATCGTTGTGATGTTTCCAAGATTATCACCAACTGCAGCAACTTTTTGGCCAGACTCGTCAAAGAAACGATAGCCTAATCCTGCTGCCATTCCGATACCACCATCATTAGTGGAACTGCCACCAACGCCAATCATGATTTTTTTGATACCAAGGTCAACAAGATGTCCAATCATTTCACCAACACCTTTTGTCGTTAATGTTAACGGATTGCGCTTACCAAGTGGAACTTTTTCCAAGCCACATATGTCAGCCATTTCAAAAACAGCTAATTGACCATTGGTCGCATAGTGAGCTTCCACAGGCTGACCTAATGCTCCCGTAACAATATGGCTATCACGCCTTAGGTGCAAGCCATCAGTTAAGGTCTCCAAGGTTCCTTCGCCACCGTCGCCAATCGGCATTAAGTCAAAGGTCGCATTTGGCAGTGCTTTTTTAAATCCCCTTTGAATGTCTTTTGCCACATTAAGGGCAGATAAACTTTCCTTAAATGAATCGGGTGCTATCAATATGTGCATGGTACCAACTCCCCTTCATATGTTACTATATATACTATTATATAATTTTTTGAACGAAAGAAGTTAGAAAAACATGAAAAAATGGGATGCTTATTTAGCAAATGGGCAGAAAACAGGTCATATCTTAACACGTGGTCAGTCAATTCCTGATGATTTGTACCACTTGGCAGTAGATTGTTTGGTGCAAAATGTTAACAATGATATTTTGTTTGTGCAAAGACATTCAGAAAAAGAATCTTTTCCAGGATTTTTTGAAGCTAGTGCAGACGGATCTGCTCTTTATGGTGATGTTTCTAAACAAGCTGTCCGATATGAGTTACTGGAAGAAACTGGGCTTGTACCAGTTGAATTAATATTTTCAAAAAGGACTGTTTACAAAGATGACAACTGTATCATGGATAGCTACCTTACTCTGGTAAATTCTCCCAAAGATACCATAACTCCCCAAAATAGCGAAACCATCTCGTACCAATGGGTGGCAAAAGAAAAGTTAAAAGCATTTTTAGAAACACACCCAGTCGTTCCACGACACCGCTTACTGATAGAAACATTGTTTTTAGATGATTAAGAGGCTAGGATTGTATTCCTAACCTCTCTTTTTGTGCCTACTGTAAGTTATTGTGATTTTTTGCGGCGTTTGAGTTCGAGCAAAGCTATGCTTGCTAGGCTTAAAACACCTGAAAAGGTAAGAATTGTGCCATCTTTTTCACCTGTCGCTGGTAAAGTATCAGTAGCATCAGTACTTGATAGTGTTTCAAGATTGGCATCTACTGTGATAGGTGTAGTTGTCGTTTCCACGACAGAAGCTTGTGCTTGATCATCAGGTGTCACGCCATTTTCAGCTGAGGTTTGTGTTGTCATATCTGATGATGATTGAGTAGCTTCTTGAGCATAAATAATGCCGTATTGACTAAAATGTTCCGTATCAAAGATGACAAATTTCAATGTTTGTCCTGCCACAGTACGGCTGATTTCTTCAAATGCTAGTGACTGTGGTTGTCCGTTTTCTGGGAGATAAAAGACTTGAGCAACAGTCTTACCAGCATCAATTGGTAAAATAACTCGCGCTGTTTTTGTAATAGCTAAGACATTTCCAAAATTGTCGGTTGGCTGAATATCAAACAAATCGTAATCTGTTCCCTTTATAACTTCTGGTGTTTTGACATCATTTGTTTCTTGGTGACTTACCTTGATTTTCTTAATGTCATCACGTTCACCTGCTCCTAAAATAACGCTAACACCACTTGCTTCATCATAAAGCGTGCGTTCCGTTTCAGCGCTAGCTTTTTTCAAACGTAAAATGGTAGCTGTTAGTGGCTCGAGGGTTAATCCTGTTTCAGTCATTGTGACACCGCTTGGATTTTCTATCGCTTCTACTCCTGCTTGTTTACCATCTGCAATGATTTCAGCTGATAGGAGATTTCGGTAATCATCTGTCAATACGAAATCACGCGCCACGGTATCTGCATTGATAAAAACAGCGTAAATATCGCCATTGCCAGCAATTGTTTGATAAGCAATAATCAAATCTTCTTGGCCAACACCATTTTCATTTGGAATGGTTATCAAGCTCACATTGCGGTCAACTTCTTCTTTGGTTTTAAGCGTAAAAGCATCGGTTGAGCGGCGAATGGCAATCAAACCTTTTGTGTAAGCTTGGCTTTGCGTATTTTCTGGGTAAGCTTCGCTATCTGTGGCTTTAGCCCAATCAAAATGATTAATCGCATCTGTCGAATCATAAGAATCACTGATGAAATATGGGTATTCAAACGGTGTGCCGTCAGCATTGGTCAAGAAATCAGATTTTGCTGGCACTTTATCTGCTGAAACTGGTGTCTTGTAATCCTCGTCAAGGAATTGTTTCGTACGACCGTACTCTTGACCAGAATGAATAAAGGCAGTTCCTTGTGATGTCAAGACAATAAGGTTTCCTAAACGCAAACGACGTTGGATTTCTGCCTCATTTTCAGCAACAGCTGGATCTTTTTGAATGGATTTTGCAATCACATCATGAAGCGTTAAATTGTCATGAGCAGCAATGTATTGAATCACATCACCTGTGTCATCTGCAGTAAAATTGCTTGGCTGAGCTTTAATATTATTAAAGAGTGTTTGCAAATCTTTTGCGCCACCTGTAATAAATGCTGCCGCTCCTTCACTTGGATAACCTGATTTGAGGAGGTTACGAATGTCATCAGAGAAAGAAGCGACGCTATCAGTTTGTGACATCCAAGTCTGGTCTGCTGGTTGTCGGCTATCATTAGCATCTCCAGCATAAGAAATCCAGCCCTCGCCCAGCATGATAATATTCGGATTCAGTGCTTTAGCCGTATCATATGCCA
The DNA here is from genome assembly GCA_000283635.1 of Streptococcus macedonicus ACA-DC 198. Taxonomy (NCBI): domain Bacteria; kingdom Bacillati; phylum Bacillota; class Bacilli; order Lactobacillales; family Streptococcaceae; genus Streptococcus; species Streptococcus macedonicus. Next base: position 1,440,889 of record HE613569.1, read on the forward strand.
TTTGCACCGTTTCGGCATCCAAATCTCCCATCATATCAAAACGGAAACCGTCAACTTTGAACTCATCAACCCAATAAGCAATTGAATCAAGCACCAAACGTCTTGTCATATAATGCGTTGTTCCTGGTCGACCGCCACCAAAGCTTGTTTTAGCTGTTCCATCAGCTTCCATAAAATGATAATAATTTGGCTCCAAATCTTCAAGAATAGCAAGGTCAGCTGTGTGATTGTAAACCACATCAAGAATAACACCCATCCCACGTTTATGGATTTCAGCAATCAAATTCTTAAATTCCTCAATGCGTTTTGCTGGGTCAGTTGGGTCTTCTGAATACATTCCTGTCAAAGCAAAGTAGCTCTGTGGGTCATATCCCCAGTTATAATTCGTATTGCTAGAAGCATAGTCCGTCAAACGCTCAGCATTCGCCAATTCATTGACATAATAATAGCTCATCACTGGCAAAAGTTGAATATGCGTCACGCCAAGCTCTTGAAGGTAATCTAATTTTTCAACAAAGGCTGCAAAAGTCCCAAATTGATGTTGGAGTTCATCTGAAATAGCGGTATCTGATGTGAAATCACGAACGTGTGCTTCGTAAATAATAGCATCTTCACGGTCTGTGTATCCGCTAATATCAGCGTAGGTCAATTCTTGATTGCCAATTGTACTAGTATCTACAATCGCAGCTTTTGCTACCTTGTATGACGGGTCAGTTCCAATCAAATCACTATTCCATTCCGCTAACGATTTGGCATAAGGGTCAAGTGCGAGAACTGTTTCATCTCCACGTGTGATTTCATAATGATAATAATAACCACGATAATCAGAAACACCAAGACCTGATTCTTGCGTCAAAGCTGCTAACCATTCGCCCTTATCACCTTTAACCATAGCAATCTTTCCAACAACCTTAGTTTGGTCATCGTTATCATAAAGAACCACCGAAACACTATCTGCACTTGGTGACCAAACGGTCAAATCAACACGTGCTCCTTCTTCTGACACGCGCGCGCCTAACTCACCATCATAGGCATAAAGAGAATCTGTATGTTGCCAATTGGTCTTAGCTTGATAGTCATCACCAGCATAACTAACAGTGTATGGTGCTAAAAGTTGTGAAAAATCACCAACAATCGTTAACTGATTAGCTTCAGGATTCAATACAAGGTCAGAAATAGTCATCAGATTACCATCTTTATCAGTTACCTTAACATTTTCAAACAAGTCATCCTTATCAGCGTCAGCTAAATTGCTAACGATAGCAACAATCTCTGTCGGACTTGTTTGCCGAGCTGATGTCAAACGAACAGTGCTTACAAAATATGGATTCGTGTAAATTGTCTTATCCTCGTCTTTCAAGAAAATTTGTGTGTGATTAGCTAAATCTTTAAAGCTATAATTGTCTGGCTGAATTTTGGCATCATCGCCCTCCTTAGACTCATCTAGTAAGAGAAATCCAAGTTCATTGAAATCTGATAGGGCAATATCCACATAAACGCCATATTTACCTACATTTTCAAAATCAATGCCGTCTGGCCATGACCCCAAACGGTCTGTAACGGAAGAATCAACACTTCCCCAAAGCCAAAGGGCTAAATTGTCATAATTGCCATCACTACGATAGTAATTAATTCGAATCGTTCCTTCTTCAAGTGGTTCGTAATAATTAATCGCGTAGTTCTCATCAAACCAAACTTCATTCATCTCTTGACTGATTAAATTGACAACTTTATCGCCTGTCAAATTATCACCATTGGTATTATTGATGAGCAACCCTACTTTCTGACGATTTCCGTCCACCAATTTCATATCAATATAATAGCCATAGCTATCTTGTTTTAGATTGGATAAATTGATAGCGCCATTTGGCCAAGATTCTGACGGTGTTTCAACGTCTTCCCAAGTCCACAATCCCAAACTAGACAAATCATCTGTCGGCAAGGTTTTAAAATGAATGCGAATGGTATTTTCGGCAATTGGTTCTTCTTCAGTTTGTGCAATAAAAGCAGACGTAATTGCCCCTGTTGACACTTTAAGAAGCATGGTACCGCCAGCTGAAATGGCTGGTGTTTCAAGGTCAAGATAATAAGCGCCATCTTCGCCAAGCACCGCTTGGTAAGTTTGACCGCTATAATAATCTGTCACCACGGCATCATCAGACAATAACAAACGAAGAGTCTGGCTTTCATCTTTAAGATTATACAAAATGTACGCAGCATCCGTATCATTTTCACGTTTAGCCAGTAGCCATTGTTGACTATCATTAACCGCTACCGTGCTATGTCTCCCATGTGCTAACAATTCACTGTTGTCACGACGAAAGGCTAATAATTTTTGGTAATGTTCCAGAACATCATTGCCCTCAACATCATCCCAGTCAAACCCGTAACGATTATCGTAATAAGGCCAGTTATTGGCACCAGATTGACCGAGTTCCTCACCATAATAAATCACAGGCTGACCTTTGGCGGTCAATAAGAGCGTTGCAGCAACTTTTAATTTGGAAAGGTCACCACCAATGCTATAAAGGAAACCATCTTCGTCATGACTACCAAGGAATTGTGCCAAAGTGTAAGAACTTGTCAACACATCATTACGCGCGATTAATTCTTCATTGGCTTGTTTCAGATTGCCGTTAACAAGCAACTTCGCAATATCTTTAAAGCCAAAGTCCAGTAAGCTATCCATGCTGCCAGTACCCAAGTCGCCTTTGGTGTCCTTATAGCTCGCTCCCCAACTTTCACCTACCAGATGAAAATCCGCATCTTTCAGCGCCAGCTCATTTTTAAAATATTGCCAAGTAGTGTCATCAACGTTCTTGACAGTATCTACACGAAAGGCATAGATACTATTGCCTTTTGCAGTTGTTGACTTTTCAAGCCAAGCTGTTTGCCATGCTACCAACTGCTCACGGACAGTTTTTTCTTCAGTTTTGAAATCAGGCAGACCAGATTGCGAACCTTGAATGTCGTCGCCCTTGTCCTCCTCTGCTGTCCGAACCATACCTGCAAATGTTTCTTCCGTACTATAACCAGAATGGTTCAAAACCACATCTACAATAATATTGATACCACGCTCTGCCGCTTCGTCAATTAATTCATGGAAATCATCAAGTGTTCCAAGATGTGGATTGAGCGTTTCAAAATCACTTGCCCAGTAACCATGATAAGCATAGTATTCCATGCCTTCTTCGGTACCCACATTTTGTGGAATATTTTCCACAATTGGTGTTACCCAAATGCTCGTTACGCCTAGTTTCTTAAGATAATCTAATTTTGCTGTTACTCCTTTGAAATCCCCACCTTTATAAGTACCAGCTTGGTTAATCACTCCATCATAATCTTGATTGTAAGGATTGTCATTGCTAGTATCACCATTATAAAAACGATCTGTCAGCATGAAGTAAATCACTTGTTCATCCCAATCAAGTTCACCTTCTTGCTTAACACGTTCTGTAATGGTTACCATAACAGTTGTATCATAATAACCGTTGTCACTATCATAGACACGGACAGGTAAGTCATAGTCTCCAGGCGTTATGTCGGAAGTTGCTGTGATTGTCACACGATTAAGCTCAGGTGAAATTTCAATAATGCCTCCACCAATTGCTGTTGTATCGACTTGCATACGTGTAATGTCAACATTTTCAGGATTCGTAACAACAACATCAATCAAGTCAGTTTCGTTATAATTAAACGAACGATAACTGCTGGCTGATACAGTCACTTGATGAACACCAGGCGTGGCTTTTGAAAAATCTTGCCCAGTAACTGTCGCAATATAATATGGGTTGGTGTAAACTGTCGTATCATCATTGTGCAAGAAGATTTGGCTATGACTATCGCGTTCTGAGAAGCTCAAATCAATCGTTTTATTGCCGACACCATCTGGGTCATTTTGATTAACCAATAAAAAGCTAATGTTAGAATCTAATAATTTTGATAGCGGAACATCAACATAATGTCCGTATGCTCCCTCTTGCGTGAAATCAAGGGCATCAGTTGGCCAAGTTGAAAATTCACCTGCCACATCTCCCCATACCCAAACGCCCCAACCATCATAATCGCCGTCATCACGTTGGTAATTTATTCGAATAATACTATTATCAGCTAGAGGTTTGTAGGTATATGTCTTAAAATCAGAGGTCACCCAAACTTCGTTAACGTCTTGAGATAAAGGCGTTATATTCTAGTCAGAATCGCTGATTTTCTCACCATTTTTTAAGAGAAGGTAGTCAATCTCACCATGGCTAGCAGTCTGTTTGACATCAATGTAGTAGCCAAAATCATTTTTTTGATTTTCTGAAAAAGCCATTGCGGCTGCTGGCCAATTATTCCCGTCAGACGGTTCAGCAACAGCACCCCAAGTCCATAAACTATACTGACTAAAATTGTCATCAGTCACTTCTTGAAAATGCACTCGAATGGTATCTTCTGCAATGGCAGGTGCCGTATTCTCAGCAGTTTCTGGTGTGGCGTTAAGAAGTGTAACCTCGCTAGTTTGTGTAGTGTTTTCAGCAGTTGCATCCGTTGCTAACTGGTCAAGGCTAGTAGTGTCATTACTCGCCTCTTGAACATTAACTTCTGCTACGTTTTCAGTTGTGACTACTTCCTCAACAGCTTGGTCAACATCAGTTTCAGCCGCAACAGTTTGAGTATTAACTTCTGCTACGTTTTCAGTTGTGACTACTTCCTCAACAGCTTGGTCAACATCAGTTTCAGCCGCAGCAGTTTGAGTATTAACTTCTGCTACGTTTTCAGTTGTGACTACTTCCTCAACAGCTTGGTCAACATCAGTTTCAGCCGCAGCAGTTTGAGTATTAACTTCGCTAACTATTGATTCAGTTTTTTCAACTTCAATTTGCGTATCAACCTCAGTTTGTGTGTCAGCCAAGGTATCAATCTCACTTTGTGCGACATCAATAGCTTGCTCTGCTATTTCCGATTGATTTGTTACCAATTCTGTTGCCGTTTCAGCGCTGATTTGGTCAGCAGAGACGCTATTTGCTAAACTGGCACTCCAAAAAAGAGCCGTCGCAATAGTAACAGAAGCAACGCCAACTTTTAGCTTACGAATTCCAAAAAACTGCCGTTTTTCAAGAAAAGAAAGCCGACTTATCTTTTTCATACAGAACCTCCGTATCTTTCAACATAATGATTTTTTATGCTTTCAGTATAGTAAAAATTTTTTAATTACGCAAGCGTTTTCGTAAATATTTTTTATATTTATTCAAAACTTCAAAAATAAATAATATATAATTTGCGTTGTATTAAGTGCAATCGATTGCTTAGAAAAATACAAAAAAACCGAGCATGGCTCAGCTTCTTTGGTTATATCGTTAAACATGCAAATGCAGTGCTTAATAATTAGTAATTTCTGGTCGGTCGTGGACATTACTTTTCTTACCTTGGCGTGCTTTTAAAACAGCATCTACATCTTCAATACTAACGCCAGTTTCGACCAACATTACTGCCAAATGGTACAGAACATCTGCTATTTCATTAGCGATTTCATCTTTGTCTGCATTTTTGGCTGCAATAACAACTTCTGTCGCTTCTTCCCCAACCTTTTTAAGAATTTTATCCAATCCTTTATCAAAAAGGTAATTGGTATAAGAGCCTTCCTTTGGATTTTCTTTACGGTCTATTGCTTCTTTATATAATGTTTCTAGCATGTCTTTTTATCCTTTTCTATCATCACAAAATATCATTGAAAAAACAGCTGTAAGCGCCCGTATGACAAGCAGCGCCCTCTTGCTTAACAGCAACCAATAAGGTATCACAGTCGCAATCCGTTTTGATTGATTTGACGTATTGATAATGACCGCTGGTTGCCCCTTTATGCCAGATTTCTTGACGTGAGCGGCTCCAGTAGTGCATTTGTTTGGTTTCCAATGTTAAGTGATACGCTTCTTCGTTCATGTAGGCTAACATCAGTACTTGTCCTGTTTGGTAATCCGTCACAATCACAGGAACAAGACCATCTTGTTTCGCAAAATCAAGTTTTATTTCACTCATTGTCTCACCTCAATTCCTGCAGCAGCCATGGCAGCTTTGGTGTCAGCAATTGAAACTTCGCCAAAGTGGAAAATGGAAGCGGCAAGCGCACCTGTTGCAGTTGTTTTTTCAAAAACGTCAACCATATGGTCAATATTTCCTGCACCACCAGACGCAATGATTGGGACATTAACCACATCAGTGACAGCATTTAGCATATCCAAATCAAATCCTGACTTCGTGCCGTCTTTATCCATACTGGTTAGTAAAATCTCACCTGCACCAAGGCTGACAACAGTCTTTGCCCATTCAGTCAAATCAATGCCAGTATCCTTGCGCCCACCTGCCACATAAACATGCCAAGTGCCATCAGCTTCTTTATGAGCATCAATAGCCAATACCACACATTGATTGCCAAATTTTTCAGCGCAATCTTTGATGAGTTGAGGATTGGCTACTGCGGAAGAATTAACTGCGACCTTGTCCGCACCCGCTTTGAGCATTTTATTCATGTCCTCAATCGAGCGAATGCCACCGCCAACTGTAAAAGGAATGAATACTTGGTCAGCCACACGCTTCACCATTTCCACAGTTGTGTCACGTTTTTCATGTGTTGCGGTAATGTCCAAGAACACCAATTCATCACACCCAGCTTCATAATAAGCACGCGCCGCATCAACAGGATCACCAACATCTGTTAAATTAACAAAATTAACCCCCTTAACCACGCGCCCATCTTTAACATCAAGACAAGGAATAATGCGTTTTTTCAGCATAAGCTATCCTCCAAAAGCTTTCAATTCGTCAAGGCTAATATTGCCGTTGTAATAAGCTTTACCAACGATTGTCCCAGCAACACCAATTTCTTGCAATTTCACCAAATCATTCTTCTCAGCAATGCCACCAGAAGCAATAACTTTAGCCGTCGTTAACTCAGCCACCAAACGTTCATAATGTTCAAAATTTGGTCCTATTAGCGTGCCATCACGGTCAACATCTGTATAGACAAATAAGGTCACCCCCATTTTCTCCATGGCTTTAGCTAAGCTGATATAGTCAACGTTACTCGTTTTTAGCCAACCCTCAGTTGCCACAAAACCATTTTTAGCATCAATACCAACCACAATTTTATCACTACCAAATTTATCTAAAGCTGCCTTGACAAAATCTGGATTTTTCACTGCCATAGATCCGATAATCACACGGTCAATACCAACTGCTAGGTAATCTTCAATTTGCTCAAGGGTACGAATACCGCCACCAACTTCGACAACAAGCCCTGATTTTTGCTTCAGCTTGGCAATTAAATCGCGATTCGTTGCTCGCCCATCAAGCGCTCCGTCCAAATCAACAACGTGAATAAATTCAATACCAGCTTGCGCAAAGATTTTTGCTTGTCCAAGCACATCTGGATTAACAACCGTTTTTTGGTTGAAATCACCTTTAAAAAGACGAACTGCCTGTCCTTCTTTAATATCAATCGCTGGAAGAATCTGCATATAAACTCCTTTTCTTTATAAAACGCTACTCTAAGCAACTTAAAATCATTCTTAGTCACCACAAAGGGAAATAAATTTTTCAAGAATTCCTAAACCGACGTCACCTGATTTTTCAGGGTGGAATTGCGCTCCGTAAACATTATCTTTGTGAATCATGGCTGGTACTTCAATACCATAATCAGCAGTCACATCAATGTATTCTTTCGGAACATCTGTAAAATAGCTATGCACAAAATAAACGGATTTGCCAGCAAGCCCTGCTGTTAACGGACTATCTTGTTTCACTGTCAAATCATTCCATCCCATATGCGGAACAGGCATAGTCTTAGTTGCTTGAATTTCACGACAAACACCTGGGATAAAGCCAAGTCCTTGTGTTTCTTGGTGTTCCAAGCCAATCTCTGTCAAGACCTGCATTCCTAAACAAATGCCCAGTAACGGCGTTCCCTTAGCTACTGCTTCCTTGATAGCAGAAACCAAGCCACGCTGTTGTAACTCAGCCATGGCAGCAGGATAAGCACCAACCCCTGGCAAAATCAGACCGTCCGCAGCTAAAATCTTGTCTCGATTACTAGACAATTCAGCCTGAACACCGATTTTCTGTAAAGCTCTTAACACATTAGCAGTATTACCTGCATCATAATCAATCACAATTATCATATCTCAGCTCTCAAGCCTTCCACACACTACTAAATGAGACGTGTCACGGCTGATTTCCTTTTTCTGTATTTTAAAGCAATCCTTTTGTTGAATTAACACCATAGATTTCAGGGTTAATGGTAATCGCTTCGCGAAGAGCACGACCAGTTGCCTTAAAAAGACTTTCTGATTTATGGTGATTATTTTTTCCGTGTAAAATCTTCAAATGCAAATTCATTTGAACATTAAATGCCAAGGCTTGGAAAAATTCTTCAACCAATTCTGTATCAAAATTGCCAAGTTTTGGATTATCAAACTCACAATCAAAAACAAGGTAGCTACGCCCTGATAGATCAAGACTTGCCATACCAAGCGTTTCATCCATGGGAACAAAAGCTGTACCATAACGATTGATGCCAGCCTTATCACCAAGGGCTTTTTTCAAAACTTGTCCTAAAACAATTCCCACATCTTCAACCGTATGGTGACTATCAACATGCAAATCACCATCTGCTTTTACCACAAGAGAAATACGGCTATGTCTTGCAAAAAGGGTCAACATATGGTCAAAAAAACCAACACCAGTATCAATCTCTACTGGTTCTTGAGCATCTAAATTAAGGCTCAACTTAATCTTTGTTTCAAAGGTATTACGTTCAATCTCTGCTTGTCTCATAAAATATCCTTTTCTTTCTGTGCAAGTAACGTCACTAGTTTTTACCATCTAAAATATCAATGACTTTGTACAAATCTGCTTCATTGATTTGGTAAGGCGCTTCTTTTCGTACAACTGGCTTAGCACAAAAAGCGATACCAATACCAGCTGTTTTTATCATTGGTAAATCATTAGCACCATCTCCCATAGCAATGGTTTGACTTAATTCTAAGCTATTTTCAGCTGCCCACTCAATCAAGCTAGCTTTCTTGACGTCTTTAGTGACGACCTCGCCAAGAACCTTGCCTGTCAAAACACCGTCTTTAACTTCTAAGCGGTTAGCCTTGACATAATCAAGTCCGATACGTTTTGCCAACACATCAACCGTTTCATGGAAACCACCTGACACGACAGCCACTTTATAACCACGACGATGCAATTCTGCCACTAATTTTTCAGCACCATTTGTAAAATGCATGCGCGCAAGCACCTTATCAAAAATGCTTTCTGGCAACCCCTTCAATAAACCGACACGTTCATCTAACGCTTGTTTAAAATCAAGTTCACCATTCATGGCACGCGCAGTAATGTCAGCAATCTTCTCACCAACACCCGCTTCTTCACCCAATAAATCAATTCCTTCTTCTTGAATGAGGGTAGAGTCCACATCCATTACCAATAATCCATTTACCCTAGTCATGACGCACCTCAATAGCTCTAGCATGAGCTTGTAATCCTTCAGCATAAGCAAGTGTTGTAATATCGTGACTAGCTGCATTCACAGCAATTTTTGAATATTGCATATACTGGATACGTTTGACAAAATCATGCACACCTAGCGCTGATGAGAAACGGCTTGTGCTAGTTGTTGGCAAAATATGATTTGCCCCTGCGTAATAATCACCGATTGGTTCACTCGTGAAATGCCCAAGGAAAACAGAACCCGCATTTTCAATCGTATCAAGATAATCATAAGCATTATCCATAGCAATTTCCAAATGTTCTGGCGCCACTTGGTTCATCAATTCAAACATTGCCTCAACAGAATCTGAAATGATGATACGACCATTATTTTCAACAGAAGCACGCGCAATTTCTTCACGTGGCAAGGTTTTAAGTTGTTCTTCGATTTCCTTTTCAACCGCATCCGCTAACGCTGCTGAATTTGTCACCAAAATCGCACGCGCACGCACATCATGTTCAGCTTGTGAGAGCAAATCTGCTGCAACATATTTTGGATTGGCTGTGTCATCTGCGATCACACCAATTTCAGACGGACCTGCAATCATATCAATACCAACAATACCGTAAACAAGTTTTTTAGCTGTCGCAACAAAAATATTTCCTGGTCCAGTAATCTTATCAACACTAGGAATCGTTTCTGTACCATATGCCAAAGCAGCAACACCTTGAGCCCCACCAACTTGATAAATCTTATCAACACCAGCTAACGAAGCAGCCACCAAAATCGCAGGTTCGAAATGCGCTTGTGGCGGTGTAATCATGATAATTTCTTTAACACCAGCAATCTTAGCTGGAATGACATTCATCAAAACAGATGACGGATAAGCAGCAGTTCCACCTGGGACATAAACCCCAACACGCTCAATCGAACGAATCAATTGCCCACGAACAATGCCTTCAGTTGGTTGGTCCTGAAATCCTTTTTCCAACTGTTGCTTGTGATAACTTTCAATATTCGCTTTGGCATTTTTGAGAGCTTCCAAAACCTCGGCATCAATTTCCTCAAACGCTTGGTCAACCAACTCCTTGCCAACTTCAAAATTATCAAGCGTAATCTTGTCAAATTTTTCTGAATAGGCTTTAAGTGCTTTATCACCATTTTCTTTGACATCTTCTAAAATTTGACGAACTGCATCATCAACATCAAGATTTTCTTTACTTAATTCTAATTGTTCTTGGTAGAGAATTTTTGAAATTTCTTCTGTCGTTCCTGTTAAACGTTTCATTTAAAAGCTACCTCCTCATTTCCAACGATACTTTCCAATTTTTGGATAAATGGCATGATTTCAGAATTATTTTTCAAAGCCGCTTTGTTCACAATCAATCGTGCTGAAATGCGACAAATATCTTCATAAACTTTAAGACCGTTAGCAACTAGCGTATTTCCAGTCTCAACAATATCAACAATAGCGTCCGCTAAACCAATAACAGGAGCAATCTCAACACTTCCTTGAATTGAAATGATTTCGACATCTTCTCCTTTTTTATTAAAATAATCGGTCGCAATGGTTGGGTATTTTGTGGCAATTCGTTTTCGTTTATGGTCATGTGGGTCATAAGAATCCGTTGAAGCTACTGAGAATTTACATAAACCAAAATTCAAATCAAGCATTTCAAGATAGCCTGTTGGGTGCTCAATCAACAAGTCCTTTCCAACCACACCAAGGTCAGCCACACCATGGCGCACATACGTTGTCACATCAGGTGCCTTGACGAGCAAAAAACGGAATTTTTTATCTGGGCTTTTAAAAATAAGATTACGTCCCTTATTTTCCATAAACGTCATATCAAAACCCGCTTTTTCCAGAAGTTTCACCGTATCTTTTTCAATACGTCCTTTGGTTAAAGCAATCGTAATTTGATTTTCCATTAGGCACCTCCTTCTAAATTATCAAGTACAGCTTGGTAAACAGCATCAACATCTACTGCCCAACCGACCGCAGTCAATTTTTTAGCCCCAAAACGTTCAAAAAGTTTATCGTAACGCCCACCTGAGGCAAAAGCGTCTGGCACCTTATCTCCAAAGACTTTGAACATCACGCCAGTATAATACGGCATTGTCGGAATTTGTGCCAAATCAATGTTGCTCTTTGGTAACATTTCAGATACTTGATTAAGCAAGTTTTCCAAATCTGTCAAAGCAGCCAAAATCGCTTGATTCTTGACAAGTTCACGCGTACTTTCTAAAACTTGATGACTTTCTCCAAAAAGATAAGGCAAATTTTTCAAAAACTCATCAAATTCACTCGGATATTTTTTGGTAAATTCATTTAACTGAGTGATATTTTTATCTTTAATCGCTTGTGCCAAAGTTTCTTCAACTGCTTGTGACAAAGCCAAAGTTTCAAAAATGGTTTGTAAAATCGCAGCATGTGAAAATTCAAATTGATAAGACGGGATATCCGCTCTATCAAGGGCTTTCTTGGCTGATTGGATTGCCTCAAAAACAGCTTCCTTAGCTGGAAAACCAACAATCTCAACACCAGCTTGCGTGTGCTCATTCATCAAACCACGCATTTCTTCGTTGTATTTGAAAACCTTGCCCGAATAGGAGAATTTAATCGGCGTTTCAACTTGCGTCGATGCAATGACACGTCCAATCTGACTGGTAATATCAGGACGAAGCGTCAGCAATTCAGCACTTTTATCAAAGAAATTGTAATTATTTTTCGTAATCGTATCACTAAAGACTTCAAAATGTTCCAAGGTCGGTGTTTCAATTCGATTGAATCCCTGACTCATCAAGAAATCACTGATATCACGTTCTATTTTGTAGGTAACACGCGCACGTTTGAATAACTTATCATGCATTCCCACAGGTAACGTTGTTTTTTTCATCTTGTCAACTCCTAACATCATTAAAATTAGGCTTTCTGATATTCTTTAATCTCTTCAATCACTTGTTCCATTTCAGCCTGCGTTCCGATTGAAATTCGCAAATGATTTTTGATACGTTCAACTTTCGGAAAATAACGAACATAGATATTCTTAGCTTGCAAATAATCAAATAAATTCGCTGCATCATTTTGAGGACATTCCGCTAAGACAAAGTTGGTCTTTGATTCTAAAACTGAAAAGTCAAGGTCTCGTAATTCCTTAGTAAACCAATCTCTTGTCGCTATAATTTTTTGACACGTATTTTCGTAATAACCCCATGATTCAACAGCCGCCACAGCTAATTTCTCAGCAATTAAATCAACATTGTAAGGATTGACCGAATTTTTAACGGCATTAATAACCGACATTAATTTTGTACTTCCCATACCATAGCCAACTCGCAAACCAGCAAGCGAAGCATCTTTTGAAAATGTTCGTGTAATAAAGACATTGTCATATTTTTTGAGCAATGGCAGAGCTGTTTCACCACCAAAGTTAATATATGCTTCGTCAATAATAACCACCACATCTTGATTAGCCTTGATAATCGCCTCAATAGCCTCTAAAGATTTGTAAATGCCAGTCGGTGCATTTGGATTCGTCAGAACAACACCACCATTATCAGCAATATAATCATTACCATCAATCTCAAAATCGCTAGTTAACGGCACTTCATGGTAATTAATGCGGTACAAATCAGCCCAGACTTTGTAAAAAGCATAAGTCAAATCAGGAAATAGAACAGGCTCATCACTATTAAAAAATGCAAGAAATGCCATAGACAAAACATCATCTGATCCATTACCAACAATGATTTGACTTGGATCAAGACCATGTTGCTTAGCAAGCACAACACGTAGTGATTCTTGGTCCAAAGTTGAATACTTCCGCAATTGATGAATCTCAAAATGTGAAAAGACTTCTGCTACTTTTGGACTTGGTCCATAAGCATTTTCATTTGTATTCAATTTTATTAAATTTTCACCGCTTGGCTGGCTACCAGCTACATAAGGTTCAATATCTATCAATCCTTTAATAGTTGTCATAATAACGCCCTTTCTATTTCTGATATTCAAAAAACGCCCTCGCAAAAAAATGCAAGGACGTTAAAACGTGGTTCCACCTCTGATTCAACAGCCAGTCGCCTAGACTGTTCTCATGAAGTACATGACTTCTGCTCCGTAACGTGGAACCACCCGTCGTGCACTACTGTCAGCTCTATCAGCTGAGTTCGCACACGCGCTCAAGAATGTGTCGCCCAAGGATTGCACGCTTTTCTCACCACCAAGCACTCTCTGTCTGTTGTCTCAGGCTTTTTCTATCAACACTTTTATATTTAAAAATATTCTACAAGAAAATTCTGAAAATAGCAAGCTTAAAATCAAGATTTTTATATTTATACAAAAAAATAAACCAAATTTAGCTGATTTAGGTTGAAAAAGTCTTTTTTTGATGCTTCTTTTAAGTTCCTCAATTTGCATTTTTAAGCTCAAACTTGCTTTAAGCCGTTGGCTAATTTCAAAGAATCTCTGATTAATTATAGTTCTTTCAGAATATCGTCTAAAATTTCTAGACAAATATCTGCAGCTTTTTCAATAGATGAACGAAATTCTGCCGCACCACCCATTATACTGTCCAAAACCGTTTTAAGGATAAGATTTGGAATGTTATTCTGGTCACAAATCAAGACCAATTGCTGCACCTTCCATATCACAAATATCAGCCTTAAAGTCATGATTTAAGGCACGTTTCTTTGTCTCATCAGCAATAAATTTATCACCAGAAGCGCAGATAACTGGACGAATAAAAGGGTAATGATTTTTTACCAACTGCACATACTTCTTCGTTGTTGGCAAATAGATATCCTGATATTCCAAATAACGCCCAACTTCGCAATGGTCAGCGGCTGAGGTATCCATATCATAATGGATCACCTTCTCAACTAAACAAATATTGGTTACCTTTAATTCTTCCGTCAGAGCACCGACCACACCATAATTAACAATTAAATCGACATCAAAAAGGCTAATTAATAATTACGTACAGGCCGCAGCTCTGATTTCTCCTGCACCTGACTGTGTAATATATAAAATTTCATCATCAAATGTAACCGAATAAACTTTAAACCCTCTGACATCTCCTCTTTTGAGCTTATCAGCATATTTTCGCATGACAGACTGTATTTCAACAGCCACTACCATACCAATCTTTTTCATTATCACTCCTCATTTTAGTTATCAAAAAAGGTTTGGCAATTTTTCCAAACCTTTATATTGTATCAGTTAACACAGTCATTTTAAAAACGAATTTGTTCACGTGTTTTTTCGTACGATGATACGAAACGATCTGTTACACCTGGTTCAACCGTTTCAAGTGCATATGAAATTTCATCAAATGATGCTTGATAGTCATTATCAACTTCAAATAATTTCAAAGCGTGTTCAAAACTACTTTGTACACTTGGTTCAAAACTACGATAACGATTTGAGTATTGCAACAATTGTTCTGTCAATGTCGCATTTTGAATCACTTTATAAGTTGCATTTTCAAGATTTGTAATAGCTGATGTCGCAACATCTGTTAAACGAGACACAGCTTCAATATCAATACGCCCACGACTAAGTTCATCAATTAACACTTCCAATTGTGAACTTGTTGTGAAGAATGCGCTCAAGAAATCTTGTGGAATACCTGGTAAATTACGTTTTTCCATATAACGTTTAATCGTATGCAAACGATTAATATATTGTTCCAAGCTTTGACGAGCAACCGTCTCAATTTCTTCAATATTCTTAACTTGTTCAAAGACTTCCATTTGCCCCTCTTCGACAGCAGCCAATGTTTTTAAGGTTCTGTCAAAAATCACTTGTAATTCAGAGAATGGCTTGTCTTGTGTCTCAAAAGCAACAACGATTGGCAATACTTCTGTTTCAATCTCTTCCAAGTTTTTAGTAAATGAACGAAGGCTAAGACTTTCACTATCATTCAAGATGTACTTGTGAGATAGACGCTTAATTTCATGAGCAAGTTGTTCATTATTTGCCTTAGCATGAGCCAAATAGTCAGGAATAATCTTGCTATCTTTAAGCGCAGCCTTATGAGCAGCAATTTCGCGTTCAAACAATTCATACAATGAATCAATTTTCTCTTGAATGTGTTCATTTTCATCACGGGCACGGTCCAAATCCAATGTAACAAGTTCAGAAGCATTGGCACGAATAGAATCACGAATTTCTTGGAAACGTGTTTCAATATTCTTTTCAGCAAAATGATAATTTTGTTCAAGCAAACGGCGATAACCTTGCTCTAAATCATCAAGTTGGTCTGGGAAATCATCTTCTAATTTTGCAACAATCGCTGGAATTTGTTCTGAAATTTGACCAAGTGCGATAGTGTGTTCTTCTGCACGGTCAAGCACTTCAGACGCTTCAACAGGATCACCAGTTGAGTTAAGCGTTACAAATTGAGAAAATTCAGCTTCTATGTTTTTTAATTGTTTTTTAATCTCAGACATTGTAGAGCCAAAATTGTCCTCTTTTTCTGAGATAGAAGCTTTTAATGTTTCGTACAAATCCAAAGCGTGTTTAACACGAGCACTATTTTTTTCTTCTTGTTCTTTCAAGACAGAAAGTGCCTCACGAATCGAATTAATGTCTTCTTCAACTAAATTTAATTGGCTTTCGATATTATCAATTTCGTGTTTTGCTCTGATGAATTTAAAACTATCATTTAGATTTTCAGCTTCAAAAATATGATTTTCAATATCCGAAAAAGAATTTAAAGAAAGGTCAACCCATTTTTGATTCCATTCACGAAATGTTGTCTGACTTTGCCCGATAAGGTGAAGATTTTTAACAGCCTCGATTTCTTCATTAACAGGTAAACCAAATAATGATTGTTTTCTTTCTTCCAAGCTTGCAATCAATGAATCATTTCGCTTGCGCACAATAACGCCAACTAGGTAAGCAACAATTACTAATAAAACTATTGCTACAAGCAGTAATATAATTCCGCTCGACATTTAAAACTCCTTATAAATTGTCTTTTTATCGTAAAAAATAGCTATAACATTACGATTATAACATACTTAGAGATTGTATGCAGTAATTTTTTGTCAATATTCTTATTAAATATCAAGCGTACTGTAAACCGCATTTTCTTCGATGAACTCACGACGCGGTTCTACCCTATCTCCCATAAGCATATCAAAAATCTTATCTGCTTCAGCGGCATCATCAACAGAAACTCTCGCCATTAAGCGATTCTCTGGATCCATTGTTGTTTCCCAAAGCTGGTGATCGTCCATTTCTCCAAGTCCTTTGTAACGTTGAACCGTTGGTTTTGAACGTCCAACACTATGACGTGCCATAGCTTCTTGCAATTCAATTTCTTGATTAGCACCTGGTTGAATGTACTCTTTAATTTCACTACCAACTTTAACACCATAAATTGGTGGTTGAGCAATGTAAACATACCCTGCTTCCAAAACAGGACGCATGAAGCGGTAAATCAGCGTTAACAACAGGGTACGAATATGGGCTCCGTCAACATCGGCATCAGTCATAATAATAAGCTTATGATAACGCGCTTTTGAGACATCAAATTCAGCACCAAAACCTGTTCCCATAGCTGTAAATAGACTACGAATTTCTTCGTTAGCAAGAATTTTATCCATGCTAGCTTTTTCAACGTTCAAGATTTTACCACGAATTGGTAAGATTGCTTGGTGCTCACGGTCACGTCCTGATTTAGCAGAACCACCCGCAGAGTCCCCTTCGACGATAAACAGTTCATTCATAGTTGCATCATTTGAAGAACAGTCAGCCAATTTACCAGGAAGATTTGAAATTTCCAGTCCTGATTTTTTACGTGTTACCTCGCGTGCACGTTTAGCAGCGATACGAGCTTTAGATGCTAGAATACCTTTTTCAACGATTTTCTTAGCAATCTGCGGATTTTCTAATAAGAAACGGCTGAAAGCCTCACTAAACAAACGATTCGTAATTTTAACAACTTCGGAATTTCCAAGTTTTGTTTTCGTTTGTCCCTCAAATTGAGGATTTGGGTGTTTAACAGAAATAACTGCCGTCAACCCTTCACGAACATCCTCACCAGTTAAATTGTCATCTTTTTCTTTTAGCAATTTATTCTGACGAGCATAGTCATTAATCACACGTGTTAGAGCTGTACGGAAACCTTGTTCGTGCGTACCACCTTCATGCGTGTGAATGTTATTGGCAAAACTCATCACTGTTTCATGATAACTAGTTGTATATTGCATGGCTACTTCAACAGAGATACCGTCTAATTCACCATCAGTATAGATTGGATTTTCAAAAATAACTTCTTTATTTTCGTTGATAAATTCAACGTAGCTTGAAATACCACCTTCATAATGGTAATGTTTTTCTTGCTCAATTCCTTCACGTTTATCAGTAATTGAAATACGCAAGCCACGGTTCAAAAAGGCTAATTCTTGGATACGTTTGGCTAATTTATCAAAATCAAAAACCGTTGTTTCTGTGAAAATCTCTGGGTCTGGAGTAAAATGAACAGTCGTTCCATGACGGTCAGTATCACCAATAACAGCTAAATCACTAACAACGTGTCCACGACGGTACTCTTGATAGTAAATTTTACCGTTACGGTGAACAGAGACATCTAATTGTGTTGAAAGTGCGTTAACAACAGATGATCCTACACCGTGCAAACCACCTGAAACCTTGTAGCCGCCACCGCCGAATTTACCTCCAGCGTGTAAAACCGTAAAGACTGTTTCAACGGCGGGACGACCTGTTTTTTCTTGAATATCAACAGGAATACCACGCCCGTCATCGACAACTGTAATCGAATCATCTTTTTCAATAAAAACTTCAATATGAGTCGCAAAACCAGCTAATGCTTCATCGATAGAGTTATCGACAATTTCCCATACCAAATGGTGCAAGCCTTCTTTGGACGTTGAACCAATGTACATACCTGGACGCATTCGAACAGCCTCAAGCCCTTCTAAGACTTGAATCTGACTGGCGTCATACTCTTTCGCTAATTCTGCTAAATTTTTATTTTCTTCCGTCATTTACTTCACTATCTCCATTAAGGATTTTTTTCCATCAACTAATAACGTGTCAAAGCCAGCAGATTGACCTGCCTTCCTATCAATTTCACGATCTCCAATTACCAGTGCTTCTTTAATGTCATATTTTTCTTTCAAATACAACATCGATTCTGGACTTGGTTTACGAGAAAAGCCATTTTCTGAAGTGACTACTTCCGTAAAATAAGACAACAAATTAGTTTTTTCTAAGATATCAAGGACTTGTTTGTTCCGATGCGATACTAAAAAATTTCGCCCACCACTTGCAACAATTGCCTGCAAAACGTTATGCGCTCCTGCAAATAAAACTGGCGTTTTCAAATATTCAGCTTCCAATTTTTTGTACGCCTTTAAAAATTGAGGTTCTTTTGGGATAAATTGTGCAATAGCAGCATCCGTGGACTCTTTTAGTTTATTATAAACCTCATCATGTGAGGCAGATTGTCCAAATTCCGCTAAAGTTTTCACGAAAGCTTGAGCAGACATTTCATAATTATCAAGCAACGTTCCACCCAAATCCCAGACATAATCATGGTAATTCATACACCTTATTATATCATATTTTTAAGTTTTTTTATAGTCTATACTGTATCAATTTACAGGTTAATATATAAGAAAAAAGTCGAGCTAACACTCAACTTTTACTAATAACGGTCACTTCTTTTAAAATGTTCTGTAATTTCTTGTTCACGGTGTAGGTTGTTTTGATAACTCATTGATAAAATCAGACCGACACAAATCAAATTGGTAATCAACGATGAGCCACCTTGTGAGATAAATGGCAAAGGAATACCTGTTAATGGCAAAATACCAATTGCTGCTCCGATATTTTCAAAAATATGGAACAAAATCATCATGATGAAACCAGTTGAAATGTAAGTATAGAAACGGTTATTTGATTCAAAAGTTACACGAATCATACGATAAATCAACAAAAGATACAATCCCATGACAACAGCACTACCAATAAAACCAAAATCTTCAGCAATAACGGTAAAAATCATATCACTCTCACGAACTGGCACTGATAAATCAACAACATTGAACCCTTTACCAGTAAGACCACCACTACCAATAGAAATCATTCCTTGTGTTTGTTGGTAGGCAATCGTTTTAGCATATGAAAATGGGTCTAGCCAAGCTGAAATACGATTAATTTGGTAAGTATCCATTCCCAAACCATAAAGGAATTCTTTCCCATTTGGCAAAAGGAAAATTAACATGAAACCACCAACTGCAAGAGCAACGATAATAACAACTGGAAGGATAATCCACCACGAAATCCCTGATAATAAAATCAAACCAGCTAAGATCGCTGAGAAAACCATTGCTGTTCCTAAGTCTTTTTGAAGCCCTAGTAGCACCATCACAGGTAAGGTAATAAGTGCAAAAATTCCAAGGAGTTTCCAGTCATTTTTCAAAGAATCTTCCTTGAACTTTTGGCGAAACCAAATGGAACATCTGGCAAGCATCAAAATATAGGACACTTTCATAAATTCCGAGGGCTGAAATAACGTTACCGAACCGATTGAAACCCAGTTTTTCGCGCCTGTTGACTCAACCAACTCTGGACTATAAAAGATGAGCGGTAGCACCATTAATATCAATCCAAGACCGTATAGGAACGGCGTTATTTTCCATAAAAATTCAGTGCTAAATAGCATGACAACAAACGCCACACCACACCCTAAAAGTATCCAAATCACTTGTTGTGTCATCACTTTTGCAATCGTGCTTGGGTAATCATTTATGGTTGCGATATAGATTGCCCCCAAGCCAATTAACAAAAGGAAAAAGACAGGTAAAATTACAGAATAATCAATCCGACTATCAATAGAATATTTTTTTCTCGCCATTGTACTTCCTTCGTTTCTGATCAAAAATAATTATATCATTTTTTAATTAAAATTGAGGAAAAAAGCTTGTGAAAATAAAATAAATTTTCAGCAAAAACTAAAAAGCTATTCTTTCCATTTTCAATAAATTATCAACTGATTTTTGTAGGAAAGATTTGAGAAAAAACAAGATGAAGTTTTTGAATTTGTTCAAAGCATTACCTAGTTTTCGGGCTGATTCGAGCCATCTTGTTTTAGGACACAACAAAAGCCTTGATATCAAGGCTTTTTTAGCTATGTTCTATCTCCCCTGCCGGAATCGAACCAGCAACTACTCCTTAGGAGGGAGTTGTTATATCCATTGAACTAAGGGGAGCTATGAAAAAATCTGTCACAAGGACAGATTTTTATCGTCGAATAGTTATCGTCAAAATTAACGACGGATTTCTTTAATACGAGCAGCTTTACCTTGTAATGCACGCAAGTAGTAAAGTTTAGCACGACGTACTTTACCATGACGAACAACTTCGATTTTTTCTACGCGTGGAGTGTGAAGTGGGAATGTACGTTCAACACCGATACCACTTGAAATTTTACGAACTGTGTACATTTCTGAGATCCCTTGACCTTTACGTGAAATAACCACACCTTCGAAAACTTGGACACGTTCGCGGCTTCCTTCAACAACTTTTGCGTAAACACGAACAGTATCACCAGGGTGGAATGTAGGGATGTCAGTACGTAATTGACTTTCAGTCAAACTTTGGATTAATGGATTCATTATTTTTTCTCCTATCTTACTAATCATTAGGTGCTTGTCCCAGCGGATTAGCCGTATTTTTGTGTGTCCATTACACACTCTTCATATTTTAACAAAAAACATTGGTGGTGTAAAGCCATATCTCACAACTTTTTTGATGAATTTTTAATAAAAAATACTTAATTTTAAAATCAGAGTTTAGTCATCACCAAGATTCTGCTGATAAATCATTTAAAATGTCAGAACTTCTTGTCCGCCGTAGATAGAATGTTTTCGATTAACGATGTAAGCAAAAATCATGACCAAAACAAAATATGGCAAATTAACAAAGCCAAATACTTCACCACCAATAAAAATAGGGGCTATAAGTGTATTGGTTGCACTACCGAATACGCTGATATAACCAGCTGCAGCGACAAATTCAACAGGCAAGCCAAAAAGATTTGCCAAAACAACTCCAAGAGATGCACCAATCGCAAAGAGTGGTGTCACTTCGCCACCTTGAAAACCGATAGCCAAAGTTGCTACCGTTAAAAGCAATTTGAGCAACCAATCGTAGAGATAAATTTCTTTGCCTGCGAAGCTTGCTTCAATCAAATTTGTTCCCAAACCTGAATAACGTCCATGATAGCATATCAAAAAAATCAGACTTAATAAGATACCACCAAATAGGATACGGTAATAAGGATTATCCATGACATCTTTAGACTTTTCTTTAGCAATAGCCAACAATTTTGCAAAAAGATTTCCAACTAAGCCAAAAATAATGCCTAGTACAGCTAATTTGCAAAAAGTCATCACATCAAGTGTCAAATCTGCACTCACTAGGTGAGAAAATTTTTCCAATCCCAATGAGTGTGAAGTCGCACTTGCTACAAAAGAAGCGACAGTCATCGGAAGCAGAGCCTGTAATTGCAGTTTGCCAAGCACCAGAATCTCTAAAGCAAAGAAAACCGCTGCTATCGGCGTTTGAAAAAGCCCTGCAAAACCAGCTGCCATACCAGTAACCAGAAAAAGACGTGAGCTATTTTCAAAATCAAAGAAACGGCTAAAACCATGAGCAATCGCCGCCCCTAGTTGAACCGCTACGCCTTCTCGTCCAGCACTACCTCCAAAAAGGTGTGTTAACCATGTTGCCAAAGTGACTAGAGGAACCAAAATAAGCGGAATTTCCTTTTCTTGGCTTTGACCAACTGCAAAAACTAAGCCCATTCCTTTGCTTGCTCGCTCATCTGCCTTTTGATAAAGAAAAACAATTAAAAGCCCAATAATTCCTAAAAATGGGATAAGATAGTTGAAATGTTCTGTTCGAAAATTGCTAAGAAAAAGTAACACGCGACCAAATACAGTATCAACAAAACCAACCAAAAGCCCAATAACAATGCTAACTAACACTAATTTTAGCAAGAGCAGATAAGAATAATCTTCATTGTCATTCAGTTTCTTTATCATCTTCTCGCACCTCTCAATCTAAATCATTATCGAGTTGTTTTGCTTGGTAGTCACGTGAATTTTTCATGATATCTGCAAATGTGTTAACAATCGTTTGTTCAAACGCTCTATCTTCGACACGACTTGCTGCCTTTTGAAGCACTGCGTCTTCACGGCTAGTATCTAAAATAGGTTTTCCTGTAGCTTTCTTGTAAGCAACAACTTGATTAACTAACTGCAGGCGTTTTTCCAATAAAGCGACCAACTCCTGATCAACGTGATCAATTTCCTGACGGATAGTATCTAAATTCATCAATAAGATGCCCTTTCTAAACTAATAGCTCATTTTTATATTATGCTTTCTTTTTACCTCTTCGCTTCAAATAAGTAGCGACTAAATAAACAACAGCAACAATAACCAAAAGCACTATGATACGTTTAAGATTACCTGCAACAACCGCATCACCACCAAGCGCATAAACGAAACTGCTCGGAGCCACTCCAATGGTTATATAGAGAAGCCATTTACGCCAAGAAAGCTTGGTTTCAGCGACATGATAATTGACAAGAATCGTTGGCACAATCGGTATCATATAGCCTAAAATAATTCCAAAATCTGTATTTTCAAGTGCATCATTGCCAGCAAATCGATTTTTCAATCTTTTCTCACTATCTGTGATGTCAATCATTTTAAGAATCTTGATAAAAACAAAATTCCCCAAAATATTGCTAAAAACGTTCATCAAAAATCCGATACCAGGACCATAAACAACGCCGTTAAATATTGCAAAGATAGCATTAGACATAAATGGAATGGCAGCCGTAACCGCCGTTAACAAAATTAAAATAACAAAATTGAGGAGTGTTTTTGAGCGCAATTGCGACAGAATAACTTTCATTCCAGCTTGAGAACGTGATTGCAAAAAAGTGACAATAATGTCCCAATGCCCGATCACATAAATCACAAAATAGCTAACTACCGCAATAACACCAATCGTTATTAAAATCTTGCGTAGGTCATCGTACCCGTACTTAAATTTTTTCATACCGCTACCATTATAAAGAAAACTTTTTCACTTGACAAGATGAGTGTAGAAGGCTTTTTGAACATGTTAGCTAAAATGATTAAGGCATCTTATTTGATTAACCAACTGAACCTTCCATGCTCATGGTAATCAGACTGTTTAATTCAACAGCGTATTCCATTGGCAATTCTTTCGTAATTGGCTCCATAAAGCCGTTGATAATCATTGCTGTTGCTTCTTCTTCTGAAATACCTCGGCTTATCATGTAGTACAACTGGTCCTCAGATACTTTGGAAACTTTAGCTTCATGTTCCAAAGCCACATTTGAATTGTGAATTTCATTGAATGGAATTGTATCTGAACTTGATAAATCATCCATGAGAATCGTATCACATTCAATGTAGGATTTTGAGCCACCACTATTTTTGCCAAAATAAACAGAACCACGATAGTCTGTCTTACCACCGTCTTTGGCAACTGATTTAGAAATCAAGGTTGAAGAAGTATGTGGAGCATTGTGATATATCTTACAACCCGCATCCAGATGTTGTCCATAATTTGCAAATGCCATAGATAGAACTGATGTTCGGGCGTGTGGTCCATTTAAGATAGAACATGGGTATTTCATGTTAACCTTACTTCCGAGGTTACCGTCAATCCATTCTAACATACCGTTTTCTTCAACTGTTCCACGTTCAGTAACAAGATTATAGACATTGTCAGACCAGTTTTAAATGGTTGTGTAGCGAAAACTTGCATCACGTTTAACGATAATTTCAACCGTTGCCGCATGCAGACTATTGGTTGTGTAATTTGGCGCAGTACAGCCTTCGATGTATTGAATAGAAGCACCTTCATCTACGATAATCAAACTACGTTCAAATTGCCCAGCGTTTTCACCCTTAATGCGGAAATAGGTTTGAACAGGAATTTCACATTGCACGCCCTTAGGAACGTAAATAAAGGTTCCACCTGACCAAACAGCACCGTTTAAAGCAGCGAATTTATGCTCGCTATTAGAGACGATTTTCCCAAAATATTTTTTGAAAAGGTCAGGGTATTCTTGCAAGGCTGTGTCTGTATCTGTAAAGATAATGCCTTGCTTTTTGAATTCATCTTTCATATTGTGGTAAACCACTTCAGATTCATACTGTGCTACTGCACCTGACAAAAATTGGCGTTCCGCCTCTGGAATTCCAAGACGTTCAAAGGTTTGCTTGATTTTGTCAGGAACATCATCCCAGTTATTGGCACGACGGTCGGATAACTTTTGAAAATAAATGACATCATCAAAATCAATTCCAGAAAGGTCCGGACCCTAATCAGTCATTGGGAGTTTATGGAATAGCTCCAAACTGTTTAAGCGATACTCGAGCATCCAATCAGGCTCATTTTCACCTTTGATATATTGCGTACGATTTCCTCTGTCAACCCCTTACCTGTGGAATAGGTCGGATTGACATCATCGTGAAAACCGTAATCGTATTCTCTATTTTTTGCCATATAAAACCTCATTTCTAAACAAGACTTCGTCCTTATATGACCAACTAAAACTTTCTTTATCAGTCAAAGTCTGCAAAGAGAGAAAATTACTTAAATTGCTGCAAAACGCTTCAAAATTCAGTAATATCAAAGCCTTGCTATTTTAATTATTATACCTTCTTTGGCAAAGATTTTCACATAAAAAGTATTAAAATACAGCTTTTTAACATAAAAATAACTTTTATCAGCATTTATACAACAAAAAAAGAGGTTGAACCTCTTTTTGATTAATTTGCTTTTTCAGAAATTGTTTCTGCAAAAGCTTCCAATTTTTGAATATCTTCATCATCAGCTGACAAATCAACCTTGATAGAATCAGCACCTTTTGTAGCACCAGTTAATGCAAATTGAGCTTCAAATTCATCAACTGCTTTACAGAAATAATCGTAGAAAGTATCACCAGAACCAACAACACCAAAGATTTTATCTGACAAATCAACGTCGGCAAGATCTTCGTAGAAATCAACGATTTCGTCTGGCAAGTCACCGTCGCCATAAGTGTATGATGCTACGATAGCAACATCAGCATCTTCAAAATCAGCTGCATCAACGGTTGTGCATTCGTCAACTTCGACAGTGTGTCCAAGTTCTTCAAATTTATTTCCTACAATGTCAGCAATTTCTTCAGTATTTCCTGTCATGCTGGCATAGACAATCTTAACTAAAGCCATAGTTTCCTCCAAACATAAATTACCACTATTGTAGCATATTTTTACAGAAATGTTTCATATAAATTGTCTATTTTTGATAACAATTCAGCTTTTTGGGCTTCATTTGTGAAAGAAGCCTGGATAGCATTTTTATTAAAGGCTAGAAAATCAGCTACGCTTACCCCAAAATGTTTGAAAAAAAGAGCATATTCTTTGGTTAAATTGGTATCAGAAACTGTTCGGTTATCCGTATTAATCGTAATTTTAGCGCCAGCATTTTTTAAAGCTAGAAATGGAAATTCATCCAATGATTTAGCGGCTTTTGTCTGTAAATTACTTGTTAAACATAGCTCTGCTGTAACACCCTTTTCGATGAACTCTTGAATTAATTCAGGCTGATTGTAAATAGCTGTACTATGCCCGATGCGCTTAATATCAAGGGCGATAGAGTCTGCAATATAATGCGCACAGCCACATTCTCCAGCATGAAAAGTCATTGGAAGTCCTAGCGCTTGTATTTCTTTAATCAAATCGGCCAATTGAGCAGGTGGAAAGTCCAATTCATTTCCCGCAAAGTCAAAACCAACCAAACCTTTTTCAGCTAACTCAACAACATGTTCAAAAATATCTCGCGTCACTTCTTTTGGCGACTGCTTCATGCCACAGACGAGCACTTTAGCGACAATGCCAAATTCTTCTTCAGCTTGCTTGAGCCCAGCAAGCACTGCTTCTACCGTCTCAGAAGCACTCAAGTCCTCATCCATTGACAATTCAGGCGCAAAACGAATTTCAGTATAAATCACATTTTCTTGTGCTGCTTGTCTTGCAACGTCATAAGCTGCCAAATGTAGCGCTTCTTTGGTCTGTAAAAGTGGACGAACAAAATCAAAAGTTTTGAGATAATCCATTAAAGATTCTGCATTTTCTGGCGCAACCACCAATTGTTTCAGCTCTTTATCTGATTCTGGCACTGTTATATTTGCCATTTCTGCCAATTGACGAATGACCTCCAGCGAGATAGAACCATCCAAATGACAATGTAATTCTGCTTTTGCTAAATCCTTTAATGTTGTTTTATCCAAGTTAGCCTCCTTAATAAATTTTTTAGCCACTATTTTAACACATTATTGCATCTTTGATAAGGAGTTTTGGGAATTTTTTTGATTACTCTGTATAAAAACACCAGCTGAATTCAGCTGGATTTTGTAATCTAACCCTTATTAAAGTTTCTTACAAGTGATTAAAACAGTTGCTTCGTGTTGCCCAAGTTTTGAGAAATTATTTTGTAGAATCCACATAAAAAATGCCATATAAAATCATTCTAAGTCAGAAAAAAAGTTATCGCTTTGAACATCAAAATAGAGAGAACCAATCTGATTCTCTCTAGATGTTAGTGATAAGTCACCCACTACAGTTGACAATGAGCCGATTTTTTCTGTCCAACTTTTGGGGTGCGATTCAGTTAGCGTCCTTTTAATATATACTAAGGTTTAATACGGTTTAGCATACGTGGGAATGGAATGGCTTCACGGATGTGTTTTGTTCCAGCCACGAATGTTACCATACGTTCGATACCGATACCAAATCCAGCATGTGGTACTGAACCATATTTACGAAGGTCAAGGTAGAATTCGTATTCTGATTTATCCATTTCAAGGGCATCCATTTTAGCCACAAGAGCATCGTAATCATCTTCACGTACTGAACCACCAATGATTTCACCGTAACCTTCTGGTGCAAGAAGATCAGCACACAAAACGCGTTCTGGGTTACCAGGAACTGGTTTCATGTAGAAGGCTTTGAAGCTTGCCGGATAGTTGATAACGAATGTTGGAACACCAAAATAGTTTGAAATCCAAGTTTCATGTGGTGAACCGAAGTCATCACCGTGTTCTAGGTGTTCGTAATCAGCATCTTCGTCATTTTCATGTTCTTGAAGAAGCGAGATAGCATCATCGTAAGAAACACGTTTGAATGGTTCTGCAATGTATTTTTTAAGCAAATCAACGTCACGTTCCAAGATTTCAAGGGCTTGTGGAGCACGGTCAAGAACACCTTGGATAAGAGCTTTAACATAAGCTTCTTGAAGATCAAGAGATTCTTCGTGTGAAAGGAATGAATATTCAGCATCCATCATCCAGAACTCAGTCAAGTGACGGCGAGTTTTTGATTTTTCAGCACGGAAAACAGGACCGAAGTCAAAGACACGACCAAGCGCCATAGCACCAGCTTCCAGGTATAATTGACCTGATTGGCTCAAGTAAGCAGGTGTACCAAAGTAGTCTGTTTCAAACAATTCTGTTGAATCTTCAGCAGCATTTCCAGACAAGATTGGGCTATCAAATTTGATGAAGCCATTTTTATCAAAGAATTCATAAGTTGCATAGATAATTGCATTACGAACTTGCATGATAGCCATTTGTTTGCGTGAACGCAACCACAAGTGACGGTGATCCATTAGGAAATCTGTACCATGTTCTTTTGGAGTGATTGGGTAATCTTCTGAATGACCAACAATTTCAAGGTCTGTCACATCAAGCTCATAACCAAATTTTGAACGAGAATCTTCTTTGACAATACCTGTGATAAGGATAGAAGTTTCTTGGTTAAGGTGTTTGATAGTATTGAATTTTTCAGTTCCTTCTTCTTCACCAAATTTTTCGATGAAGTTTGGTTTGAAAGCAACAGCTTGGAAGAATGCTGTTCCGTCACGAAGTTGTAGGAAGGCAATTTTCCCTTTTCCTGATTTGTTGGCAACCCAAGCACCAATTTTGACTTCTTCACCAACATGGTCTTTAACATCAATAATAGATACGTAATCTTTAGACATATTTCCTCTTTTCAACTATTACTCTGACACTTCTGTCAGTTTAATCTTACTTATTTTATTTTTTGTGCTATTGATTGTGACTTGGTAGGTCATTTCTTTTTCACCGCCGTCCCAGTCTTGACAATAAGTTAACTTGAAAGATTGCTTTCCAGATTTTATCACCTTTCCTGTCAATTGACTATAACCGCCAGAACCTACGGTATCTGATTTACTTGGATAAGTGTGATAAGTTACACCTTCTAAAGCAATAGCTTCGCTATTAACATCACTAGCTACCCAAGAATATCCCGTGCTGCTGTTGCTAGCCAAATCAATTTCAAAGGTCTTTTCATCTGTACTAACACGATAATCTCCAAGTTCTGTTAGCTTGGGAGAGCTTGGTTTGAAATGAATTCCCAATCCGACTAATACAATTCCTAAAAAGGCGACTAATACAATAATGATTTTTCGTCTTTTAGACATAGCTTATTTTTCCATAAAGGCTTTCAAACGATTAACAGCGTCTTTCAAAGTGTCTAAGTCAGTGGCATAGCTCAAACGAACATTTTCAGGAGCACCAAAACCTGCACCAGTGACAAGAGCAACACCTACTTCTTCAAGAATAGCTGTCGTAAATGCTGTGACATCTGTATAGCCTTTCATTTCCATCGCTTTTTTCACGTTAGGGAAAAGGTAGAATGCCCCTTGTGGTTTAATCACTTCAAATCCAGGAACTTCATTAAGCAATGGATAGATAGTATTAAGGCGTCCTTCGAAAGCTTGGCGCATTGTCTCAATAGAATCTTGTGGACCAGTAAGAGCTTCAATGGCTGCATATTGAGAAACGGCTGTCAAATTTGAGGTTGTTTGGCTAATAACTTTTGCCATTCCTGAAATAATTTTTTCTTCAGCAACCGCAAAACCGACACGCCAACCTGTCATGGCATAAGTTTTTGAAACACCATTAACCACAACAGTTTGTTTTCTGATAGCTTCTGAAATACTTGAGATTGGTATAAACTCATTACCGTTATAAACCAAACGTCCATAAATATCGTCAGCAAGAATTAGAATGTTGTGTTCTACTGCCCAATTTCCGATAGCTTCCAATTCATCACGTGTGTAAATCATACCTGTTGGATTAGATGGCGAATTTAACAAGAGAACTTTTGTTTTTTCTGTACGAGCTGCTTCAAGTTGTTCAACGGTCGCTTTGAAATGATTGCTTTCAGTTGTCGCAACAGTTACTGGCACACCATCAACCATTTTGATTTGGTCAACATAAGACACCCAGCACGGTGTTGGGATAATGACTTCATCGCCTGGATTAAGAACAGTTGTAAAGAAAGTATAAAGGATAAATTTTGCACCTGTTGCCACAACCACTTGATTACGGTTGATTGAATAGCCATAGAATTTTTCAATATAGCTATTAATAGCATCTTTTAATTCAGGTAGTCCTGAAGCAACTGTGTAAAAGCTTGCTTTACCATTTTGAATTGCCTCAATAGCCACATCTTGAATATTTTTAGGAGTTACAAAATCAGGTTCTCCCAAAGTAAGTGATAAAATATCACGACCTTCTGCTTTTAAGGCTTTAGCACGCGCACTTGCTGCTAGTGTCACACTTTCTTCCATGTTCAACACGCGATTTGATAAGTTTGTCATATGCCCTCCTTCTTCACGAGCTCACTTGTTTCAAAATTCACAAGATAATAACCATTAGTAGCTGTTACTTCCCAAATAGGCGTTTCGTCATAAATACCATAAACAACCTTAGAAATACCAGTCGCTCCGTTTGCTGTTGCAACTTGCTTAGCTTCTTTACGATTAATACCATCATTTACAGAATAGACATAAACTTCACCATTGTCCCCGCCAACAGACACAATCTTTTGCTCTCCAGATGATGTTGTCCCATAAATGCTATAATACGTCTCTGAACCATTATAAAGGTCAACTGAAGATGTGTCTGTCAAATCAGCTTTTTCAACGGCAACTTGGGTAGCCAATTTTTCTGCGTCCAGTCTTGGTTTCACTGATAGATACAAAACTGTCACCACAGAAATCAAGAGAACTAAGAAAATCAAGCTAAAACCAAGTAAATACTGTTTTACTGGTGTTATTTTTTTCATTTACTTCTCCCTTTTAGATTATCCCCTTTATTATAGCAAAAAATTCTTTATTTCTGTTAGACTCTTTGAAAATTTTTGAGAAGAAAGGTAAAATTCTTCTGCCAAAGCATCATTTATTATTTTTCCGTATGATTTTGTCAATATCCGATTGTCTAAAATGAGCACAGCTGAGCGTTGATTGTCACGTCTCATCGTACGTCCAATCGCTTGTTTTAATTTCAAGATTGCTAATGGTAATGAGTAATCATAAAACGGTGATTTGGCTTGCGCTAGCAAATGATTGCTGATTTTTTGCACAAATAAATCCTTAGGATTTTCAAATGGCAATCGTGTGATGACCTCAATCATTTTATCAGCTTGAACAAAATCTACACCTTCCCAGAAAGCGCCTGTTCCAAGCAAAATACGACTTTCACCACGTTCAAAACGGCGTTTGACATTATAAGCCGTGCCATTTTTCTCCTGCGTCAAATGATGAAGTGCCATATCATCTAGCAAATCAGAAACATCAAGCATTGTTTTCTTAGCATTAAATAACACTAAAATCGGCTCATCCAATTGTTTCAACTGATAAATACGTTCCGCAATGGCTGAAGCATATTCTTCCTCAGAAATATCAGCGACATTTGGCATTTCCTCATCAATCCAAATATGTTGGGCATTCTGCTTATCATGCGCAATGCTCATAAAATGATAGTGTTCAAAGCCTAGCAAATCAGCTAAACTAACCTGCGGACTGATATGCAAGGTTGCCGAAATCATATAAGTCTTGCGTGTTTCGGGTAGAAATTCTTGAAAATTCAACAATTCTTCACTACTAGCATTTAGGTAAGTTTGACGTTTTTCATTTTCAACAATTGTCTCAAACCAAAAATCAGTAAAAGGCTGCGCAAATAAGGCTAACAAATCCTCCAAACAAATATATCGCCAATCAGAATTGAAAGCCAGCAATTCATTAGTTGTTTGTTCTAAACGACGAGCGTCCTCTGTTGTCACATAGACTTCTTGATTTTGGTAAAAACGTGTTGACAAATGGCTCAATTGGAAAGAAAGACTTTCTATCAATCGTTTCTCCAATATCGGTAAAGCTGCATCTAAGTGCTTTTCAAGTTTTTGCACCAATTGCGTTACGTTAACACGACGACGTGAAAATTGCTCCAAATTTAAAATCAATTTTTGGGCTTCATCAAAAACAAGCACTTTCTTAGCCGCAAACGCCTTATCATCTTGCACACGTTCCAAAAAATAAGCATGATTAATAATCAATAGTTTGCTATGTTTCGCATTTTCATAAGTACGATTCCAAAAATCAACATCCTTATAAAGGGATTTTTCACTTAAATTTCCATCATGTTTAAGCTGGTCAAAATAAGCTTCAAAGCGCTGTTTTTGTTTGATTTCATCTAAATCGCCAGTTTCCGTTTCAGTCAGCCAAACCAAAAGCTGCATTTTATAACGATTTACCAAACGATTATCTCCTTCACGTCGCAAACTATCCGCGAAGGCATCTAATTTAATATAGTTACCAGGACCTTTAATCGATTGACACGGTATGTGAAAAACGTCTTGAATCTTTCTGACTTCATTTGCCATGATTTGGTCTTGAAGAACCTTAGTTGGTACGGAAACAATGACCTGCTCATCTTGAGCCAACTGGAGCAAAGGTAAAAGATAACCATAGGTTTTTCCAAGTCCTGCTTGCGCTTCTAAAAATGAGACCTGTGACGATTGAAAATCATCTTTAACCAACTGTGCAAACTGACTTTGCTTTTCACGCGCATCCAATCCCAGAAGCGCCAAATTGACATCAAATGCTTCTGATAATTGACGCGCTTCACCAATCGTTTTTGGTTGTCGTAGCACTAAGCCACCAACTTCTTGAAAATCTTTTGGCGATAAAATCTTAGCCTGTTTGAAGCTTTCCTCAATTAACATCCCTGTTTCAAACAAAAGGTTATCAGCTAAAGGCAAAAGGCTTTCCAAGACTTCCTTGGGCAGTCTTTTCATTTTTGCTTTCAATTTTAAAAATAGCTGCGCAGTCGCATAGGCATCTGAAATTGCCGTGTGAGCATCTGCCAAATCTAAAGCTAAAGCATCAGCCAAATTTCCCAAACTGTATTTCTCAAAAGTTGGATAAAAAACCTGCGCCAATTCAACCGTATCAACGCGAGGTGTTCGTAATTCATAGCCTTCCATGAATAATTGTTCTGCTAACAGATTGGCATCAAATTTGACATTGTGAGCCACAAAAACACAATCCTCAATTAGGCTAAAAATCTCCTGCGCAACTTGTGAAAAATCTGGCGCTTTTGCTAATTGCTCATCTGTAATACCAGTCAAATTAATAATATGTTCAGATAAAGCCTCGTGGGGATTGACATCCGTTTGATAGGTCTTGACGATTTCATCG
The DNA here is from genome assembly GCA_000283635.1 of Streptococcus macedonicus ACA-DC 198. Taxonomy (NCBI): domain Bacteria; kingdom Bacillati; phylum Bacillota; class Bacilli; order Lactobacillales; family Streptococcaceae; genus Streptococcus; species Streptococcus macedonicus. Next base: position 1,473,994 of record HE613569.1, read on the forward strand.
TTTTCAATAATCACAATCCCAACTTGAATAATTTCTGCCATTGCATGGGCACCCGTTGCCTCCAAATCCACAATAGCATATTTTTGAGAATTTACTTGCATCATAACACATAGATTATACCACACTTGGCTGCTACTTGCGTAACGGATTTAAACTAGCTTTATCTTGGCTCAAAAATGTTCTATGTTATAATGACTTTATAAACTTTCAGAAGCTAGGTGCTTATGGTGAGAAAGACAAAATTAAACAACTATTACCTTGAAATGGTCGAACACAGCCTGTACGTTCCTTATTATGACGAAGAGGGATGCATTCGTGTTCTTCTTCCAAAAGATTACGATAAAGAAGAATAGGCAAAATATTTTTTATAGTAAGGAATCATTCTCAGGCTATTCATGGAAATTTATCCCTACTATCAAAAATCACAAAGAGTTGCCGAAATTGATTGTCGTGGGAATTGATAACGCTCAAGATAATCGTCTTAATGAATACGCTCATTGGATAACTGATGTTGGAACAACTCCTGAAACAGCTCCTGCTGGCGGAGACGGAATGACTTACAGTGATTGGGTGGTAAATACCGTAAAACCTTTTATTGATAAAAATTATCGTACCAAGACAGACCGTCAAAATACGCTTCTTGGTGTAGTGAGCGTGACTTTTTATGTTTTTGTGACTCTCATCCACTGCATTCTGACAGTAAAGTCTATATTCAAGTTGGAACAAAAGAAGGGGACGACGTTGATGAACAATACGCCCCAAATATGAACCAGGCTTATATTGATTGTAGTTTACACTACTACCAATTCCTACTACGTACAGGACTTCCAATGGAAAATGTACAATTACGCATTATGGCAAATGAAATTCATCATGAAAAATATTGGGCTGACCATTTTGCCGAATTTCTACAATTTTGCTTTAATTAGCACATAATTTATAAAACTCTAAATTCCTATAATGGCATAAACAAATAAAGCTGAGATTTTTACTCTCAGCTTCTTATTTTGTATTATAATCTATTTTCTTCTTCCAATTTTCCGAGAAAATACGGCATTTGCACACGCCACCATTCCCAGTCATGGGCAACGTCTTTCCCCCAGAAATCAAATCAAGCAGGGATAGGCTTAGCTGCAAAAACTTTCTCCAAACGCTTGGTATCCAAAATGTGGGGTTCTTCCCAAGCACCTTGACCAACAGCCACAGTAAAACGATTATGACGATAATGGTCTAAAAACCAATCATCTTCTTGATTCCAAAGATAGTCAATTGGTGAATTGTAATAAACAGCAAGGTCGCCATTATAATCACCCGTAAAAAAGCGAGCGTCATAAACACCCGAAAGAGCAACAGCTACATCAAACAAATCAGGGTGACGAAGGGCAAAATTAACCGCATGAAAAGCCCCCATTGAACAACCAGTCGCTAGCATTCCACCTTGCAGTTTGACTCGTAGCGTATCAGCGGTACCAATTCATTCACAATATAACGGTCATAACCTTCGTGAACGAGTGCTTTATCATGACCAGTTTTCCACGTATTAAACCAAGACTCATTATCATAAGAATCTGGTGTGTAAAACCTGACCAATCCACGGTTAATAAAATTTTGACAAACTTCAATCATGCCAAAATATCCCCATACTCATTTTGACTTCCACCAGATGACGGAAAAACGATAATCGGCTTTCCAGCATGACCATAAACATTGAAAAACATTTCCTTACCAAGCTCACCTGACCAATGGTTTCTTCTTTCAAAATGCACTTTTTATCTTTCTGAACCTCTTAAAACGATATTTTTAAGGTTCTTCCTTTCAAATTTTTCTAATATTAAGCCTTAGCTTGTGCGTATTGAGCCAGCTCACGCATTTCTTCAATCGTTTGAGTACGTGCCAAAATACCTTCTTCTCTCATAATCTTAGCAAACACTCCTGGAACAGATTGAATAGAAATGATGTTATCTCCAAAATTCGCCCAAATATCATCAATGCTATGAGCATAAGTTTGATTTGCTTTTTGAGAAATATAAACAACATTATATGGTCGTAAGATTTCGGCTTCAAATAAATTATCCTTAACAATATTGGCATACTCGTGGAAAATATCAAAATCGTTAGAATAATTCCACATATTAATTGTTAAACCACCTGGTGGACGACAGTTGACTTCAAGCGCTATAAGTTCTTTGGTTTCCTTGACACGGAAAAATTCAAAATGAAAAAAAAACGTTCTTTCACATGAAAGACTTCCACACAAATTTTCCCTAATGCCACAAGGTCATCTGGAATGGTTCGAGGTACATAATAATACATATCATCGTCTTTTTCAACAGTATCCAAAACCGCTTCTGAATACTCCAAACTAGAATAAAAGACAATATCCACGTCATGGTCAGTCAGACCATCAAAAATGACAATATCACCATCGATAATTCTTCCATAATGTATTCTACCTTTAAATTTTGATAGCCAAAAAAGACTTCAAGTTCTTCACTTGATTTTATCTTATAAGTATCCGAAGCACCCACGCCAGAATTTGGCTTGATAATAACTGGAAAGCCCAATTTTTCAGCTAAAACTCGTGCTTCGTCATCAGAATGAAAAACATCCCCTGCTGCCACTTTCAATCCATGCTCACTAAAAATTTTCTTCATCTGGCGTTTAGTTTTAACAGCTAACATATCATCTGTTTTATAGCCAAAAACATTAAAATCCGTGCGCAATTGAGCATCTAACTCTAACCAATATTCATTATGCGATTCGATGCGGTCAATGCGCCCATATTTATGAGCGAAATAAGCTACCGCACGATAAACTTGGTCGTAATCTTCCATATTATCATCTCTATAATATTCCGTTAAATGGGCACGTAATCCCTCTGACAATTCATGATATGGAGCATCCGCTATTCCCAAGGTATAAAAACCAGCCTCATGCAAATGCACAGTAAACGTTTCAGAATTAGCAGGAAAATGGAGAGAAATCATTACAAAATTCATTGGTCTTGACATAATATTCTCTCAATTCTCAATTTTTCATTAATTTATCATAATTTTAAGAACATATCTAGGAAATTGTTCTAAAAATGAGAGCAGGGTTGTAAAACCTGATTTATCAGCGTATAAAAACCCACTCAACAATAATTGAATGCTCAAATAATCAAGAATTGTTTGAGGTGGTAAATCTAGCTTGCACAGTAAGCGTCAAAAAGTTCCTAATCAATTGTGCATGGGAAACTCTAAGTTGACTAAAGTTGGTAATCGCTGGTTTAATATTTCTTGGCAGCGACCTTCAATAATCAATTCTCAGATTGTTAACGTCCAAACCACTGCTTTCTTCTCCTTGCTAGAGAAAGTGATTATTGGTATCAACTCATTGTCGCATTTCACAAATATGACTTTTAGCCAAATTTTTGATACACTTTTTTTATGAAGATTTTTAGATTATTAAATCACGTTGCACGTGAAAATGCTTATTTATTGGTCAATGACCAAGGCATTATTGTTGTTGATCCAGGTAGTGATGTTGACCATATTCAAGAAAAGATTGCCTCATTTGATAAACCAGTTGTGGCAATTTTAATCACACATGCTCATTACGACCATATTATGGGGCTTGATGTCATTCGTGACGCTTTTGGACACCCACCTGTTTACATTTCTGATAAAGAAGCGTCTTGGCTTTATTCGCCGAAAGATAATTTGTCAGGTCTGGAGCGCCATGCGGATTTGCCAGATGTTGTCTTAGCGCCTGCCGAACATCATTATCAGTATGATGACGATTATCAAATCGCTGATTTTCGTTTTCATGTTCGTCAAACGCCTGGACATTCCTGCGGTAGTGTTTCCTTAGTATTTCCAGATGACGAATTGGTTTTAACTGGCGATGCTCTTTTTCGTGAAACAATCGGACGTACAGATTTGCCAACGGGAAATTCTGAACAATTACTAAATAGTATAAAAACCGAACTTTTCAGCTTGCCAAATCATTTCATGGTTTACCCTGGGCACGGTCGTGAAACGACTATTGCCCACGAGAAGAATTTTAACCCATATTTTAGCTAGCCATGAAAAAAATCAAGAAATTTACTTTAAGTTTCCTTCTGATTATTGCTACTCTAATTGCCATTAGTGGAGTGGTACTTCATCAAAAAACTTACCAAGCAAGTTCAGAAGCACAGACAGCTGCTAAAACTGCCGAAAGTACAAAAGATTATCTGTTTTTTCAAAGTTCTGGCACCGCTAAAGCTAGTATTGTTTTTTACCAAGGCGCTCTCGTCGAGGAAACAGCCTACGCAAATTTGGCAAAAAACTTAGCGCAAGAAGGTTTTGACGTTTATCTCTTAAAAACGCCTTTGAATCTGCCAGTTTTATCAAGCAACAAAGCCTTAAAAGTGATTGCGAAAAACAATCTCTCCAATGTTTACCTAGCTGGACATTCACTAGGTGGCGTTGTTGCCTGCTTAAATACCGCTGATTCTGATTCTCAAGCCATTTCTGGGCTTATTCTACTTGCGAGCTACCCATCCGAAAAAACTGACTTATCAGATAGTGATTTAAAAGTCCTATCAATCACTACTAGCAATGATAAGGTGCTACACTGGGACAATTACGAAAAAGCTAAAAAACGCCTCCCTGGCGATACCGAATACTTGACTATCGTCGGTGGTAATCACAGTGGTTTTGGTGATTACGGCAAACAAACCAAAGACGGTAAAGCAACCATTTCCCAAACAGAACAAGAAAACCAAATCATTTCAGCCATTACTAATTTTATTGATTAAAAAATGCCCTTCTGAGATATCAGAAGGACTTTTTCGATATTAAATTTTAAGATAACGTCTCATTGAGATAACTGAACCAAGTGCTCCGATAATAATTCCGACTAAGAACATACCCCCAATGACAAGTGGAAGTAATGTGTTAATTGGATATAATGACAAGCCTTGGATCTCAAATTGTGGATTAACTGATGAATAAACAGTCTTGTACCCAAAGTAGATGATAATTGATGGAACAATTGCTCCAAGAAGTCCTACCCAAGCACCTTCAAAGAAGAATGGTCCACGGATGTAAGAATTTTTAGCACCTACTAAACGCATGATTTCAATGTCACGTTGACGAGACATAATTGTCATACGAATTGTGTTAGAAATCAAGAAGATAGCCACAACCACTAGAAGGATTGTTCCTGCAAATCCCCATGTACGAATGAATTTAGCAATGCTGAAGAGTTGTTCTGAGTTTGAACCACCATAATCGACAGATTCAACACCTTCAATGTTGGCAATTTTCTTAGCCACTTTCTTCACATCTGATGGTGAGTCTACTTCAACAATGTAAACGTCTTGCAATGGATTTGAGTCACCGTCAAAAAGTGACCAATCATCTCCATAAGTTTGTTGTAATTTTTTAAGTTGTTCATCTTTACTTGAATAAGTAACTGATTCAACACCTGAAATCTTTGAAATTTGATCATAAACTTGGTGATACGAATCATTAGCGACTGTTTCACCAGCTTCGTTAGTTGTTGTTTCAGAGCTATCTGTTGAGTCAACATCCAAATAAACATTAATTTGAATGTTATTTTCAATACCTGTTGCGATGCGCTCAACGTTCAATAGAACAGCGACAAAAACACCAACAAGTGTCAATGTAATGGTAACAGAGCTGACTGAAGCGATGGTCATCCAGACATTACGTTTCAAACTTTTAATGGATTCCCATAAATGGCGGAAAAAATTTCTAATCATTATATCCGTATTCTCCTTCCTCTTCGTCACGTACAATCCGACCGTCTTCAATAGCGATGACGCGATGGCGAAGATTATTGACAATTTGTTTGTTGTGTGTTGCCATCAAAACAGTTGTTCCTTGAAGATTGATACGTTCTAATAATTGCATGATTTCCCATGAAATTTCTGGGTCAAGGTTACCTGTTGGTTCGTCAGCAATCAAAACTTTAGGATTATTAACAATCGCACGTGCAATTGCGACACGTTGTTGTTCACCGCCAGATAGTTGATCTGGGAATGAACGCATTTTGTGTTTAAGTCCAACCAAATCAAGAACTTCTGGTACACGTTTTTTAATTTCACGTGGTTTTTCACCGATAACTTGCATTGCATAGGCAACATTTTCAAAAACCGTTTTCTTAGGAAGAAGTTTATAGTCTTGGAAAACAACCCCAATGCTACGACGTAAGATTGGAATATCACGTTTTTTCAATTTTGTTAGGTTAAATTCCCCAACTTTAAGGGTTCCAGTAGATACTTTTTCTTCACGGTACAATAATTTAATAAAACTAGATTTACCAGCACCAGAAGGACCAACAATATAAACAAATTCACCTGGATTGACAGATACGGTAATATCTCTCAAAGCAGTTGTTGAGCGGTGATACTTCTTGGTTACACCATTCATTTCAATTAATGCCATTTGTATTTTCCTTTACGATTTTGTTATCCTAAAATTTTACTTTTGAGTTAATCAATACGCCATTTTAAATAAGCGTCGATGAAGCCGTCAATGTCACCATCCATGACTTTATCAACTTGAGCCACTTCATAGCCTGTACGATGGTCTTTCACCATTGTATAAGGCGTAAAGACATAAGAGCGAATTTGGCTTCCCCATGTGATTTCTTTTTTATCACCTTTAATGGCATCCACTTCTTGCGCTTTTTTCTCTTGCTCTAATTGATAGAGTTTGGCTTGCAACATTTTCATCGCACGGTCACGGTTTCCGTACTGAGTACGGTCAACCGTTGATGCTACAACGATTCCTGTTGGAATGTGAGTCAAACGAACACCAGTTGATACCTTGTTGACATTTTGTCCACCAGCACCACCTGAACGGAAAGTATCCATTTTAATATCATCATCACGAATGTCAACTTCAATTGTGTCATCCAATTCCGGCATAACTTCGACAGAAGAAAACGACGTGTGACGACGTTTGGCTGAATCAAACGGTGAGATACGCACTAGACGATGAACACCCATTTCAGATTTCAATAGCCCATAAGCATTTGGACCTTCAAATGAAAGAGTAACAGATTTGATACCAGCTTCGTCACCTGCTTGATAATCAAGGATTTCAACTTTAAAGCCTTTGGCATTGCCATAACGTGTGTACATACGGAAAAGCATATCAGCCCAATCTTGGGCTTCGGTACCACCTGATCCTGGATGAATTTCCAAGATAGCATTGTTGTGATCATAGGGCTCTGATAAAAGCAAGGTCGTTTCATAACTTGTCATGATTTTATCAAGCTTTTCAAGACTTTCCTCTAATTCAGCTTGAACAGAATCATCTTCGTCCAACATTTCCAAATAAAGTTCAGTCTCGTCAGACAACTCTTGCATTTCATTAAAAGTTTCATAAGTTTGTTTCAAACCATTTAACTCTTGAGACGTTTTTTGAGCTGCAATGTTATCATTCCAAAAATCTGGCTCAGTCATTTTGTTTTCAAGAAGCGCAATGTCCTCTTCCAAACGATCTAAGTCAAAGAGACCTCCTGAAGCTAGTCAACTTCTCTTGATTTTCTACTATTTTTTGGCGAATTTCAGCCACTTCCATGAAATAACTCCTTTTAATTAAGATACTAAGTCCGTTAAGAAAACAAAGTAAAAATTTGAATTTTCACGCTACCTTTAGGACTTATTCTATATTACTACTGTTTTCTTATTCTACCATAAAGCCCGCAAAATTACTATTATACGCCATGCTTCATTTACATCAAAACCACAAGATAAGTAGCTTTCTCACCACTAAAAATATTTCTGTAGAAAATTCACACCCAGCAACTCCTATTTTAAGCTAAAAATATAATTCAAATAAGGCAGAACAATTACAAAACGGTAACAAAAAATAATGTTAGATAAAGCTGTTATGATTTTCATTTTCGACAAATTGCAATGCTTCTGTCAAACTATCAATCAAAACATCTGCTTTTGATTGGTCAACGCCAAAGACTTTATCACGAATGGCTAAGACACGTACACTAGCTGCCACACCTGCTTGAATTTCTTTTTGGCTATCTTCAATAATCACAATATCTTTTTTAGCAAAGCCTAATTTCTCACAAGCAACATTATAAATAGCAGGGTTAGGTTTCCCTTCTGCAAATTCACTTCCCGATAAAATATGAGTAAAGTACTGCTTTAAGCCTGATTTTTCCAAGGCAACTTCGACCTAAAAATGTCTCACGTCGTTTAAAATAAAAATTCTCAGTATCAAATAAGACACCATCCATATCAAATATTATTGTCTTTATCCTGAAAGCCTCCTGAAAATATTCTATCATATTTTCAGAAGAGATAAAAATACACATTAAGGGCTTTTTCGAAGATTTTTTGCTACAATAATGCCATGATAAAACTAGCTATTATGAGTGATTTACATATCGATTTGAATCAGTTTGATGATTTTGAAATCCAGACACTCATTGACACATTAAACGCAGAAAAAATTTCTCATCTGCATTTGGCTGGGGATATTTCCAACCATTTTTATGACATCTCTTACCCATTTTTAGAAATAATGAGCAAACATTTTGACGTTACTTATAATCTCGGAAATCATGATATGCTTGACTTAGATGACAAGGCGATTAACGATTTGGATTTTCAGATTATTACGTTGGGGAAAAAGACACTCTTGGCTTTTCATGGTTGGTATGATTATTCTTTTTTCCCAGAAAAATCTGAAGCTGAAACAATCAAATTTAAAAATACTTTCTGGTTTGACCGACGTTTAAATCGCAACTTTTCTGACAAAGAACTCACGCACCAAACAACACAAAAACTCGATAGAACTTTATCAACGATTGCCAATGACGTGATTGTTAGTCTGCATTTTGTGCCACATCACCAATTTACCTTGCAACACAAGCGTTTTAAACCATTTAATGCTTTTTTAGGTAGTCAAGCTTTTCATGATATTTTCAAAAAACATCAGGTTAACAACGTGATTTTTGGGCATACTCATCATAGTATCGTTTCGCAGCAAATTGACAATATTACTTACCATGCTAAACCGCTTGGTTATATCCGCGAGTGGAATTTGACTATTGATTATGTCAATCAACACCCCGAACTCAACCCAAATCAGACTTGGAATCTTAGCAAACGCTACAACATTGTCAAAAAACTTGATGACTTCACTGGTTACAAACGTCAAAATTTGGCACAAGAATTCCGAAAATCCATGACTATTTTTGAATTATAATAAAACGCAAATCTCATGTATGAGATTTGCTTTTTGCTGAATCAATCTGATCCAATTTTATATTTTTAAATTGCTTTTTCATCTTGTCCAAGTGCACGTTGAACAGCTTTAACGATTTCAGTTAAAACAACCATAAGCAAGCTTCCAATAATAACTGCGAGCCATTGTGTAACGCTTAGGTGCGAAACATGGAACAAATCATTAAATCCAGGTACTACGATTGTTACCATCAAAAGAAGAAAGGCTACTGGGATAGCCCAGTTAAAGGTTCTATTTTTAAAAGCTCCGACAGTAAAGATAGATTGATAAACAGATTTAACATTGAAAGCATGAACCAATTGAATTAAACCAAGTGTCGCAAATGCCATTGTCAAAGCATCTTCGTGTACCATACGATTAGCAGCATGTTCTGGGAACATCAACGCCCAACCATAGATACCAAGAACAAGAACAGTTTGGAAGATTCCTTGGTAAATAATCGCTCCCATGACACCACCGTCAAAGAAATTAGACTTACGACCACGAGGTTTGTGGCTCATAACACCAGGTTCGGCAGGTTCAACACCAAGCGCAATAGCTGGTAGTGTATCGGTTACCAAGTTAATCCAAAGAAGATGAACAGGTTGAAGCACATCCCAACCAAATAATGTTGCAAAGAAAATCGTAAGGACTTCTGCCATGTTAGCTGAGAGAAGATATTGAATAGTTTTTTGAATGTTTGAGAAAATTTTACGTCCTTCTTCAACTGCAACGATAATTGTAGCAAAGTTATCATCAGCAAGAACCATATCAGAAGCGCCTTTAGATACTTCTGTACCTGTAATCCCCATACCAATACCAATGTCAGCTGTCTTGAGTGAAGGCGCATCATTGACACCATCACCAGTCATGGCAACAACCTTACCTTCATTTTGCCAAGCTTTTACGATACGCACCTTGTGTTCTGGAGACACACGCGCATAAACTGAGTATTGTTTGAAAACTTTTTGGAATTCTTCATCAGAAAGTTCATTAAGTTCAGCACCAGTAAAGACGTGGTCTTGACCATCATCTTCAATGATACCAAGGCGTTTGGCAATAGCTTCCGCTGTATCTTGGTGGTCTCCAGTAATCATGATTGGACGAATACCAGCTTCTTTAGCAACAGCAACAGCTTTTGCAGCTTCTGGACGTTCAGGGTCAATCATTCCCACCAAGCCAGAGAAAATCAAATCAGACTCAACAATTTCTGACTCAAGTGTTGGAATTTCAGAAACGTATTTGTAAGCCATCATCAAGACACGAAGAGCTTTTTGCGCCAATTCCTTATTAACAGCAAGAATAGCTTTTTTGTCATCCGCAGTAATCTCACGAACGTGACCATTTTCTTCAATAAGAGTGACACGTTTAAGAAGTTGGTCTGGTGCACCTTTTACTGCAACAAAGTATTTACCATCAGCTTCTTTATGAATAGTTGACATCAATTTACGTTCAGAATCAAACGGCAATTCTGCCACACGTGGTTCTTCTTTAAGAGCTTCACGTACATCAAAATTATGGTCAAGTCCGAATTGCACAAGTGCTGTTTCTGTCGGGTCACCAATCAATTTGCCATTTGGGTCAATTTTCGTATCGTTTGCAAAGTTCATGATACGAAGTGTATTGTTATCTTTTGCAATTTCACTAGCAGAGCTTTGTAATTGACCGTTGGTATAAACTTTCTCAACCGTCATTTGGTTCATTGTAAGAGTACCAGTTTTATCTGAAGCGATAATTTCAGTTGAACCAAGTGTTTCAACAGCAGGGAGTTTACGCACGATTGCATTACGTTTAGCCAGTGTTGTTGTCCCCATTGAGAGCACAATTGTAACAATGGCAGGCAAACCTTCAGGAATAGCAGCAACAGCAAGAGCAACAGATGTCATCAAGCCTTCAATCGGAGCTTCTCCGCGAACAAAGACACCCACGATAAAGGTAATAATAGCAACACCTACCACCAGGTAAGTCAACATTTTAGACAATTGGTTAAGGTTTTGTTTCAGTGGTGTGTCTGTTTCATCAGCATTTGCAAGCATATCAGCAATCTTACCAACTTCGGTGTACATTCCTGTATTGACAACAACACCTGAACCACGTCCATAAGTGACATTTGAGTTTTGGTAAGCCATGTTAACTCGGTCACCAATACTCGCATCAGCTGCAACATCTACCGATAAGTCTTTATCAACAGGGACAGATTCACCAGTCAGAGCCGCTTCTTCAATTTTCAATGACGCAGCTTCCAAGAGACGCATATCTGCAGGCACCACATCACCAGCTTCAAGCATAACAATATCCCCGGGAACTAATTCTCGTGAATCAATTTCGACAACATGACCATCACGGCGGACACGTGCGATTTGGCTTGACATGTCTTTGAGCGCCTCAATTGCCGCTTCGGCTTGACCTTCTTGGTAAACACCAAATGCTGCATTAAGGATAACAACCGCTAAAATGATAAGCGCATCTGTCAAACCTTCAGTACCTTCGGTAATCACAGAAAGGGCAGCCGCAACCAACAAAATAATAATCATTAAATCCTTGAATTGGTCAAGAAATTTTGCAAGTAAACCTCGTTTTTGACCTTCTTCAAGTTCATTATGACCATATTCGTCCAAACGTTTTTGGGCTTCTGCTGTCGATAACCCTTCACGTGATGATTGCAACGCTTCTAACGTTTCATCTTCTCCTTGTATGTAAAACAAGGCTTTACTTTGTTCTTTAGACAAAATAGCTTCCTCCTCTGGTCTCCTTTAAATAGAAAAAAGACCTGTTTTTTAAAAAACAAGTCTCGCTGTTTAAGATTATGCCGGAAATCAATGATTTCGTAATGACGACATAAACGCGATTTTTCAGTCGCAAATGCGCACCGAATATTTACCATTCGTTTTGTTCATCCTAAGCACCGCAATTGCAGATTGGACTAAAATCCAACAAAACAAGACGCCGGCAAAGGAAGCAAAAACAAAAGTAAAAATCGCCTGCTACTCCCTTGAATACAGAGTAATCATATCATTTTTTACCTTTTTTGTCAACTGAATACATTCCCACTCAGACGCCGATAATATCGGATTTATAGCGTGTTTATGCCCAATTAATTTCTAACTGATAATTTGCAAAAACATTCTCACCATCAACTTGTTTGAGTTGATAATGAATTTTAAGATGTTGTTGTTCAGCATCCAACTCATAAACACTTGTTTGCGTTTGTAAATGCTGCAATCCTACTGACGTTGGAATGGCAACCAAAGCAGGATTTTCACGGTGAAAACGCATAATTGATTTCGGCGTTGAGTAACGTGTCATGACCAACTCTTGCTCGTTGAATTTGAGCATCACCGTTTCTTCTTCCTCATTGGTATAAGTAAGGTAAATGTGTCCATTTTTTTCCGTTAATTTGACAGGATAAGATTGTTCAACCAGCTCAACCTGCCCATCCAAATCAATTTTATTCTTAATGTGAAGTTTCATGTAATGTTAAAATGTTTTTCCTTTCCCTAAAATTATAGCAATTTTGACGTGTTAAAGCCACTATAAGCCTAACGTTTAATGGCAGATGAGCGAAGTAAACTTGTTCCTGTGAAAAGAGCAATAAAGACAATCAAAATTTTAAAATGATTAATATCAAGTTTGCTCAAGAAAAATGCTGCTGTCAGAACACCAAAAGAACCACCTATAATAATTCCTAAAACACCCGGCCAGTTGACACGCCCAGACTTAATAAAATCTGTCGTACTTGCTGACATGATAACTGCTGCATCAAGCATCATCACAGGCAGTGCAACTGACGGATTAATACCCAACATTGAGAAAAAGATTAACTCTGGCGCATAATTTCCTAGCCCCATTGTCATCAAAATACCAATCGTAAAATTAAACATCGCTCCGACAAGAATCCAAATACCATATAAGCCATGAGTACTTTCAGAAATACTAGCACCAGGATTGGCAATCAGTCGGTAAAACATAATGAATGCTGCAACAATTAACAGAATTCCCAAAACACGTTGGACTTGGCGTGTGTTCCAATTTTTAGTTATTCGTGTTCCTACAAATGCTCCTAAAAAAGACGCCATGGCCATAACAAATAAAGTAGTCAAGTTAACCTCAACAATGGTAATAAAGCAAAGCGCTTCAATCAAAACAGGAATAATATGCGCTGTCGATAGGGTTGCAGGGATTTTTTTATCATCTTCAACCAGTTTTGTCGCTTTAAAAAGTGCTGTACTCGTTGCAAAGGTTCCAATCCCTAGTGTATCTAATAAATCTGTCACGTAACCAATCCATAGCCCCGTCCAGAATTTTTCCTTTAAATTAATGCGATGCTTTTTAGCATTTACCAGAATATTTCCCATTGTCCAAAAGATGAGAAAAATCAAAAAAAGTTGAATCATATGAAGAATAAGTTTATTTGTCATAGTCAACATTATAAATCAAATCCAAGTATTCGTAAATATCCCAAACCTTTAAAAATCAGCTTTACAAAGTTTTTTGTTATAATGAAAGTATGAATGAAAAAGTATTTCGTGACCCTGTTCACAACTATATAACTGTCAATCATCAGGTCATTTACGACCTTATCAATAGTAAAGAGTTTCAGCGCCTACGACGGGTCAAACAAGTTTCGACAACTGTTTTCACCTTTCATGGTGCAGAACACAGCCGCTTCTCACACTGTTTAGGGGTTTACGAGATTGCAAGACGTGTGACTGAAATTTTTGATGACAAATTTCCTGATATTTGGAATTCTGATGACAATCTCTTAACGATGGTGGCTGGGCTTTTACATGATGTCGGACACGGTGCTTATTCACACACTTTCGAAAAACTCTTTGATACCGACCATGAAGCCGTTACACAAGAGATTATCACTAGTCCAGATACTGAAATCAATACTATCTTGCGTCGTGTCTCGCCTGATTTTCCAGAAAAAGTCGCTAGTGTTATCAACCACACTTATCATAATAAACAAGTTGTCCAACTCATTTCTAGCCAAATTGACTGTGACCGTATGGACTATCTTTTGCGCGATTCTTACTATAGCGGCGCTAATTATGGTCAATTTGACTTGAATCGCATTCTACGTGTGATTCGCCCAACCGAAGACGGTATTGTTTTTGAATACAATGGCATGCACGCTGTTGAGGACTATATTGTCAGTCGTTTCCAAATGTATATGCAAGTGTATTTTCACCCTGCTAGTCGCGGAATGGAAGTATTGTTACAAAATCTTTTAAAGCGCGCAAAATACCTTTACCAGACTGATACCGATTTCTTTGAAAGAACATCACCAAATCTGATTCCATTTTTAGAAAATCATGCTAACTTAGCTGATTATCTTGCTTTAGATGATGGAGTGATGAATACCTATTTTCAAACTTGGATGACTGCTGAAGATGAGATTTTGGCTGATTTGGCAAGCCGTTTTGTCAATCGTAAAGTCTTTAAATCGGTGACTTTCGAAGAATCGTCACGCAAAGAACTCAGTCACCTTGTTGACCTTGTCAAATCTGTTGGCTTTGATCCTGATTATTACACAGGCATCCATGTCAATTTTGACTTGCCTTATGACATTTACCGTCCTGAAAAAAAAGAACCAAGAACCGAGATTAACATGATTCAAAAAGACGGCTCTGTTGTAGAATTATCAACAATTTCATCAATCGTCAAAACCTTAACGGGTACTATTTATGGCGATAGACGATTCTATTTTCCAAAAGAAATGCTAGTTGATAACGACCTATTTGCCGTTGATAAGAAAGCCTTTATGAGCTATATTTCAAACGAACATTTTGTTTATCATAATTAATTTTAAGAGCGTATCATGACTTATTTAGCATTGAAAACGTTCCACTTCAGATTTCTTTGTATTCCCCATGACAAATAAGCCACTTTTTAGTAAGATAGATAGAGATTCTTTAGGAAGGGTAAAATAACCTTATGTCTATTAAATTAGTCGCCGTCGATATCGACGGCACACTTTTGACCAATGACCGCAAAGTCACACCTGAAGTTTTTGAAGCCGTTCAAGATGCTAAAAAACAAGGTGTTAAGATCATCATTGCTACTGGACGTCCAATTCCAGGCGTTCAAACACTTCTCGATGAATTAAACCTGAAAGAATCAGGCGATTATGTCATCACTTTCAATGGTGGTTTAGTCCAAGATACTGCTACTGGTGAGAACATTATCACTGAAGCCATGACTTACGATGATTATCTTGACATTGAATTCCTTAGCCGTAAGTTAGATGTTCATATGCACGCTATTACCAAAGAAGGTATCTTCACTGCAAACCGCAATATTGGTAAATACACTGTTCACGAATCAACCCTGGTTAACATGCCAATTTTTTACCGCACCCCAGAAGAAATGGGCGATAAAGAAATTATTAAAATGATGTTCATTGATGAACCTGAAATTCTTGATGCTGCAATCGCTAAAATTCCACAAGAATTTTATGACAAATACACCATTGTCAAATCAACACCATTTTACCTAGAATTCATGAACAAAAGTGCTAGTAAAGGCAATGCCATTACACACCTTGCCGAAAAAATGGGGCTTAGCAAAGACCAAACCATGGCTATTGGCGATGCTGAAAACGATCGTAGCATGCTTGAAGCCGTTGGTAACCCTGTTGTCATGGAAAATGGTACACCAGAACTCAAAGAAATCGCTAAATATATTACAAAATCAAATGAAGAAAGTGGCGTTGCATACGCCCTTAGAGAGTGGGTCTTAAAATAATGTATAGCTATAAAATCGGTATTTCTGCGGAAGAACACGATAATTTTGCAAAATCAAGTAACCAAACAAACCTTTTACAATCATCAAATTGGGCAAAAATTAAAGATAATTGGGATAACGAACGCATTGGTTTCTACAAAGATGATGCCTTAGTTGCTTCTGCTTCTATTCTTATCAAAGCTTTGCCGCTTGGCTTTACCATGCTTTATATTCCTCGTGGACCAATCATGGACTACAGTGACAAAGAACTCGTTGCCTTTGTCATTAGCTCCCTTAAGAAGTATGGTAAAACAAAACGTTCCCTCTTCATCAAAATGGACCCTGCTTTACTGCTTAAACAATACAAAATCGGTGAAGAAGTTGATGAAAACAAAGAGACACTTACTGCTATTGATAACTTGAAAGCAGCGGGTTGCGAATGGACTGGACGCACAACAACAATTGCTGAAAGTATCCAACCTCGTTTCCAAGCAAATGTCTATACCCAAGAAGACATGACAGCAACTTTTCCTAAACACACAAAACGTTTGATGAAAGATGCTATTCACCGTGGTGTCATCACTAGCCGTGGTACAATTGATGATGTTAAAGCTTTCGCTGATGTCGTCGCTCTTACTGAAAATCGTAAAGGTGTTGCCCTTCGTAATGAAGACTATTTCCGTAAAATGATGGAAACTTACGGTGACGATGCTTACCTACACCTTGCCAAAGTTAATTTGCCAAAACGTCTAACTGAATACAAAGAACAACTCGCTCAAATCGAAAAAGATTTGTCTGAAACTGCTGAACATCAGAAAAAACGTTTGACTAAGTTAACACAACAAAAAAATTCTGTTACAAAATACATTACTGAGTTTGAAGAATTTGTTGAAAAATACCCAGATGAACTCATCATTGCAGGTATCTTATCTGTATCATTTGGTAATGTCATGGAAATGCTTTATGCTGGTATGAATGATGAATTCAAGAAATTCTACCCACAATATTCCCTTTATCCAAAAGTATTCAAAGATGCTTACGCTGACAATATTATTTGCGCAAATATGGGTGGTGTTGAAGGAACACTTGATGACGGTTTAACTAAATTTAAATCAAACTTCAACCCAACTATTGAAGAATTCATTGGAGAATTTAACATTCCAGTAAATCCATTCCTTTACAAACTTTCAAACTTTGCTTACAATATTCGCAAACAAAGGAAAAATAGCCATTAATGACCTCTCTTGAGATTATCGAAAAAAAAGTTTTTGAGACTTTTTGCAACACCGTCTCTTACAAATCATTTATGCAATCGGTAGAGATGGCGGATTTATTAAAAAAACGTGGGTACCAAGTAACCTATCTTGGGCTAAAAGATGAAGAGACACTACAAGTTGCGGCCGTTCTCTTTAGCTTGCCAATGACAGGTGGGCTCCACATGGAAATCAATTCTGGTCCTGTTTCACGTGATAAACACTATCTAAAACAATTCTACCAGGAACTTCAAAGCTATGCTAAAGAAAATGGAGCTCTTGAATTGCTAGTCAAACCTTATGATACCTATCAGCATTTTGACACTACTGGTCAGCCAACCGACCAAGAAAACACGGCACTATTAGACGATTTTCTATCACTCGGTTATCAACACGATGGGCTTTTGACTGGTTACCCAGGTGGTGAGCCTGACTGGCATTATGTTAAAGATTTGACTGACTTAGATGAAAAAACGTTACTAAAATCATTTAGCAAAAAAGGGCGTCCTTTGGTCAAAAAAGCTAAGACTTTCGGCATCACCTTACGAAAACTTAACCGTGATGAATTGCCGCTTTTCAAGGAAATCACTTCTGCCACATCAGACCGCAGAGATTACGATGATAAATCCCTTGATTATTACCAAGATTTCTATGATAGCTTTGGAGATTCTTGTGAATTCATGGTTGCAAGTTTGAATTTTCAAGATTCTTTAGCACACCTTAAAACTGATAAAGCCAAACTTGACCAACGAATCGAAAAACTCCGAACTGCCATTGAAAATAACAATGTTTCTGAAAAGAAACAAAGTCAGCTTCGCGAATTATCCAGTCAATCTGCGACATTTGATACACGCATGGCAGAAGCTAAGGAATTCATTAGCAAGTACGGTTCACAAAACGTTGTCCTTGCAGGAAGCCTATTTGTTTATACCAAACAGGAAGCTGTCTATCTCTTCTCAGGTTCTTACCCTGAGTTCAATAAATTCTACGCACCTGCCCTACTTCAAGAATACGTCATGTCAGAAGCCATAAAACGTGGCATCACAACTTATAATCTTCTTGGCATCACAGGAGAATTTGACGGTTCAGACGGCGTTCTACGCTTCAAACAAAACTACAATGGCTACATTGCCCGAAAAATGGGAACTTTCCGTTACTACCCTCACCCACTCAAATACAAATTAATTCATAATCTCAAAAAAATATTGAGACGTCATTAAAAATTATGCCTTGAAACCCAAAAGTTTCAAGGCTTTTTATACTTAGTTAAAATCAAAAATAGCTGAAGTCCAGTCTCTATGTACAATTGATTTAAGTTGAGCAGAAGATAAGGTTTCAATAACCTCTTTAAGTTTATCGATTACCTCATTTAAAGTCTTAAATACTTTATTCTTGAAACCAAGTTTATGAATCTCAGCCCAGACTTGCTCAATAGGATTCATTTCAGGTGTATAGAGTGGAATGAAAGTAAATTCAATATTCTTAGGAATATTGAACGTCTGAGATTTATGCCAGATGGCATTATCCATGACTAAAATAATATAATCTTCTGGATAAGCTACCGATAGCTGGCGTAGAAATTCATTCATCCAATCAC
The DNA here is from genome assembly GCA_000283635.1 of Streptococcus macedonicus ACA-DC 198. NCBI lineage: Bacteria > Bacillati > Bacillota > Bacilli > Lactobacillales > Streptococcaceae > Streptococcus > Streptococcus macedonicus. The sequence goes on from HE613569.1 coordinate 1,492,821, forward strand.
TATTACATCCACCCGCTATGATGAAAAATGAGTCACCTGTATGGGCATCCACAGCTTCATAACAATAGCGGTACTCCCGAATATGGTGACTTGCTATGTGAGGACGATAACCTTTTGAAGACCAACATGAACCAAGTTTACTGATACGCCCAAAACCCGCCTCATCTTGATACATAAGGTGGATTTTTTGATATTGTTTCCCATCAATAAAACGCTTACTCACTCTCTCCTCGAATAAAGATTTTATTTTAGACGCTAAAATGGTTTTGGCGTCTGCTTTTTTCGGATATTGGGGACGGGGGCTAGCCTTACGCCAACCATGACGCTTCAGGAGAGCATAGAAACCTTCTCGGGTTGTCTTGTGCCCAACTCTCTCTTAATAGGCTTTAAAGAGAGAGTTAACGGTAAGGAATTCTCCATTCAAGGAAGAAGAGAGTTGCTCTTTAAGGAAAGCTTCTTCCTCCTCATGCATCATATATGAGCGGTGGCGACCACCACGATTTTCCTTTAATAGGCCCTCTAAGCACCACTTAAATAGCGATTCAATAAGTTTCGGACTTTCTGATGGACAAAGCCTACTGATTTGGCTACTTTTTATTGCATTCAGAATAAAGAATGAGTGCCTGTATTTTTCTATGATGCGGAGCATCATTTTTATTTTTAAGTACTTGCGTCAATTCTTCGACTTGTGTTTGGGTAAGTTCTTTTATCAAAATACTATTATAATGCTATTTTTGATTTTTATTAAGTATTAGTTGGAACTTAACTTCCAAATTTGTTGCTCTTTGCTTTACAAGCTATATTTTTTATCGCTCAAATCTATAACCAAAAAAGAAAGCACAAAAAAACCTACCTGTCCTAAGACAAGTAGGTTTAAATGACTTCAATGTTTCTTGATTATTTTACAAAGTCAAGAAGAGCAAGGAAGCTTTCTGGTTGAAGTGATGCACCACCAACAAGGGCACCATCAACATCTGGGCAAGCCATGTAAGCAGCAATGTTTTCAGGCTTAACTGAACCACCGTATTGAACGCGAACTTTATCAGCTACTGCTTGACCGAAGTCTGCTGCAACTGTGTCACGAACAACTTTACACATTTTTTGTGCGTCATCTTGGCTAGCTGATTTACCAGTACCGATAGCCCAGATTGGTTCGTATGCGATAACAAGTGAAGAAACTTGTTCTTCTGACAATCCAGCAAGAGCTGCTGAAACTTGTCCACCTACGAATTCAGCAGCTTTACCAGCTTCGTAAGTTTCAAGAGTTTCACCACAGCAGATGATTGGAAGCATACCGTTAGCAAAGATTGCTTTAGCTTTTTTGTTGATATCTTCGTCAGTTTCGTGGAAGTATTCGCGACGTTCTGAGTGACCGATTACAACGTAGTCAGTTCCCATTTCAGACAATACTTTAGGGCTGTTTTCACCAGTGAAAGCACCAGCGTTTTCAAAGTAGCAGTTTTCAGCAGCAACTTTAAGGTTTGAACCTTTAGCTGCAGCAAGAACTGTTGAAAGGACAAGTGCAGGAACAGCGATACCAACTTCAACAAGTTCTGATGAAGGCAATTTAGAAACTACTGCTTCAACAAATGCTTTAGCTTCTTCTGGATTTTTGTTCATTTTCCAGTTACCAACGATAAATGGTTTACGTGACATTTCACATACCTCTTCTTTTTTTATTTACTCCCCTATTTTATCATATTTTTAGCAGGTTTTAAAGGTTCGACGGGATTTTTAGCGACAAACCTCAAAGAAATCACAAAAAGAGCCCCTTACGGGACTCTTCTACAATTACTATCTGACTAATAATTGTTATCTGGGAACTTAATTAATTAACTAAAATTAAGCTTCGATTTCTGTAACGATACCTGAACCAACAGTACGTCCACCTTCACGGATTGAGAATGTAGTACCTTGTTCAACGGCGATTGGGTGAATCAATTCAACGTCGATAGTTACGTTATCACCAGGCATTACCATTTCAGTACCTGCTGGAAGTTCGATTGAACCTGTAACGTCAGTTGTACGGAAGTAGAATTGCGGACGGTAGTTGTTGAAGAATGGAGTGTGACGTCCACCTTCGTCTTTAGTAAGGATGTAAACTTCACCTTTGAATTTAGTGTGTGGGTGAATTGAACCTGGTTTAGCAAGAACTTGACCACGTTCGATTTCATCACGTTGGACACCACGAAGAAGAACACCAACGTTATCCCCTGCAAGACCTTCATCAAGTTGTTTACGGAACATTTCAACACCAGTAACAACAGCTTTTTGGATGTCCTCACGGATACCAACGATTTCAACTTCGTCGTTGACTTTAACAGTACCACGGTCGATACGTCCTGATGCTACTGTACCACGTCCAGTGATTGAGAATACGTCTTCGACTGGAAGAAGCAATGGTTTGTCAGTATCACGTTCTGGTTCTGGAATGTATTCATCAACAGTGTCCATCAATTCCATGATGATATCTTCGTAGTGAGTGTCACCTTCAAGAGCTTTAAGAGCTGAACCTTGGATAACTGGAAGATCATCACCTGGGAAATCGTATTCTGAAAGAAGGTCACGGATTTCCATTTCAACCAATTCAAGCAATTCTTCGTCATCAACAAGGTCAACTTTGTTCATGAAGACGATAAGGTGTTTAACACCAACTTGACGTGAAAGAAGGATGTGTTCACGAGTTTGTGGCATTGGACCATCTGTTGAAGCTACTACAAGGATAGCACCATCCATTTGGGCAGCACCAGTGATCATGTTTTTAACGTAGTCCGCGTGTCCTGGAGCGTCGATGTGAGCATAGTGACGTTTAGCAGTTTCGTATTCAACGTGTGCAGTGTTGATTGTGATACCGCGTTCGCGTTCTTCAGGAGCAGCATCGATAGAAGCGTAGTCTTTTGGTTGGTTAACTGCGCTTGGAAGACGACGAGCAAGAACTGTTGTAATTGCAGCTGTCAAAGTAGTTTTACCATGGTCAACGTGTCCAATTGTACCAATATTAACGTGTGGTTTACTACGATCGTATTTTTCTTTTGCCATTTGGGTAAAAGCCTCCAATAAAATATATTTTATAGATAGACGGTAAGCAATACAGTCTAACTTTACCATACTATTTTAACAAATTATGTGGGAATTGCAAGTATTTTACTATTTTATTTATGATTTCTCTATTTCTTTATTTCGTGCTAAATTTCAAGTCCAAGTTAGCCAGTTTGTAAAAACTCTTTAGGAGATTTGTAATCTAGAATTTTCTTTGGATAGTTATTAATCCAATTTTCAATGAATGCGACTTGTTGTGGAGTCGCATTTTTGCTTCCTTTCGGTAACCAACGACGAATCAGCCTGTTATGGTTCTCATTGCGTCCTCTTTCCCAAGAAGAATAGGGATGAGCATAATAAATATGTTTAGGGTCAAAGACATCCTCTAAGCGACTGAATTCTGTCCCGTTATCTGCTGTGATAGAGTTAATTTGATAGTTTTTTAGAATGGCTTTCAAGGCCTGATTAACTGAAGTAGACGACTTGTCAGGAATAAGCCGAATAATTTGATAGCGACTCTTCCTGTCAGTCAGAGCAAATAAGCACTCGTTTTTAGCCCGTGTTTGAATAACAGTATCAATCTCAAAATCCCCTAGCTTCTCACGATTATTAATGCTCTCTGGTCGCTCCTCAATAGACTTTCCAGCAAGTTTAAAATTGGGGCTGACTTGTTTTTTCTTAGGGGTCGCCTTACGAGGATAAAGCATATCTGCTCTGGTTAGGCCTAGTTGTCCATGATGAATCCAATAATAAATGGTTGAGATAGAGACATTAATACCCTTTGTTTTGACTATCATTTCAGGAGAGTATTTCTGTTTGATGTAGTGGACAATATTTTCTCTGAGCTCTTTAGTTAGAGAAAGCCGCTTCACAGAACGTTTACGATTATTATCATAAGCATCCTGTGCAAAGTCAGCTGAGTAAACTAACTCGTATTTTCCTTTACGCACTTGTTGTCTGACTTGTCCGCTCTTGACTTCATTGTGAATGGTTTGAGGAGCTTTGGCTAATCTTCTAGCGATTTCGCGATTGGAATGACCTTCTTTGAGCCAACGTTCTATATTTCTACGGTCAGCTAGTGTTAAATGTTTCCATTTTGGTGTATAATAGTTCCTGCATCCCGGAGGCTTTCTAATGTTGTTGTGGTGATTACATTATATCTCTCTGAGATGTTTTTTGATACCATCAAGTGGCTAGCTTCATTTTAGAACTTTCATTCTTTATTTCGTAAGTGTGTGATATGGCTGAATTGTGACGCTCTGTCCGATATTCGAAGCGTAAATCCAATTCTTGTCTTCAAGCTGAGCAAAATTTTCAGCACGCCCAGTCAAGATAACCCCAGAAAAGGTTGCTGTTTTGTAATTTGAATTATTTTTCAAGTAAGTTTTAGCATCATCTTCTAATGACAATGTTTCATCTTCAATGCTATATCGAGAATCAACGACACCTGACTCAATCGCCTTTTTTAAATTTGACTTGAAGTTCTTAAAATCAGCCGCATAATCATTTATTGAAGACGGAGCGAAACCTAGTTGGGCATCTAGAGCTAAATTCGCTGTATCCACAGTACTCGATGTGCCAATCCAGTACCAATTGACCAAAAGGTTATCAGGGACCATGTCTGTAATTTCTTGATAGGTGTAAGGTTTATCAAATGTAATTGCTACTTCCACAGCCTGTCCAGTCATTTCTGCAACCTTACTAATATCTTGTGTGACTTCCATACTTACTGTCTTAGCGGAAGCATTAACATTATAGAAGATTGGTACTTTATAGAGATTGCCATGTGTATAGTTGGAGCTATTGCTATCTCCTTCTTCCAAGCCTTCATTTTGACTAGCTGACATAGGACCAATTATTGAATAATTTCCTTGATACTCTTCAAAAGGGACACTAATACCGTCAATATTTTTAGAACGGTGTGAATAAAAGGTCCCTGTAAATTCCGAATTTGCTTCAAAGCCCCAAGTGGTGTAGTCGATATTGGGATAGGCAATCTCTGACCTCAACAGATAGTTTTCTTTGACCATCTCTGCATGACGTTCTGTCAACGAACGTAAGCCTAAAAAGATAATCAAAGCACTAATCAACATCATACCAACACTAATCCCAACTGTTTTCAAGCGATTTTTTCGCTTATTTTTCGTAGCAATTTTTTCAAAATCATTTGAAATCGTCATAATAATCCCCTTCTTTCTCTAATATTTTTTGCAAATCGCGTCGCCCTCGCATCAAATCAATCTTGGCTTTACTTGCTGAAATACCAAGAACTTGACAAATCTCCTTTATAGAAAGATTCTGGAAGTAATACAAATCAATCACCAAGCGATATTTTTCCTTTAACAAAGCCACGGCTTGATAAAGTGGTTCATAATCTGGGCTATCAAAAGCAATGACATTTTCATCCTTAAAGAATTCACGTTGTAAGATTTCCCAATACTTTTTATCACGCCGATAGCGGTCAATGTAGAGCCTAACTGCCACACGGTACATCCATGCCCGCATTTTCTCGAAAGGAAGGACAATCTCGCTTTCTAGCATTTTAACGAGAACATCTTGGCTAATGTCACGTGCATTTTCAGCACTAGCCCCCGATTTTTGCAAATAATAACTAATCTCCTCAGCGAATCCTAACAATTCCACCTCATAACCATCCAGCTTAATCCTACTCACCTCCCTTTTCACTTTTATAACGAATCACATTTCTTTTGGTTACAAAAAAACTCCCGCAAAGGGGAGATTTCTAATAAAAACTATCTAGGTCGATAACGTTGTCATCATATTCTTGTGTTATTTCCTTGGTTTTTAATTGTTCTTCTGCTTCGCGGATGATTTCTTCGCGTTTTTCATTGGCGTCAATATTTAGCACAAAGCCTATAGCTACTGATAAAACTAGCAAACTATTTCCCCCTTGGGATAGGAATGGGAAAGTAACACCAGTTGACGGAATAAGCCCTGAAATTCCTCCGATGTTAACAAAAGTTTGCATGAGTATCATTCCGCCGATACCAAGAGCAATCATAGAGTTGAAAGGATTTTTAGCTTTAATACCCACGTGCATAATACGTAAAATCAAAAAGAATAGCAATGCTAAAATGAGCCCCGCACCAATTAAACCAAGTTCTTCAATGACAATTGAAAAGACAAAGTCTGTCGTTGCTTCGGGTAAGTAACCAGCTTTTTCAATCGAATTTCCCAAACCACGACCAAACCAGCCACCATTACTCATGGCATAATATGAATGTGCTAACTGGTGTCCTGAGTCCGTCAAATCATCAAATGGATTGAAAAAGGCACTGAAACGTTTGGCAACATAACCAAAGACTGGGACTTTTTCCATAGTTTTAACCCCAACAACTGCAATCAAACCTAAGAAAGCAGCTGACAAAGCCGTTACGGTAGCTAAAATCGCTGAAAACCAACGATAACCAACCCCGCTAACAGAATACATGATTAAAGCTGTCAAAACGATAATTGCCGCATTTCCAAGGTCAGGTTGGGCAGCAACCAATAATATCATGACCAACGAATAAACACGCCAGTCTTTCAAGTCGCTCCATTTTCTAGGAAGCCATTTCCGCTTGGTAAGTGCTTGGTAATCATATATTTCAATCAATTCTTGACGCCTTGCAAAAGTAAATGCCAAAAACCAAACAATGATAATTTTTAAATATTCAGCTGGTTGGAAACTGATCGGTCCAATAACAATCCAACCATGGGCACCATTAACAGTTTTAGTGAAGAAACGCGCAATGAGCAACAAAATAATTTCGACCATCATTGTCATGGTCAGCGTTCGTGAATTTTTTAAAAAGTTTAATTTCAGTTTATAAATAAAAAGAATGGCAATCAGACTGACTATCCAAAAAAGCCCTTGGTTTAATACTGACGCAAACGGATTAACACCGTATTGGACAAGTGTTGCACTAGTTGTTGAATAGACAACAATCAGCCCAATAACAGACAGAATTAAATAAGGCACGAGGATAGAATAATTTAATAAATGCCTTTTATCGATTTTCATAGATTCCCCTACATACATTCGAGTTTATCATATGCCATTATATCATCTTTCGACCCTAAAAAAAAGTAAAAGTCTGAGAAGTTAATCTCAGACTTTCAGAATATTTTGATATTAGCCAGAATTACGCAATCCTGTGGCAATACCGTTGATAGTTGTGTGAATGAGTTTTTCGTAATCCTCATCCAATTCTTCATGACGTAAACGTTTTATCAACTCAATTTGAATGTAGTTCAAAACGTTGAAGTATGGCAAGCGGTAATCTAAGCTTGCTTTAAGCGAAGGATTTTCTTCCAACAAATCTTGGTGTTTTTCGATTGCTAAAATAACATTTTTAGTCAATTGCCATTCGTCAAGGATAGTATTAAAGACATCGCGTACTTCTTCGCTTTCTGCCAATTGAGCATATTGGAAAGCAATGTTCATATTTGATTTAGAGAGAACCATATCAACATTTGAAAGAAGTGAATGGAAAAATGGCCATTTTTCATACATATGTTGAAGTTTTGCCAAGTTTCCTTCTTCAGCGTCAATAAAGTTCTTGAATGCTGAACCGACACCATACCAACCTGGGAACATGATACGGCTTTGTGACCATGAGAATACCCAAGGGATTGCACGGAGACCTGAAATTTCTGTGATTGTTTTACGAGCAGCTGGACGTGAACCAATGTTCAAGCTTGATACTTCCTTGATTGGTGTTGCTTCAAAGAAGTAATCATAGAAATGTGGATTACCAAATACTAAATCACGATAAACACCATTTGAGTAAGTGACAATGCCGTCCATTGTTGCACGGAAATCATCAATTTCATCTGGATTTGTAATCATACGTGTCACGATACGATCGATAGTTGCTGAAACCAACATTTCAAGGTTGTAATAAGCAACGTCTTTATTGCCGTATTTATTTTCAATGATTTCACCTTGCTCAGTAAGACGAATACGATCTTTGATTGAACCGAATGGTTGTGATGTGATAGCTTCATATGATGGACCACCACCACGACCAACAGTACCACCACGACCGTGAATGAATGTCACTTTAATACCACGTTCTGAACCAATACGAGTCAATTCATTTTGAGCTTTATAAAGTGTCCAAACAGATGATAAGTAACCACCGTCTTTGTTACTGTCTGAGTAACCAAGCATAATTTCTTGGTAACCTTTGCTAGCTGAAACCCAGCGACGAACAATATCATAATCAAGATATTCTTCCATGATAGCACGTGAATTTTCAAGGTCCTCGATTGTTTCAAAGAGTGGCACAATTTGAACACGCGCTGTTTGGTTATCAAGAAGTCCGACTTCTTTAAGCATGATAGCCAACTCAAACATATCAGAAACACTTTCAGTATGTGAAATAATGTGTTGTTTAATGACTTCGTCACCTAATTTATCTTTAAGGTAACGAGCTGTTTGGAAGATTGCTAATTCTTTTTGAAGTTGTTCTGATTTTTCAGCATTTGTTGATGACAACGTACGTGGGTCTTCTTGCAATTCTTTGAGAAGAACTTTTACTTTTTCTTCTTCTGAAAGTGAGCTGTAATCCTCAATGATATTAGCTGATTTCAACAATTCTGCAACACAAGCTTCGTTAACGCTTGAATCTTGACGCATATCAATCATTGCAAGATAGAATCCAAAGACATCAACTGCTTGAAGCAATTCGCTAAAATCACCTGTCAAGAGCGCATCATCACCATTGTCAAGCAATGATTGTTTGATAATAAACAAATCATCTTTAAATTCTTTGGCTGTTTTATAGCTTGGAATTTCTTCTTGAAGTTCTGATGAAACTTTAGAGAATTTTGTTTGTAAGTATTTTGTAATGACACCAGCGTTTTTAGTGCTTGTGCAAACATCTGAACTGATGTTGTTGCTACCTTCCAAAACACCTTGAGAAATGGCTGTGTTAGCTTTTAATTCGATTAAGGTTTGAATTAATTTTGATTGAATATAGTTAAATGCCTTACGATAAGGTTCATTTTCACGGTAGATAGATTTATCGCTTGACAATTCTGCTAATTTTTCAACTTCTGGACTAATATTTGTCAAGGTTGTTGAAAGTGAGAATGTGCGATAAAGAGCTGTTAATTTTTCGATGTAGTAGTTAATGATGACTTCGCTTTGGACCGTTGCTGACAAACGAAGTGTTTCAGCTGTTACGTATGGGTTACCGTCACGGTCACCACCAATCCACATTCCCATTGTGATAGGTTTTGGATTTTCTAGGTCGATGCCTTTTTCAGCTGCTAAGCGTTTGTACTCTGAAGTCAACTTGGTAATCGCTTGAATTAAGGATGTATTGTAATACTCCATAACGTTGGTAATTTCATTTTTTACCTTCAGTTTTTTCTCACGAATAATGTCCGTTTGCATGATGATTTCAATGTAACGGCGCAAATCAGTGTACCATTTGTCACGGTTCACAACACCCGCTCTGACATCGCGGTATTTACGTAAAAGGTCATGAATGTGATTTGTCAATTCGAGGACTGTCTTACGTTGAACTTGTGTAGGGTGAGCTGTTAATACAGGCACAACATTGACATTTTCAAGGATTTCTTTAGAGTTTTCGCTTTCTGAAACCATATCTACGGTTAAAGAGAGTTTACCAAGATAATCTTGATTAGTATTATTTTGGTAATTGATTTCATAAGCAAAATCAACGTCTTCTGAAATGTTTATTAAAAGTGGCAAAATTGAAAAATAACGAGACACTACAACCATTTCATCGTTGGTTAATTGAACTACTAATTTTTCAAGTTTGACATATTCATCACTTGCTGACAATTCAACAATGTTTTGAATTTTGGCAAACACCTCATCACCAACCATTTGATGAGTTATCTCATCAAGCAAGCCTTTTAGTATTTTGACTTCCTCGGTAATAATCGACTGGGTGCTATTGTTCTCCAGTTTTTTGATTGTCACACTCTTCACTCCTTTTTTGTTCGGATTTTAATCCTTTATTACAATCGTACTACTCTATCATACCACTTTTTACGTCAAAAGTAACCCAATTTATGTCAAATTGTCCATTATTTTATAAATTTTCTGATTTTTTAAACGATATTTATTTTGAGACAAAATATCTAAAAAACTAACAAAGCATGTTAACAAATAGATTGTTAGCGTTTTTAGTTTTGAAAAAATGTTGAACGATTCATCAAGGATTTTTTTGAGAAAATGGGAAACTTTCTTTTTTTGTTTAGGTGTTATTTTCTGATATACTGGTCCATGACAAAAGTTTTGCAAAGGAGTAATACTAGATGGAATTAAAAAAACGTTCGGAATTTCCTGAAAATGAATTATGGGATTTGAGTGCCCTTTACCAAGACCGTGAGGATTTTTTGCGAAGTATCGAAAAAACGTTAGAAGATATTAATCTTTTTAAACGAAATTACGAGGAGAATTTGACGACTTTGGAAGACTTTACCAAAGCGCTTTATGAAATTGAACAAATTTATATCGAGATGAGCCATATCGATAATTATTCTTTCATGCCGCAAACCAGCGACTTTAGCAATGAAGAATTTGCTCAGATTGCACAAGCTGGTGCTGATTTTTTCACGAAAGCCAATGTAGCATTAAGCTTCTTTGATACTGCGCTAGCGACTGCCGACTTAGAAATCCTTGATGCTTTAGAAGAAAATCCGCATTTTAGCGCAGCTATTCGCCAAGCGAAAATTCAAAAAAATCATTTTATCTCCCCAGAAGTTGAAAAAGTGTTGACGAACTTTGGTGAAGTTTTTAAAGCGCCAGAAGATATCTACACCAAAATGCGTGCAGGTGACTTTGAAATGGAAGATTTTGAAGTTGATGGCAAGGTCTATCAAAACTCTTTTGTCACCTATGAAAATTTTTATCAAAATCATGAAAATGCTCAAGTCCGTGAAAAAGCTTTTCGTTCTTTCTCTGCAGGACTTCGTAAACATCAAAATGCCGCAGCAAGTGCTTATCTAGCACAAGTCAAATCAGAAAAAATCATTGCTGACATGCGAGGTTACGAATCCGTTTTTGATTACCTCTTAGCCAAACAAGAAGTTAACCGTGACCTGTTTGACCGTCAAATTGACCTTATCATGACAGAATTTGCTCCTGTTGCGCAAAAATACCTTAAACACGTTGCTCATGTTAATGGTCTTAAAAAAATGACTTTTGCAGACTGGAAGCTTGACTTGGATAGCGAGCTTAACCCAGAGGTTACGATTGATGATGCTTATGATTTGGTGATGAAATCCGTTGCCCCACTTGGTGATGAATATGCTCAAGAAGTCTCACGTTATCAAGAAGAACGTTGGGTTGACTTTGCTGCTAATGCCAATAAAGATTCTGGTGGCTACGCTACTGACCCTTACAAAGTTCATCCCTACGTTTTAATGAGTTGGACTGGTCGTATGTCTGATGTGTACACACTTATCCATGAAATCGGTCACTCTGGACAATTTATCTTCTCAGACAACAACCAAAGTTACTTTAATACCCATATGTCAACTTATTACGTCGAAGCTCCTTCTACTTTCAACGAACTCCTGCTCAGCGATTACCTCGAAAAACAATTTGACACTCCACGCCAGAAACGCTTTGCACTCGCTCATCGTTTGACAGATACTTATTTCCATAATTTTATCACTCACTTACTTGAAGCTGCTTTTCAACGTCAGGTTTACAATCTCATTGAAGACGGAAAAACCTTCGGTGCTACACAACTTAACAAGATAATGAAAGATGTTCTTAGCCAATTTTGGGGTGATGCCATTGATATTGACGACGATGCTGCTTTAACTTGGATGCGCCAAAGTCATTATTATGCTGGGTTGTATAGCTACACTTATTCTGCAGGTATGGTTATTTCAACTGCTGGGTATCTTAATCTAAAAAATAACCCAAATGGTGCTAACGACTGGTTGAATTTCTTAAAATCAGGTGGTTCACGTACGCCGCTTGACACCGCTAAATTAATTGGTGCCGATATTTCCACCGCGCAACCACTCCGTGATACCATTCAATTTTTAAGTGATACCGTTGACCAAATTATTGCTTATACAAAGGAGCTTAATCATGACTAATCTTTATGACTTTACTGTCAAAGCCCAAGACGGCTCTGATGTCCAATTGTCAAAATACCAAGGCAAAATCCTACTCATTGTCAATACGGCAACAGGTTGTGGCTTAACCCCACAATACGAAGGACTACAAAAGCTTTATGACACTTACCATGACAAAGGATTTGAAATTTTAGATTTTCCTTGTAATCAATTTTTAAATCAAGCGCCAGGAAACGCCGACGAAATCAATACCTTTTGCACCTTGAATTACCAGACAACTTTTCCTCGCTTTGCGAAAATTAAAGTCAACGGTAAAGAAGCCGACCCACTCTATGATTGGCTAAAAAGTGAACAAAAGGGACCACTTGGCAAGAGTATTGAATGGAACTTTGCAAAATTTCTTATCGACCAAAATGGCAATGTCATCAAACGTTTTTCATCAAAAACAGAACCAGAAACAATTGTTACAGAAATTGAAAGCCTTATCAATGACAAATAGCTGTCAGACTATTTGCAGCGCCTTTACTGGCATTACTTCTTTTGTAACAGTCCATAGATAAAATATTAAAAAATATGACAAAACGATTACAAAATGAGCAATGCTTTGATTTTTAAGCCTTTTTACGCTAAAATATTACTAATGAGAAGACGAATAAAACCCATTGTTGTTGTAGTATTCTTCGCCCTCTGTGGGCTACTTCTCGTGATTGGTAAAGCTCACTCAGATAGTTTACAAAAGCAACAACTAGCTTCAGCTAAGGATTCTATTCCAACTGTGAGTAACACGAGTACTACCACTACATCAACTTCTGAAACTGATGAAGATTTTGTTCTTAATCCGATTATTGATATCTCAGGTTGGCAACTTCCAAACGAAATTGACTATGATACTTTATCTCGGAATATTTCTGGTGCTATCGTTCGTGTTTATGGAGGGTCACAAATCAGTAAAGATAGCAATGCCGCCTATACAACTGGTATTGATAAATCATTTAAGACACATATCAAAGAATTACAGAAACGAAATGTTCCTGTAGCCGTTTATAGCTACGCTCTCGGTACAACCGTCAAGGAGATGAAGGAGGAAGCAAAAATTTTCTATAAGAATGCTTCACCTTACAGTCCAACATTCTATTGGATTGACGTTGAAGAGGCGACTATGTCTGACATGAATAAAGGTGTACAGGCTTTCTTAAAAGAGCTCAAAAAACTCGGTGCGGAAAATGTCGGTATCTACATTGGAACTTATTTCATGGATGAACAAGAAATTTCCGTGGATGGTTTCGATGCAGTTTGGATTCCTGCTTATGGTTCTGATACTGGTTATTACGATGCTGCACCACAAACTGATTTGGACTATGACCTCCATCAATACACCTCGCAAGGTTACATCAATGGTTTTAGTTCACCACTTGACTTAAACCAAATTGCCGTCACAAAAGATACGAAAACAACGTACGAAAAACTTTTCGGTACAACAAGTAGTAGCAAATAAAAGCGAGGAAATACTATCCTAGCTTTTTTGCTAACTCAATTTTTATAAAAAAGTTCTGAAAAATCCTGTGATTTTTAATGTCAAAATCAACAATTTTAACCCTCAAATTAATATTAATTTAAGGGTTAAAACTTATAGTAAAACTATGCCAACAAGAAATTCTTCACGTAGAAAACGACAACAAAAATCTCAAATAATAACAATAGCTGGGCTTGTCACGGCAGTAGTCGCACTTGCCCTAATTCTCGCTAAACTGATTTTTTCAGGAGTCACAACTTTAGCTTCAGACGGAAGTTTGAATTTATCAAATGCCAATTCTTATGATGTTTCCGAAACAGCTACGGTCTCTACTTCTGACGCTATTATGTACACCAACGATGGTTCTAGCAGCAAAATTAATGAAAATACTGCGATTACAATTAGTGCCTATTACTATGATGCGACCCTCAATGACGAAGATATCACTTTAGCTCAATTTAGCATGAACGGTGATACTTACTATATCGACACGAATGATATTTCGCTTGAGCAGGATAATACTATTAATGCTTATATCGCTGAAACACTTGGTTATTCGCACACTGATATTACTGATGACATTGAAAGTAGTTTTGAACAAGCCGCTTATAAGACAGATGACGGAAAACCTCTTGGGGTAATTATTCATGATACTGGCGTTGACAATTCAACGATTGAAAGCGAAGTGAATTATATGGTTCAAAGTTATGATGAAGAAGGTGTCTTTGTCCACTCTTTCATTGATAGTGATACCATTCTTCGCATTGCTGATGAAGATTACAAAGCTCAGGGTGCTGGTGCCAATGCCAATCCTTATTACATTCAATTTGAATTAACACATGAGAAATCTCAAAAAGGCTTCGCCGAGCAACTAGCAAACGCAGCTTATTATACTGCTTACATGCTCAAAAAATATGACCTTCCTGTAACACTTGGTCAAGAAGATGGCGAAGGAACCATTTGGACACATGAAATGGTCAGCCTTTACCTTGGTGGTACTGACCACGTTGATCCAACTGATTACTGGACAGAAACCGCTAATGATTATTTCCGTACGGACTATGACGTCAAAGATTTTGTCGAACTCGTCCAAGCTTATTATAATGCTTGCTAAAAGGTGCAAACTTGTACCTTTTTATTTTTTTAGTAAAATAGTAATTGACTAATAAATAGAAAGATTAAGAGGGAAAATGGGAAAAAAAACTAAATTAAAAAAGACACTTGTTGACCAAATTCTGGACAAGGCAAAAATCGAACACGACAGTTTAGCAATCAATGCACTTGAGGGAGACTTAACAGATGACATTGAAAAATCTGATATTTTCAAAACCCTTGCTTTAACAGGTGACAAAACAGGTCCTCTAATCGGAATTGTTCAAATCACCGAACATCTTTCTGAGAAAAAATTAGCCAAAGTTTCTGGCAACAAAAAAGTCAGCATGATTCCACAAAAAAAATCTTCAAAAAACGACTGGCTACATTCACGGAGCAAATAATCCTGTCGGTATTCATCAGCAACACAATTTTCCGATTTTCATTGATAACCGTGCTTTAGAAATGGGAACGATGATTGTTTCTGCTGGTGAAATTGGACGTTCTATCCGCATTGACAGTCAAACCTTGGCAGATTTTGTTGGTGCCAGCTTTGCTGACTTGATTGACGATTCACATTAATTTTTAGATTGGAAAGTAACTGATGAAATTTTATTTTGTACGACATGGTAAAACACAATGGAACTTAGAAGGACGTTTCCAAGGAGCAAATGGTGACTCCCCACTTTTGGAGGAATCCGTCCATGATTTGGAAAAATTAGGTGATTATCTCCAAGATGTTAAATTTGATGCCGTTTTTTCAAGCGATTTAAAACGTGCCAGCGATACTTGCAAGATTATCATGTCACACAGCCACTATCCAAAGCCAATCAGCTTTCAACCCTCGCTGCGTGAATGGCATCTTGGAAGATTGGAAGGCAGCAAAATTGCAACAATAACATCTATTTTTCCTCAACAAATGCAAGCTTTTCGACATAATTTAGCTAAATTCGATAATGATGTATTTGACGCTGAATCTGTTTATCAAACCACTAAACGCGTTGAGTCATTCATTAAATCAATGAAAAATCAACCTTATCAGAATGTCTTGTTAGTTGGGCATGGTGCTAATTTTACCGCCTCTATCCGTACTTTATTAGGATATGAACCAGCCGTTCTCCGTGCCCAAGGCGGACTGGATAACGGTAGTGTGACGATTTTAGAGACCAAGGATTTTAAAACCTTCACTTGCCTAAAATGGAATGACACATCTTATAAACAAAAGAAATCTTAAAGACGAAAAACCCTCCTAAATGGCGCTTAGGAGGGTTCATTTATTAGTTATTTCTTGCGTATTTTAGACGCAAAACTTTTTCTTGTTGTTTGTCCAAACGAAGCAGGATAACAACTTTATCAATACTCATGTTACTTTCAAGCAGACGTTCTGCTGCCATCATAAATCCGTTATTGATACCCATCTCAAGAATTGGATTTTTCTTGTCATTGACATCAAAGATGAATTTATTATCAGGAAGATCAAAGAGAACTTTCACAGCTCCGAACAATTGTTCAAAGTTATCAATAGCAACATCATAAACTGGTTTGATACCAGGTTTCAAACTACGACCACGGTGGTTAAACCACATTGAATGCCAGCCACCATTGAAAGCACCAACAACGTCATTGTCATATGAATCACCAACGTAAAGTGTTGTTGCAGGGTTCATGTCAAATTGCTCCGCAGCAAGATTGAAAATCTCTTTTTCTGGTTTTTGGAAACCAGTCGCTTGGCTGACAAGGACACATTTTGGGTCAATATAATCATAAAGACCAAGTTTTTTAACTTTTTTCAGTTGGTGTTCCGTTGGTCCATTCGTTATAATCCCCATTGGAACGCCTTTTTCTTTAAGAAAATCAAGTGTCATGCGCATCTCATCAAGCATTGTGATATTTTCCAATTCCTCTTCATAAATTTCTTGGAAATGCACGCCAGTTGCTTCATCAATTTCACGGTAACCAAATTCTAATAAAGTTTCCTTGCAACGCCAAAAACGGAAATACTCAGTTGTCCACTCACCTGCCATTACACGCGGAAATCCGACATCTGAATAATGACGGAAACGAATATAAGCCTGATTGATTTTACTCATATCAAAATCAGGGAAACATTTCTCAACGGCAATACGATAAGGTGCTTGTTGGTCATAAATCGTATCATCAACATCAAAAACAATTGAAGTAATCATGAATCTCTTTTCTCTCTAATAATTTTTACCGTCACATATTATACTATTTTTTAGCCTTCTTTTCAATCAAAGACAAGAAAACAAAGCTGATACAAAAGTGATTAATCTCCTTGTCTGTGTCGTTATATTTACAAAACATGGTGTTTTGGACTTTGACAATCTGAAAATAACCCCGTTTCAAATCAGCAACAAGAAAAAACTTGCTGAAAAATCGAATTTCTTTTGAAATTACCAATTTTTGTCTCACTCTCAAGCAAAGCACGCAAAAATAGGGTGTATTCTAACTTCTTTTATGATACAATAGGAAAGAATACTTATTGGAGGAAAACATGTCAAACGAACACATTGAAGAATTAAACGACCAACAAATCGTGCGTCGTGAAAAAATGGCAGCTTTGGCTGAACAAGGCATCGATCCTTTCGGAACTCGATTTGAACGCACAGCTACTTCTGGTCAATTAAAAGAAAAATACGCTGACAAAACTAAAGAAGAATTGCATGAAATTAACAAAACAGCTACTATCGCTGGTCGTCTAATGACTAAGCGTGGTAAAGGTAAAGTTGGTTTTGCACACATTCAAGACCGCGACGGTCAAATCCAAGTCTATGTCCGCAAAGATGCTGTCGGTGACGAAAACTATCAAATTTTCAAAAAAGCAGACCTCGGTGACTTCCTCGGTATCGAAGGTGAAATCATGCGTACAGACATGGGTGAATTGACAATCAAAGCCACTCACCTTACTCACTTGTCTAAAGCGCTTCGTCCACTCCCAGAAAAATTCCATGGACTTACAGACGTTGAAACTAAATATCGTAAACGTTACCTTGACTTGGTTTCAAACCGTGAAAGCTTTGAACGCTTTGTGACTCGTTCAAAAATCATCTCAGAAATCCGTCGTTACCTTGAAGGTCTTGGTTTCTTAGAAGTTGAAACACCAGTCCTTCACAACGAAGCTGGTGGTGCTGCTGCTCGCCCATTTATCACTCACCACAATGCACAAGATATGGACATGGTTCTTCGTATCGCAACTGAACTTCACTTGAAACGTCTTATCGTTGGTGGTATGGAAAGAGTGTACGAAATTGGACGTATCTTCCGTAACGAAGGTATGGATGCCACACACAATCCTGAATTCACAACTATCGAAGTTTATCAAGCCTATGCTGACTTCAAAGATATCATGGATTTGACAGAAGGCATTATCCAACACGCCTCAAAAGCTGTTAAAGGTGACGGTCCTATTTCATACCAAGGAACTGAAATTGCCATTGACAAACCATTTAAACGTGTTCACATGGTTGATGCTATCAAAGAAGTCACTGGTGTTGATTTCTGGCAAGAAATGACTCTCGAAGAAGCGCAAGCTATTGCCAAAGAGAAAAATGTACCAGTTGAAAAACACTTCACTTCAGTTGGTCACATCATCAACGCTTTCTTTGAAGAATTTGTCGAAGAAACATTGATTCAACCAACATTTGTTTATGGACACCCAGTTGAAGTTTCTCCTCTTGCTAAGAAAAACGCAGAAGATCCTCGCTTCACTGACCGCTTCGAACTCTTCATCATGACTAAAGAATACGGTAATGCCTTTACCGAACTTAACGATCCAATCGATCAATTGTCACGTTTTGAAGCCCAAGCAAAAGCTAAAGAACTTGGTGATGATGAAGCAACTGGAATTGACTACGACTACGTCGAAGCCCTTGAATACGGTATGCCACCAACAGGGGGACTTGGTATCGGTATCGACCGCCTAGTCATGCTCCTCACAGACACAACAACAATCCGCGACGTCTTACTTTTCCCAACGATGAAATAAATTAGATTATATAATCATTTAAAACCTTCCCTTGAATAATTCAAGGGATATTTTTTAGCTTAAAATAGAAAGAAAACTGACAGCAGAAATTCTACTGCCAGTTATTATTAAAAATACTCTTGCAATAATAACTTGCGACTGAAGTTAAGCCATTACTTAAAACTACTGCCTACCGTTTTTTCCAATATCATTATTATAAAATAACAACTCATCTAAAAGCAGGTTTAAAACTTTTTATTTGTCCTTTTCCTTATTTTAAAACTTAAAATATTAAAACCTATTACAGCGCCATTTCCGCCACTTGTTCCCACCTATTCCCCACCTTAAGCTTTTTGGACAAGGCTTTCTATTTTTGCATTAAAGAAGCTCCCCCAGCTAAAACTGAGAGCGTGTTAAAATACCTATAAATTTACTGGGGGTTCACACTCTGGCAAAATATACGCGTGAAAAAATCATCGATGCTTTCTTTGCATTGGCTTCAGAAAATCCAGAGAAAGCAAATTTTAAAATTTCCGAGATTGCTTCAAAAGCTAGCATTTCAAGACAGGCCATTTATCAAAAACATTTTAAAAATTTCAATGAAATTATATTGTATATCCATAATCTCATCGATAAAGAGATTTGCCAAGTATTTAATAATTATAATCCCTCCAGTAATATCAAACCTTTAGATTATATAGCTGAAAATGTTTTACCAGCAATTTGGAATGAGAGACGGTGGATAAGGTGTCTCTATACTACAAATATCGATCCTAATTTTGAAGATTTTATTGTATCTACTTACACTAAATGAGGTGCTTCAAATATTGTCCCAAAAGAAGGATAATTCAATCTCTCAAATGAAGAAGTGGTTCAACTCGTTACATTACTTACTGTAGTTGTTATTAAAAATTGGATTACTCAAGTTAATCCTTCTCCACCTAAGCAATTTAAATGAGAATTTTTGAGGCTTATCAGAACACCTATTTATGAATATATCAATCATACAGCTGTTACCGTCTCTGATTAAATACCCAAAATGTCCCTAACATAAAGTTAGATATGATTTTTCACTCCACCACCAACTCACTGATATTCTCAATTACTTTGGCGTTCATAGTATTGAGGGGTTCAATTTCTGATTGGTTGTATGGGAATGTGTTAAGCAGAATACCGTCGATGCCTGCTGCTTGTGCGATTGTCATGTCGCTGGTGAAATCATTGCCAACCATAACGGTTTCTTCTGGATTAAGTTGATTGTCGTTCAAGACCAGATTCATGAATTCAACTTGTGGTTTTTTCATTTTGTAATCAGACGAGATGTAAATCTTATCAAGAAATTCTCTGCAGCCTGTCATTTCAATTTCAGCTTGGGTGAAAGCTCGCTGGGCATTTGACAATAAAATAACTGTTGCTCCTACTTCTTTAAGTGTTTTCAAAGTCGCTAAGGTATTTTCGTAAGTTTGTAATTTTTTGCGTGACAACATTCTAAAAGTTTGGGCAATTAGATTTCCCCATGTTTCAAGGTCTAGAATAATGCTATCTGTGGCGTGTTTGTTCGGTGCTTCTAACAGCAATTCAATAAAAACAACCACCAAATCAACCTCAACATGTTCTAACTGAGAACGTTTGCGTAATTGATTTTCTTGACGTTTAATATGGTTATCGTAATTTGCTTTAAGCTCCGCAGCAGAATAATCAGCGCCATAAGCGGCATAAAGCGCAGCCATTTGCTCCCAAAGCTTCTCGTCGTCCTCGTCTGTCCAAATATCTACAAGTGTGCCATAAAAGTCAAAAATGTAATTCTTATATTGTAAATCTGCCATTTTTCCTCACCTTTTTAATGATTATGATTATGATTACGTTTCCAATTTTCATTATAAAGAAAAATATGTGATTTGGCTAGACTTAGAATGTCAAAGAAAGCTACTTTATGCTACAATGTGAGTAAGTATTATATTCAAAAGGAATTGCTATGTCAAAAAATATTGTCTATTTCATTTCTGCTATCATCTTTTTAGCTTATGGCTTATTAGAGCTCAAAGCAATCTTTATTATTCTGGGAATTGTTTTTGGAGTGATTGGGGTAGCAGACTATCTCAACCATAAAGGAAAATGAAATCGCTGAAAAAGCGATTTTTTCTTGATATTCTGCTTAGTTTTGGATAAAATTTAGTCAACCTAAATATAATTATAAGTTAACTAAAATAGGCAAGAAGATTTTATATCTAGAAATATGCTTTTAACGCTCATCTTCCCAGCATTTGGTGCTGCTTTGACTGCAATACTTTCACAGATTGTAATTCCTATCGGAACGGTTCCGTTTACGCTTAAAACACTTGCTATTGGGCTTATCGCGTCGATTTTCCGTCCACGTGAAGCCACGCTCAGTGTGGCGCTTTATCTGCTACTTGGTGCTATTGGGCTTCCTGTTTTCGCAGGTGGTAGCGGAGGTATTGCGGTATTATCAGGTCCAACATCTGGTTTTCTCTGGGGCTTTCTTTTCTACGCTGCCTTAACTTCTTACCTAACCAATATGGAGCCCTCTTTGGTTAAGATTTTTGTTAGCAATCTACTCGGTAATTGTTTAGCTTTTATTTGCGGAGTGATTGGCTTACATTTTTTAGCAAATATGAGCTGGCAAGCTGCTTTCTTAGCTGGCGTTGTACCTTTCATCATTCCTGAAATTGGAAAACTTCTAGCTATTACAGCTATCAGTAAACCTTTATTTATCTCTCTAAAAAATACTGCCTATTTTGCATAAAAAAGAGTTGACAGATGAAAAATCTGCCAACTTTTTATCTCTAACTTAGCCGCGGAAAGCGTCTAAGATGATTTTAAATTCATCATTTGTGAGTGTCACACCTTTGCCCATTTTGCTGTGATCTGGGCTCCATGAACGAATATCA
This sequence comes from Streptococcus macedonicus ACA-DC 198, assembly GCA_000283635.1. Taxonomy (NCBI): domain Bacteria; kingdom Bacillati; phylum Bacillota; class Bacilli; order Lactobacillales; family Streptococcaceae; genus Streptococcus; species Streptococcus macedonicus. The sequence goes on from HE613569.1 coordinate 1,514,437, forward strand.
AATTTTGGCTCTGCTCCGTTAAAACTGACACGGTTCAATTCTTTTGTCCAACCTTTATCGCTCTCAGATAGGGTAAGTAAGTGTTCAACAATTTCAAATTTAAATTCTGACATAATAAATCTTCCTCCTAATATATATATTCGTAAAAAAACTTTCTAAACTTTAGATTATTTATTTTTTTAGCACATTGTCAAGGCAAGTGCAACAAGATCTTGAATAGGCTAGTATTCCATTGTTAGGTTGTTTGGGCTAGCCCAAACAGAAATTTTGCAGTTTTGTAATGATGGAGTCGTCTAGGCCTCTCATTGATAGCTTAGATATAATGTACGAGTTCCTTTTCGGTTAATGAGTTGAAAGATTGTCCTTTAGGGAGAAATTCTCTCAAAAGACCCTTAAAGTTCTCTTTTGTTCCTCTTTCATGAGAGGAATAAGGATGGGCGAAGGAAATATCAACCTCTTCTAAATCCGATAAGAGACTGAATTCAGAGCCGTTATCTGATGTGATAGAAGTAATAGGGTGTTCAGCCAAGAGTTTTTACAACTTCATTGATGGTTTCTGCTTGTTTATTCGGTAGCTTACACGCCAAGGCAAATCGTGTTTGACGTTCGACCAAGGTCATGATAACAGCCTCTCCTTTGGTCTTTTGACCGAGAAGTAGATCAACCCCCAGCGTCCAAACTCAGAACGGTTATTAATCATTTCTGGACGCTCTTCAATAGATTTTCCAAGGGTCTTCTTATTGACTGTTGTTTGATATTTAGACCACTTTCTGATACTCACCATCTTCGGTAAATCTATTGGCTTGATAGAAATAAAACAAGCTGCGATATAGCGATATAATGTCTTCGTTGAAGGAATGGTTTCTGTTGGCTGTTCCTCTTTGTATTCGTGAACAAACGTATCTACACTATGTCGACGAACATTGGACCTAACAGCCTTATCTAGTTTTTCAAAGAAAGTCAGAGAGCACTGCTTTAATTTCAGTTAGGTCCTCTTTTTCCGATTTTCTTCATAGATACGTTGACCACTGTCAGCGAAATAGGTTTGATAATAAATTTGTTTTCCATTTTTATTTTGGACTTGTGTTACTGTGCCACGCTTAATCTCACGGGTAATTGTCGAACGATTTCGCCCTAATAGACGGGCAATCTCAGCAGGTTTTTCCCCATCTTCAAATAGGCACTAATTTCACCTCGCTCAGAGCGTGATAAGTGAGAATAACGAGACTTTTTGGTAGAATGAGTTTGGGACATGTTCATCGCCTTTCTACACTGAGTTGGGGAATTCTAGTGTATCAGACGAACATGTCTTTTTTGTTGCACTTCATTTTACAACGCGGCATTTATTTTTTTCTTCAAAAGGTGTATAATCATTTTATCAATTATTTAGGTAAATGACTATGAAAAATCTTATCAAACGTTTAAAAAGGCAAGCACAGGCGTATATTGACTTTCGTGCTCAACCAGCCGCAGATATTAATCTGAAAACTCACAAAATCATCACAACCATCAAAGAAGCACAAGAAAAGCAATTAGCGCTTCATGCTATTTACGAAGACGGCAGTTTTACAGGTGATTTGGTCAAATACGACCCCAAAAATGACAAATTAATCCTCAAAAACTTTCAAAAGAATATCTCAACAATCATCGCTATCAGCGATATCAATCGTTTGACATTGGTACCACCAACTGTCCGTAAATCTCAAGAACTAGACAAAAAATGAACGACCCTATGCCATTATATTTAAGAGTCGTTCATTTTTTAATAATTATTACTGATTATGCTCTAACAGTTTTGCTAGAACCGTCGCTTTTATAAAGGTTCACAAGTCCTTCTTTACGAGCACGAATCATATCTCCTGCTTGAACCGCTTGAGGGACAGTGATTGTCAATAATTCCATTGGATTTGGAGCACGATCAATTTTATTACCATCAGCATCATGCAAATCTTTGATATAAGTTTCAAAACGACGGAATCCTGGTCCGTAGAATTCGATGGCATCTCCTTCGAGAATAACGTTACGTTGACGGATTGTTGCTGTCATCGTTTCTTCGTCAAAGGCAACAACTTCACCGACAAATTTATATTGTGGTATTTTACGACGAGCACCAAAGAGTTGCTCGTTTTCTGTTGGTATTTGGTAGTAGAAACCAGTTGCCAATTCACGTTGGGCAACTTTCCAAAGCTCATCAAGTAATTCACCTTTGATAGCTTCGAATTTTGCTGGACTGTCTAGGTAAGCATCGACAGCTGCACGGTAGCAGTTTGTGACTGTTGATACGTAATGAATTGATTTCATACGACCTTCAATCTTAAAGCTATCGACACCATTTTCAATCAAATCAGGCAAGTGTTCGATCATACACATATCAACTGATGACATTGAAAAGGGCTCTGGAATTTCACCTTCAAGACTTTTACGTTCTTGACCGAATGGCATATCGTAAAGGTCATATTTCCAGCGGCAAGATTGTGAACAACCGCCACGGTTAGCGTCACGGTGGCTCATGTGATTAGAAAGGACACAACGTCCTGAATAACCAATACACATTGCGCCGTGAACGAAGGCTTCAATTTCAAGTGAGGTGTGTTTGCGAATTTCTTCAATTTCAGCAATGCCAACTTCACGCGCCAAAACGACACGAGACACACCGATTTCTTCCCAGAAAGCAAAGGCTTCATAGTTGGTTGTCGAAGCTTGTGTTGACACATGGACTTCTAAACCTGGTGCTTCTGTTAAACAAATTACCATAAGTGCTGGGTCAGATGCGATAACGGCATCCAAGCCCATATCACGGAGTTCACGGAACCACTCTCCTGCACCAGTTTCGTTTCCTTCGTGGGTAACCATATTTGCTGCGACATGGACCTTAGCGCCATGCGCATGGGCATAATTAATCCCTTCTTGCAATTCTTCCATCGTGAAGTTCCCAGCACGGCTACGAAGACCGTAAGCTTGTCCACCGACAAAGACTGCATCAGCTCCATAATCAACAGCGACTTTTAATTTCTCAAGAGTACCAGCAGGTGCTAAAACCTCTGGACGTTTTAAAGTTTTTTCTGACATTATTATATTCCTATTTCCAAGATAGTAAAATTTAAAGATAAATATCTTTACAACAATTTCAGTTAATTAACTAACTTGTCATGCCCTGAAATAGTAACTCAATCATGACAAGATTTCATTTTTGGGTAGTTTTACTTCACTTCCTCTGGATCAAATTCATAGAATCCAGTTCCAAGTGAACGACCTTTTGGATGTAATTTACGAATTTCTTCATCCAATAAGAAAGCTTGATCTTGTGTAAATTCATCCGCTTCAATCAATTCTTTAGCTTTGACAAAGCATTTAACAATCTCAACAAAATCATGCCCTGGACAATAAATACCGTCCAATTTCCAATGAGTGAAATTATGGTCGGTTAACTCTGTCAATTTTGGCATCATATCAATATCATCAGTATCAAAAATATGTGTGCCATGTTTATCCTCAAAAATTGAGTAATGAGAGTCTTTATTGCTTGGTTCAGCAAGGAAAAGACCACGTTCACGTGTTTTTTCATCATCATTATGCGTAAAATTGTAATAATTTTGCAATAATGGACGTTTTGAATGATGAATGACAGTAGCTCCGTAAACAAGCACTTCAGCTGGGTAGCGAAGATTTTCTGACATTTTGAACAATTCGACTGACGGGATTTCACGAGCAAGAACGACTTCGCTAGCGCCATGGTCTCCCCAGAAATTCACTTGACGACTTGATGTTACAAAAACAGAAACATCATAAATCATCTTGAAATCGTAGCCTTCATTTTTATTGATGTGAAAAACACCTGCATCTCCTGCTACTAGATAATCGACTTTAATATCTTTCAAAAAATCAAGATATGGGCGAACCGCATTAATCATATCTTGGTGCAACAAAGCATTGCAAGCGATACTTAGTTCTTTTCCAGCATCATGAACTAGCTTAGCGATTTCAGAAAGTTCATCATAAGTAAAATTATGAGGCAAACGTAAACCATAGTTTTCCTCACCCACATAAATACGATCAACACCTGCCTCTAAAAGCTCTTTGACCTGCTCAATAGACTCAGCTGTCGCAGTAATAATTATTTTTTCCATAACGTTTTAATTATACCACTCCTATAACAATTAGTCACAGATATCCTCTAAAATCTTATTGTTATAGCTTTCTAAAAAGTTTTAGTGTCATCTCAAAATGAGAAAAACTTTATGAGAGGGGAGGCTCAAAAAGAAATCCTCATTTTGAAACAAAAAAAGGAACAACTATTTTAAACATATTTTTTAACATCAGTCAAGGGATTTTTTAAAAAGGTGACAAATTTGTTAATTTATGGTATGATATCTAAGTATCAGAGGAGAGAGGATTATGCTAACACCATTAAAGCAACACAAAGAGCTTGAAGAACGGCATTATCAAGAAGATAATGCACCAAAATTTCAAGAATTTCAAGAAATTGACCACAGAAATGCTAAATTAAAAGAGTTAATGTTTTTTGCTCGTATTGCATTATTTGGAATTTCGACTGTCGTCATTTCATTCTTTTTGCTGGTCTTGAATCTAGCTCCAATCTGGGCTTTCTTATTTGCCTCTCTTATTAGCCTAGCTATTACGTCAGCTGTTTCAAGTATTATTTGGTCTTTAAGACATTGAAATGAACTACTACAACTCCACTTTGGGGTTGTTTTTATATTTTCCATATTAGAAAAGCAGTCATGTGTTCAATTGACCGCTTTTTTATATTGTAAGAAAAATTTTTGATATTTTTCTTAACTTTCCTATTTTCAGGATCGAACATAAAAAGGTCCACTGGACCTTTTTATTATACTTCATCAGCTTCTTTGGTAGTAGTCTCAGGCTTTTCAGTTGCTGGGGCTTCTTCATCTTGTGTGTAGTCAATGATAATGTCATCGACTTCTGCTTTTGATTCTTCTTTAGCTTCTTCTGCTTCGTTAACCGCTTCAGATACTTTAGAAGTAAATTCTGAGACTTTTTCAGAAGCAAAATCGGCTGCGGCTTTACCTTTTTCTTTTACTGTATCCAAAAATTCATCGGTTGTTAATTCACCAGATTCAAATTTTTGGCGGTAGTCGTTGAAGGTATCAACAGCTAAAACTGTGTATTCTGTTGCTTTATCTTTTGCTTTTTGATGATATTCAGCAGGATTTTCTTTATAAGCCTCATAAGCTTTAGCGGCTTTCTTTTGGAATTTCTTACCTTTTTCGGTAGATAGGAAATAAGCTGCGGCTGCACCAGAGGCAACACCAATAATCACGTTTTTCAATAGTTTACTCATACTTCTTCTCCTTTTTTACGAAATAATTTTGAGGCAACTTTACCAACAGCAAATGCTGCAAAAGCTTTGCTAACATTTGATGAGGATTGAGTAGCTTTTTGAGTGATGTTACGAGCTTTTGTATTCAAGTCCGAAACAGTCTCAGACAACTCTGCAACTGCCACAAAAAGTGGATCAATTGTTGACACCTTGCCATTAACATCCTCAACTAAAACATTAGCTTTAGCCAAGATTTCATTGGTCTGATGAAGAGTGACGTTAACATCACTGGTCAACACTTTTATGGTTTGCTTTGTTTCATCAATTGTCTCATTTACAACATCAACTGTTTTATATAGTTTAACACCAAGTGGTATAAAAACGCCAACAAAAACAGCAAAAGCAATGGCAATAATTAATAGTGCTACTTCAAACATTTTTTCTCCCATCTACCTATTTTTTATTCCTGATAATACGGAACATCTTTCTGTTTTCTTCTCCAGATAACCAAGACTACACCAATCAAAACGAGTAGAGCAGAAAGCCATTGTGATACTCGAATTCCGAGTAACATTAGACTATCTGTCCGCATTCCTTCGATGACAAAACGCCCACAACCATACCAAATAAGGTAAAAGAAGGCAATTTCACCTTGTTTGAAGAAACGTGGTCGGTGTCTTAGGATCATGACAATCACAAATCCTAATAAATTCCACAATGATTCATATAAAAATGTCGGAACACGATACGAACCATCAATATACATCTGGTTCTTGATAAAATCTGGTAGGAAATTCAGATTATCTACTATTTTACCATAAGCTTCTTGATTTATGAAATTTCCCCATCGCCCAATAGCTTGCGCAATCATGACACCAGGTGCTGCAATGTCCAAAAAATCGAGTGGATTGATTGCTCGGTAATAAGAAAAAACAAACAATACGATTGCTCCTGTAATCAAGCCACCATAAATAGCAAGACCACCGTTCCAAATGGCAATTATTTCGCTCAATGGCTGATTAGCATAATAAGACCAATCAAAAATGACATAATAAACACGAGCACCAATAATCGCAAGTGGGAATGCAATTAAAATAAAATCTAAAATATCATCAGGAATTATCTTCCGACGCGGTGCTTCTTTCATCGCTAAATAAACAGCAAGAAGTAACCCTGAAACAATAAAAATCGCATACCAACGAATACTAATAGGACCTAACTGAATAGCAACTGGATCAATCATTAGTCCTCCTCGTTTTGGCTAATAAGCTGAGTGAGGCGGTCCTCAAATGTCTTAGTTGCATCAAATCCCATTTGTTTAGCACGGTAGTTCATGGCTGCTGCTTCAATAACGACTGACATGTTACGTCCTGTTTTTACTGGGATACGCACGCGCGGAATTTTTACACCAGATAACTCGATTTCTTCGTTACTATTTCCTAAGCGATCAAAGATTTTATCTGATTCAAAATTCTCTAAGTAAATTGCCAATTGAACTTGTGATGAATCTTTAACAGCGCTAGCACCGTACAAGCTCATCACATCAATGATACCAACACCTCGAATTTCAAGCAAATGACGGAGAATTTCTGCGGGTTCCCCCCAAAGTGTTTCTTCGTCTTTGGCAAATACATCGACACGGTCATCAGCCACCAAGCGGTGACCACGTTTGACTAATTCAAGACCTGTTTCACTTTTACCAATTCCTGAATCACCTTGAATTAAAACTCCCATACCGTAAATATCCATGAGAACACCATGAACGCTAGTGCGTTCGGCAAGGCAAGAATCCAGATACCATGATATTTCACCAGATAAACGACTTGTTGGCGCATGACTTTGCAAGACAGCAATGCCTTTTTCTTTAGCGGCTGCCAACATTTCATCTAGAATGGGTAGATTACGCGCCACAATAATAGCAGGTGTCTCTGGCTTAATCATTTCTGTCAAAACTTGATAACGATTATGTGATGACATTTTGGTAAGATAAGACCACTCTTTCATCCCTATCAATTGCAGGCGTTCCGGCGAATAATAATCAAAATAACCTGTCATCTCAAGCCCAGGTCGTGAAATATCTGACGTTGTAATTTCTTTAGCTAATAAGTCATCATCACCGTAGATAACATCTAGCTTGACCTTCTCCACCAACATTTTTACAGTAACCGACATTTGATGTACCATGAACCATTTATCAATCACCTCGTGACTGTGTAAATAAATTGAAAATTTTAGAAAATAAGCTTGACTAAAACCACAAGCTATTTTCAGTTTATCATCAATTTTTGTTCAATCCTTTTCCTCTTTTTTTCATTATTATATCACATTAACCTGAAAAAGTAAGCGTTCACGCAGACTTATTCAAAAACATTGTCAGTTTCCTGCTAATAAAAAGCTACCAAATCAAAAGCCCAGAACAATCATACTCTGAGCTTTTCCTGTTTTGAAAGACCTTTATAAGTTCCTGTTATCCCTATAAGTGTCAAGTTTTTGCTACATTGAAGTTGAACTGTCAGTTTTTACCAAAACCAACCATCGTTGTCATCATTTTCGTCAACGACTTCAGCATCCTTACGTCGGCGTGGTCCCGTTCCATAATGGTCACGAGTGATATCTTCTTTGTAAGGAAGAAAAATTGCTAAAAGAATATAAATGACAATGCCAAATCCATAAAAATACATCAGCAATGCTGTCAAGACACGCGTCAAAGACAAGTCCCAACCAAACTTATCAGCAATTCCGGCACAGACACCACAAACCAGTTTATTTTTTCGCTGTTTATAAAGAGCTGATTTCATTTTAGCCCCTTCCTTCTTTTTATCTCAATATGATTATTATACCTAATCGCCCTTAAAATAAAATCAGTCCTACGACTGATTTTATACTGAAGAAAAAATCTTTCTCTAAATTTCTTGATTTTTGATTTCTAAGAGCTTGCCGTGGCAACGTCCACAACGGTATTTTTGGGTATTGACACGACGTTTTCGGTGATAGTCTCGTCCACATTTTTGGCAACGATATAGGTATTTTTCCGTCTTTTGGGGCATGGCTGGCGCGTAACGCAGACCATCAACTGCTTTCAATAATGCTTTAAAATCGGCATCAGCGTGCTTATAGCCTTTTCCCTCAAAATACAAATGATAATGACAAAGCTCATGGCGAACAATTTTTCGAAAAACGTCAACAACAAATGCTTCATAAATCTTGGGATTAAAATCCAAATGCCCATCAGCAGGGAAAAAACGACCACCTGTTGTCCGCAAACGTGGATTCCAGACTGCCGTATGGCGAAATTCTTTTCCGAAATCTTCTCGTGAGACTGTTTTGATAAAATTAGTTAAGTTCACGTAACTCTACCAAGGAAAGATTAATTTTTCCACGTTCCTTATCGATTTTTGAAACCCAAACCGTCACAACGTCTCCGACAGAAACCACTTGACTTGGGTGTTTGACAAAGGACTTGCTCATTTGTGAAATATGAATCAAACCGTCATCATGCAAACCAATATCAACAAATGCACCAAAATCAACGACATTGCGGACAGTTCCTTCTAATTTTTGCCCAATTTCAAGGTCTGAAATATCCAAAACATCTTGGCGGAGCACAGGTGCTTCAAAATCATCACGCAAATCACGCCCTGGTTTTAAGAGGTCAGCGATAATATCTTTAAGCGTTTCTTGCCCGATATTAATGGTTTCAGCCATCGTTTCAATTGAAACAGATTGCAGTTTTGTTTTTGCTGAATCATCTAAATCTGTAATATTTAATTCTTTCAATAAGCGTTCAACGGCTTTATAAGACTCTGGGTGAACGCCTGTATTGTCAAGGATATTTTCTGACCCTGGAATACGCAAGAAACCTGCTGCTTGTTCAAAAGCCTTAGCTCCCAGACGTGGAACTTTTTTGATTTCTTCACGCGAAGCAATTCGTCCATTTTCATCACGGTATTTGACAATATTTTCAGAAATTGTTTTATTTAATCCTGAAACGCGGGCTAATAACGCGGGGCTTGCTGTATTGATATTAACACCGACTTGGTTAACAACGGTATCTACAACAAAATCAAGCTTTTCGGCAAGTTTTTTCTGACTAACGTCGTGCTGATATTGTCCGACACCAATTGATTTTGGATCGATTTTAACCAATTCTGCAAGTGGGTCTTGCAAACGACGCGCAATGGAAATAGCTGAGCGTTTTTCAACGGTCAAATCTGGAAACTCGTGACGTGCCAATTCAGATGCGGAATAGACAGAAGCTCCACTTTCATTGACAATCACGTAAGAAACATCTGGAAAATCTTTCAAAACTTGTGCCACAAAGGCTTCACTTTCACGGCTAGCAGTCCCGTTTCCGATAGCAATAATCTCAACACCATATGTGCGAATGAGATCTGCTAAATCTTTTTTCGCTTGCTCGATTTTAGCCTGACTAGCTGGTGGAACAGGATAGATAACTTGGGTAGTCATCAATTTTCCTGTTTGGTCAACAACACCTAACTTAGCTCCTGTACGAAAGGCTGGGTCAAATCCTAACACCATTTTTCCTTTCAAAGGAGACACCAAAAGGAGATTGCGAAGATTTTCGGAGAACAGTTCGATTGCACCATCCTCTGCACTTTCTGTTAACTCACTGTGAACACGGCGTTCCATAGCAGGAACGATTTTTTTCTTAATCGTTCCTGCTATGACATCATCAATATAAGCATTTTTATTTTTAAAGCGAGCTCCCATGAAGCGCACCATTTTATCAATGTTATGCTCGAAACCAACTTTTAAAATACCGAGTTTTTCACCACGATTAAGTGCCAAAATACGATAACCTTGGATTTTAGAAACTTTCTCTGAAAAATCATAGTAAATTTGGAAGGTTTTATTATTATCGGCAGCTTCATCTTTAACTGTTGATATGATTGAGCTGTAAGACCAGATTTCATTGTAAACCCATGAGCGGAGCTTGTTGTCCTCCGAAAAAGCTTCAATAAGAATTTCACAAGCGCCAGCAAGGGCCTTGTCAGCTGTTTCAAACCCTTCTGTTATAAAATTCGCTGCTTCTACTTCAAGCGAAGGCTTATTTTGCAAAATTAAACGAGCTAGTGGAAATAGCCCTGCTTCTCTGGCGATAGTGGCTTTAGTACGACGTTTTTCTTTGTAAGGAAGATAAAGTTCTTCAACGTCTGCCAACTTTTCAGCCTTCTCAATAGCTTTTTTGAGTTCCGCAGTAAGCTTACCTTGTTCTTCAATTTTAGCAAGAACAGTCGCTTTACGGTCAGTTAAAGCTGTCATGCTTTTATCCAAGTCAATGATAGCTTTAATTTGTACTTCATCCAAATTACCTGTCATTTCCTTACGATAACGAGCAATGAAAGGAATGGTATTCCCTTGTGAAGTCAAGTCTAGAACTTTGGCAATTTGGCTCTCTTTGATGTTTAAATCTTGAGCAATTTTTGTTACATTTTCATTTTCCATAGTGCTTCTATTATATCATAAATCAGCTGAGTCTCAGGTTTTCACTTAGATTTTTAAATGCAATAATGAGAAATTCACGCCAATTTCTTAGGCAGATAACCGTCTAAATGACACACTATTTCGCATTAAAATAGCTAATTTGTCTGCTTAGTTTTTGTACTATTTGAGGATTGATAGTATAATAAGAGCTGATTACATATAGAAAAGAGGTGCCTTATGGCTATCACACATAAACGTCAAGATGATTTAGAGTCAATGTTTGCAAGCTTTGCAAGTATTCCTAAAATCTCTAGCGACCCTGAAAAAGAAAAGAAAGTTAAGGACAAAAAAGCTGAGAAAGCGACTGATTAATTTTTATGGAAATTTTTAATAATTTACCTGCTAGTGTCTTACAATGGTTTGCGATTTTTATTTCAATCATTATCGAGGCACTGCCTTTTGTTTTGCTAGGAACCATTCTTTCTGGCTTCATTGAGGTTTATGTTACGCCTGATTTGGTACAACGTTTTCTACCTCGAAATCGTTTTTTACGAATCCTTTTTGGAACTTTTATTGGTTTTGTCTTTCCGTCCTGCGAATGTGGTATTGTTCCCATTATCACGCGCTTTTTGGAGAAAAAAGTTCCTAGTTACACCGCTGTTCCTTTCTTGGCAACAGCTCCGATTATCAACCCAATCGTCCTTTTTGCCACCTATTCAGCTTTTGGAAATAGCTGGCGCTTCTTAAGCTTACGACTGCTTGGTGCTATTATTGTTGCTATTACGTTGGGTATCATGCTGGGATTTGTGGTTGATGAAAATATCCTCAAAGAAAATGCTAAACCAACACATTTTCACGATTATTCTGGTGAAACATGGTATCGCAAAATTTTCTTAGCTCTTGCGCACGCAATTGATGAATTTTTCGATACTGGACGTTATTTGGTTTTTGGTACCCTGGTAGCTTCAGGAATGCAGATTTACCTACCAACACGCATTTTGACCAGAATTGGTGGTAATGCCCTTACAGCCATTTTAGTCATGATGTTACTGGCATTCATTCTTTCTCTTTGTAGTGAAGCAGATGCCTTTATCGGAGCTTCCTTGCTATCAAGTTTTGGTACAGCACCTGTTCTAGCCTTTCTTTTGATTGGACCAATGGTAGATATTAAAAATCTAATGATGATGGTAAATTCCTTTAAACCTCGCTTTATCGTCCAATTTATCACAGTATCTGTTGGGATGATTATTATTTACTGTTTACTTGTGGGGGTGATTTGATGATTCGATTTTTAATTTTAGCGGGTTACTTTGAATTAACCATGTATCTTCAAATCTCTGGAAAATTGGATCAATACATCAATACTCACTATGCTTATTTAGCCTACATTTCCATGGTTTTATCATTTCTTTTAGCGGTTATTCAACTGGTTATTTGGATGAAAAATCTGAAATTGCACAGCCATTTACATGGAAAAATAGCGAAGGTGACTAGTCCGATGATTTTGGTCATTCCAGTGTTGGTAGGGCTCTTAGTTCCTACGGTAACGCTAGATTCAACGACAGTAGCTGCCAAAGGCTATAATTTCCCACTTGCTGCTGGTTCTGCTGGTACGGTTAGTGATGATGGAACAACAGTCCAATACCTGAAACCTGACACAAGTTTGTATTTTACATCTTCTGCTTACGAAAAAGAAATGCAGAAAGAACTCAAAAAATACAAAGGTTCAGGCGAACTTAAAATCACAACCGAAAATTATATGGAAGTCATGGAACTCATCTATCTCTATCCTGATGAATTTATGGGACGTGAGATTACTTATACTGGATTTGTTTATAACGAGCCTGGTCACGAAGGCTATCAATTCCTTTTCCGTTTTGGTATCATTCACTGTATTGCAGATTCTGGTGTTTATGGCTTATTGACAACTGGAAACAGTACAAGCTACGCTGATAACACTTGGATTACCGCAACAGGCACAATCAGCCTCGAATACAACCAAACCCTTGAACAAACACTCCCAGTTCTTCATATTATAGAAATGAAAGAGACTAGTGAACCCGATAATCCTTACGTTTATCGTGTCTTTTAAACACAAGCCCCCTCCAAAACTGAACTGCACCCTAAAAATTAGACAAAAATCTAACGATTGGGGTGCTTTTTGTATGAAATTAAGTTATAAAGACAAGGTTCAAATCTATAAGTTACGACAAAATGGAGAGTCGATTAACTCCTTATCAAAAAAGTTTAGTATTGATAAGCTTATATCAAATATAGGTTTCGACTGATTGATCGGTATGGAATAAGTATCGTCAAGAAAAGGAAAAATATTTATTACTCTCCAGACTTAAAGCAGGAAATGATTGATAAAGTTTTGTTTAACGGTCAATCCCAAAAGCAAGTCGCTCTTGATTACGCCTTACCCAATTATAGTCAGCTGTCAAATTAGTCATGTTAACCTTTAATCCTAGTCCCTGTTCTATGAAACGGCTAATTGAGTGCATGACCCGCTTTGCGGCTGCTCCACTGCCGACTGTGATAACACAGTCATCTGCGTAGCGAACGAAGTGAAGTCCCCTACTTTCCAACTCTTTATCCAGCTCATTAAGCATGATATTAGACAAGAGCGGGATAAGTTTCCTCACTGTGGTGTACCCACTAGTGTTTTCTGCCGGTGTCCATTAACAACCACACCCGAATGGAGATATTTTCGTATCAGAGATTCTGTGTTATCATCTTGTATCATGTTATGGACAAGCGACATCAATCTATCTTGAGGAACCGTATCGAAGAATTTCTCAAGGTCTATGGCCACTATCCACTCATAGCCATCATTGAGATATTTTAATAACTTGATAATGGCTTTTTCACATGACCTTTCTGGTTTAAAACCATAGCTCGTTTCAGAAAAGTGAGGCTCACAGATAGGACTGATGACTTGAACAATAGCTTGTTGTATCATTCTATCCATGACCGTTGGGATGCCAAGCTGACGGTCTCCTCCATTTAGTTTAGGCAACTCGTAAGACTGGTTGGGGGTACTTCCTTTGGGACTTTAGTGTTTAGTGCCACCTCATCCGCTATATACGCCTTGATATCACGTTCCTGTTCGTAGTGCCACGATTTTGCTATTCCTTCCTCTCCCCGCTACCTCACGATGGTCAGGATGCAGAGTCGCTATAGGGTTCACCAGTAGCGGGTGCCCCAGAGGACTTACACCTCAGATGTACGACATGCCCGTCGTACACTAAAAGGACTTAGCCCTGTACAATACAGGACTAAATCCTTTCAATAATTAATTATCCAACTTTTTGGGGTCAGTACAAACTGGAGGGGGGCATTTATTTTGTTTTATAAGTATAAACTAGTCGTCCAATGTTTATGAGTGAGACGAATGCCCAAATAAGCATGGTAACCCAGTTTGCCTCGAAGGCATAAATGGCTGTTAAAACAAGGGTAGACGACGTTAAGAGAATTATTGATAAATGCTCTTTGAAAAATTCTAACATTAACTTTTAAACAATCCCTTCTAAGAGACCACGCATAAAGTCTTCAGAATCAAATTCACCGATGTCATCAATTTTTTCACCAAAACCAATAAATTTGACAGGAATATCAAGTTCTTGGCGAATAGCAAGAACAACACCACCTTTAGCCGTTCCGTCAATTTTAGTTAGGATAAGCCCAGTTAATGGTGTAATTTTTGAGAATTCTTTAGCTTGGCTAAGCGCATTTTGACCTGTTGAAGCATCAAGTGCAAGGAGTGTTTCATGCGGTGCATCTGGCACGACACGCTTAATGATACGACCAATTTTTTCAAGCTCTGCCATCAAATTATCTTTATTTTGCAGACGTCCTGCTGTATCAATGAGAAGAATATCAACATTTTCAGCGACAGCTTTTTCCATACCGTCAAAAACAACAGAAGCTGGATCAGCTTTTTCTGGTCCTGTTACAACTGGCACACCGACACGACGTCCCCATTCAACAAGCTGCGCAACCGCACCAGCGCGGAATGTATCAGCAGCAACAAGCATGACTTTCTTGCCTTCATTTTTATATTTGTAGGCTAATTTACCGATTGACGTCGTTTTTCCGACACCATTAACCCCAACAAAAAGCATAACGGTTAAATCATCTTGGAAATTAATTTTTTCGTTGAAAACACCGTCTTTTTCGTAAATATCAACTAATTTTTCAATGATAACACGTTTTAATTCGTCAGCTCTCTTAGCATTTTCAATTTTGGCTTCATAACGCAAATCTTCTGTTAATTGTGTTGCGACATTCACTCCAACGTCTGAAAGAATGAGCATTTCTTCTAGTTCCTCGAAGAATTCTTCATCAACACGACGGAAATTAGCCAAGAAGGCGTTCAAACGTGCACTGAAACCAGTACGGGTCTTTTTCAGACTGCGATTGTATTTTTCTTCTTCGGTTTCGGTTGCTTCTTGCACAACTACTTCTTCTGGTTCAGTTTCTTGACGTGTTTCGACAGCTTCAAAAGTAACTGTCTCACCACGGTCAATAGCCTCTCGAACAGCTGCTTTTTTCGCATAATAATCAGCCATGACATCTGAAAAATGGTGGTCTGTTTCAGCCTCATTAGTTACTACGGTTGCTTCTGAAATTTCTTCAGTTTGGTTAGCTGTATTTTCAACCACAGTTTCGCTATTTTCAGACTGAACAAGCGTTTCTATTTCAACAAATTCAGCTTCGCTATTGACATTAACAACGTCTTGAACTTCTGGAGTTTTTTCCACAGTATCGTTGACGATTTCTGCTTGTTCTGAAACCTCAACAGTTTCTTTTACTGTATCTGAAGAGGAGGCTTCGGTTTGTTCTGATGTTTCGACAACCTCTTGAAGTGTTTCTTCTTGGCTTTGGCTGTCAACCGTCTCCTCAACTTCTTTTTTCTTATTTCCAAATAAACGGTCAAATAGTCCCATACTAAGTACCAAAATCGATAAGATTACCTTATCCACTTTTCCTTTCTACTACGCATTTAAAATGTATTTTTCGACAGCTTCTGCAACACCTGATTCGTCATGGGTACGTGTTGTTACCGCATTAGCTGTTTCTTTCGCAATAGCAACACCATTTGCCATTGCGACACCTAAACCAGCCCATTTAAGCATTGAGAGGTCGTTTTCTTCATCTCCCATAGCCATAACATTTTCAGGGAGTAAGTTCAAATGCTGAATCAACTGATTTAACCCTGCTGCTTTATGGACGCCTTTAGGCATCATCTCCAATATAATATCACGTGATTTGAAAATTTCAAACTCATTGTATAATTCTTTCGGAAATTGCAAAATCTGCTTGTCCAAAAATTTGGGATTTGTCACGCTAACGACCTTGTTATAAATAATATTTTTAGGAATATCATCAAAAGAAGTTAGTTCTACAAATTTAAGTTTGGGGTTGGCTTGTGGGTAAAGGGACTGATTGCCTTGACTAGCAAGACTATAAACAATTCCGTCACTAAGCACATCAAATGGAAGAGCAAGCGGTTCAAGCGTGCTGTGTAAACGTTTGAGTTGCGCACGTGTTAGCTCACTTTTATCTAAAATATCGCCATTTGTCTTTTGAACCAAACCACCATTGAAAGTGATGATATAGTCCTCATCAGAAATCAAATCTAGCTCTTCAAGCAAACCGCTAATCGCCTTTAGAGGACGTCCAGTCGTAATAACAACTTTAATTCCCTTATCACGTGCTGCTCGCAAAGCTTTTTTATTTTCTGGTGAAACAACCTTTTGGCTGTTAAAAAGTGTACCGTCTAAATCCAAGGCTAATAATTTAATATCCGCCATTACTCTACCAATCCTTCCATGTAAGCCATGACAGACTCCTCATCACAATGCCCGATGATTTCATTTGAGATGTCTTTGATTTCTTGTCGAGCATTTTCTGTCGCAATTGCAGTCCCAGCAAAATCAAGCATTTCAAAATCGTTAAGGTTGTCGCCAAACGCCACAATTTCTGATTTATCCATGTTAAAGGTTTGACAAAGTGCTTCTAGTCCTGTTCGTTTATTAACATCACAGATAACAATATCGACAGATTTAAAGCCCGTCGTCACCGCTTGCGCATAACTAATACGTTCATTAAACCATGCTTCGCCTTGACGAACAGTATCTTCTGAAAAGTTTGCAGTGACTTTTAAAATATTATCTTCAACGTGCGCCAAATCAGCCACACGTTGAACATTTTCATAATAATTGCTAATAAAATTCAGATAATCATCACTAGCTTTTGGATGTAAATAAGCCCCACTCTCACCTGATAAAAGGAAATCATAACCTAACATATATGGACTTTCAAGAAGAGTATCAATGACCTCCAAATATTGTTTTTTACTCAAACCAGATTCAAAAACAATGTCTTTACCAACTTTTACCAAAGTCCCATTTTCCGCAATAAATGCCATTTTATCAGCATGCTCAGCAAACATTTTTTCCAAAGCCATAAGTGAACGTCCGCTCGCTGCGACAAATAGCATATTATTTTTTTCAAATTTTTCTAGAATATCATGGAGACGCTTACTATCAAAATAGCCATTACTTGTTAAAAATGTACCATCCATATCTGTTGCAACTAATTTTACCATTATTATACTATACTCCTAAAGAATTACATAATTCTATTTTAGCAAAAAACACAGCAATTTTCTTGCTAATAACACATTCTTTTCAATCTTCTAAATAAAGCTGAAATTTTTCCAGTTTTTAAAATTCTTTTTCGAATATATATAGTGAATTTAAACATAAAGGGGATTACAATGAAAAAAAGAACATCATACTTCGGCGCTGCCCCCCGTTAGTGGGACAGAAGAAAAACACTATTCAAATCACAACCACGCTTCTACGGTTTCTAGTCAACATCATCACGCTCAGAAAAAATTTTCAAAATCAACAAATTCTTCAACAAAAACACAGAACCACGTTGCTAGCAAACGCGCGGATTTGCTGAAAGCACCTACTGAAAAACAAGTCACAGAGCAACTGATAAAAGACGGAGAAAATCTTATTAGCACCCGTCAAGTCAGTCAACAGACTAGTCAATTTGATTTCAATGCGCTAACGCAATCAGATTTCTCAAGTCTTGCTGGCACATGGATGGACGCTAATGGTTACACTTTTGAATTTTCACCACAAGGTATTATTGACAACAAATTAATCTTGTCTGCTCTCGTTTATGATGAAAACGGTGAAGCTATTTCTAACGTTTATACTGAAAGTGGGGGTGGTTTCATTTTACATTATTACGCTGCTGGTAGCCAAATTCCTAGCTGGCATTTTGGCATAACAGAGACTGACCCGTCTGATTACGGTTGTGACCCCCTATTTGCAACACAAGGTAGCCGTTTTGATTATGAATCAACTAATCAATTTGTCAGCAATGTCTTTTACAAAGTTTCAGACCAATACAGCCAGAACACACAAACTGAATCTGACACAGCAGAACTCTCAGATAGTCAAGAAGAAAGTGATGATACACTCACAACTTCTTCATCAGACAACCAAGCTGACGAAACAACAGAATCACAAACAGAAACTACGGTAACAAACTAAAACTTTTGAATACAATAAAACCTCCCAACTGATTCTAGTTGAAAGGTTGTTGAGTATCACAAAAACTATTGACTTTCCAAAATTTCTACCAGATAAGGAACAATTTTTTCTCCATCCAAATCATTCAAATCACTTATCCAACGATAGTCAGTATGTTCTTCGGGATTTAATGTAACAATTATTTCCTTATTCTTAGGAAGATGAGCATCATAAACTAATCTAGTGTATACAATACCATTATCTAAATTACTATCTTCATGAATAATATCATCTATTTTGATCTGAAGTCCTACTTCTTCAAGACACTCTCTGATAGCAGTAGCTTTCGGCAACTCCTCACTCTCAACACTACCACCAGGAATATCCCAGTAAAACGGATAAACATTATTTCTATCATTGCTTGTGGCAACGCGTTTTATCACTAAGTATTTTTCGTGATATTTTATTAAACTGTGCACAATTAGTTTATTTACCATTTTTTACCCTTTAATGTCATTCCACTAGATTTTCGGCTTCTTTTAATTTAACAGAAACGATACGAGAAATACCTGATTCTTGCATGGTTACTCCGTAAATGCTATCAGCAGCAGCCATTGTTCCCTTACGGTGAGTAACGACGATGAACTGACTTGATTTGTCAAAGCGATTGAGGTAGTCTCCAAAACGTTTCACATTAGCTTCGTCAAGCGCAGCTTCCACTTCGTCCAAAATGACGAATGGAATGGTTTTGACACGGATAATGGCAAATAGCAGAGCTAAAGCCGAGAGGGCTTTTTCCCCACCAGACATGAGGTTAAGTGATTGGATTTTCTTCCCTGGCGGTTGCACGGAAATCTCAACCCCAGCCGTTAATAAGTCTCCTTCTGTTAGTGATAAATCAGCTGAACCACCACCAAACATTTGAGTAAAGGTTTGCTTAAATGAATCACGAATAGCATTGAAAGTCACTTGGAAGCGTGTTTTCACTTCATCATCCATATCATTAATCGTATCAAGCAAAAGATTCTTAGAATGAATCAAGTCCTCTTTTTGGGCGTTAAGGAATGTCAAACGCTCGTTCACTTCATCGTATTGTGAAATGGCATCTAAGTTAATTGGACCCAATGCCTTGATACGACGACGCAATTCTTGTAAACGTTGACGTGCACTTTCCATATTTTCAATTGGTTGACTAGCTTCCTTGGCTTCGTCCAAAGTCAAGTGATAATCTTCTGTCAAATCATGTGAGAAGGTACGCAAGCGTTCAGAAACTTGATTGATTTGAGCTTCTAATTGCGCTTGCTGACGAATCAATTCTTCGTTTTTCTGATTTTCTTTTGCAACTTGTTCTTCAAGTTCTTCTAAATTAGCTTCGCAATCTTCCAATTCAAAACGGAGGCTAACTAAGCATTCTTCTTCACTGGCTTTTCTAGTAACAGCCTCATCATGCTGTTTTTGCAAGGTTGGCAGACTTTCAGTCTGATTATCGCTAGTATGGTAAGCTAACAGATCCTTGCATTTTGCAATTTCAGCTTTATTTTCAGCTAAACTAATTTCTAAGCGTGTTTTGTTAGCTGATTCAAATTTACGCTCACTCAACAACTCACGTTCAGCTAATTTTGCTTGTGACACTTGTTGACGCAAAGCTTCAACTTTTTGCGTAATGGTATTTTTGTTTTCTTTAATTTGCTCAATTTCAACTGTTAAAGCCTGTTTACGCGCAGCTATATCTGCTAATTCTGCTTCCAGTGTTATTTTTTGTGATTCCAAGTCATGTGAACCACCATCTGTTTCTGATTCTTGCAGGCGTTCACAAAGCTGGTTAATGTCGTTCAAGCGTTCAGCCAATTGTTGGTATTCAAGCTCTGCTTTTTGTTCAGCAAAACGCGCTTCCTCTCCTTGAGCTTTGAGACTAGCTAAAGTTTCTTTATTAGCTCTCAAGGCATCTTGAAGTTCTTGCACATGCTTTTCTTGTTTGATTTGCTGAGCTTGCAAGTCTTGTAATTCAGCCACAAGATTATCTAGTTCAGGTTTGATAAATGTGGTATTATTTTGACGATTTGTCCCACCTGAGAAAGAACCACCAGGGCGAATTTCTGTACCATCAAGTGTTACAATACGCACTTGATAACGAAGCGCACGCGCAGCTTTATTAGCATTGTCAACCGTGTCAAAAACCGCAGTTACCCCAAGAAGATTTTGGAAGATATTTTCCAAACGATTATCAAATGAAACTAAATCACTTGCAACACCAAGAAAACCTTGACTTGAAGCCAAAATCGAATGATTTTGTTGCGATAAGTGACGTGGTTTTATAGTAGTTAAAGGCAAGAATGTCGCACGTCCTTGACGATTTTTCTTTAGAAAGGCAATCGAACGTTTAGCCACTCCCTCATCTTCGACAATAACGTGCTGGCTTGACCCACCAAGTGCAATCTCAAGAGCAGTCTGATAATCTCGCTCAAATGTCAAATGCTCACTAACCGCACCAATAATACCACCTAGCTGACTTGAAGCCTGTAGAACCGACTTAACCCCAGCATAGAAATTGCTGTGATTTTTAAGAATAGATTCTAGACTAGCCTTGCGAGCCTCTTTTGATTTGATAACATCCAATTGGTCAAACATTTTAGTTTGCTCTAGTTGGTAATATTTTTCGGCTTGAACAGTTTGCACGTGTAACGTTTGATAGTCATCAAGCAAGACTTTGACTTTTTCACGAGCTGCTTCAAAGTTTTCTAAAGCTTCTTTTGCCGTTAATTTTACTTCTGCTAGCGTTTCTTGTGTCTGTGCTAATTCTTCTGATTTTGATTCTGACAATTGTTTTTGATTGTCAATATCAGCAATCGTTGCTGTCAGTTTATTTGATAAATCAGCTTCTTTTTGCATTAACCCAACAAACTCTTCACGAAGTTTTTCAATAACTTGGTCTGGGTCGGTTGAAAAACGGTCTAATTCAGCCTGCAATGCTTGAATATCAGCTGTTGTCTGAGCTAATTTGGCATCTAATTGTGAGAGTTGCTGCTCTTTTTGTGCCAATTCTTCTGTTAATCTCGCTTGATTTTCCTTCAAATCAGCCAATTGCGAGCTTGCAGCTTGTTTTTTTTCTTCTTTTTGACTTGATTCTAAGGCAATCAAATCCATTTGGCGCTCAAGATCAGAAATTGCTCTGGTAATATCAAGCAATCCTTCTTGTTTTCTTGATATTTCTTCAGACAATTGATGACGTTTTTCTTTCAAGTTTTGATTTTGTCTTTCAAATTGCTGGCGCTGTTCATAATAAGCTGTCAAATCAGCTTTAATAGCTGTTAAAGACCGATTTAATTCTGCTAAACGCTCCTTATCCGCCTGAATATCTTCAACCAGAATATTCAAATGAAGTTGCTTACGCTCATCTTCCAAGCCAAGAAATTCTTTAGCCACTTGTGCTTGACGCTCCAATGGTTTAACTTGTGTTTCCAACTCATAGATAATATCGTCCAGACGGTCCAAATTATCCTGTGTTTGATTAAGCTTGGTTTGGGTTTCTTTCTTACGTGTCTTGTATTTTAAAACACCTGCGGCTTCTTCAAAAATAGCACGACGTTCCTCAGGTTTACTGTTAAAAATTTCTTCGACACGCCCTTGTGAAATCACAGAAAACGAATCACGTCCCAAGCCTGTATCCATAAATAAATCATGAATATCACGCAAGCGCACTTTACGTCCGTCAATCAAATACTCGCTGTCGCCATTACGATAAATATGACGTTCTACACGAATCGTTTCTTTGGCGTCTTTAATAAAGCCATCAGAATTATCCAAGGTCACAATAACCTGAGCATAATTTAATGGCTTACGATTCTCAGTTCCTGCAAAAATAACATCTGGCATCTTGCCACCACGCAAATTTTTGGCAGAAGATTCACCAAGCGCCCAACGCAAACTTTCTGTAATATTGGACTTACCAGAGCCATTAGGACCTACAACAGCTGTAACTCCCTTATCAAATTCAATAGTTGTCTTGTCTGCAAAGGACTTAAAGCCCTGCATTTCGATTTCTTTTAAATACATAAAATAAGAGATAAAAAGGCAAATTACCTTCCTGAAAAGAAGCTATTTAACTAGCCTTCTTTTCCTAGGTTTATCACATATCGCCTAGGACAGGTTGGACATTTGCCTCGTCAATTTCCTTTCAAATGTCTTATTGAAGCAAGGCTAGAGCATTTTTAGCAGCATCTTGCTCAGCCAATTTCTTAGATCTTCCGATTCCTTGACTTTTGGCTTCATCATTAATGTACACAGTCACTTCAAAGACTTTAGCGTGTGCCGGTCCTGATTCGTTTGAAACACGATAATCAATCGTCACATCACCGTGACCTTGTAACAACTCTTGAAGTGTTGTTTTGTAATCTTTCACGCGCTCAAAATTACCTTTTTCAACTTGTGGAATCATCACCTGGTTTAAGAATTTTTTGACGGCTTCAACACCTTGATCCATCAACAAAGCTCCAAGAAATGCCTCAAATAAGTCACCTAAAATCGTATCACGATTACGACCACCAGATTTTTCTTCACCATTTCCTAATTTGATAAATTCATCAAATCCACAGTAACGTGAAAAACCTGCTAAAGACTCTTCACGTACAATGACAGAACGCATTTTTGACAAGTCTCCCTCTGGTTTTTTCGGATACTTTTTAAACAGATATTGCGAAATCAAAAGTTGAAGAACCGCGTCTCCTAAAAATTCCAAGCGTTCATTGTGTGAAATGTTTAGGAGGCGATGTTCATTAGCATAAGAAGTGTGGGTAAAAGCTGTTTTTAGCAAAGTTTTATCTTCAAAAACAATTCCAAAATCTCGCTGAAGTTTTGTATCTAAAGCTTGCATGATAAATCTCCCTTCAAAAAATAGTCTATATCCTTATCTTATTAAAGCGTTTTAATCATTCATTGAGTGATTAAAACGCTTTTTCTAGCATAGACTATTTTATTATACCAGAAAAGTCATAAAAAAGGGAATTTCTCCAAAAAATCCCCTTAATTTCTTTCTATTTAATACAATTTATTTTGGTCTTGAATTTATAGTGTAAATGCACAATAAAAACTGTCCAACGGATAGTTAGAATGTAATCAAACTTACTATATAACCAAAAATAAATTACAAATAATTATTACCTTTGTTCAATTTTAGAACTCTTTGCAAACTTTGCTTCCAACAAAACAATACTTCCCACCGTTGTGAAAGTGGCTGAATTATCAATAAAAATAGCCGCACGGAAGTTTTGAGATTTCAAGCTCAAAACTTAGGCATGGAATTCCTTGGATTCCTTCGACAGTCCACACCACCTAAGGGAAGTGTCAAAAGAACAATTTCACAAACCTAAACTTTTATAACTCTGTTAATGGTGTTGCTTCGTCTGGTGAGGTATCAAAGACTTTCATGTCATAACCAACCCCAAAGTCAGCTTGAATAAGATTATTTTCCATGGTCATGCGAGCCAATTCTTTGATATTGTTTTCTTTACTCAAATGTCCAAGGTAAATTTTCTTCGTGTGATTTCCAATGGTTCGAATCATTGTCCCAGCACCATCTTCGTTTGACAAGTGTCCTTTATCAGATAGGACACGTTGTTTCAAACTCCACGGATAAGAGCCTGAACGTAAAATCTCAACGTCATGATTCGATTCAATCAAATAACCGTCAGCATTTTCAATAATTCCTGCCATGCGGTCACTAACATAACCTGTATCTGTTAAGACAACAAATGATTTATTATCTTTCATCAAACGATAAAATTGTGGCTCAACGGCATCGTGGCTAACACCAAAACTTTCAATATCAATGTCACCATGTGTCAATGTTTTCCCACGTTCAAAAATATGTTTTTGAGCTAAATCGAGCTTTCCGATCATATTTCGCTCATCAATCATTTGCCACGTTTTTTCATTCGCATAAACATCAAGATTATAACGACGTGCTAACACCCCAACCCCTTTGATATGATCAGAATGTTCGTGTGTAATAAAAATAGCATCTAAGTCTTCTGGTTTGCGGTCAATTTCAGCAAGAAGACTGGTAATTTTCTTACCAGTCAAACCCGCATCAATCAAAAAACGTTTTTGTGGTGTTTCCACATAAAAAGAATTTCCAGTTGAACCGGAGGCTAAAATACTATATTTAAAAGCAATTTCAGACATTTACTCTTCTTCATCCTCCCATTCATCATAAATTTCAGAATCTTTTTCGTAAGGAAGTACAATCGTAAAGGTCGACCCTTTTCCGTAAGTACTTTGTGCCCAAATAAAACCTTTATGTTGTTTGACAATTTCTTTTGCGATAGCTAAGCCAAGTCCTGAACCACCTTGGGCACGACTTCGAGCCTTATCCACACGGTAGAAACGGTCGAAAATCAATGGCAAATCTTTCTTAGGAATACCAAGCCCTTCATCAGAGATTGAGATAATCAACTGTGTTTCCGTCGTTTTCATGCTAACTGTGATTTTTCCACCATCTGGTGAATATTTGATAGCATTATTAAGGATATTATCCAAAACCTGCGTCATCTTATCAGGATCAATTTCAAGCCAGATTGGTTTAATAGGATAATTCCTGACAATCTCATACTGTTTTCCGCTGATTGTATGTTGGCTTTTAATTTGATCAAAACGGTTAAGAATTGATGTCATAAATGCTGTGAAATTTGTCATTTCCACTTCCAATTGAACCGTCTGATTATCAATACGCGATAAATTAAGCAAGTCTGAAATCATACGAATCATGCGGTTTGTTTCATCTAAAGATACTTTGATAAAATTTGGCGCAATGTCTTCTTTGAGCGCTCCTTCATCTAAGGCTTCCAGATAAGATTTTACAGATGTTAATGGTGTTCGCAATTCATGACTAACGTTAGAAACGAAAAGACGACGCTCACGGTCTTCTTTCTCTTGTTCGGTTGTGTCATGCAAAACGGCAATCAACCCTGAAATAAAACCACTATCACGACGATTTAGAGCAAAGCGAATACGTAAAGTGATAAATTCACCTGTTTCGTCACGACGGTTCAAGACAATTTCAGGTGTTTTTGACACCAAATCATGATAACTATAAGTGCTATCAGAACCCAAAATATCAACAATATTCATCTGCAAAGCTTCTTCACGCTCTAAATTGAGTTGTTGTTGCGCGGTCTGATTTATCATTATGATATTTCCAGCACGGTCAGTCGCCAAGACACCGTCTGTCATATAAGATAAGATACTCGCCAAACGATTCTTTTCTTGTGCCAAATTTTCCTGCGCTAAACGAAAGACTTTTGACAAATCATTTAATTGATCAGCTAACTCAGCTAAGTCTCTATCTTTTTCAATAATAATATCTTCTGTGTATTTTCCTGTGATAAGCTCTCGCACTTTACCACTCAAACGGCGAATATTAGCAGAAGTTTGATATTCTCTTATCGCTAAATAAACAAAATAAACTGCGACAAATGCTAAAAGAAAGAGAATGGCTTGTTCAAAATAAGTTAAATTTTGTAACATTGTATCATTCATATGACTTCATGTAGTACCCAACACCACGACGTGTCAAAATATATTCTGGACGGCTTGGTGTGTCTTCGATTTTTTCACGTAAACGACGAATGGTTACGTCAACCGTACGCACATCACCAAAATAATCATAGCCCCAAACGGTTTCCAAAAGATATTCACGGGTCATGACTTGTCCCATATGTGTTGCCAAATGATGAAGCAATTCAAACTCACGGTGTGTTAATTCGATATCTTCACCACGTTTTTGTGCCACAAAGGCGTCTGGTAAGATTTTCAAGTCACCAATTGTGATTTCTGAATTTGAAGCAGAAGCATTTTCTTCAGCAACTGCTGTTTCAATATTTTCTGTACGACGAAGGTGCGCTTTAACACGCGCCAACAATTCACGATTTGAAAATGGTTTGGTTACATAGTCATCTGCACCGATTTCAAGTCCGATAACTTTATCAAACTCGCTATCCTTAGCAGACAATATAATGATTGGAATATGACTTGTCTTGCGAACTTCTTTAGCCACTTCAAGTCCGTCCAATTCTGGCAACATCAAATCCAAGATAATCAAATCTGGGTCTTCTTCCTCAAACTTTGTAATAGCTTCACGACCATCAAAAGCCGTTATGGCTTCATAACCCTCTTTAGTTAAATTAAATTTAATAATATCCGAAATTGGTTTTTCATCATCAACGATAAGAATTTTTTTCATATGTCACCTCTTTATTCTTCGTAAGTTATTAAAAAATTCTCAAACAACGATTTCATGTTTAGTCACCAAAATGACTTCTACTCTAAATTATATCAAAATTCGACTTTAATTGGAAACATTGGGCGTTTTTGACATCATAAAGTAACATTTGAAACAATAAGATTATTGTTTTTAACCCTCTATTTATTGAAATTTTCTGAATATATTTGACAATGGGTATCCCTTATGTTAGTATAAACTGACTTATAAAGTTAGATGTAAAATTATCTGACAATAAAATCTTATCTTTGAAAAGGAGACAAGTGTGGCACTAATTGAATTTAAAAATGTCGAAAAATACTACGGGGAATATCATGCCCTTAGAAATATTAACTTAGAAATTGAAAAAGGTCAGGTTGTTGTAATTCTAGGTCCTTCAGGGTCTGGTAAATCAACACTTATCCGTACAATAAATGCCCTTGAATCTATTGACAAAGGGAGCTTAAAAGTAAACGGACATGAGGTTGCTTCTGCAACAGCTAAAGAACTTGTGCAACTTCGCAAAGAAGTTGGCATGGTATTCCAACATTTTAACTTATATCCGCATAAGACGGTGTTAGAAAATGTGATTTTGGCACCAATTAAGGTTCTTGGTAAATCAAAACAAGAAGCTGAAGCTATCGCTAAGCAATACTTGACTTATGTTAACATGTGGGATCGTAAAGATTCATTCCCAGGAATGCTTTCTGGTGGACAAAAACAACGTGTGGCAATTGCTCGTGGTTTGGCAATGCAACCAGAGTTATTGCTTTTTGATGAGCCTACTTCTGCTCTTGACCCCGAAACAATCGGTGATGTTCTTGCTGTTATGCAAAATCTTGCCGAAGAAGGAATGAGCATGGTAGTTGTCACGCACGAAATGGGATTTGCCCGTGAGGTTGCTGACCGCATTATTTTTATGGCTGAAGGAGAAATTTTGGTGGATACTACTGATGTCCAAGGTTTCTTTGACAATCCAACTGAACCACGTGCTAAACAATTCTTGAGCAAAGTGATTAATCACACAAGTGACACTGTCTCTCAGAAATAAGGAGATGCTTATGAAGAAAAAACTAGGTTTAGCCATTTTAGCCAGTCTGTCACTTATTCTATTGACACTTTTTTCTGGCAAAACAACATTTGCAGATAGCGTATCTGAACAAATCAAGAAAATTCAAGACGCTGGCGTTTTAAAAGTCGGTGTTAAACAAGACGTTCCAAACTTTGGTTATTATTCAGCTGAAACTGGAAAATACGAAGGTATGGAAGTTGATTTAGCTAAAAAAATCGCTAAAAAATTAGGGGTTAAAGTTTCATTTACAGCAGTTACTGCTCAAACACGTGAAGCGCTTTTAGATAATGGACAAATTGACATCTTGATCGCAACTTATACCATTACTGAAGAACGTCAGGCTTCTTATGCGATTTCTGACCCTTATTATTATGATGAGATTGGTTTCTTGGTTAATAAAACAAAAGGTTATGATAGCATTGCTGATTTGGACGGCTTGACAATCGGTGTTGCCCAAGGTTCAACGACTAAATCAGCTATTGAAGAATATGGTAAAGCACACAATCTAAGCTTTAATTTTGTTCAACTTGGTTCATATCCAGAATTAGCCATTTCACTTTATGCTAATCGTATCAGTGCTTTCTCTGTTGATAAATCTATCTTGACTGGTTATGTCAGCAAGAAAACAGAAATCATTGACGAAGGGTTCAACACCCAAGAATACGGTATCGCGGCAACAAAATCTAATCAGTCTGTGATTGATTACATCAATGACTTGCTTGCTGATTGGAAAGCTGATGGTAGTTTGCAAAAACTTTATGACAAATACGATTTAACGCCTGCAACGGCTGACGATAATTAAGAGAGGAGAGATTGACATGTTTTTATTAACCGAAGCTGCAAGTCCATTTGCCCTCTCGCGTTGGACAGATTTCTTTGCCAATTTTGGTGAATTTGCAAAAGGCTTCTTATATACGTTGGGAATGTCTATTTGCGCCTTGATTTTAGCCTTTGTTTTAGGGGTTATCTTTGGTGCTATGTCATCATCTAAGAATAGAGTTCTAAAAGCAATTGCCCGTGTTTATGTCGAAGTTTTCCAGAATACACCTCTTCTAGTGCAATTCGTTTTCGTTTATTACGGTCTTGCCATTATGACTAACGGTGTTGTTATGATTTCAACATTCTTTACAGCTGTTCTTTGCGTTGGGATTTACCACGGTGCTTATATCGCCGAAGTTATTCGTTCGGGGATTGAAGCTGTGCCAAAAGGGCAAACAGAAGCTGCTCTTTCACAAGGATTCACTTATAGTCAAACCATGAGTTTAATTATCCTGCCACAAGCGGTACGTATGATCTTGCCACCACTCACTAACCAAGTGGTTAACTTGATTAAAAATACATCAACGGTTGCTATCATCTCAGGAGCAGATATCATGTTTACAGCGAAAGCTTGGGCATACGAAACAACTAATTATGTTCCTGCTTTTGCTGGTGCAGCACTTCTTTACTTCATTATGTGTTTCCCTCTTGCAACATGGGCACGTCGTAAAGAAGAAGAAAACAAGAAATCATATTCACTTTAGGAGGAGAATAAATGTCAGTATTAACACCTACCAACATTAGCTTTATCCTCCAAGGATTGTGGCTAACGATTTATATTTCATTTATTTCAATTGTACTATCAACACTTATCGGAACAGTGCTTGCTGTCATGCGTAACGGAAAAAATCCGATTCTTCGTTGGATTTCAAGTATTTATATTGAATTTGTCCGCAATGTTCCAAACTTGCTTTGGATTTTCATTATTTTCCTTATTTTTCAAATGAAATCAACGCCAGCAGGAATTACTGCCTTCACTGTCTTTACTTCTGCTGCTCTTGCTGAAATCATTCGTGGAGGATTAAATGGTGTTGATCATGGGCAAACAGAAGCTGGTCTAGCACAAGGGATGACAAATTTCCAGATTTTCATTTACATTATTTTTCCACAAGCATTCCGTAAAATGCTGCCAGCTATCATTTCACAATTCGTAACAGTTATCAAAGATACGTCATTGCTATATTCAGTTATCGCTATTCAAGAATTATTTGGTAAAAGCCAAATCTTGATGGGACGTTACTTTGAGGCAGACCAAGTTTTTACACTATATGCTTTGATTGCTGCCATTTACTTTGTGATTAACTTTACCATTTCAACAATTTCACGCCGATTGGCTAAAAAATGGGAAAAAGCTGCCGAATAATAAATCAAACAAAAATCCCTTACTCACATTGAGTAAGGGATTTTTTACTGTCATATGTCAAAAAGAAGTTATTGTTTATTCAATCAAATCATTAATGGAATAGTGTTAATAAATAGTTCAACCCTCTATACGCCACAACGGTGTAAATATAAAGTGTCACTGGTTTGGTAATAAGGAAAATCGTGATAAATTTTTTCCAAGTCATTTTTGAAAGCCCAGATACCATGCAAAGGAAATCATCTGGAAAACCTGGTAGAGCAAAGGCTGCTCCTAAAAATTTAGCGTAAAATTTACCATCATTGCGGTCTAAATAACCGACGTACTTATCATAAGTTTCTTGTGAGACAAAGGCTTTGACAAAAGTCTCACCATAACGTCTAGTAAGCCCGAAAGCTAATAGAGAACCTGTAAAAATACCAGTAAAGTTATAAATAAATCCCCAGATAGGCCCAAATGCAATGTAACCAATAACACTTGTCATCCCACCAGGAATAATCGGATAAACGACTTGAATCACTTGCAAGAGCATAAAGATAAGCGGTGCAAAGAACCCAAGTTGTCCAAGGTAACTTTGAAAGATTCCTCCAACTTGGAAATATGTTGGGTGTTGTTTAAAGAAAATTAACAATCCAATAGAAATGATAAATCCAATTCCTGTTAAAATTTGAAAATTTTTTCTCTGGGTTCCAGCTCCTACCATAAATTCCCCTCCCTTGTCTCAAAAATGAAAGCATCGCTTCAACGTCGCCAACTAATAATCTTCAGACCAAATAGTTCTAAAAGATAAACAATAAGTGCTAACGGTAAAACTAGTAAAAGTAATATATAAAGTATTGATTTCTTAGATTTTTTCATTTTAGTCTCCTTATCATTTAGCTGCTATCAGCTAAATGCCCTATCTCTTTCGTTTCATTAAAATAATATCTTAAATTAAAAGGTCTTAACAGTTACTTTTCGTGAAATTGCCGTTGCATGATAGAACCCGTTGAGGCATCAATGGTGTAACTGTAATCCCTCGTTTCAGTTCTTAAGGTAATATGATAAGTTGCCTTTAATCCCAAGCGACTTTTCTCAAAAGATTTTGAGAGAAGGTCCTTGCTTGCAACACCAGCATTTTGATAAGCAATTTGATAAGCTTCTTTGCTACTTAAAGTGTAACCAAGATTATTGTAGGCGCAAATAGACAAGATTATTAAAATCACTGCTAGTACACTTATCAAACCAATTTTAAACTTTTTGGAAACTGTCATCTTTTCCTCTCTTCGATATTATATGCCTATTATAACCAAGCTTTTTTGAAAAATCTCGGCTAAAGTATCGCAAAGCTGTGGCAAAAGTGCGGCAATTTCTTCTAAGTTTAGTTTACTAGATTTCAGCACTTGCGCTCTTATAAAATTGTAAGACGATTGAAAGATTTGAGGTAGGCTAATGAGAACAAAAATACGAAGTCGAGACAAGGTGCTCAGCTTCGTATTTTTTATTATTACCTCGTTACTTTACTGGCAAATAAATAATGAAACTCGTTTCTTGAGCATTTGAGATTACAGTGATTGTTCCCTTATGGCGCTCAACAATTTCCTTGGTAATGGCAAGTCCAATGCCAAAATGACCACCTTTTCCCTTGTAGAAACGTTCAAATAAGTACTCTTGATCTTGCTCTGAAATAGCTTCGCCATCATTTGAAATAGTGATTTGTAATTGATTTTCTATCAGCTTTCCTGAAATACTGATTTGTGTTTTAGCGTAGCGGACAGCATTCGATAAAATATTGGTAAATGCACGTTCCAATAACTTTTCATCGGCTTCTATTTCCAAATAATCATCGTCAAAGTGATGTTCAAAGGCAATGCCACGTTCATCAGATTTGGCTTTCAAGCGCCAACTAACATCATAAAGAAGGTCTGTAATATTCAGCTTTTCAAGCTGTAATTGTGTTTGGACGGATTCCATTTTCGAAAGTGTCAAAATATCATCCACCAAATCAGTCATTTTCTGACTTTCATCAACAATTACACTGGCTGCCTCTTTAGCATCAATAACTCCCTCTTTAATACCTTCAGCATAGCCTTGAATAGACATCAAAGGCGTCCGCAATTCATGAGAAGAATTTTGAAAGAAGAGTTGTTGACTACGTTGGTTGGCATCAATCATATCATTCATCCGCTCAACAGTTTGCCCAACTTCATTAAATTCACGGTAGGCAAAATTTTCTGTTGGCAAGTTTTTTTCACGATTGCCAACACCTAAAATATAAGATTTCAAACTACCAAAATTTCGGTCAAGTTTTCGAGCGGTAAGAAAAATACTGATACTAGCAATGATTTCGATAATAACCATCAAACCTAACAATATAAAATTAATATAATTTTCTAGTTCTTCAATCGGTGTGACGTTGGCAAAAACGAAAATATAAGGCTCTATAATTTCTGTAGTGGGTAAATCCACTGTAGAGATTATGGAGCCTTTTTTAGTGTAGAAAAAAAGTCCCATATGACCTATAATGAAAAGCGACTAAACTCATATTAGAAAGGGTTCATATGGAACAACTAAATCTTATCACAAATTTTCTCAGAATTAAAGACAAAAATATCACTATCACTGATGAATATAATATGGGGACTCACTTAGAACTCCACGGTCACTTGGACTACACAGCCCCTAAATGCCCAAAATGCAAGGGACAAATGGCTAAGTACGACTACCAGAAAACTTCTAAAATCCCCTACCTAGAAACTGCTGGCTACCCTTTGCTTATCCGTCTTCGAAAGCGTCGTTTCAAGTGTAAAGATTGCGGAAAAATGGCGGTAGCTGAAACTCCTCTTGTCAAGAAAAACCACCAAATCTCTGTCGCTGTTAACCAGAAGATCGCTCAATTACTCATCGAAAATCAAGCAATGCAACAGATTGCACACAGGCTATCTATCTCAACATCGTCAGTTATGAGAAAGCTCAATGAGTTCAAGTTTGAAACGGATTGGAATACCCTACCCGAGGTGATGAGCTGGGACGAGTATGCCTTCAAGAAGGGGAAAATGAGCTTCATCGCTCAAGATTTCGACTCCCTAAATGTCATCGCCATTCTCGACGGAAGAACCCAAGCAACCATCCGAAACCACTTTCTACGCTATCCTAGAAAGGTTAGAAATCGGGTCAAAGTGATTACCATGGATATGTTTAGTCCCTATTATCAACTTGCTAAACAGCTTTTTCCGAATGCAAAAATTGTACTCGATCGCTTTCATATCGTGCAACACCTTAGTCGTGCTATGAACCGTGTCCGTATTCAAATTATGAATCAATTCGACAGAAAATCCCAGGAATACCGAGCCTTGAAACGTTACTGGAAATTGATACAACAAGATAGCCGTAAACTCAGCGATAAACGATTTTATCGTCCTATGTTTCGAATGCATTTGACTAACAAGGAAATCCTAGAAAAACTCCTATCCTACTCAGATGAACTACGACAGCACTATGAACTCTATCAGCTTCTCTTATATCATTTCCAAGAGAAAAACTCAGATCATTTCTTTGACCTCATCGAACAGGAAATAGCCACTGTTAATCCTATTTTCCAGACGGTATTTAAGACATTTTTAAAGGATAAGGACAAGGTTTTAAACGCCATGGAATTGCCTTATTCCAACGCCAAACTGGAAGCTACCAATAATCTCATCAAAGTCATTAAGAGAAATGCCTTTGGTTTCAGGAACTTTGAAAACTTTAAAAAACGGATTTTGATTGCTTTGAACATAAAGAAAGAGAGAGCGAAGTTCGTCCTCTCTAGGTGTTAGCTTTTCATCTACCCACTACAGTTGACAAAGAGCCAAATATAATATGTTGGAGAATCGTCATTATTGTCTTGTTTGACATAACTGTCTGCTAATGTGCCAGGATATTCCTGCATTTTGATCATGTAAGCTGAACCATCAATTTCAACCTTTTTAAAGTAATTTAAACTATTTTGGTAATCACTATAGTCTGCATCATCTTCATCAATATCATCAAACCATTCAATATCGTCATTATCTGAAAAATAATCAATAATCTTTTCAGAGATTTTTTTCTCTGATAAATCGTACATAGAAGCTGAAATGTACTTGATATCAAAAGAGTCGTCTGCAATGATATAAGTAGTCTCAAAAATATTTCCTTCTGCTGTCGTTTCTGGAGTATCACCGACATATAAGGTGTCCAAAGTATCATATTGATTTTGTACAGCTGTAAATGCCTGCTCAGCAATAAATAATTTCAAAAGCACATTAAATACTAAAAGAATAATAGCAAAAGAAACGATAATAATGGTTAAAGGCTGAACAAATAATGTCGTTTTGAAACGCAAATTTCGACGCTTTTTCTGCAATATTTTTTTCGGGTGATTGAGCTGTTTTTTATTGTTTTTTCGTGAGTTTGAAACCATAGCCCCAAACCGTTTCAATAAGGACATGACTATCGACTCCTCTCAATTTTTTACGCAAGCGTTTAATGGTATCATCCGTTACCCTTGTTTCTATGCTACTTTCGTATCTCCAAATGTGATGCAAAAGTTCGTCACGTGAAACAGCCTCTTCGGCATGATTCATCAGCATTTTTAATAATTCAAATTCTGTATTGGTCAGTTTTAAGACTTGATTGTCATAGGTGACCGTTCGTTCTTTCTCGGATAAGGTCAGCGCTGCGTAAGTCACGACATCTGAGGTTCCTTTAGCCACTTCTTGCGATTGCGGTTGGCGTGCCAAAATAGCTTTCACGCGCAAGCTTAATTTTAACGGTGAAAATGGCTTGGTGAAATAATCATCTGCTCCTGCTGAAAAACCTTTGACAAAATCGGCATCACTATCACGCGCTGTTAGTAGGATAATGGGAACATCAGAGCGTTTACGAAGCATGGTTGCAATCTCAATACCATTTGTCCCTGGCATCATAACATCCAAAATCACTACATCTGCTTCTTCTTCCATAAAACGCAGCAACAATTGGTCTCCTGTCTCGAAAATATCAACATCGAGTCCTTGTTCACGTAAGAATAATGCAATCAATTCACGAATATTTTTTTCATCATCTGCCACATAAACTTTAGCCATTTAACACCTCTAAAACGTAAATTCTTACATTTATCATACCATAAATTGCACTAAATATGGCAAGCCCAACTGGACTTGCCACAGAAACACCTCCTATTTTTTCTATTATTTTTTCAACTTTCTTAATTCCTTTTGGAAGGAGCGTCGCAAGACTTTGACTTGCTGATAAGCAGATTTCCCTGCTTTGGCATAATGCCCTTTTTTATTAAAATAGCTGTGCTCCCATTGTTCGTGTTGGCGTTTTTTAATTAAAAGTGGCGCTGAAAAACGATTGCCTTGATTGGCTAAGATTTGTTTCCGAAATGCAGGATCATGTGGTTTGATGGGAGCAATATCAAGTTCATAATGCCTTTTGTCATTCTGATTCGCATAGTTAAAACTAGCACCGTTGATAATCCCATTATGATTGGTACCCTGTGGGTCAATTTCATTTGCAAAGCGCCCTTGGCTATCTAGGATAAATTCCGTATGAAATCCCATTACAATTTTCAAATTAATGGGTAACGAAAATCCCAAAATAGGCTGTTTAGGAGCTTTATTGTGAAGACGTGACGATTCTGTCAAATCAAAATCAAATTGTTTCCGCCAAAAACGTCGCCTCTTCTTTCCTTTTAGATAAGTCAACAAGGATAAACGGTCATTTTGAGCTGGAAAATATTCTCGTACCCACTGTGCTTGGTAGGCAGAAATCACATAACGAAATTGATGAATTTGGTGAGCCAGTAAATTATCGGCTGCCATACTTTCTGCTGGAAAGGCAAGTTGGACAACCTCCGAAAATTCTTGCCAAAAGACATGATCTGGTGCCAAGTTATCCGAAAACTGATTTATCAACTCGCGCGTCTGGCTGACGTTCCCAGTTAATTCTAAAGGCATTTGAGCAATTGCCATGACTTTCTCCAAGACTTCCTTTGCCTGATTGGCACTTGTCACAGCTCTGCTATTTTCCCAAAAACTAAAAAATGCTTTATCTCCGATTTTCATAAATTTATTATAGCAAAAGAAAGCAAATTATTCTGGTAAAAAATGAAATAAAAAGAGGTCTGTTATGACCTCCTTTGTCTTACCTGTTCATTAATTAAAAATGTTAAAGGTTACTTTACCTGGGATTTTGTTGGCTTGACAGCTAGCGATAATGCTATTTTTGGTGCTTTCAACTGATTTTCTAATAGCGCTTTGTCTACTTGATGACGGTGTGCTGACCGAACGTCTGCTTGGCAATTTATCACCGCTCTTGCCGCTAAATCCTTGAACTGATGATCACCCTTTAATGGTCAATGGTTGAATGTAATAGTTATACCCATTGTCAAAGGCATACAGTGATTAAAGTAACCAGTAACCGAGCTATTGTTGTTGTCAAAAACTTTTTTAGATTCATCAAAAGCTAAGCAATAAGAAAGATTGCGTGTCACACTTGATTTTGAATAGGCAGAGTTAAGTTTAAAGCCGTTTGGATTACCATCAAAAGAACTTCCTGTCCAAGCTGAAAGGCTGATTGTTCCTGCATCTGTTTGAATAAAGTTGCCCGTTGGCAATGAGAATTGACGTTTGGCATATTTTGATGCAAATGAGCTGTCTTTAACTTTGATTAATTGAACTAAAAGTAGATTTTCATCTAAAGCTTTTCCGTTATCAAAGTCATATTTCCCTGTGAAAACATTAGGGTTTCCATTATTCCAAACCGCACAGTAAGTATAGCTGACATCTGGTGTTACATTGCCTACCTTATCGAAAGAATCCCAACCGTCATCAGAATTATCCCAAGCGTTGTAATATTGGAACATACTACCGCTACCAGCACCAAGTTTTGGTGCAAAGCCGTCTGCATTCCCACCACGAGTATAGACATCACAGTTTCGGTAACTGCAAACATATTCGATAGTATTTTGATAGGCGCCTGCTGTTACTTGCAAACCTGCATCATTATTATAACGTGTGATACAGTTTGACACTTTATTGTTTCCTGCGCTTGTTCCCTTGATTTGAATCCCGTTATCTGGGACATGTTCCACAATCAAGTTTTGAAGCGTATAATTTGACCCTGTAATTCTGATACCAACTGCTGAATCTGACGACGCTTTACCAATATAGCTTGACATAAAGCTTGAGAAATCCAATTCTTGATAAGTACCGTCTGCGTTTTGCACACCAATGATTTGGACATTTGAATTGGCTTTTGAAAGCACAATTTGTCCGCTACAAGCAATGCTTGTCTCTGATACGTAAATTTTGCCACCACCAGCATTTTCTGCTTGACTAATCGCTGAAAGCAATTCCGAATAACTTGTTACGACTGTACCGTCAGATGTGTTGGTTGCAGAAATATCTTAAGTTGTTGTAGTTGATGTACTGCTTGTGCCGTTTGAATCAACTTGAATTTTTAAAATATCAATACCCCTATCTTGTGAATACAACCAAATAGCATCCCCACCACCTGTATAAGTGTAAGATTGTGTGCTAGCTGTTGTCCCAGCAGACATTGTTGTCAATTGATTTCCTGCTGAATCAGCAACAATCAAAGTTCTTGCGTCTGTGCTTGAAGAACTTTGCAAGGTTACTTTAATCACGTCATTTCCAGACACTGGAACCTTGACAGCTCTGCCGTTTTGGTTACCTCTCCCACTAAGCGCCAAAGCATAGGTATAATCAGTTCCAGAAACCGTCGCATTTTTAGCCTTAACCTGCATGGTCAAGCTATCTGTTGCTACCAACGTCAAGCCATCAACCGCTGTTGTGCTAGAAATCGTTCCAAGATTTTTGAAACTTGTGTTTTTGAAATTCCAAGATACCGTTGTTGAGGCATCTACTTTCAAACTAGACATTCCTGCTAATGTCATACCCACTATTAAAATAGCGCTAAACAACACTAATATCACTTGTTTTGTTGTTTCCATTTTATCTCCTTTCTTACAAGCGTGGATTTATTTTAGCATGGATAATGTCTATTTTTAAGTTTTTGCATATATGACATTTTTCTATAAATTAGAATAATCTTATTTCACTATCTATAAATCATTTGAGATTATATAAGCGTTTTTGTTAACAAATAAGACTATCTGATTGACTTGGTTTTCAATTTTGTATTTGCATATATGGAATTCCTGTGCTAAATCAAGAAATTTTCTTCAAAGTCATACAAACGTCCTCGTTGCTAGGCAGGAGTTGTGATTTAACTTAAAATTTGCATATATAGGATTCTTCCGCTAAATCAGAAAAATTTTCCATAAGTAAAAAAGAAGCCCACTATTGGACTTCTTTTCTGCCGAATTTATATTATTGTGCAAATGGAAGTATTATTCAGCATCTGGGCGTGATTTACGGTTAATGTCAGCTAGGATATTGTCAACAAATTCATCGATTGCTTCTGTGTGAGTTTGTTTGCTTCCATAGCGACGAACGTTAACTGTCTTATCAGCCATTTCTTTGTCACCAACGATTAATTGGTAAGGGATTTTCTTAGTTTGGCTTTGACGGATTTTAAGTTGCATTTTTTCGTTGCGTTCATCAACGTCAACACGAACACCTTTGTCGCGAAGAACTTTAGCAACTTCCCAAGCGTAGTCAACGTGAGCTTCGTTAGAAACTGGGATAACAGTTACTTGGTGTGGTGCAAGCCATGTTGGGAAAGCACCTTTGTAATTTTCAATCAAGATAGCTGTGAAACGTTCCATTGTTGAGATAACACCACGGTGAATCATAACTGGACGGTGTTCTTCACCATCAGCACCAATGTATGTCAAACCGAAACGTTCTGGAAGAAGGAAGTCAAGTTGGATAGTTGACAATGTTTCTTCGTTACCAAGAGCTGTTTTTACTTGAATATCAAGTTTTGGACCGTAAAAGGCTGCTTCACCTTCTGCTTCAAAGTACTCAACACCCATTTCATCCAAGGCAGCTTTCAACATTGATTGTGCATTTTCCCACATTTCATTGTCATCATAGTATTTGTGAGTGTCTTTAGGGTCACGTAGTGAAAGACGGAAACGGTATTCAGTCAAGTTGAAATCTTCGTAAACATCGATAATCAATTGAAGAGCTTTTTGGAATTCTTCTTGAATTTGTTCAGGTGTTACGAATAAGTGACCGTCATTAAGTGACATTTCACGAACACGTTGAAGACCTGACAAAGCACCAGATTTTTCGTAACGGTGCATCATACCGATTTCCGCAATACGGATTGGCAATTCACGGTATGAGTGTACATGGTGTTTGTAAACTTGGATGTGGTGTGGGCAGTTCATTGGACGAAGAACGAATTCTTCACCGTCACCCATATCCATTGTTGGGAACATATCTTCACGGTAGTGGTCCCAGTGACCTGATGTTTTGTACAAATCAACTGAAGCCAAAGGTGGAGTGTAAACGTGAAGGTATCCTGAAGCTACTTCTTTATCAACGATGTAACGTTCCAAAGTACGACGGATTGTAGCACCATCTGGCAACCAGAATGGAAGACCTTGACCAACTTCTTGAGAAATCATGAACAAATCAAGTTCTTTACCAAGTTTACGGTGGTCGCGTTCTTTAGCTTCTTGACGTTGTTTAAGGTAAGCTTTAAGGTCTTTTTTATCAAACCAAGCAGTACCATAAACACGTTGCATCATCGCATTGTCGCTATTTCCACGCCAATAGGCACCAGCGACGTTCAATAGGTGGAAAACTTGAATATGACCAGTTGAAGGCACATGTGGACCACGGCAAAGATCAGTGAATTCACCTTGTGAATAAACAGTAAGACCGCCTTCGTCTGCACCATGTTCTTCAATCAATTCAAGTTTGTAAGGGTCGTTTTTGAACAATTCACGCGCTTCATCAATTGTGATTTCTTTACGAATACATGGAAGGTTTTCTTTAACGATTTTTTTCATTTCTTCTTCGATACGAGGAAGATCTTCATCAGAGATTTGACCAGCTTTGTTATCAGTATCATAGTAGAAACCATCTTCAATAGCAGGACCTACACCAAGGCAAAGGTCTGGGAAAAGACGTTTTGCTGCTTGTGCAAAAAGGTGAGCAGCTGAATGACGTAAGATACCAAGTGCATCTTCGTGGTCAGGTGTCACGATTTCAATGCTACCGTCTTCAGTAATTTCACGGGTTGTATCAATCAATTGACCATTAAATTTACCAGCCAAGGCTTTTTTAGCGAGTGAATTGCTAATACTTTGAGCAATTTCAAAAGGTGTTACACCAGATTCAAATTCGCGCACAGCGCCATCTGGAAAAGTGATTTTAACCATATTTCTCTCCTTTTAATAATTTACAATGTTGACAATTTCTTTTTGGGGAACCAAGCAAAAGGAATGTTATCAGCTTATGAGACTTTTCCTCGAGATAAAAGAAAAACGACGTCCCAAAAGGACGTCGTAACGTGGTTCCACCTTCATTTATCTACGACAAAAAGAGTCGTAAACCTCAAATTAGCTATATCGTGGCTACCGTTTTATGTTTGCATAAAAACAAGGAAGTAGTATTGAATCAGCAAACCCTGCACCCTTCTCACCAACCGGCGCTCGCTCTAAAGGTTTAACCCTGTTCAACTTGTCTTCGTAAGTTATTATAACACGAATAATTTATTTTTCAAGAACTTAATCAATGAAATCTCGAATTGAATTAATTAATCGTTTTGGAGCCTTGACAACTTTGGCTGATGTTTTAGCTGTCGCTTTAACAGCTTTAGCTGGCATTTTTATTGCTGATTGAGCAAATTTGATAGATGTTTTTTCATCTTGGCTTCGCACCGTCAATGATAATTTTGATTTTTTCTTATTTTTGGCTGAAATCAAGACATCTAAATAAAAGGCATAGACTGATTTTCCAAAATGCTCTGCTGAAATAGCGTACATTTTTTCTTTGTATGTCCTTTCGTCCATTGCTGGTGTATCGGCAGTCGCATCTAAAATTGCATCTGCTAAATCTTCTTCATGATAAAAGAGTGTCCCGAACATCTTTTGGTCAATAATATCGTCCAAATAAGGATTGCCATGAGCAATGACAGGCGTTCCGCTGGCAAGGCTTTCTGTGTAGGTCAATCCTTGTGTCTCACTAGTAGAAGCTGAAATAAAGAAATCACTTGCCTTATAATACAAAGCTGTCTCGTCATGTGGAACCATTCCTGTAAAAATCACAGCTTCTTCAATGCCCAACTCTGCTACCAAATCTTTCAAATCTTGGAGATAGGGTCCATCACCAACAACAACTAACTTAACACGTTCATTTTCTGACAAAACTTCTGGAAATTGTTTTAGGATAGCTTGGATATTTTTTTCGTAAGAAACACGTGACAAGCTAAGCAGCATGGTTTCGTCATCAGCAATACCTAATTTATCGCGGAGAGCTTTAACGTCTTCTGCTGTAATATCCTTGCGTTCGTATTCTTCCACACGAATACCTGTCGGGATAACACGTTTAGGAATTTTAATATCGTAACCGTCTAACAGATTTAAAACAATACGTGATGGGCAAATAACACCGTCTAAATCGTTCAAATAACCGCGAATAATGTACTTAACCATGCCAGGTTTGATGATTTTCCCTTTAGCAATGTAACCAACATAATCCTCATACTGAGTATGATAAGTGTGTACCACAGGAATGCGGAGTGCAGCAGCAATCATTTTCCCTAAAACACCAACACTAAATTCAGTCTGGGTGTGAATAATATCCAACTTATACTGCTTTGCTATTTTATAAGACGAAATTAACCCACGATAAACCACACGGCGGTCAGTAAAAGACACAAAAGGAACGCTAGGCAGACGAATAATCGTTGGATCCTCGTAGCGTTTAACGGCTTTATCAGTGGTAGTAAATATATAAACCTCGTGTCCCTCTTTTTCCAATTCTTCTTTTAGGGTGCAAATGCTTGTTGAAACCCCTGAAACTTGAGGGAAATAGGTATCTGTAAAAAGACCTATTCTCATTTTACAACTCCATTACTTTTTCATAGACGTCAACTAATTCATGAGCAACTTTATCGATGCTACGGCTTTCAGCCACTTTGTAGCCTGCTTCTTGTTTTTGACTTTTTCCTGCTAAGACTTTTCGAAGCGCTCCTACAAATCCGTCAACGTCAGTCGCTAGTTCTGCACAACTTTCATCTACCCAGCCGTGATAAACAGGAATATCACGTAGCACGAGGTGTTGGTGGCTAGCAAGAGCTTCCAAAACAACAATTCCTTCGGTTTCCTCACGACTTGGGAAGAAAAAGGCATCTGCTCCGCTCATTGCTCCCTCAAAAACATCACCTTTAATGTAACCAGCAAAGGTCACATTTGACGGATGTTTGCGAGTCACAATGCTTCTGACTTTATGTGGGATAACCCATTTATTTGTTTCACCGAACCAGATAAAACGGACGTCTGGCATTCGTTCTGCGACTTTTACAAATTCATCAATGCCCTTACGCATAAAATAAAGCCCAGCACAAACAACTACTTTTTCATCTGGTTTAATATCAAAATAACGACGGAAAGCTTCTTCTTTGGCAGAATCTGGAACATAGCGTGACAAATCAATGCCATTTGAAACAGCGTAAATTGGGTGTTTAATGCCATAACCTGCAATCAAAGATTTTGAGTATTCCGTAGGTGTGATAATAGCATCCGCTTTTTGATAAAAACGGCAAAGATACCATCTAAAAATCGGTGATACTAAATTTGAACCAATGAATGAATCACGAAAGTCTTCTTCGGTTGAATGACCGTGCATAAGCACTTTTTTACCAGCTCTTTTAGATTTCATCAACAGATGCCAGCTTTTAAGCCCATAAGTATTAATGTGTACTAAATCATAATCGTCTTTCGGGTTGGTTGTATATTCTTGCCCCACCATTGTAAGGGCACGCTCTTGATGCTTAATCGCACGTCCTATGCCAGATTTTCCCAAATAATTCTCGGCTTCCAAATACAGTAAAACTTTCATAATTTCTATTATATCTTATTTTGTATTTTTTTTCACCAAGAGTCAAAAAAATCAGTCCTCGGACCGATTTTTAATTTGATATAGCTAGTCAACTATTAACGTGTTGTGCCACGTGTTGTAAGACCGTGATTAAGAAGAATTTCTTTTTCTTCGAGTTCCTCTTTGTTCATGATTTTAGTCAACATACGCATGCTGACAGCACCAAGGTCATAAACTGGTTGGCTGATTGAGCTAAGGTTTGGACGTGTGTATGATGTGATTGGTGAATCATTGCTTGTGATGATTTCAAAGTCTTCTGGAACTTTTTTGCCAGCTTCGAACAAGCCATTCAACAATCCTGCTGCCAATTCGTCTTCGGCAACAAAGGCTGCTGTTGAGCCAGAATTAATCACACGTTGTGCAAGTTCAAATCCGTCCTTATAGTTGTAATTAGCTTCAAAGACAAGGCCTTCTTTGAACGATAAGCCATTTTTTTCAAGACCTTCTTTGTAACCAGCTAAACGCACTTTACCGTTGATATCATCGATAAGTGGACCAGAAACAAAGGCGATTTCTTTATTATTTTTAGCCAAAATATCAACAACATCAGCAACGGCTGCTTTGTAGTCAATATTAACACTTGGGAGTTGGTGTTCTAAGTCAACTGTACCCGCAAGTAC
Source organism: Streptococcus macedonicus ACA-DC 198 (assembly GCA_000283635.1). NCBI lineage: Bacteria > Bacillati > Bacillota > Bacilli > Lactobacillales > Streptococcaceae > Streptococcus > Streptococcus macedonicus. The sequence goes on from HE613569.1 coordinate 1,557,914, forward strand.
AACTGGTGTGCGTGAGCGAGAGAACTCTGCACGAATTTTTTCAGTCAAACGATGTCCCATGAAGATAATACCATCAACTTGTTTAGCAAACAAGGTGTTAACAACGTTAACTTCCTTATCATCATCTTCATCACTTGAAGCAAGTACGATATTGTACTTGTACATAGCGGCAATATCATCAATCCCTTTAGCAAGAATTGAGAAATAGCTGTTAGCAATATTAGGGATAACAACACCTACTGTTGTTGTCTTTTTACTTGCTAAACCGCGGGCAACGGCATTTGGACGATAATCCAAACGGTCAATAACTTCAAGGACTTTTTTACGTGTGTTTTCCTTTACGTTTTTATTGCCATTTACAACACGACTAACTGTTGCCATAGAGACGCCTGCTTCTCGGGCAACGTCATAAATTGTAATCGTATCATCAGTGTTCATTATTGGACTTCCTTTCTATTTGAAAATTTCGCTTTCACGGATATTTTATCATCTTTTGAAAACACTTTCAAGGGGTAAGTGGTCCTTTTTGAAAACTTTTCATATATTGTAAGCGTTTAATTGGTTGATTTCTGTATCAAACTACTTGAAAAGTCAAAATTTGAGGCTTTTCAAAATAATTTGTGAAAATTTGCATTAGAATTATGGGAAAGATTCCTCTTTGTCTCACTTACTATTTTTTTGTCCGTAAGCCCGCTTTTTTTGACTCAAGTCTTGATTTTTTCTGCTTTTTTTGAAAGAATGGGTTTAATTAGAAAGAAGGTTTCTCATGTCAAAATTAGATCAAATCTGCTTATATCTTAATCAAGAAAAAGCTAATATCGCTGTTTTTTCTGACCCTGTTACTGTAAATTATTTAACTGGCTTTTACTGTGACCCACATGAACGCCAAATGTTCCTTTTTGTGTATAGCGACCGTGAACCCGTCCTTTTCGTTCCTGCGCTTGAAGTAGCACGCGCAAGCCAAATTGTCGCTTTCCCTGTTTTTGGTTATATGGATTCTGAAAATCCTTGGCAAAAAATCAAATCAAGTCTGCCTTCAACTGACAGCGCGAAAGTTTTTGCTGAATTTGACAACCTCAATGTGACAAAATTCCAAGGTTTGCAAACTGTTTTTGACGGACGTTTTGAAGACTTGACACCGTTTATTCAAAAAATGCGTCTCATCAAATCACAAGATGAAATCGAAAAAATGCTAATCGCTGGTCAGTTTGCTGATAAGGCGGTTCAAGTTGGTTTTGATAATATTTCATTAGACAATACAGAGACTGACGTCATTGCCATAATTGAGTTTGAAATGAAAAAACAAGGTGTTGAAAAAATGAGTTTTGACACTATGGTCTTAACTGGAAATAATGCTGCTAATCCACATGGTATCCCTGGTACAAACAAAATTGAAAATAACTCACTACTCTTGTTTGACCTTGGAACAGATATGCATGGCTATGCTAGTGATATGACGCGTACTGTTGCCGTTGGTAAACCTGACCAATTCAAAAAAGATATTTACGAACTTTGCTTAGAAGCCCAATTAACAGCTCAAGAATTCATCAAACCTGGTGTTCTTGCTAGCGAAGTTGACGCTGCTGCACGTAATGTCATTGAAAAAGCCGGATACGGTAAATACTTCAACCACCGTCTTGGACATGGTATCGGTATGACTTGCCACGAATTTCCTTCAATCATGGAAGGTAACGATATGGAAATTCAAGAAGGCATGTGCTTCTCTGTCGAACCTGGCATTTATATCCCTGGAAAAGTTGGCGTACGTATCGAGGATTGCGGACACGTCACAAAATCTGGCTTTGAAGTCTTTACACACACACCAAAAGAATTGCTCTATTTTGAAGGATAATACACAAAAACCAAGCCAAATGGCTTGGTTTTATTAATGTCCTGCATTTCCTAATAAGTTAACCATGACAACACCAATGATAATCAAAATTAAACCGATAACGCTATAAACATTTAGTGTTTCTTTGAAAATCATTACTGAGATAAAGGCTATCAAAACTAAACCAACAGCTGACCATGTTGTATAAGTTACTCCTAAAGGAATTTTTCGCATTGCGAGTGATAAGAAATAGAAACAAACGCCATAGCTAAGTAGGGCAGAAACGGTTGGAGTAGGCTTTGTAAAATCGTCTAATAATTTCAATAAGTTAGTTCCCAATAACTCTCCTAAAATGGCGATAAAAAGATGTAAGTATGACATGTCTTTAACCTTTTTGACTAGCTGTCACACCTGTACGATAGAGTGTAAAGATAGCCCCTTGGTCCCAGTCGGCAAGGACCTCTGCTTTGTAAGCATTAAGATTATCAATCGCTGCCCTCGCTTCAACTAAGCCTTATTCTTCTTATTCTTGCTGAAGAAGATGGTAAGTTACAAAAAGATATTGCGCAAATACTTTATATCACACTTTCTACCTTGACACGCCTTGTTGAAAAACTAATTTATAAAGGTTATGTCACAACATTAGCCGAAGGACGTACTAGACAAGTCTATCTTACGGTTAAAGGCAGAAATTTACTACCTGATATTCAAGAAGCTTGAAATGATTTGCATATTCGTTACAAAGCACTTCTTGCTGATGATTACGCAGATAACTTGGCTTCTATCATCAATCTCAATGCCGAAAAGCTTAAATAATCGGAGAATAAATAACTCCGATTTTTTTATTTTTTTTTTGAGCCAAAATAGTTGTATGTACAATTAAAATATTTTATGATATCTCCATTAACAAATGAAAGAGGTATAGTTCATGTTATCTATTAATTTTCCAGAAAAATTCACACCAGGTTTGACTGATAACTTTGTTTCAAACGAAGTTGTCTTTAAAGACCTTGACTTTGACAAAATCCTTGACGGTTTGCTTGACGCTGGTAAATGAGAAACTTATTACGAAAATTCATCAGACATACACATGTATAACCAAGACTCTACTGTTCTAAAAAACGACACACATTTCCACTTTAAAACATTTGGTTTTGACGTGGAAGCTCAAGTTGAAGAATATGATTTAGATGCTGAAAATGGCGTTTTACGCTTAGCATGGCATGGTTGGAACAAAGCTGAAGGTGGTGAATTTCTTGACGTTTACCATGCTTGGTTAGTTCAAAAATTGGACCGTAACCGTGTTCGTATCTTGACACAAGAATCTCAAATCGGTACACCTGCCAAAGAGTAGCAAAATCTGTTCCTAATACAATGATGCTTGGTCACCAAGCTTGGTTAGACGGACTTGTTGCCTTTGCTAAATACTAGAAAAAATAGCTTCTAAGTGTTATCATAGAAAGAAAACTGGAGAAAGTTATGTCAAAAGAAGATATCAAAAAACAAATTCGCACTGCCTTTGACCACCGTGTTGCTGTCCGCGTTTACAACGACCAAGAAATTTTCCATGATGATATGGATTTTATCCTTGATACAGCTTGGTTGAGCCCTTCTTCTATTGGTTTAGAAGCTTGGCGCTTCGTTGTTCTTAACCGCAAACAAATTGAAAAACTTCGTGATGAACTCAAGGGCGTTGCTTGGGGGGCTCAATCCCAATTAGATACAGCAAGTCATTTTGTTCTCCTCATTGCTGAAAAAAATGCACGCTATGATTCTGAATCGGTCAAAAATAGCCTTATTCGACGTGGTATCAGTGAAGGTGATGCTCTTAACAGCCGTTTAGCAGCCTACGAATCTTTCCAAAAAAATGATATGAAAATGGCTGATAATCCACGCGCTTTGTTTGACTGGACTGCCAAACAAACTTATATCGCACTTGGAAATATGATGACCTCAGCTAGCATGCTTGGCATTGACTCTTGCCCAATCGAAGGGTTCAATTACGAAAAAGTCAATAGTATTTTGGCTAATGCAGGCATCATTAATCCTGATAACGAAGGTATCGTAAGCATGGTATCATTTGGTTATCGTCTACGTGACCCTAAACACCCACGCTCACGTAAACCTCGTGAAGAAGTCATTACATGGCTCGATTAAAAATATAGAAACACACTTCCTTATCCTCGATGAAAAGGAGATTTAGTCAACTACTACATATCCTTTTCAAAGAGAAAATTAACCTTTCATTAACACCGTATAACCAAAAACCAGTTCTGAACGTTGACGTTCAGGACTGGTTTTGTTTATAAAATCAATGACAAGAGGAGATTACATTCATTATTGATTGAATTTTTCTTTCTAAATTTCAGATAACTTAGCACCATTTGAGGCGATAATTCTTTCATCCAAGCATAAGATTTTTTAGGAGTACGTTTCAAGCTGCCAGTACCTTTATCGTCCATATCCACATAAATAAAGCCATAACGTTTTTTCATTTCTCCTGTTGAAAGTGAGACTAAATCAACAGGTCCCCACATGGTATAACCTAAACACTCTACACCATCAATGATAATAGCGTCAGCCATTGCTTGAAGATGATCACGTAAATAATTAATACGATAATCATCCTGAACAATACCATTTTCATCAAGCTCATCAATGGCACCCATACCATTCTCAACAATAAAAATTGGTTTTTGTATGCGATTATAAATCTCATTCATGACGTGACGAAGTCCCAAGGGATCAACTGGCCATCCCACGGCGTCTCTTTAAGATATTGATTCGTAGAGCCATCAACATTAAACCAGTCATCTCCAACTTTAGTGGTATTAGAACGGTAATAAGAAAAAGAAATAAAATAAAGTTGACCTTCTCTAAGAATTTCTTCATCACCATCAGCAAAAATAATTTCTTTCACGCCTCGACGACGCCAGATTTCTTTTGCATAACGTGAGTAATAACCACGCCCCATAATGTCAATAACATACCAATTTTCACGACGTTCCTGTAAGCGATGAAAAACATCTTTGGGCTTACAAGTTGCTGGATATAGTTCACTCATAGCATACAATGCACCAAATTGCCTATTTGGCATCATTTCATGTCCAAGTTTAACAGCACGCGCACTAGCTACAAACATATGATGGGCAGCTTGATAACGGTCTTGTCCTTGACACCAGCCACGATACAACCAATAGCAATCGAGAGAAACTCACCTCGTTTAGCTTTATCCTTAGTACGTGCCGTAACACCAATAACAGCACCACCTTCAGCCATATTATGTAAAAGAAAGGCAGGACGAATCATGGCATCGTATCCAGGATTAGTCAGTAACTGTGTCATAAATGGTGCTAATGCGGTATGCATCCCAGCCATAACCATCCAAGGAAGAGCAGCAGCCAAAAACCCCACAGCAATCGGTCCTACAGTTCCTTCCAAGAACATAAACAAGCTTGCAATACCTTGTCCAATCATATTTCCAAGTGGACCTAAGATAATAAACCCTAAACTTCCCGCTACAAAAATAGTTCCCATTCCGACAAAAATTCCCTTAAAAATATTTGGGATGATCTTATTAAGAAATTTTTCGACATAATAAGCAAGAATAGCAATTAGTAGAGCAGGTAAAAGCGATGTTCCATACGAAAGCAAACGAACACTTATGCCAAATAACGTAATGGGGTCACCTGCTGTTACTAAACCTATAAAACTCCCATGCAATAATGTTGCTGCCGAAGCCATTGCATAAATTGGTGTGGCACCTAATTTATTAGCCGCACCGTAAGCAACAAAAATTGGCATGAAATAAAATGGGGCATCTGCAATAGCTGATAATAGCAAATAACTTGATGAAGTAGCAAAATTACTATCAATAAAGGTCACAATCAATAATAAGACAACCTTTAACATCCCTCCAGCAATCAGACCAGGAATCATCGGGATAACTGAACTTGATACAAAACCAATAATTTTACTACCTGCATTCTTCCACGTCCATGGTTCTGTAGGAGTTAAATCACCATCCAAATTTTCATTGATACTACCACCCGATGTAATATTAAAATCATTCATCATCACATCGTAAGTTTGCAATAAATGTTACCCTAAGATAACCATATACTGACCACCAGCATAGACAACACCTAGGACTCCTTCTAGATTTTCTAAAGCCTCCTTATTAGCTTTTGAAGCATCTTTTAGTTGAAACCGCAACCGTGTCACACAATGAGACAAGGTTTGAATATTGTCAACATCACCGACATTTGTGACAATTTCTTGTGCTAACTTCTTATAATCCATAGCTAACCTCTTTTTGTAATTTTTATCATTTTATTTTGTAAAATTTTACACACTCATTGTAGTTCTTTTTTGAAAGCGATATTAATATTTTTTGATATTTTTTATAATTATTTTTGATATTTTTGTCAAAAACGCTTAAATACTTGATTAGAAAGGTATTTTGATTATGGACATTTTACAAAAAATGCAACTCCACGAACAAGAATATTCAAAATCTGAAGCAAAAGTTTATCACTTCCTCAAGGAGAATTTTGAGAAATTAGAAACGTTGACAATTACTAGAATTGCAACAAATTCACATACTTCTACATCTGTCATCCTACGATTTTGCCAAATTTTGGGCTATAAAGGATTTACAGATTTTCGCTACGATGCTATCAATTATATTCATCAAAAGCCAAAAGAAGAAAACGAAGATATTCTTGACCACATTGCGGATAATTATAGCGTTATTCTAAATCAAATGAAACATTTAGAACGCCAAACAATTGACGAACTTGTTAATTGTATTTTAAAAAGACAGCATCTGCATATTCTTGGTATTTTTCTATCATTACTCCCTGCAAGGTACTTACATTTTGGTTTACAAGATTTAGGTATCGCTAGTCAACTAGCAAGTGATTTAAACAGCGAAAATCATCTTTCAAATATTATTGATGAAGAAGATACACTTATAATGTTTTCTATTTCAGGGTCGTCAGCCAATTTCAATAATACATTAAGTGCTATCTCAAAAAATATGCCACAGAACTCCTATCTAATTACATTAAATGAGCACGCTGCTGCCGCGAAATACTTTAACCATGTCATTACTCTTCTGAAAATTCCATTTCAAAACAATCTATTGTAGATACGCAGGCTATCACTATGATTTTTGTTGAGATTTTGCTCAATATGGCTCATCGAAAATTATAAAGAGGTTGGAACCTATTGTTCCAACCTCTTTTAACGATTATCGGCTCTATAATTTCTGTAGTGGGTAAATCCACTGTAGAGATTATGGAGCCTTTTTTAGTGTAGAAAAAAAGTCCCATATGACCTATAATGAAAAGCGACTAAACTCATATTAGAAAGGGTTCATATGGAACAACTAAATCTTATCACAAATTTTCTCAGAATTAAAGACAAAAATATCACTATCACTGATGAATATAATATGGGGACTCACTTAGAACTCCACGGTCACTTGGACTACACAGCCCCTAAATGCCCAAAATGCAAGGGACAAATGGCTAAGTACGACTACCAGAAAACTTCTAAAATCCCCTACCTAGAAACTGCTGGCTACCCTTTGCTTATCCGTCTTCGAAAGCGTCGTTTCAAGTGTAAAGATTGCGGAAAAATGGCGGTAGCTGAAACTCCTCTTGTCAAGAAAAACCACCAAATCTCTGTCGCTGTTAACCAGAAGATCGCTCAATTACTCATCGAAAATCAAGCAATGCAACAGATTGCACACAGGCTATCTATCTCAACATCGTCAGTTATGAGAAAGCTCAATGAGTTCAAGTTTGAAACGGATTGGAATACCCTACCCGAGGTGATGAGCTGGGACGAGTATGCCTTCAAGAAGGGGAAAATGAGCTTCATCGCTCAAGATTTCGACTCCCTAAATGTCATCGCCATTCTCGACGGAAGAACCCAAGCAACCATCCGAAACCACTTTCTACGCTATCCTAGAAAGGTTAGAAATCGGGTCAAAGTGATTACCATGGATATGTTTAGTCCCTATTATCAACTTGCTAAACAGCTTTTTCCGAATGCAAAAATTGTACTCGATCGCTTTCATATCGTGCAACACCTTAGTCGTGCTATGAACCGTGTCCGTATTCAAATTATGAATCAATTCGACAGAAAATCCCAGGAATACCGAGCCTTGAAACGTTACTGGAAATTGATACAACAAGATAGCCGTAAACTCAGCGATAAACGATTTTATCGTCCTATGTTTCGAATGCATTTGACTAACAAGGAAATCCTAGAAAAACTCCTATCCTACTCAGATGAACTACGACAGCACTATGAACTCTATCAGCTTCTCTTATATCATTTCCAAGAGAAAAACTCAGATCATTTCTTTGACCTCATCGAACAGGAAATAGCCACTGTTAATCCTATTTTCCAGACGGTATTTAAGACATTTTTAAAGGATAAGGACAAGGTTTTAAACGCCATGGAATTGCCTTATTCCAACGCCAAACTGGAAGCTACCAATAATCTCATCAAAGTCATTAAGAGAAATGCCTTTGGTTTCAGGAACTTTGAAAACTTTAAAAAACGGATTTTGATTGCTTTGAACATAAAGAAAGAGAGAGCGAAGTTCGTCCTCTCTAGGTGTTAGCTTTTCATCTACCCACTACAGTTGACAAAGAGCCCGATTATCACAGACTAAAAGTCTCTGTAAGTATTTCCTATTTACCTTGCATTGAAATTTTTCATTTGGCGTTTGATGTCGCGGTCTTGTTCACGACGTTTGATGGTCTCACGTTTATCATAATCATGTTTTCCTTTTGCCACACCGAGCAAAACTTTAGCGAAGCCATTTTTCAAATAAACTTTAAGTGGTACAAGGGTCATCCCTGTTCCTTTTAGGTCATTTGATAATTTTTCGATTTCGCGTTTTTTTAGCAATAATTTACGAGTGCGCTCAGGGTCTTGATTCCAAATATTTCCTTGTTCAAAAGGTGAAATATGGACATTAATCAGCCAAGCTTCACCATTTTTGATTTGGGCATAGCCATCTTTGAGCTGAATACGTGCAGCACGAACGCTCTTGATTTCTGTTCCTGTCAGAACAATCCCTGCTTCAATTGTATCAACGATGTTATAGTCATGACGCGCTTTTTTATTTTGTGCAACGACATTTCCGTCACCTTTTGGCATATTAGATACCTCTCTTGAAAATTAGTGATTATCTTAATTAGCAGTTTTATTTTTTAGCTTTACGTGATTTTTCTTAGCAACCTCTTTATAGAAAGGTTTCTTGCCTGACTTTTTAGAAGTTGAAGTGGAAGATTTACGATTTCGTGGTTTGTTTGATTTTGAACCTTTGTGGTTATCCGCTTTTGGACGACGTTTTTCTTTACCAGAACGGTCTTTGCGTGATTTTTTAACTTTCTCTACCACATCATACTCACTTGGAATGTATTCAAAGTCAATATCGCCAGTTTCTTTATCAGCACGTGTTAATTTGATTTTAATCGGTTGACCAACACGGAAAACTTTTCCTGATTTTTCACCTTGAAGGGTCAATGTACGTTCGTTGTAATTGTAAAATTCTGGCAGAGTTGTGATGTGGACAAGCCCTTCGATTGTATTTGGCAATTTGATGAACATCCCAAATTTCACGACACTAGCAACCACACCGTCAAATTCTTGACCAACGTATTCTTCCATGTATTCGGCTTTTTTCATGGCTTCAACGACACGTTCAGCATCAATAGCGCGACGTTCAAGGGTTGAAGATGACGTTGCCAATTCTGGAATCACATTTCTAAAGTGTTCGATTTTCTCATCAGTGAGTTGTGTGTATTCGCGAATCATGCGGTGAACAAGTAAATCAGGATAACGACGAATTGGACTTGTGAAGTGAGTATAGTACTCCGCAGCCAAACCATAGTGTCCGTGATTATGTTCAGAATAACGTGCTTGTTGCATTGAACGAAGAAGCATCATGTTTAACACTTCTGCGCCCGGTTTACCTTCCACTTTTTCCATGAAATCTTGCAAAGCTTGTTGAGTGATTTTGTTAGCTGTACCATGGATTTGAACGCCAAAAATGCTAGCATAATCAAGGAATTTTTGTAATTTTTCAGCTTTTGGTTCCTCATGGATACGGTAAATAAATGGCAATTTACGTTTTGCAAAATGCTCTGCAACTGTTTCATTAGCTGCCAACATGAAAGATTCAATCATGCGTTCAGCAATACCACGTTGACGAAGCACAATATCAACTGGCATTCCTTTATCATTAACAATAATCTTAGCTTCGCTCGTATCAAAGTTAAGAGCACCGCGGCGCACGCGCATGGTTTCAAGAATATTGTGAAGAGCAGTCATATGATGAATAGAGTCAACGATTGGTTGGTATTGCTCAATCAATTCTTCATCACCAGCAATAATGTCATTGACATCGCTGTAAGTCATACGGAAAGTTGTCTTAATGACTGATTGACAAATTTGGTGATTAACAACGTGACCATTGCGGTCAATTTCCATTAAACATGATAGTGTCAAACGGTCAACATTAGGATTTAACGAACAAATACCATTTGACAAACGTTCAGGCAGCATTGGAACTACACGGTCAGTCACATAAACTGATGTCCCACGAGCAACGGCTTCACGATTAAGCGCAGAGTCTTCTGTGACATAGTATGAAACGTCCGCAATATGAACACCGAGCTCAAAATTACCATTGTTAAGTAATTTAATATGGACAGCGTCATCCAAGTCTTTGGCATCCGCACCATCAATGGTAAAGGTTATTTCATTACGCAAATCAACACGACCAATCATGTCTTTTTCAGACGGCGCATCTGGAACGGCATTAGCTTCAGCCATAACATCTTCTGGAAATTCTGATTTGATGTCCATTGATTCAAGGACTTCAAGCACATCAATACCAACATCACCTTGGTGTCCAACGATATCACGCACATGACCAACAAAATAATCATGACCACGTGTTGGGTATTTATCAATGTCAACCTTGATAATCTCAGTACCGTCAAGCAAAACAGGATCTTTCTTGATATAAATCTTTTGTTGAATTTTTTGATTTTTAGATTTAATGTAACCAGCGTATTTTGGTTTTTCGTCATCAAAAATAAATTTCCCAACAACTGTTTTTAAGCTACGCTCAACAATGCCGACAATGCGACCCTCAGCTGCTGTACCTTTCAAGCGATTAGCTGGCTTTTTAACAACTGCTTCAACCGTATCTCCGTCAACCGCATGACCAACATCATTACGTCCGAGAAACATGTCATCTTCATTTTCATCAACCGCTAAAAAACCAAAACCAGCCTTGTTAGCACGAAAAACACCCGTAACGGTGATTTCTTTTTTCTTCTCTATTTTTTTACGAAGAGCAAGGTTCCCATGGTCATCAAAACGCAGTTTTCCTTGGCTTTCCAATTTTGAAATCTCTTTGATAAGCTTTGGAAATTTTTCAGCGCCAGCCATGTCTAGCCCAGTAGCCAATTCATTAATATTGACTTTCCCATGCTCCTCTAAATAAGCAATAATTTTTTCATTCATAATTTGTGATTGTAAGTATTCCTAGTAAAAATCAGACATAAAATGCCCAGCTAGGCTTAACTCAATAATTTTCCTCTCGTATTCTACTTCATTCTAATAGGTCGTAAACAAGACTTTTACGCCTTCATATTAAAAAATGAGCTGAGTGACCAGCCCATGAATTTTCGTACAAAATTCAAGATGCGCAGCCAACGTAAGCCTCTATTTAGGCTCGTTAGTTGCTATCTACTTACTTGATAAAATCGCTAGCGCCAAAGCAATTGCTAGCCAAAAGAAAACTAGAACTGCTGTAAAACGTTGCATAAACGCTTCGAAGCCACGCGCTTTAGTACGTTCAAACAAAGCTTCTGAACCGCTGTTATCAAATACATTGCTACTTGGATTTTTTTGTGGTTGCAAGAAAATAGCAATCACAATAATAACAGATAATACCAGCAAAGTTTTCAGTAGTATATTGTACATCTTTTTCACTAAGAACGCGTCAGAAAGTTATTTTCAAATCAATTGAATTGGTCATGATTTGACACTTTCAGTCTGAGTTCTATTCCTTTCCTACACTATGGTCTTAACTATTATAACATAAAAATCCCTAAGATTCAATATGTAAGGTCACTTTTCGCTCTTTTGGACAATATTTTAAGACCTGAATACGCTCTGGATGAGTTGTTTTATTTTTACTTGTCAAATAATTCTTACTACCACAACTGTTGCATTTTAAATTAATCTTTATTCTCACACGATTTCCTTAACTTTCAAGTATCTTCTAAAATTAATAAGGCTCCAGACAAAGTTTACAAAGACAATAAGACTAGTCACGTAGAAAACCGAACGATATCCCAAATCAGTTGCAATTGCTGACCCAATAAAAGGTCCAATAACTTGTCCCATATTCATAAACATTTGATTATAGCTAAAAATACGTGAAATTCCCTCGCGTGGTGTGATTTTAGTCAACAATGAATTGATATTCGGCATCAACGCACCTGTACCAAAACCATACAAGAAGCGGACAATACCTAATTGTAATGAATTCTGAGCAAGGGCACAAAGCACATACATACTAAAGCTATAAAATAGAGCAATCAAAAGTAATCTATGATTACCTATTCTATCACCAATTTTCCCAAGAGTCGAGCTTGAGAGCATACTTGAAAATCCTAGTGCGGACACAATCAAACCAGAGACAAACATCAAGTTCTCTGTTTGACCAAGATGACGAATATACAAGGTCAAAATTGGGGCAATAGATTGTGCTGATACTTGGATAATCATGCTAGTCACAAAAAGACCAATTAAAATTTGCTTATTCTTAATTGAGGAGAATAGCTCACGTGTTGATAGAGCTTCTGTCTTAGTAACTGGTTGAAAATCTTCTTTAACAAAAAAAAACGGTCATCAGATTACAAATCAATAAAATAAAGCCGACCAAAAGAAAAACTTGACGAATGCCCAAGATTTCAGCAAGAACACCACCCAATAACGGTCCTACCAAACTACCACCGATAACACCAGTTGCTAGTGTTCCAAGCGCATAACCTAAACGATTTTTGGGAGCTTGACTGGCAATCAAGGCTGTTGAATTAGGGACATAGCCAGAAAACAAACCGTTCAAAATACGCAAAACTAATAACCAAAAAACGTTAGGAACAAAGGCTAAACCACCCATGGTAAAAGTCATCACCAAACTCGCTCTTACCATCATTAGTTTACGACCATAACGGTCTGCCAAACGTCCCCATACTGGAGCAATAAGAGCCGAAGTTAAAGCTGATAGTGACACCGCTAAACCAGCATACCATTCTACCTTATTTTTAGGTGCTCCAAGTTGTTCAATATATAAAGCCATAAAAGGCATGACAAGTGAAAAGCTTGCCCCAGTAAAAAAGTTACCAAGCCAAGCTACCCGCAAGTTCTGTTTCCAATTAATTTCGCTATTAATGATTGTTCACCCTCTTTTCTAAAAAACGTCAATTGATATTATAGCACACTATTAGTCAAATGAAAAAATTGCTTATATAAATATTTTTATCACTAAAATAAAGGTAAAAACTGATTCTATAGTACTTTTAACAATCGTCCAATTTGCTCTTTTAGCTCTTGAAAATTACCACGATTATCTAGTATTTTATCAGCGTAAGCTTTTTTAGCTTCTGTTGACATCTGACTCGTAATGCGCTTTTGTGCTTCAGAACGCGTGTAATGATTTCGCATCACTAAACGGTCTAACTGCGTCTTTTCATCAACATAAACTAACCAGACCTCATCAAACCAATCCATATAATCAAGCTCAATCAACAGCGGAATATCCATAAAAAAAACTTCCTCTGTCTGGGCTAATTGATTCCGACGATTAGCTAATTCTTGACGAATAATCTCATTTTGCACCCTTGATGATTTTGCCATCATCTCTTTATTTCTAAAAATAACTTGTCCTAATTTTTGACGGTCAAGCTCTCCGTTTTCTTGCAGAATATCATTTCCAAGCCATTCAACTAAAGTTTGATACAACTTACCACCTTTTTCTTGCAATTCATGCACAACCTGGTCCGCATCAATAACCTGATAGCCCTGTTTTCGAATTTCAGCCACAACCGTTGACTTTCCTGAAGCAATTCCGCCCGTGATTCCAATAATTTTTGTCATTGTTTTTGACATGCAGGACAAAGATGTGTCCCACGACCTCCTACTTTGATTTTTTCAATCGGTGTTGCACAACGTGGGCAAGGTTCGCCCGTCTTACCGTAAACTTGCAAAAATTGCTGCATATTGCCATCCTCACCAAAGGCATTATGATACGTTCTGATTGTTGTTCCACCTTTAGCAATTCCTAGCTGTAAAATTCGAATAATCTCATCGTGCAACAACGTTTTTTCCAAGTCTGTTAAACTTGAACTAATACGCTCTGGATGAATTTTTGCTGCCCAGAGCACCTCATCAACATAAATATTTCCAAGCCCCACAACTAGGGTCTGATCTAAAAGATAAGGCTTGACAAACTTTTTAGAAGTTTTCAATTTTCTAGTAAACTCTGATAAGTCAAATGTTTCCTTTGTCGGTTCAGGACCAAGCTTTTTCTTTTGAAAATAAGCTTCTATCTGATTTGGATATAACAATTCCATTGTCCCAAACTTACGAACATCTTGATAAACCAACGTTGACCCATCATCAAGTTGAAAAAGAACATGAAAATGTTTGTTGTAAGGCACCTGTTCTGGAAAAAGCAAATACTTACCTTCCATTCGCAAATGAGAAATAATCACCTGCTTATTCAACATTAATAGTAAATATTTTCCACGCCTTCCAATATTCTGAAACGTTTGCCCAACAATCTCAGTCTCAAACGCCACCAAATCTGTTTTGATAATCTTAGGCACACGAACATCAACAGCTACAATTTTTCGACCAACAATCAGACTCTCCAAACCACGTCTAACCGTCTCAACCTCAGGCAATTCAGGCATAACAATACGATACCAAGCCGTTAAGCGACTCAAAGAAAAACAGGAATCTTGACGAAGGTGATAAGACACCTAGGAAAGATTATCTTTTTTCAAAGAGTCGTAGGCGGGTTCTAGTCAACCAACCGCTTGGTGCTCCTTTCTAAACAAAGTTTGAAAATAGGGATGAGACGGAAAATCCTGATTTTCCAGTCGCTTCATCTTTTTTACTAGCTTTTCGCTCGGGTTCAATTGAGAACCTCTCGCCTTTCCTTTCTAAACATCATTTCAAGAATAGAGGGACAGCCTTTAATCCGTGTTCAAAGTAACACGAACAAATCCCTCTCCTTTCTAAAATTCATTTAATTCTTGATTGAGCATTTCTACGCTTATTATAAAACAGAGTGCTGCTTTTAAGCAAACACTCTGCTTTAGGTTATTTTTGACAAAGCTACCTAGCCTACGCTTAATATTCTTTCTCGTTGTAACCAAAGTCAGCAAGGTCAAGTTTTTTATCACGCCAATTTTTCTTAACTTTAACCCATGTTTCAAGGTAAACTTTGTCACCAAGCATGATTTCAATATCACGACGTGCCATTTTACCGATTTTCTTGAGCATTGCCCCTTTCTTACCGATAATAATCCCTTTTTGGCTATCACGTTCAACCATAATTGTCGCACGGATATGCACTTTATCCGTTTCAGGGTCACGTTTCATAGACTCAACGATAACCGCAACAGAATGTGGCACTTCTTGTTCAGTCAATTTCAAGATTTTTTCACGAATCATTTCTGACACCAAGAAACGTTCTGGGTGGTCAGTAATTTGGTCCTCAGGGAAATATTGGAACCCTTCCTCCAAATTATCTTTCAAAATGTTCATCAATGTTTCAACATTGTTCCCTTGAAGAGCTGAAATTGGCACAATTTCTTTGAAATCCATTTGACTACGGAAATCATTAATTTGTTCCAAAAGTTGGTCTGGGTGCACTTTGTCAATCTTATTAATGACTAAGATGACAGGAATTTTAGCAGCCTTCAAGCGCTCGATAATCATATCATCACCCTTACCACGCTTTTCATCAGCAGGTACCATAAAAAGGACTGTGTCAACTTCACGAAGAGTACTGTAAGCAGATTCCACCATGAAATCACCTAGTGCATTTTTCGGTTTATGAATCCCAGGTGTGTCGATAAAAACAATCTGTTCCGTATCCGTCGTGTAAATTCCCATAATTTTATTACGAGTTGTTTGAGCTTTATCACTCATAATAGCAATTTTTTGCCCCATAACACGATTTAAAAATGTTGATTTTCCAACATTTGGGCGACCTAAAATCGCTACAAAACCTGATTTAAACATAAGATATAAAGGACGTTAAACGCCCTACTCCTTTCAATTCTCTCTAACTAAGTTTTGGCTATTCACCAAAAATCAAGGCAATAATTTTCGGTACAAAAATAATCAATCCTGTTAAAACAGCATAGCCTGAAATGACTAAAACTGCACCTGCTGCCATATCCTTAGCATTTTTAGCCAACATTGAAAAATGGTAATTGCTAGCAAGGTCGACCACATTTTCAATCGCCGAATTAATGATTTCAAACGTGATGACTAAAAAGATTACCAGTAGCAAAAAGAGCCACTCAATCGCTGAAATTCGAAAAACAGCGCCAGCTATGCTCGCCAAAATAGCTGAAACCATATGCTTGCGCATGTTTCTTTCTTCTTTGAAGGCTGTAATAATACCTGTAATGGCAAATTCCATACTCGCTACTAACGTGCGATTTTTCCACTTTTTAGGTGAATTATTGTCTCTTGAGTCCATAGGCAGTTAAAATCTCTTCCTGTAAGGTAAACATTTCTTTTTCTTCTTCAGGGGTGTAATGATCATAACCATTGATATGTAAAAAGCCATGTACTGCAAGGAAGCCCATTTCACGTTCAAATGAATGTCCATATTCTTCTGCTTGTTCATGCGCTTTATCAACCGAAATGAATAATTCACCGATGTAAGCGTCAAATTCATCTAGCATTTCAGCCAGTTCAGGATTTTCTTCTAAGTCTTCTTGTGAAAATGAAAGACTTGATTCTGGTTTGTATTCTAAGCTGATAACATCTGTTGGACGGTCTGTGTCACGGTATTCCAAGTTCAACTCATGACTACGTTCATTTGTCACAAAAGTCACGGCCATTTCTTTATTGTCTTTACCTGTCTTTTCAGCTGCAAATTGTAATAAATCAAGGGTTTGTTTTTTTATTGCTTCTGAAACTTGACCAGTTTCATCTATCATTTCAACGTACATATAAATCTTCTTTCAAACTAATTATATCAGGGCTATTATACCATAATAAAATAAAGACTGCTACTGTATGCTTTACAACACTCATTCCCACTATCTCAAGAATTTAGCAGGTCAATTTTTGTCATTTTTTATTTTTTAACTGACAGCAAGATTGATTTTCTCATAAAAAAGAAGTAGCTCGGGGTAAAGCTACTTCTTCAAGGAGGAGTGTTAAGGACTAGTTCTCATCAGAAGTCCTATCATCATTTCAAACCATCTTTGTTATAATTGCCTGATTTTACCAAATCAAAGCCGATACTAGTTGGGAATTGGTTACTAGTACCAGGTTGGCTAAAGATGATTTTAACGTTTAAATCAAGGTATTCCTCTGGGAGATCAATATAGAAATTACCTTGAGCATCTTTGGTCATGGATTGACCAGGCCACGCACCAAGTGGTATTTGGACTGGATTACCATAATAAGCATAGAGATTTGCACTATCCCAACCACCAGGATTATCAAATGAAATACGTGTCATTCCTTTGAAAGCATTTGTCCCTTTTAGGGCAATGCCATAGAGACCTAAAGGCGTTTTAAGATAAATGTTTTTAATAGCAGCCTTTGTTTCTTCAAGCGTTTTATTGGCTGGAAAATTCCAGCGCGTATTTTCCTCGTCTAAAACGTAAGCAAACATCGCCTCCGCATCTGCCAACGTCACAGGGCGCAAGATTAAGCGCTCTGTTTCAAGGATTTGATATTGGCGCAATCTCTCTGTTATCACTTTTTGATTTTCTCCGTTTCGTGCGCTATGATTTTTTGAACACTGTTAGCTAAATAATTGGCGTTTTCTCTCATTTTTGAGAGCGTTTCAGCTTTATCAGCAATTTCTTGAGACGACACAGCGACTTTTTTCACATCTTCTAGTGTCATCTCGAGGTCATTAGCTTGTTGTGATAGATAATTAGCCAGTTTACGCAACTCTTCTGCTGAGAATTCGCGAGAGCTCATGACCACCTCCTGCAATCCTGCTATCCGCAGATGATGTTAGCTTTATTGTTATATCAATTAAAAATACCATTTTTACATTTCTCAAATTTTTAAACTAACCTCAATTATAGCACGATTTTATGACTATCTTTCATTTTCGTATATCTGAAAATTATTTTTATAAAAAAAGCCAGATTTTAATCTAGCTTTTCTAATCACTATTTGCTTCTTTATCACTAGCTGGTTGACCAATGGTTTCATAGCTTGCAAAACCCGATTCAGCCACAGCTTCTTCTGACGTGTTTGGAGAATGGCTGCGCTGTTTTGGTTCAGCTTTTTCATAAGCATTGATGATTTCAGCAACAACTGGATGACGAACAACGTCATTAGCTGAAAAATGAACAAAATCAATCTGTTTAATATGTTGTAATTTTTCAGTCGCATCAATCAACCCAGATTTAACTTTTTTAGGCAAGTCAATCTGGCTAGTATCACCATTAACAATCATTTTCGAATTGAAACCAAGGCGTGTCAAGAACATCTTCATTTGCATAATTGTCGTATTTTGTGCTTCATCAAGAATAACAAAAGCATCATCAAGTGTTCGTCCACGCATATAAGCCAGCGGAGCGATTTCAATAATATCACGTTCCATTAAACGTGTTGTTTGCTCTTTTCCTAAAATTTGATAAAGGGCATCATAAACTGGCCGAAGATAAGGGTCAACTTTTTCTTTCAAATCCCCTGGTAAAAAGCCAAGACTTTCACCAGCTTCAACAGCTGGACGCGTTAAAATAATACGTTTGACCTGTCCACGTTTGAGAGCAGTCACCGCTAAAGTTACTGCCAAGAAAGTTTTCCCAGTTCCTGCTGGTCCAATTCCAAAAACCACATCATGTGATTTGACACTATCCACGTAAACTTTTTGTCCTAAAGTTTTAACACGGATAGGCTTTCCAGAATTATCTTTAATAATCTCTTCTTCGTAAAGTGCAACAAATTTATCAATTGTACCGTTTTGTGCCATGGAAAGAGCTGTCACAACGTCTGATGTATTAACCAGCATACCACGCGAAACCAAAACCAAAAGCGCTTGGATAGTCACACGCGCAAGCTCGACACTCTCCTCATCATCTCCCAAAATTTGCACACGCTCAGTTCGTGCATGGATAATAACGTCAAGATTATCTTCAATCAGCTTCAAATGACGTTCATTTGATCCAAACAACGCCAATACGTCATCAGGATGATTTAATGTTATCTCAACAGAATACTCTTGCAAATAGAGTCCCTCTTTCTTTTGTGTTTGATAAGCCTATTATAGCTTATTTAACGTAAAAAATCACGACTTGCGTAATTTCTTAACTATCTTTATTTCAAACCATTGCGCTTCAAAATTAAAAGCGGAGCTAAAAGCATTAATACAATACCTAAAAGTAGAAATGTAAGTACAAAGCCCAACCAGTCAATCAAAAAGCCAGTCATCGGAAAAATGACTATCATAAACAGACTGAAAAACATGGCAGTAACACTAAGCATTGTGGCTCTCACATCGCTTGGAATCATCACTTGAAGGGCATTATTAAAGATTGGTAAGAAGAAAGCATAAAGCCCATCTGTCATCAAATAAATAATCATATAAATCAGAGGTAATTTCGTGATTGCTAAAACGTAAAGCATTCCCGTTAACCCAACTAAGATAGAAAGAAGAGCGACTGCTTTAAACTGTTGACCAATCTTACTTGCCAACCAAACAGCCCCAATATTGATAACACTAGAGATAAGCATCAGCAAACTAATCTGCCATGACGGCAAAATCTCTAATTCATTTTGATAGTAAAAATAAAACATACACATTATGACACAAAAAACTTGACTAGTGATGAGCCAATAAAATAAGTGTCGATTCACTTTAAATTCCCGAACAACCGTTTTTAAAATACGCGATAAACTTGCTGGCTCTTCTCGTTCTTTCTTAAACGCTGGCTCTTTCATCATAGCAATCAAAATAATGACTATCAAAGAGAAGAAAATTTGGATAACATACGTCATATCCAATAAACCATGAATAAAGAAACCTGCAACAACAGCGCCTAACGTTCTTGTTGCTTCAGCAACAGCAGACACAAAACTCGAAAATTTGAGAAACTTGTTCTCTAACCCTGCTTCTTTAGCCGATTCAAATAACATGGCAGTGCTTGTGCCAGAATCAAAATTGTATGCCCATGCGTTCAGCACCATTCCAAATACATAAATCCAAAAATTACCTTGCCCAAATAGCATAAATAGACACGATAATATTGACATCAAGCGTCCCAAATAAAGATTTGTGCGATAAGTAAAACGGTCAGCTAGAACACCTGAAGGCACTTCAGACAAAAGACTGATCAGATGAAAAAGACTTTCTAAAATCCCAATTTGACCAAAACTCATGCCATGTTGACTAAGAAAGAGAAGCCAGAAGCTTGTGATTCCGAAAAAACCGAAAAATTCACTTGCTCCAACTAAAGCAATATTATGACGATACGATTTTTTAAACATAGTAAATTTCCTTAAAATATGTCAGACTCTCCATAGAGTCATAGATTAGTAACAAAATAAGATTTTAAAATTTGATTTCTTTTAAACAGACCTATAAGTCAGTTAAAAGCCTATCAAATGCCAGTTATTGAGTTAAATCATTTGACCTACGTGCATATAGCCCACTCTCCCTTGAAATTTCTATGTTTTTGTATCGTAATTGCTATCCATTATAGCAATAGCACAAAAAGTTTGAAAATAAAGCCGATTCACGCAAATTCATAGAGAATAAATTTCTTATGATATTGTACCAGCTTTGTTAAACAAAAAAGAGGTGATTCACCTCTTAATGCGCTAAATATTCTTCCCAAATTTTGTCGAATTCGCTAAGATTAAAGGCAAAATCTGCTTCATCTTCCAAATAACGACTAATGGTTTCAAAATTGTCAGTATGTTTCGGAAAAGTTGTATCATCAAAAACTAAATCCGCTAAAATGGCTACTGGCTCATGACTTTTAGGATTACGTTGCGTCATTAACCAAGTATAAAATGATTTTCTCATTGCCAATTCTCCTTTAAAAATTGATGTCTAATGGCACTATTTTCGGCATAGTCCTCAGGATTTTTCTTGTAAAAGCCTTGATGGTAATCTTCTGCCAAATAAAATGGTTGAACTGGCTCAATTGCTGTTACGATTTGCTCTTTAAAACGACCTGAAGCTTGCAAAGCTGCCTTTGACTGCTCTGCTATTTGACGCTGACGCTCATCACTATAAAAAATAACAGGGCGGTAATTATCACCACGGTCTTCAAACTGACCGAAAGCATCCGTTGGGTCCGTCTGTGCCCAATAAATCTCAACTAAATCTGCATAAGAAATCTTTTCCTCATCAAAAATGATTTCTACCGCTTCTGTATGACCAGTCTCATGCGCCTTAACCTGCTCATAAGTAGGATTTGCAACATGTCCCCCAGTATAACCCGAACGAACAGATAGAATTCCCTCTTGCTCTTCAAAAGGTTGTACCATGCACCAAAAACAGCCACCCGCAAAAATCGCACGTTCCATTCTATGACCTCCAAAATATGATGAATATATTATAGCAAAAAAATGTCCAGTGGACATTTTTTCTCGGGCCTTGAAACCAAAAAGTGAGTTAGCCAATGGATACTTTTTTCGAGAGCCTAAAAACTAAAAAACGAGTCGGTCCACTGGACATTTCTTCTCGAGTCCGAAAACTAAATAACAAGTTTATTTAATTCCCAACCTTAAGATTTTTTGGACAAGCTTTTTTTTATTGCTCAAAAATACTATGCATCACTTTCTAAAACATCAGCGTTCTTTTTCAAAGCTATTTTTCTTCGTTAATTAATTCTGTTCCGAATTGGTCTTGTTTGACTTTTCGTGCTCTCATCAAGCCGCCAAGCGCTTTTTTAAACTGACCTTTTGAGATACCAAACGTTGCTTTAATATCAGCTGGCGATGATTTGTCATTCAAGGTCATAAAACCACCATTTGATTGTAAATACGTCAAAATCATTTGGGAATCATTTTCCAACATTTCAAACGAACGTGGTTTCAATGACAAATTAAGCGTACGGTCAACCTCGCGAAAACCAATGACACGTGCTGTTACTTCTTCACCAAGACGTGGCTCAGCATAACGTTCACTTGGATGAATAAAGCCAAGCATGTTATTATCTGGGAGATAAACAAATGTTCCGGATAGTTTCAAACGATACACAATAGCGCGCAATTTTTCATTTTGCATATTATTGTAAGCAGGTCCAGCCATTTTTTGGAAAACTTCTGGCTGCGCTGGAATTGCCCAGATACGGTCTTTTTTATCCACGTCCAGATGAACATAGAGTTTATCACCTTTTTTAGGCCACAATTCCTTCATATCTGGCAACACATCAAGTGAAACAACAAACTGCTTATCCGCAAGTCCAGTGTCCAAAAAGACACCCAAATCACGACGTACTTCTGTCACGACACCCCAACCATAAGTCGTACGTGTTGCGGCAACGTCAGCTGTTGTCAAACGAGCTTTTTGCTGCACATCAGTATAAGCAAACCCTTTGACCATATCGCCAATCTTATGCTCACCTTCTGCCTTATCTAGCATAAAAGTCACGCCATCTTTTTGCACAAAATACGCTTTCGCATTCTCATCAATCACAAGACCTGTGATAATAGTGGCAAGTAAATTATTCATGTATTCTTTCCTTTATAAAAGGAGGTGGAAAGTCCACCCCCATACCTTCTTTTTGATTAGACTTCAAGCAATTCTTTTTCTTTGTTAGCTGTCATAGCATCAATGTGTTTAACAGCATCGTCAGTTGCTTTTTGAATGTCTTTTTCAAGAACTTTCAATTCGTCTTCAGTGATTTCTTTAGCTTTTTCTTGTTTTTTAGCTTCGTCCATAGCATCACGACGGATATTACGGATAGCAACTTTAGCATTTTCACCTGCTTTTTTCACTTCTTTAGCGAGTTCTTTACGAGTTTCTTCAGTAAGCGCAGGAATAACCAAACGAATCACTGAACCATCGTTAGCAGGGTTAATACCAAGGTCTGAAGCATTGATAGCATGTTCAATATCTTTCAAAGATGATTTATCAAATGGTGAAATCAAAAGAACACGTGCTTCTGGAACTGTGATAGAGGCTAATTGATTAAGTGGTGTCATGGCACCGTAGTATTCTACTTGGATACGGTCCAAAAGAGATGCGTTAGCACGACCAGCACGGATAGCTGAAAATTCGCGTGCCAATGAACTGTGTGATTGTTCAAAGCGTTCTTTAGCTTTTTCGATAATAGCATTAGCCATAGATTTATTAATCCTCATTTCTTATTTTTTGGAAAATAGCAGAGCTGATAAATTATTTTTTGTGGTGTTCAGCTTTATTTGAAACAGTTGTACCAATGGCTTCACCAAAGACAACACGTTTAATATTACCAGCTTCATTCATGTTAAAGACAACAAGGTCAATATCGTTGTCCATTGAAAGGGTAGAAGCTGTTGCATCCATAATTTTAAGTCCACGTTGAATGACTTCGCCATGTGTCAATTCATCGAATTTCACGGCATTAGCATCTTTCTTAGGATCGGCATCATAGACACCATCAACACCATTTTTCGCCATTAAAATAGCTTCTGCTTCAATTTCAGCAGCACGAAGGGCAGCTGTTGTATCTGTTGAAAAGTATGGTGAACCAATACCAGCACCAAAAATAACAATGCGACCTTTTTCAAGATGACGAAGTGCACGACCACGAATATAAGGTTCTGCTACATTTTGCATTGGAATAGCTGTTTGAACACGAGTATCAACTCCATACTGTTGCAAACTGTCAGTCATTACGAGAGCGTTCATTACTGTACCTAACATTCCAGTATAATCGGCTTGTACGCGATCCATACCAGCTGCAGCAGCTGGCTCGCCGCGCCAAAGATTTCCCCCACCGATAACCAAAGCAATTTCAACACCTGAACTATGTACTTCAGCAATTTCTTTTGCGATAGTTTGAACAGTTGTAAGGTCGATTCCTAAACCTTTTTCACCAGATAAGGCTTCACCAGATAATTTAATTAAAATACGTTTATACTTAGGTTCCACTACAAGTTACTCCTTCTTTTATCTTTACTATTTTATCATAATTTACCTGTTTTACCTAGCAAAATTCTCTGAATTTTGAAAGATACAAGGTTTCAAAATCATGATGTTACAATGGCAAAATGCTCCCTTTTTTCGTTTTCTACATCACTCACACAGTCCATAAGAAAATCCGTTTCATTGAAACGGATTTTCTGTTGTATTATCACATTAGAATGAACTTGGATCTACTTTGATACCTACACCTTGTGTAGTTGTAATAGACAAGTTAGTCATATATGTACCTTTAGCAGTAGCTGGTTTAGATTTAACCATAACTTCGTGGATAGCTTTGAAGTTTTCAACCAATTTATCTGCATCAAATGATACTTTACCGATGATAGCTTGTACGTTACCTGCTTTATCAGCACGGTAAGTGATTTTACCACCTTTAGATTCTTCAACTGCTTTAGCAACATCCATAGTTACTGTACCAGTTTTAGGGTTTGGCATAAGGTTACGAGGTCCAAGGACACGTCCAAGACGTCCAACAATAGCCATCATGTCTGGTGTAGCGATAACTACGTCAAAGTCAAGCCAACCGTCGTTGATTTTAGCAACAAGGTCATCTTCACCAACGAAGTCTGCACCAGCAGCTTTAGCTTCTTCAGCTTTCGCACCACGTGCAAATACAAGAACACGTTGTGTTTTACCAGTACCGTTTGGCAATACCATTGCACCACGGATTTGTTGGTCTGCTTTACGAACGTCAATGTTAAGTTTATATGCAACTTCTACAGATGCATCAAATTTTGCGAAATTAGTTTCTTTTGCAAGAGCTACAGCTTCTTCTACGCTGTAAGCTTTTGTGCTGTCGATTTTTTCAAGTGCAGCACGCATTTGTTTGCCTTTTTTAGCCATTTAAAATTCTCCTTGTAATGTGGTCATATCGATTTGATTTAAAATCTCCCACGTCACTCATCAAATTACGATGAAGTCTTGCGGGTCTAGCGTGAATTAATCTCAACGGTACAGTGTGGTTACCTCAATTAATCACAGATTGGGTTGCTATTGATTAATCAACAACAGTGAATCCCATAGAACGAGCAGTACCTTCAATCATACGCATTGCAGATTCAATATTTGCAGCGTTTAAGTCTGGCATTTTAGTTTCAGCAATTTCTTGTACTTGTGCACGAGTAACTGTTGCAACTTTAGTTGTGTTAGGTGTTCCTGAACCTTTTTCAACACCTGCAGCTTTTTTCAAAAGAACAGCTGCTGGTGGAGTTTTAGTTACGAAATCAAATGATTTATCTTCATATACTGAGATAACAACTGGGATAATCATGCCAGCTTGATCAGCTGTACGGGCATTAAATTCTTTAGTGAATCCCATAATGTTAATACCTGCTTGACCAAGAGCTGGACCAACTGGCGGAGCTGGTGTAGCTTTACCAGCAGGAATTTGAAGTTTAACAACTTTTTCGACTTTTTTAGCCATTTATAAAATCCTCCTGTTGTGGTTTTGGCGGTAATTAAGATTTTTACCTCCCACAGATATGCTCAATAGCATACTTTAATATTATACATTATTTTTAGGAAAAATCAAGGAATTTATTGCATTTATTTTCTTAAAATTCCTTAATTTGACAAGTTTTATTAACCGTTGTCAATTTTAAGCATTTTCATACTCTTTTCATACATACCATTGATTTTCCTAGTAACATATTTTCGTTCCACATTAAGTTATCAACATCAATTTTTATCAACAAAAAAATCAAACTAAATTTTAGGAAAAGCCTTCTAATTATTTACTTCTTCAAAGTTTCAGTATAAAATATAAGGTATGATGATGTACAAATTATTTTCTTTCTCGTTTGTGTTTTTGACACCAATTTTTGCTTATATTTTAGTGACATTTTTCAAATTAAAACGTTTCGGTATTCTATTTACCGATATTGCTTTTCCAATTTTTGCTTTTGAAATTGGATTGGTGGGAAATAAATTTTTAGGGAGTAGTATTTTCTTTTATTATTTGATTTGTCTGTCACTACTCGCTATTATTTTAACGATAACTTTTCTTAGGAGAAATCATTCTTTTTCATACCGTCGTTTTGGGAAATTTTTCTGGCGTTCTGGTTTTATTTTGACTTTTCTCTTTTACATTATAGTACTAATTTTAATTTTTACAATTGCATAAAAACGCTAGCCTTTGGGCTAACGTTTTTTTATTATGCTTCAGGATTTGGATTAGTCATTAGAACTTTACGTGGTTTTGTTCCCTCGGCTGGTCCGATAACACCTGCGGCTTCCAATTCATCCATTAAACGAGTGGCACGGTTAAATCCAACAGATAAACGACGTTGGAGCATTGAGGCACTCGCTTTTTGTGTTTCAAGTACCAAAGCTTTGGCATCTTCAAAGAGTGGGTCACCTTCTTGGACGCCATCACCAGATTTCAAATCTGATTCAGAAACCTCACCTGGGTCAAAGCTATCATCATAATCTGCGTCAGCTTGGTCTTTAATGAAACCAACAATGCGTTCCACATCATCATCAGAAATGAAAGAGCCTTGCAAGCGGACTGGGTGATTTTCATCAATTGGTTTGAAAAGCATGTCACCACGACCAAGAAGTTTTTCAGCACCATTTTCATCCAAAATGGTACGGCTATCTGTCCCTGATGATACGGCAAAGGCAACACGTGACGGCACATTAGCCTTAATCAAACCACTAATGACGTCAACAGACGGACGTTGTGTGGCAAGGATCATGTGAATACCCGCAGCACGCGCTTTTTGCCCTAGACGAATAATTGCATCTTCCACTTCTTTGCTGGCAACCATCATCAAGTCAGCCAACTCATCAACAATAACTACAATCAATGGTAAAGGAATTTGTTTTTGTTCAGATTGCGCATTAAATTCTTCAACTTTAGCATTGTAGCCTGCGATATTTCGCACCCCAAAATGACTAAAGAGTTCATAACGATTTTCCATTTCATCAACTACTTTTTGAAGTGCTCTTGCTGCCTTACGTGGATTGGTTACTACAGGAATTAGCAAATGCGGAATATCATTATAAACTGACAACTCAACCATTTTAGGGTCAATCATCATGAATTTGACTTGGTCTGGGCGAGCTTTCATCAAGATACTTGCAATAATCCCATTAACGGCAACTGATTTACCAGAACCTGTTGAACCAGCGACAAGCAAGTGTGGCATACGAGCAAGGTCAAAAGTACGTGCTGTCCCGTTAACAGCCTTACCAAGTGGCACTTCCAACAATTTATTAGGGTCTGTATTTGCTTGTTCCCAAAGTTCACGGAAGGTTACCGTTGCAATTTCTGAGTTAGGAACTTCGATACCGACCAACGATTTTCCTGGAATTGGTGCCTCGATACGAACATCTTTAGCGGCAAGTGCAAGTGCCAAATCATCAGCCAAATTTGAAATGCGGTTAACACGCACCCCAACTGCTGGTTTGACTTCGTATTTCGTAACAGACGGTCCAATCTCCGCACGTTCAACTTTGACATCAATACCAAAGCTATTAAACGTATCTTCTAAGACTTTGATATTTCTGCGAACAAGATTTTTTTCCTTAGACTGATTTTTAGGTTTATCTGGTGCAAATAAGTCAATCGTTGGTAATTTATAAAGAAGATTTGCTTTCGCCGTGAAATCAACTTCTAACGGTTCGCCATCATCTTCTTTATCAAGCATAGCTTGCGCAGCTTCTTGCGACGGTGACGCATCCATTGTCGGATAATCTTCAAGTGGTGGTTCTTCTAAGTCGTCCAAAGTGTGGTCATACGCCAAAATTTCAGGTTCAGTAGGTAAGTCATTTTCTGGAAGATTATCAAATAGCGAAGCCTCATTATCAGTAGGAGTCTCTAAAATTTCTCCTGTTTCTTGGTCAACGGTCAATTGAGCCAAGCGTTCTTCTTCTTTCTGAGCTTTTTCCTGACGTTTTTGTTCAGCAAGTGCTTTTTTCTCTTCTCGTTTTACAAAACGTTTTTGCTTTCTAATTTCGTTTTTAGCAGCCCATTCTTGGGATTTTTCTTTAAAGAATTCTACGATATCGTAAACTTCCCACGGACTCATCAAAAAGAGCCCCAAGATGATAAACAACGCCCCGATCAGAAATGTGCCAACATTTGAAAAAAGAAAGGCTACGGGTTTATAAAGAACAGCACCAAGCATTCCTCCACCGACAAACTTGCTTACTTTAAAATTAATAATATCACCATAAAGCAAGCGAGCTGTTGTTGAAAAGACTTCCTTGTCACGATAAGCTGTCAATGAAAATAGGTAAGCATGCCATTCAAGCAACAACCCAATCATTGTCACCACAAAACCACCGACAAACCCTGTCTGTTTATGAAACCATTTAAATCCAATTAAATAGATAAGTACCGCAAACATTAGTAAGTAAGCCAAACTTCCCACCACGAATCTGACAATATTGTAAACTGTGATGCCAAAAATTCCTAGACGAGCAATCGCAAAGAAAAAAATAACAGCTGTCACAATTGCCAAAATAAAACGTTGTAGTGCTTTCTGTCTTTTTATTTCTGCTTTTGTTGGTCGCCGTGATTTACGACCTTTTTTTCTACTTTTTGATTTTGCCATAACCTTATTATAGCATTTTTTAAGCTTTTAGGTTATTTCGATAAAAATATGATAAAATGAAATAACTAGTATCACTTCTATTACTATAAACTTGTGGATAAGTTGATTTCAAATGATGATTATGCACACGTATTATCACCAGAATATCCACAAGCTGTTGATGATTTTGAACTGTTTAGGAGGCAACATGAAAAAATTTTGGTCTTTTGGATTAATGGTATTATGCCTAACTAGTTTATCTGGTTGTGAAAGCATTACACGCGCTATACGTGGCGATGATTATGTCGATGCAAAAATAGCGGCTAGTTCTTCAGAAGTAGCTGCTCCTGCTTCAGCAAGCGCCAGCGCATCCTCATCAAAAGCTTACCAAAAAGAATTAAAGAAAGCTTTGAGCGCCGACAAATCTGCCTTTCCTCAATTATCAACAGACGTCTCAGGTGACGAAGCTGAAGTCATTATGCATACTTCTATGGGAGATATTACCTTAAAACTATTTCCAAAATATGCACCTTTGGCAGTTGAAAATTTCCTCACACACGCCAAAGACGGTTATTATGATGGTCTGCTATTTCACCGTGTGATTTCAGATTTCATGATTCAATCAGGTGACCCTAACGGAGATGGCACAGGTGGTCAATCTATCTGGAATGGTAAAGACAAGAGTATCGACTCAGGGAACGGATTTGTCAATGAAATCTCACCCTACCTCTATAATATTCGTGGCGCTCTTGCCATGGCAAATGCTGGTGCTGATACCAACGGTAGCCAATTTTTCATCAACCAAAATTCAGATGACCAATCAAGCCAACTCTCATCAGATAATTATCCTCAATCGATTATTGATGCTTATGCCAACGGCGGTAACCCAAGCTTAGATAAAAACTATACTGTCTTTGGACAAGTTATTGATGGCATGGATGTGGTTGATAAAATCGCTGTGGTTGACACTGATGACAATGATAAACCAACGACTGATGTTACCATCACAAGCATTGAGGTCGTGAAAGACTACGATTTTGATTAATGAATTGATCCTCAAATAATTAAAAAATCAAGCTAGGATAGCCTGCCTTGGTTTTTTGCTTGCCTTTTTATTAAAATCATTCCGCTAAAACACCCAATCCCCCAAGAAAAACAGATTTTTTGCTATAATATAAGAACAGAAAGCGAGACGATATGACGCCAAATAAAGAAGATTACTTAAAATGTATTCATGAACTTGGAAAAAACAGAACTAAAATCACGAACAAACGCATTGCTGAATTAATGAAAGTATCTGCGCCAGCTGTTTCTGAAATGGTCAAAAAAATGATTACCGATGATCTCATTGTCAAAGATAAAGCACTTGGTTACTACCTGACCAAAAAAGGCTTGCTTTTGGTTTCAGAACTTTACCGAAAACACCGTTTAATAGAAGTTTTTCTAGCCAACCATCTTCACTACAATGCTGATGAAATTCACCAAGAAGCTGAAGTTTTAGAACACACGGTTTCTACCATTTTTATCGATCGTTTGGAAGAAAATCTTAATTTTCCCGCATTTTGTCCGCACGGTGGAACAATTCCAAAAAAGGGGGAGTTTTTAGTAGAAATTCATCATCAAACGCTTAGTCAAATTGAAACATTGGGAACTTACAAAATCAGTCGCACGCACGACGAAGCTCATTTACTAAACTACCTTGAAGAACATGAGTTGACCATCAATGATGTCGTCGAGTTGGTAAAAGTCGATGACTATGCCAAAACGCACACACTCGCCTACCACTCACGACAATTGCTTATCCCAGAAAGAATTGCTGAACAAATTTATGTTGAAAAAGTTGATTAAGTGATCTATACAAAATATCCCGAGACAAATTGCCTCAGGATGTTTTTTTATGCTAATTTTTCCAAGAATGCCATTAAAATCTTAGCAGATTGTTTACCAGCTTCGATGATAAATTCATCAAATGTAATATTGGCATCATGAGCTGCTGTATCAGACATGGCACGAACAACGATAAATGGTTTTTTCAAACTGTGGGCAGCTTGCGCAATCGCAGCACCTTCCATTTCAACAGCTTGAACTTCTGGAAATGCTGCTTTAATGGCATCAATTTTATCTTGTCCAGCGATAAAAGAATCCCCAGTTGCAATCAAACCAATTTTACTAGCGACGTTAGCTTTGTTTAAGACTTGTTCAAAAGTGTCAATAAAGCCTTTGTCTGACTCAAAGTAAAGAGGTTGCATTGACATTTGACCATAATCGTAGCCAAAAGCTGTTAAATCAACGTCATGATAAACTAATTTATCGGCAACGACAACATCACCAATATTTAAACCCGTAGCAACAGCACCAGCTGACCCTGTGTTAATAAGAGCATCAACACCAAAATGATCGGCAAGAACAGCTACAGACATCGCCGACATCACCTTTCCAATACCTGATTGGACAAGAACAACATCATGATTTCCAAGTTTACCTTCATAATAAGTATTCCCTAGAACTTGATGTTCAACTTTGTTTTCCAAATGTTCCACAAGAAGCTTTAATTCCTGCTCCATTGCTGCAATAATTCCAATTTTCATCACAAAAATACAAGAGTTTTCAACTAAGATGATACTCCAAGTTAGTTTTCTAACTCTTGCTTACTCCTTCTTAACTTTTTTAATTAGAGATTAAACACCGCGAAAAAGAGTGCAATCAATAAAACAATAACCACAAACATGATTAGATTAAGTTTTCGTTGAAACTTGCTACGTTTAGCATTTTCAATGCGACGACTTTTATAAACGTATTGGTCTTTTTTCTTACGATCTTTCCATTTATCCAGAAATCCTTGGTTTTTTTCTTCCTCTTCTTCATATGGCACAATGGTATCATAAAGGTCTGTACGGATAACTTTTGTCTCCTCGTCATCTTCTAGATACTGGTCATCATAAAAAATTTCACCATGGTTAGCACGTTCGATTATCTCGTCTGTTAAAAGTGGTTTTCCCATTTTGTCTATCCTCCAAAATGCAGAGCATAATATTGAAGGGCTATGATTGTTTTAGCATCTTCAATAGCTCCAGATTTCACCAAATCCATACATTCTTGATAGGTTAATTCAAGAATTTCTAAGACCTCGTCATCATCTTGCGGACGTGGATTTGGCACTTTTTGCAAATGAGTTGCTTGATATAGCTTAATTTTTTCATTGCAAAAACCAATAGCAGTATAAAACTCATGAATTTGTTTTAAATCGCCAGAGTATCCTGTTTCCTCTTCTAATTCACGCGCAGCGGCATCTTGTTCAGACCCGTTTTCACCAATTTCGAGTTTGCCTGCTGGAATTTCGTAAGAAATTTTTTCGATTGCCTTGCGATATTGCTTAACCAGAATAATTTTATTCTCATCAGTCACCGCTAAAATAGCAACAGCTCCTCGGTGAAAAATGAGTTCTCGTTTAGCTTGACCTAAATCATTTGGTAATTCGACATCGTCAACAACAACTTTAAAAATATGCCCATCAAAAATCTCTGTTCGTTTGAGCGTTTTTTCTTCAAAATCCATACTAAGCATTCTCCCTAAAGATATTTCCAAATTAGATTTTACTACAAAATAGGAAGGAATGCCATTCTTACACGGTTAATTGCCATAATGTCTCTAAAAAATCATAAAAAAGAGATCAAATCAAGTTAATGCTGTCCCCTGAATATAAGTAAAAATTGCCCATGCTTAGAGTACAGCTTAATGATTTAAACCTCCTAAAATATGCTTACTTTTTATTGTTTGGGTGGTGTGGTTTGTTAAGGGCATAGCCTGCTTTGTTAACTTGACGACTACGTCCAATCGCTAAAGCATCTTTTTCAACGTCATCAGAAATCGTTGAACCTGCTGCTGTCAAAGCGTTATCTCCCAAAGTAACTGGTGCAATGATCGTTGAATTACTTCCAACAAACACATTGTTACCAATGGTTGTTTTAAATTTATGTTGACCATCATAGTTGGCAATGATTGTACCAGCACCAAAATTAACTTCGCTTCCAACGGTCGCATTACCAATGTATGTCAAATGTCCTGCTTTAGTATCTTCACCAACGATAGATGATTTTACTTCAACAAAGTTACCAATGTGGACATTTTTTTCAAGCGTTGAATCTGGGCGAACATGGGCAAACGGTCCAATGGTTACACCATCTTTAACAACAGATTGTTCAATCATTGAGTTTGTGATAACGACATTTTCACCAATTGTTGCATCAACAAGATAAGTACCATTTGTCAAGACAGAACCTGAACCAACTTTAGTATTCCCTTTGAGGGTAACGTTGGCTTCAATCATCACATCAGGTGCAATCTCAACGTCAACATCAATGTAAGTTGCTGATGGATTTTGGAAAGTCACACCGTTGACCATGTGTTTTTTGTTGATACGACGACGCATAATGTCTTCTGCTGTCGCCAGTGCCACACGGTCATTAACACCAAGACTTTCATCAAAATCATGAAGCACGTAAGCTCCGACTTTTTCACCATTATTGCGGAAAATTGAAATGACATCAGTCAAATAATATTCCCCTTGGGCGTTGTTAGTGTTGATATTTTTAAGCGCTTCAAAAAGGCGTTTATTGTCAAAGACATAAGTTCCTGTGTTGATTTCTTTGACTTGACGTTCAAATTCAGAAGCGTCTTTTTGTTCAACGATTTTAAGCACTTCGCCGTTTTCATTACGAATGATACGTCCGTAACCAAATGGATTTTCGGCTGTCGCTGTTAAAATTGTGGCAACGTTTTTGTGGCTAACATGAAAATCAATTAATTCTTTCAAGCTTTCTCCAGTGATAAGCGGTGTATCACCAGCGATAACAAGGGTCTGACCTTCAAGACCAGCCAATTCATCTTCTGCCATCATGACCGCATGACCAGTTCCGAGTTGTTCTGTTTGCATGACAAATTCTGATTTATCAGCTAAAACCTCACGAACCATTTCGGCTTTATGCCCAATGACCGTCACATTTTTTTCTGGATTCAAAGCTGATACGGCACGAAAAACGTGTTCTAACATTGTAATGCCAGAAACTTTATGAAGGACTTTTGGCAAGTCAGATTTCATACGTGTTCCCTTACCAGCAGCTAAAATAATTGCATAATTTGACATAACTAATTCCTTAAAAAATAGAGTAGTTCTGTGGGATAAACAAAGTTACATTCCTTTATTTTTCTCACACAAGCTACTCCATTATATCACATTTACTTATTTTGAGCTTAATTTTATGGCAATCAAGGTGCACATTCTAACCATTACAAGCTGTTAACAGCTGCATCCAAAACTTCCATAACGGCACGGCTATGCTCAAGCGCCAATTTTGTAGCCGTCATGTCCTCTTGCTCGATAATGGCTTGGAAAGCAACAAATTCATCGTGCATACGGTGATTTAGGGTGTTTTCATTAATCATTGTCATGCTTTGATCATTCAGGCTTAAAGCTAATTCTGGCAAGGTATTCGTAGCGCCGATAATAGCAATTGAGCCTTTATTGCCTTGAATCGTTGATTTAATCTCTGCTGCACAATCTTTGGCACCGATACAAGCAGCTTTAAAGTGACCATAATCCATGATTAGGATACCTGAGGTATCCACACCACGTTCCATATTTGCCAAATACTGTACTTTTTCAGGTTTACCAAATAAGCCAATTACCAAATGAATGTTGTAAATATTAAGATCACGCAGTGCTCCACCACCTTTTTCTGGGTCAAACGCAGGCGCAATCTCGCCACGTTTGAAAGCATCGTAACGTGAAGAATACTGTGAATAATTACATTCAACGATTTTGATATCACCAAGCTTAGTCAGATTGTCTTTAATAGCTGCAAAATTGCCAAGGTACTGATTGGTAATAGCTTCTAACAAAATACGATTGTTCTGATCTGCTATTTTTGCCAAATCTTCAAATTCTGCTAAAGTCAATGTAAATGGCTTTTCACAGATGACGTGTTTCCCAGCAAGAAGTGCTTTTTTAGCATAATCATAGTGCAAGTGGTTTGGAAGTGCCACATAAACGGTGTCAACGTCTGGATTTGCCAAAATGCTATCATAATCGCTACTTGCTTGAGAAATGCCGTAAATTTCAGCGAGTTTTTGTGCCTTTTCAAGACTTCGTGGTGTTGATAAAATAGCACTTAACTCAATGCCATTGATTTCTTTTAAAACGGGTAACACTTCGTCAACAATTTTTCCTGTTCCTAAAATGGCTAATTTCATGAATTTCCTCCTATCATATCTTGCTAAACTGTGGGATAAACCACTTCAAATTCTTCTAAAACAATTAAGCTTTCTGGTGTGAATGTCAGCCCATATTCTTTAAAATAAGGTTTAAAAAATGCTTCGTGAGCATCTCGCCAATAATCAAGCGATTTATCACCCTCGCCTTCTTTGAAAGCATGCTTCTCCGAGACTTCCTTGAAAGGGGCGAGGGAAACTTTCTTGATTTGAATAATACAAACTGCTTGGTCTTTGCTATCTAAAACCACATCGTATGAGCCAACCTCTGGTAGTGGATCGTTATCAACAGCATATAAATCGTAAGCTGATGCCGTCGCCGTTTTTGTTCCCTCAAGGACTAATTGTGCTAACAAATCAGCTTCCGCACCAAATTGCCAAGCGTCAATGTCATCTCCGATTGAAGAATTGATTTTCTTATACTTGTTCCAAAGCTCTTGTGCGTTCATAATTTTCTCCAAATTTTAAATAAATTTTCCTTCAACGTTCAACTGTAACATATTTTCTATGTATGTCTCTATCGTTCCTTTTACTTCTTTTCGACTGTATATTCTATCTATAATTTTTGCTTGTCCCTTACTGATATCTAAGACATTATAATCAGTATCGACAAATGCATTAAGTTGCATCCTATCAATAAAATCTGAGAAATTTTTAAACCGCTTTAACCAGATTACTGTCGTCTCTCTTTGATATACCAAAGCCATTGGAGTGTTTTGACCTTCAAAATAGCACTTTAAATCAAATAACAAACAATCTATTCTATCAAGATATCTACTATATCGATAAGTATTAATAGTCGGAGCCTTATGCTTAGGCCACAAAAAATGTAGATTTAAATTTGAACGAACACGCTCATAATCAACTATCCACTCTTCATAATTA
Source organism: Streptococcus macedonicus ACA-DC 198 (assembly GCA_000283635.1). Lineage (NCBI taxonomy): Bacteria > Bacillati > Bacillota > Bacilli > Lactobacillales > Streptococcaceae > Streptococcus > Streptococcus macedonicus. The sequence goes on from HE613569.1 coordinate 1,593,903, forward strand.
TTGTTACGAAAATCAACTAATTGTTTTCTTCCACAGATAATATCTGCCGCTAAACGAATTTTTTGTCCTTCAACTTCTTCTACTAGATAGTTTTTACGGGCTAATAAATCAAATTTTCTCCCTAGCTCCTGATAAAGAGAAGCGTCACAATCATCAGGATCTTCATATAAACTTGAAAAAATTTTATCAACACAATCATAATCATTTTCCTTTAAATAGGAATAGTAGTCACTCCGATAAAATGCATTGAAATGATTTATATTTTCTTTATAAACTCTCATACATCTCCCCCATTAATAGTTTAATAAATCATAATCAGTATTAAAATCTCTTTTCCATCTTTCAAAAATTAAATTACTTAATTTTTGGATCCATAAAGAAACCTTTGATAAAATTCCTAGAACCGTCCTCTCACCTATTTCAAACTCCAGCCGCCGTCGATTTTTATGATTTCTCCTTGCATGGAGTTTGCTTTGCCTGAGGCTAAAAATTCTGTCAAATCAGCGATTTCTTCGGGATTACTCCAACGTCCGATTGGTGTTTCTTGGGCTACCCAGTCAGCTAATCCTCCAGGTTCAAAATCACTAGCTGTCATAGCTGTCTTAACCGCACCTGGTGCAATACCAAAAATTTGAATCTTATCCTTAGCATAGTCAAGTGCCAGCTGGCGCGTGAAGCCTGCAAGAGCGTGTTTACTAGCGGTGTAAGCTGCTCCGCCACCACCTGCTATAAATGACGCAATTGAGCACATGTTGATGATGATACCAGATTTTCGTTCCACCATTTTGGCTAAATAGTGGCGTGTAATTTTGACTGTCGCAAAGAAATTGGTCTGAAAAACACGTTCCAATTCGTCGTCTGAAACTTCAAGCAAAGGCTTGTAAGCGTCGAGAATTCCAGCGGTGTTACACAAGATATCCACGTCTTGAACAAAATCGTACAGCGCAGCTAAATCCGTTGTCAAGTCCAACTGTAAGAAATGAAAGTTGTCATCTTGAATCTGAGGCGCTTGCGATTTGTCAACGCCATATACCGCGCAGCTATTTTTCAAAAAAAGTCGTGCTTGTGCGAGTCCAATGCCAGAACTAACGCCTGTGATGAGAACTTTAGTCATGGACTTCAACCCAATCAGTCGCTAGAACGTCACATGGGGTCGGCGACCACATAGAAAAGCCTTCACCGTCACCTGAAACGTTGATGAGAAAATACGGTGTCACTGGTAATGCCACGCCATTTTGCTCAAGCGTGTCAAATAGCTGAACGTAATTTTCAGCGCCACCCCAGCCTGTGCGGACATATTTTTTCTTAGCCTTTAAACCAGGCAAAATTTCTTCAAAAGTCATTTCTTTCTCCTTGATTTTACTAAGTCTAGTATATCAAAAAACGAGCTCGTAAGCTCGTTTGCTTCTTAATTAAATATCTTTTTTCATCAATAGGTATGACTGACGATAAAAAGTGATAAGACCAAGGAAAGTAACGAACAATGGTAAAATGGTCACTACAAAGACATTAGTTAATTGAAAAGCATTCGCTGAAAATCTGATAATACCGCATAGAAAAAAGGCAATCAGAGGTGCAATAAATGTCCTTGTGACTTGGTCTCTTCTACAAAAAATAATACCCAATCCGCAAAGAAGCGCAGCAAGAGCTAGACTGATAATCGTAGGTAATATTATTCTTGGACCTATCACCCAGGCTTCAAGTTTAATTTTTAGAAAAATGAGGACAATAAACATTAGTATTAGAGCAAGAAGAGCTCCGTATTTAATTACTCTATTTTTCAAAAAGGTAAAGCAATAGACGTTTCTTTTAAAGATGTAAAAAATAAAACAAACACCAAGTACACCGAAGAGGATATCACTCAAATAACCAACTAAGTTCAAAGTAACCAGTCCATGCGAGGCAAAATCACTCAAAAAACGGAAATAGCACAAAATACCAACGATTATTCCTAAAAGTTTAGCAAGACTTAATTTAGTGGCTACATTAGATTCTTTAATCAGGTTATCCACCATTTGCTTCGGTTCATCCCCAAAATAATCCACAGCAGAAACGCCATCGGCTTCAGCTGCTTTCAGATCCAAAGCTAGTTGAAGAATAAGCTGGCGAATAGCAATTTCATCTCTAAAGAAACTTGAAAATATCATATATTCTTGAATTTTTTCAAAAAAGTCTCTATTCTCGGGCTTTAAACTAACAATGATGTCTTCTGTTTGGTGATAGTAATTATTAAGAGTATTTTGCATTCGTTCTATCCTTCTCTAAATTTGAAACCTTATTTACTAATCCATGCCATTCATCCCAAAAATCTCCTAAAAACCTTTCTCCTTTTACCGTTATTTGAAAATATTTTCGTGGTGGACCATCTGGAGAAGGTTTCATAAATGACGTAATCATTTCCTTCTTCTCCAATTTTTGCAAAAGTGGATAGACCGTTCCTGCAACAATATTGGTAAAACCAGCCGCTTTTAATCGCTGAACCAATTCATAGCCATAAATATCTTCTTTGGCAATGATTTGAAGAACACAACCGTCTAATACCCCTTTTAGCAACTGTGTTTCGCGCATACCAACCTCCCTCTTTTTTAACTAGTATGTATTACAAACTAGTTGATTTACTATAATTGTAATACATTTTCACTATTATGTAAAACAAAATAGTGAAAATAAAAAAATCAACCCAAGATAGGTTGATTATAGATGTTGACAAAGCTACTTTTTACTAGAAATAAGTTACAAAAAATTATTATTTCTAGTTAATTTCAGAATTATTTGTGAGTAAAGCGAACACAAAAGCGATACTTCCTTCCGTGGTGAAAATGGCTGAAATATTAATAAAATCAGCCATCCGTAAGTTTCGAGGGAGTGGTACAGAATCCCAATATTCATAGTTCGTTGTATCACCTCCGAACAGTTGACTAGGTTAGTCGCAATTTTGCGAAGCAAAATGAGAACTGCCAGTTAACCACTACGACTCTTAGGAATTCCTTGGATTCCTTCGATAGTCCACTGGACTGTCGAACCTGCCGACGGCTCAAACCATCCACTGGATGGTTTGAGGTCTGAGCCTAGAAATAAAAAAGCGAGGAACTTAAAGAAAGTATCAAAAAAACTTTTTCTCCAGTCTAAACTAATCTAGTATAGGTTGATTTCATAGGTTATCGTCCTAAGATTTTCTTTAAAAACGTGATTGCCTTATACAACATTGGACGTGGATAATAACGGAATGTTCCCATTTTGCGGACAATATAGCCATTAAAGTTTTGTTTGAAACGAAGAACACCATCACTACCATCGAAAATCCCTTGAATACCAAGGAAAGTATAAAAATGAATGCCACGATTTAATGCTTCTGTCATCACGTGTTCTTGAAGGGCGACAGGTGCATAGAATTTGTTAAATTCCGTATAAGAGCCACTAAAGAGATAAACAGCTTCTTGTGGTGTGTAAATAAAGAGACTACCTGCCAAAACCACATCTTCTGAACCATGTTTTTCAATTAACTCTTTGGCTTCGTTGATACGAACATCAAAGGTTGCAATTTGTTTATCTAGTTGTGCCTTTTGTTTATTGACCTTAGCTGAGTTAACACCGTAAGCAATTTTTTGATTTAAAACAGCTAGTTCAGAAGCAATCGTTTCACGGCTAGCCTGAAGATTATTAAGATAGTCTTGGAAATTAATCGTTGCAATCATAAATTCGCATTTATCACCAAAACTATCGTAAAAAGCTTCATAATAATCTAAAGGTTTATCAACGTATTCGCGACGTTCTGAAGTCGATGCTGTAATTTCTTTAAAAATGTGGAGTTCATCACGCTCTAGACGACGTACTTTAATACCAAAAGAATTTGTTTTATTAGCTAGCGGACGTCCTTTTTTGCTAAATGACTTACGAAGCGTTTCAGGTGTCAATCCTGTCAAATCTTTGACATAATGCCAATCTGGCTCGCCACCAGGATAACCAGTTTGCAGACCATCAAAGTGATAGCCAAGTTCTGTCAGACACGTAATCAGTTCAGGCTTTTCGTCGTCATTTGGCTCACCATGACTATCAAATGTTTGATAAGTATCGTAAGGCTTGACAATCAGTTCAAGCGCCCCATTTTCCTTGACATAAGCTTGTAATTCTCTGTAAAATTCAGCCAGATAAGCCGTATCTGTCGAAGCAGGACCCGAATTAATTTCCATGTGAAGTCCGCCTGTCATCGGCATGCTGTACAAAACACCCGCCACTTGAATAGCTCCATCTGCTTCCAAACCTAGAAAAGTAATGTCAAACCCACGTTTTTCAAGCAAATCCGCCATTTCAACAGATTGCATAAACGAACGTTCTTTAAATGTGGCACTCACTTGTTCATAATCTTCTCGTGATAAAATTTTTAAAGTCATGTTTGTTTTTCTCGATTCTAATTCACCATAATAAAATTCGCCATTAAAAATTATCAAAGGAAACTTAAATGAAAATTAATTGTCATTTTTGAAATTTATTTTCATTTTTTGCGAATTTCTTTTCATAAAAACACAAGTTAAATACCCAGTTACCATTATAGGTACTGAGTATTTTCATTATCTTTTGTGACAATTATTAACCAATTTGGCTACCGTTTGGAACGCTTGGGTCAACTGTTAAAACAGTCAAGTTGCCATCATGTTCAGCCGATAAAATCATTCCCTGACTAAGCAAGCCCATCATTTTACGTGGTTTCAGATTAGCAACGATTTGCAATTTTTTACCAATGAGCTCTTGTTCATTTGGATAGAATTTTGCAATTCCTGAAAGGATTTGACGGTCTTCCCCGTCGCCAGCATCAAGACGGAATTTGAGCAATTTTTCAGAACCTTCAACTTTTGATACTTCTTTGACTTCTGCGACACGGATTTCTACTTTGTCAAAGTCATCAAATTTGATAGCTTTCTTTTCATTTTTTAGCTCAACATTTGCTGGATTCCATTCTTTTTCTTCTGTCGCAGCTGCTGTTCCACCCATGTTAGCTTTGATATAGTCGATTTCAGCTTCCATGTCAAGGCGTGGGAAGATTGGTGTTCCTTTGGCAACAACTTTAACTCCTTCTGGGAAGCCTGCAAGAGTAAGATTTTCAAGGTCAAAATCACTTCCTAGACCAAGTTGTTCCATAATAGCGTTTGATGTTGTCATCATAAATGGTTGAATAAGGTGAGCCACCACACGAAGACTAGCTGCCAAGTGAGCCATTACTGCTGCCAGTTCATCACGTTTAGCGTCATCTTTTGCAATAACCCAAGGAGCTGTTTCATCAATGTATTTATTTGTACGTGAAATAATGCTCCAAACCGCATCAAGTGCGCGTGGGTAGTCAACAGCGTTCATTTGTTTATGGTATTCAGCGAGTTTTTCTTCGACAACACCTGCCAAATCAGCATCAAATGCTGTGACATTTTCAACGTAAGCTGGAACATCGCCACCGAAATATTTATTAATCATGGCAACTGTGCGGTTAAGAAGATTTCCAAGGTCATTTGCCAACTCATAATTGATACGTCCAACGTAATCTTCTGGCGTAAATGTTCCGTCAGAACCAACTGGAAGTGAGCGCATGAGGTAATAACGAAGTGGGTCAAGTCCATAGCGTTCGACAAGCATTTCTGGGTAAACCACATTACCTTTAGATTTAGACATTTTACCGTCTTTCATGACAAACCAACCGTGGGCAATCAAGCGGTCAGGCAATTTCATGTCTAACATCATGAGCATAATTGGCCAGTAAATTGAGTGGAAACGTAGGATATCTTTACCAACCATATGGAAAACTGTTCCCTCGTTCCAGAATTTATCAAAGTTTGCGTGTTCTTCTTGACCATAACCAAGTGCCGTAGCGTAGTTAAGAAGCGCATCAATCCACACGTAAACAACGTGTTTTGGATTTGAAGGCACTTTAACGCCCCATGTAAATGATGTACGACTGACAGCCAAATCTTCAAGACCTGGTTCAATGAAGTTCTTGATGATTTCGTTCATACGACCATCAGGTTGGATGAAATCAGGGTGTGCATGGAAAAATTCTACCAAGCGGTCAGCATATTTTCCAAGACGTAAGAAATATGATTCTTCTGAAACCCATTCTACTTCGTGTCCAGAAGGGGCAATCCCGCCGATGACTTTTCCATTTTCGTCACGGAAAACTTCTTCTAATTGGCTTTCTGTGAAAAATTCTTCATCTGACACTGAGTACCAACCAGAATACTCACCCAAATAAATATCATCCTGTGCCAACAATTTTTCAAAAACATCAGCAACGACTTTTTCATGGTAATCATCAGTTGTACGAATGAATTTATCATATGAAATACCGAGCATTTCCCAAAGTTTTTTAACATCAGCAGCCATACCGTCAACATAAGATTGTGGTGTAATTCCTGCTTCTTCAGCTTTTTGTTGAATTTTTTGACCGTGTTCATCAAGACCAGTCAAATAAAAAACCTCATGGTTCATCATGCGTTTGTAACGTGCTAAAACGTCACAAGCAATTGTTGTATAAGCTGAACCAATGTGAAGCTTACCAGATGGATAATAAATAGGTGTTGTAATGTAAAATGGTTGTTTACTAGTCATTTTCTTTCCTTTCAAATAGGAGCTAATGAAACTCCTTTATTGATAACACTTTATTATAACATAAATTTATAGCTGATTATAGATAAAATCGCATAACAATGCGAAAAAATCCTAGCAATCACGCCAAGATTTTAGTGACTTTATTAAAGCGATAAGATAGAAAAATAGCTCGAATGGCTAAATCAATTAGAATCGATAACCAAACACCTGCAATGCCTAAACCAAGATATTGTCCTAAGAGAAATACACCAACCACGCGTATTCCCCACATACCAATAATCGTACTGTAAAGAGGTGTTTTGGTATCTCCCATTCCTTGAAGAGCTCCCGCTAAAATCAAACTAATTGCTAAAACAGGTTGGATAAAACCATCAATTTTCAAAGCGATGCCCACTTGGGCAATCGCAGAGCTATCAGAGGTAAAGAAAGTGGCAAAATAAGCTCCACCAAAAAACAGAAATAGTCCGAAAAATCCTAAGATAACAACGCCATAAAGGGTTGACCAAAAACCAACTTGACGAATTTTATGATAATCTTTTTCACCCTTTGCCATACCAATCAAAACAGCTGCTGCCGTTGCTAAACCATAAGCTGGCATGTAAACAAATGATTCAATTGAACCTGCAATATTATGGCTGGCGTACGTTTTACTACTAAACGCAACAATCAAGCTCATATAAACCACTTGTCCCAAACGCATGACCAAACGCTCTGCTGTCGCCGGAATGGTCAAGGAAATCAATTCCTTATCTTTACAGTCAAACCGTAGGTCATCTTTTTGTAAAGCGAGTTCTTAGGCTTGTAATTTTTTAAACAACAAAACCGTTCCAAAGATTCTGGCAATTACTGTTCCAATCGCTGTCCCCAATATTCCAAGTCCAGCAAACGACCCAATCCCAAAAATCAAAACATAGTCAACACAGATATTCGTCACATTTGTGATAGCTGAAATCGTCATCGGTGACTTGGTATCACCAGTTGCACGAATAATACTTGCTAAAACAGTCATCAAACTATTAAAACACGTCAATCCACCAACAAGGTAAAAATAAGTTTTGGCTGCTGCCAATTCTGTTGCATCAAGCCCCATCTAAAGTAAAAGATAATATCCAAACAGCAACGCTACCAGTCCCAAAACCAAACTAACAATGAGTTCTAAATAAATCGACTGAACAGCAACGCTCTTTGCAGCTTTACTATTTTTTGCACCAATATTTCGCGATACCAGTGCTGAACTTCCAACCCCAATGGCAATGTAAACCGCTAAGTAAACATTAAGAATTGTATTAGAAACACCTACTGCTGTCACCGCTGTCAAGCCAAGCTTTGCATTCATCAAGGTGTCAATAAAGCCCACCAAGGTCTGTAAAATATTTTCAATCGTTGCTGGTATCGCAAGATTTAAAATGGATTTATGTAATGTATTTGTCATAAGATTACTTCTTTCTTTAAATTATCTCTATTATCTTAAACTTTTAACTTTAAAACCATACGCAAAAATATTATAATGTTCAATAATAGACAAAAAAGAAAAAATGTCCATTTCAGGAGAAATCTCATGACACGTCAGGAAGTCAAAACACAGGAAGCCATTTTTACCGCATTTTTTGATTTATTAGCTCAAAAATCATTTCACGATATTCGCATTATTGAATTATGTCAGAAAGCTAATATTGGTCGTTCAACCTTTTATAGTCATTTTACGAGCAAAGATGATTTGCTAATCGCTGTTTGTCAACAGCTTTTTCAACACGTTTTTGTGACTTCTTCGCTTGCTGAACATCAAACCAACCAATCCTTACACAAAGGCAGCCTTGAAGAACAAGTAACTCACCTTTACCGACACTTCAAAGAAAATGCTGATAAAATGACAACCCTTTACCAGCTGGAAGATGATTATTTTAGTCGCAGTCTACAAGCAGAACTTCAAAAATATTTGGTTCCCATTCTTAAGCCCATTTACTTTAAAGAAAACGCGTTACCTGACCAACTGTTGGACCAATATATTATTGATACTTTTTTAACAACGCTTAGCTGGTGGCTACACGCCCAACCAGACCTCGAAGCTATTGAAATCACACATTATTACCTGAAATTACTTGCTTGAGTGACGACTAAGCACAAACGAATAAAACACTGGCACAATAACCATTAAACCAATAACACCACCCAAAACATAAGGCAAAGCAAGTTGGAAAAAACTATCAAATAAAAGAAACAAGCCACCCAGCACCCAAATCTTACTAGCAAAACGGTGCGTTTTATACCAATTGCGGTCATCAGAAAGTGTCCATGGCAAACGAATGCCAATCGTATAATTTCGTTGTGTTTTAGGAAGGTAATTTCCAATAAAAATAAAAATGATGCCCAGAAAAGCAGTTACAAGTGCCGGACTACTTTCGATAACTCCAAGTGCATTCGCATAAATCGACAACTGGACAATTAAACTAAGAAAAGGAATGAGCCACGCATATATCTTTACCATACGAGCTGGCGTGGTAGCTTTAACAGAATCCTTTTCTAACGATACTAACACAATCAATTGAAAAAGTAAGAAAAGTATCGGAAAAGCAAAGATGGCAAAAATTTTACTATTATAACCATCGGCATTTCCACTAATATCAAAATGTGTCGCCATTTGACTTGGCAATTGATTCCACAATAAAATTCCGATAAGAACTGGTAAAAGAATGACAAGACTTGTCTTAACCAAACTCTTTTTATTAATCTTCATCTCCTGACTCCCCCTTTAAATCCGCTAACCATGTCATAATATCTTCTAAAACTGACGTACTTAATTCGTAATAGATAAAATTTTTCTCACGTTTCTCAACAACTAAACCAGCCTTTTTCAAAATATTAAGGTGGTGAGAAATTGTTGCACCTGCAACGTCAAAATGTCCAGTGATATCACCTGCTGGCAAGCGTTCTGATTTTAATAACTCCAGAATCTCTCGCCGAATTGGGTGTGATAACGCTTTAAAAGTCTCTGCAAATCCCATAGCTGTCTCCCTTCGTTATTTAGAAAATCTATTTAGATGTTTTTCTAAATAGATTAGAACACTTTTTTCATCTTTTATGGTAAGAAAAAACCACCTTTCAAATCATCAAAGTCGCGTACTATTTCTTTTTTTGTTAAAATAGGGGGTAACGATTAGATTTTTTAGAAAGAAGAGAATCTTGTTTTCCTACAAGGTTCTGGTAGCTTAGTTATGAAACTTATTTCGTGGAATATTGATTCACTCAACGCTGCTTTGACTAGCAATTCTGCACGCGCTATTATGTCTCGCGCTGTTATTGATACCTTGGTTACTGAAAATGCTGACATCATTGCCATTCAAGAAACAAAATTGTCAGCCAAAGGTCCGACCAAAAAGCATTTGCAAATTTTACAAGATTATTTTCCTGAATACGAGGTCTCTTGGCGTTCATCTGTTGAGCCTGCCAGAAAAGGCTATGCTGGTACCATGTTTCTCTACAAAAGTAGCCTGACACCAAGAAGCATTTCATATCCCGAAATCGGTGCTCCTGACAACATGGATAGTGAAGGGCGCATTATCACCCTTGAATTTGACAAATTTTTCGTCACACAAGTTTACACCCCAAACGCTGGTGACGGTTTAAAACGTTTGGCTGAACGTCAAATCTGGGACGAAAAATACGCGGATTACTTGGCAGAATTAGACCAAGTAAAACCAGTCTTGGCAACAGGTGACTACAACGTCGCTCACAAAGAAATTGACTTGGCACACCCAAGTTCAAACCGTCGTTCTCCTGGCTTTACCGACGAAGAACGTGCAGGATTCACCAACTTACTAGCAAAAGGTTTTACCGACACTTTCCGCTACATCCATGGCGATGTTCCCGGTGTTTATAGCTGGTGGGCGCAACGTAGCAAAACAAGCAAAATCAACAATAGTGGCTGGCGTATTGACTACTGGCTCACATCAAGTCGTATCGCAGACAAAATCACAAAATCAGAAATGATTGACTCAGGCGCACGCCAAGACCACACACCAATTGTCTTGGAAATTGATTTATAACCCACATAAAATCTCCTAAGTTTTTTAGCTTAGGAGATTATTTTTATTAAAAAACCAAGCCTTCTTACTTTTCACTTTTAGGGCAGCTGAGAGCAAGTAGCACCTTTACAAGAATTTGTCGAATTTAAATGTCTAAAAATAATAGCTTAACATACATCTTGTGAGATTTTTTTGTTAAAATGGTCCTAGAAATAAGGAAACATTTATGACGCATTCTGCTCAAGAAAAACTCAAACAAAGTTTAATTCTATTACTAGACGATTTTGATTTTGACCAAATCTCAATCAGTAAAATCTGCAAAGAGGCAGGTGTTCACCGCTCCATTTTTTATGCCTACTATGACAACCAATCTGATTTACTAGAGGATGTCATGGCTTACCTTGCAGATATTTTCACAGCCGAATTTATATCACTTCAAGAAACCTTTGAAGCTGAAAAAGAACGTGACAGTTTGCTTGATTCTTACTATCTTCTGCCTTACCTAACTTACATTAAAAATCATCAAAAACTCTTTAAAATCTACCTCAAAAATCCCACTGATTTTCAGCATGAGAAAGTTGTTGAACAGCATATTAACGAGCAGTTTCTCAATCGTTACCACGCCAAGGGATTTACCGATGAAAAGATGATTTGCTACATGACACACTTCTACACCGCTGTATTCGTCGGATTATCGTCGGATTATCTATGACTGGGTTATGGACGATTGCCACGACGACATTACCTACATTATCAAAATCATTCATACCATTATTTTTTAGGAGGGGCTTTTGGAAACTATTTAAAAATCACTTGCGTTATTTAAAAAGCATCGCTTGATTTTTCTAGGACTTAATCTACTGATGATAATAGCTGGCGTTTTGGTAATTTCTCATCATTTTAGCAATGTTATACTCGTTGATTTTCTATCCGTATTTTCAGGAATAATAGCTGCGCTTGATACTTGGCTAATCATCTGCCTCATACGTCTTTTTCTAAATCATTTTGCACTCTTAAAAAATAATTAGTTAAAGGCAAGAATTTCTATGACAACAGGTGCTATTTATAATGCGTTTTATGTCATAATGTCGCTGGTGTCATGTTTTGCATTGCAATCTGTCTGGTATCTCATCTACGCCGCTTACCACCTACTCTTTGCAATCGCGAAATTTTACACAAGACAAAGTATGCAGCGCAACAAAAGGGACAGCTGGAAATTTTATCAATATGTCGGCTACTTTCTGATTATAGCTGCCTTTATTTTCCATATCATGGTCATTTTTGTTTCACAACACGATGACAATATCGGAGTTGCCTATCCATTTTTAGTCTATCTCATTGCACTAGCTACTTTTATTAATCTCGTCAGTTCAATGATTCAGCTATTTCGCCTTCGTAAAAGTAGCTCTGCTTATCTCAAGGCAAGTAAAAACATTTCCTTTGCTTCTTCACTCTTTTTCCTTCAAACCATGATGCTAAGACAATTCAGTGGTCCAGCCGATGCCACTTTAGCTGGCTTATTACCATTATCCTAGGCACCTGCGTTTTTTCAAGCCTCCTCATTTTAGGAATCCCCATGATTATCTCAGGTAGGAAAAAAGCCTAATTTCTCCACATAAAACCACTTTCTATAACGAAAGTGGTTGATTTTATTTTTCTAGCAATTCTGCATAGGATTTGCGGTGACCAAGTTGTAAGACTTGATTATCTTTAACCAATACTGGGCGTTTGATGAGCATACCATCTGAAGCCAAGAGGCTTGCTGCCTCATCAATTGACAAACTATCGATTTTATCTTTTAAGCCAAGTGTACGGTAGACTTGTCCGCTAGTGTTGAAAAAATTCTTGATAGTATATGTTGAATTTTCAATCCATTCTTTCAATTGTTCTACCTTAGGTGTATCGACTGTAATATCGACAGCTACAAAATCAACACCTAATTCTTGCAATTCCGCCTTAGCACGGCGACACGTACTACATTTTGGATATTCATAAAAAGTAAACATTTCTTTCTCCTTCTAAAAATTAGCTTTCTCATGTTCCAATAGCCAACACTTTCGCTCTACTCCGCCAGCATAGCCTGTTAATTGCCCTTGATTTCCTAAAACACGGTGGCAAGGAACAATGATAGACAAGGGATTTTTACCTACAGCCCCACCAACGGCTTGCGCCGAACCACAGTTAATTTTTTCGGCAATTTCCCCATAGGTCATTGTCTCTCCATAAGGAATTTGTGCTAAGACTTTCCAAACTTTCCTCTGAAAAGCCGTACCATAAGGCACCAAGGTCAATCGACTCGGGTCTGGATTTTTACCAGCAAAATAATCATCCAACCAAACTTTTGCCTCATCTAAAAAAATGGTCGTTTCTTCAATAATTTTTTCGCGTTCATAACCATATTCAAAATACTTTTGTCCTAGAAAATAGCAACCTAAGAGCTCTTTTTCATTAGCTAATACTACTATTTCTCCTAACTCAGACTGATAAACCAAATTTCTTAACATTTTATCACTCCCACTTAATCCATATGCCTAATAGAAAAAGCAAGCTCTGCTTCCTTATCTATAACTGATGGTTCTGCCATTCTGTATTAATCTTAGGTGTCCCATCCGCATTAAGTAAAGGTGTTATCACCGAAGGATCACCTAGACCAGCCGTCACTCCAAGATATTCTACTCCAGTTTCACGGCCAACTAACAGAACCAAATTTTGTTTTTTGTTATCAAATCGAACACTGAAAAATTGTTCTCTTAACTGTTTTTGGTATTTTTTTAACTGCTTTTTATCCATAAACTATCTCCCCCCTAATTTTGAAATCGTTTTAACCATTATAGCAAAAAAAGAAAAAAAGAGCTGAGAAATACTTCCAACTCTTCCAATCTCTATTGTTATTTTTTCGTGATTAAACGTACACGAACGATATTATCGCTAGCTTCAAAATTAGCAACTAAGTGATCAATTTTCGCCTTATCAGTTTCATCAAGGTCAAGTAGCGTATAAGCATAGTCACCTTTTGAACGATTGATGATATTATCAATATTAATGCCTAAGTCAGATACCGCTGTTGAAATTTTAGCAACGATATTTGGCACATTTTTATTAATCAATGTGATACGATACGGTGCAGTCAATGCTTGATGAACATTTGGAAAGTTAACAGAGTTAGTAATCTCACCTGTTTCCATAAATTGACGAATTGTCTTACCAGCCATAATCGCACAATTAAGTTCAGCTTCAGCCGTTGAACCGCCTACGTGAGGGAAAACTGTGATTTTATCTTTGTTAAGCAACTCTTCTGTACCAAAATCGGTAATGTAACGTTTCACAACACCAGCTTCAATAGCTTCAAAAAGTGCTGCATTGTTAACCAATTCACCACGCGCAAAATTGATAACAACCGTTCCTTTTTGCATCAAACCGAACGCTTCACTATCAAATGTATGGCGTGTTTCATCTGTCAAAGGCACATGAACAGTGATATAATCAGAATTCGCAAAGATTTCTTTAACATCAGCCACACGTTTGACGTGATGAGAAATATTCCAAGCTGTTTCAATAGAAACATATGGATCATACCCTAGAACATTCATACCAAGACGTTGTGCATAGTTAGCAATACGACCACCGATAGCACCAAGTCCGATAACGCCTAGCATTTTACCAGAAATTTCATTACCAGCAAATTGTTTCTTACCAGCTTCGACTTGTTTTGAAACATCATCACCAGAAAGGGTGTTTACCCACGCATTAGCAGCGATGTAGTCACGCGCTGACATCAAGATAGAAGCAAGAACCGCTTCTTTTACAGCATTAGCATTTGCACCAGGCGTATTAAAGACAACAATCCCTGCTGCCGTTGCCTCATCAATCGGAATATTATTTGTTCCTGCACCTGCACGCGCAATCGCTTTTAAATTTTCTGGAAATACTGTTCCATGCAAATTTTGACTACGAAGAATATAGGCATCTGGATTTTTCGCTAAATCACCATCAATTTGGAAAAGATTTCCTAATTCTTTAAGCCCTACTTGATTAATATTATTAAACGTTTTAACACTATATACCATTTATTTCACACAAAGGCTACAAAAAGCCTTCCTTTTCCGTTATTGTTAATAACTATGATGATCAGCCTCGTCAACTTCTTGATAGAGAGCATTCTCATCCTTAGTTTTAATTTTTTGATAAGCTAGACGTTCACCATCAATTGGCACTTTTTCACAATAGACATAACCAAGGTTCTCAAAAATGTGTTGCATGGCACCATTCTTTTCATGGGTGTCACAACGGAAATCATGCCCCTCAGTTCCTTCAATCAATCCTTGAAGAAATGTTTGAGCAACCTTTCGACCAGTCACGCTAGACAAAATAGCAACACGGTGAAATGTGATGTAACGGTGATTATTGTGTTTCCACTGACCATCGTAAATCTTGTCATAAGCAGGGTCACCATCAGTGATAACAGCTGCATAGGCTACAATTTGCCCATCTAATAAGGCTACATACCCTTGACCAGTCAAAACGTCATCATAAATCGTATCCTCATCAGGATATTTCCCTTGCCATTGATTACTACCGCTTGCTGCCAATTGTTTTCGTGCGTCCTCAATAACGAGCATGATTGGGTCGACTTCATTGGGAAAAGCTTGTCTAATTTCCATATTATTACCTTTTCTAATGATTATGAATCTATTTTATAACAAATTCGATACGGAAGTGGTAATAAAACAATTATTTATTTTCAGCCTCAAATTTTTTCATGAATTCAATCAAATCAAGTACCCCTTGATGTGGGAATGCATTGTAAAGACTAGCACGCATACCACCCACAGAGCGGTGACCTTTGATATTTTTAAATCCAAGCGGTGTTGCTTCAGCAACAAATTTAGCATCAAGTTCTTTACTTGGTGTTACAAATGGAATATTAGCCACTGAACGTTCTGCTGGATTTTTAACAGGGTTTGTATAGAAGTCAGATTGGTCAATAAAATCGTACAACAAACCTGATTTTTCGCGGTTAGCAGCTTCCATCTTATCAACACCACCGAAAGCTTTCACCCATTCAAAAACAAGTTTTGCAATATAGATGTTATAGGCAGGTGGTGTATTGTAGAGTGAACCCGCTTCTGCTTGGATACGGTAATCAAGCATAGCAGAAAGCGTTGGTTCATCATTCAAGAAATCTTCACGGACAATGACAACTGTAACCCCTGCAGGACCAATGTTCTTTTGGGCACCTGCATAAATCAAAGCAAAATCTTCAACGTTGTAACGTACAGCCAGAATATTTGAAGACATATCCGCTACAATTGGCACACCATTTGTATCAGGAAGATTATAAATAGATGTTCCTTCAATTGTATTGTTTGTTGTGATGTGAACATAAGCAGCTTCTGGGTCAATATCTTTTGAATCAAAAGTAGGGATATGATCATATACTGTATCTTCAGATGATGCTAGTAGCAATGGTTCAAAAGGAACAGTTTTGGACAATTTAACAGCTTCTGCATAAGCTTTTTTACCCCACGAACCACCAACTAGATAATATGCCTTACGTCCCTTAGCAAGGTTTAAAGGAAGCATTGTAAATTGCGTAGATGCACCACCTTGAAGGAACATCACTTTATAATTATCTGGAATAGCCATTAATTCACGCAATAATTGTTCTGCTTCTTTAATGATATTATCAAACTCTTTGGAACGGTGGGACATTTCTAAAACACTCATGCCGCTACCTTGGTAGTCAAGCATTTCACGCTGTGCTTGTTCAAGCACTGGTTTCGGTAACACTGCAGGACCTGCAGAGAAATTGTAAATTGTCATAAAAATACCTCCGTATAATGGTATAAATTATAACACAATTTTCTGAATCTTGTAAAGATTTTTGAGATTTTTTACTCAAAATATTTATAAATAATCATGATATAATGATAAGTAGTAAATAATTAAGGAGTCCAAATGATTATCAAAGAATTTTGTGCTGAAAATACAACACTTCTCAATCAACTCGATCAGTCTGTTAAACGTGTTGAACTTTGTGATAATTTAGCCGTTGGAGGCACAACGCCATCTTATGGTGTTATCAAAGAAGCGGCACGCTACCTGCATGAAAAAGACATCGCACTAGCAACAATGATTCGCCCTCGCGGTGGTAACTTTGTCTATAATGATAGCGAACTTCGCATCATGGAAGACGATATTCTTCGTGCCGTTGAACTTGAAAGTGACAGTTTAGTTTTGGGATTATTAACAGAAGATAATCACATCGACCAAGACGGTATCGAACAACTTCTTCCTGCCACACAAGGATTGCCACTTGTTTTTCACATGGCTTTTGACCACATTCCGCTTGAAGAGCAAAAAGAAGCACTCGACCAATTGGTTGAATTAGGCTTTACACGTATTTTGACACACGGGTCTGCTCAAAATAATAACATTTTTGAAAACATTGCTCACCTTAAAGACCTTGTTGATCATGCTGACGGTCGTATTGAAATCATGATTGGTGGTGGTGTCACAGCTGATAATTACCAAGAACTTATTGAAAAAACAGGTGCCCAAGCTGCGCACGGAACAAAAATTAATTGCGTCTTGTAAACAATAACTATATAAACAAAGAAGCTGGACAGTTTTGTCTCAGCTTTTTTATACAAAAAAACCGAATCCTTTAAGAATTCAGGTTTTCTACCACTATTTTTGCTTGACTAAACTTCGGAGATTTTAAAACTTAAACGGCATCACCACCTCGTTCTCCTGTTCGAATACGAACAACTTCTTCAATCGGAAGAATAAAAATTTTACCATCTCCGACTTCACCTGTACGAACAGCTTTGCAAATGATATCCACAATTTCATCAACCGTCGCATCATGTGTCACAATTTCAACTTTTACTTTCGCAAGCAAAGTTGGCACAATCTTTTGACCACGAACATATTCTGCAAAACCGCGTTGGTTTCCATAACCAAGCACTTGACTGACTGTCATTCCCTTGGTAAATCCTGATTTAGACAAGGCATCTTTGAGATCTTCCAAACGGTCTGAACGGATAATCGCCTCTATTTTTTTCATAATACACTCTCTTTCTAAACGTTTCTATTTAGCTCAGATTTCTAACTATCCTTTAATTATGAATCAAGCCCCATAAATGTTGGGTAAGCTGTTTCTCCATGCTCACTATCATCAAGACCAATAACTTCCGCACGATCCTCAACACGAATACTTGTGAAGATTGAAATCACTTTAATAATAACAAAAGTTGCTACCGCTGACCAAACAATTGTAAAAATGATAGCTGCTATTGTTACTAGAAATAAATGCGCATTACCATAGATTAAACCGATATTATTTCCGTCAAGAGCGAGTTCTGGTGTAGTGAAAAGTCCTGTTACCAAACCACCAAAGATCCCTCCGATACCATGACAACCAAAGGCATCTAAAGCATCATCATAACCGAATTTACTCTTAAGAACTGAAATCGCAAAATAACAAACTGGGCTAACGCAAAGACCGATGAGAAGAGAGCTCCAAGTTGAAACAAAACCTGCTCCTGGCGTGATAGCGACAAGCCCTGCTACCAATCCTGTTGAAGCACCGACAAGTGAGAATTTTCCAGTTAACACTTTTTCAACAAGCAACCAAGACAACATTGCTGCCGCAGCTGAAATGTGTGTTGTGACAAAGGCATGGACTGCAAGACCGTCTGCTGCAAGGGCAGAACCAGCATTGAATCCAAACCAACCAAACCAGAGAAGACCTGCACCAAGGAAAACAAATGGTACGTTATGCGGACGGTATTCTAAACGGTTATAATCTCGACGTTTTCCAAGTACCAATGCCAAAACCAAACCTGAAACCCCAGAAGTAATATGAACGACATCACCACCAGCAAAGTCAATTGTTCCCCATTGAGCCAAAAGTCCTTCATCCCAGACCATATGAGCAAATGGGAAATAAACCAAGAGAAGCCAGAAAATGATGAAAATAATCAAAGGTGTAAAACGCATACGTCCTGCTGCCGCTCCTGTTAAAATGGCAACTGTAATGATTGGAAACATCATTTGGAACGCTGAGAATAACGCATCAGGAATTTCTAAACCACGTGTGCTAGCCGTTTCGCTAACACCATTGAAAAAGAGATGCGAGAAATTACCAATTAGGCTTCCTTCACCACCAAATGAAAGGGAATACCCACAAATCATCCACATTACTGAACCAACAGCAATCGGAATCACACACATCATCATTGTATTAATGACATTTTTGCGTCTCCCTAAACCACCATAGAAGAATGCTAAACCTGGTGTCATCAAAAAGACTAGGCTAGCACAGATAATCATAAAAGCTATACTTCCTGCATCCATATCAAAAACTCCTTTTATATTTTAAGACTTTAAACCTTAAAGTCAATTTCTAAAATACTACAACAAGTGTTGCGAGATTTTATGTTAGATAATATAACATTATTTTTTGGTGAAGTAAAGTGTTTTTTGCTAAATTTTCTAAATTTTCTGTATATATCACATAAAATGTTAGTCGTTTTAGGCATTAAAAAACACTCTTTTTCCCTTGATAATACTGATTTTATCGATTATATCATTTGACATAGAAATGTTAGCTAAGTCGCTGTTTCTGATATAACTATAAATGTTATATTTTCTAACGTTAAATTGTGAAATATAAGTAAAAAAGCTTTGAAGATAAAAACCACCGATGATAATTCCATAATCATCGGTGGTTGTCTCAACTGATTAATAATCTTTAAAGTTGATGATAAGTATTATAAACTTCTTGGCGGTTTAAACCATAAATTTTAGCTATTTTTTTAATGGCTTGATTTGGTTTGTCCCCAGCTTCGACTAACTGAGCAACGAGTTCAGCAGGATTGATATCTTCTGGCATTTCTTCTGATGTTACTGTCTCGTCTTGACCAGATACAACGATTAAACATTCTCCTTTTAAAGGATTTTGGGCAATGTATTCCAAAATTTCTGAGATGTATCCGCGCTGATATTCTTCATAAAGTTTTGTTAACTCACGAACCAAAACGATTTTTCTGTCACCATATATTGCTAACATATTGTCCAATGTATCTGCGACACGGTAAGGTGATTCATAAAAAATTTGTGTTTCAGGATACTGTTTCTTAGCTTCAAAAAATTCCTTCTGCTGCTTAGCTTTTCTTGGCAAAAAACCGTAAAAAATATGCGGTTGCGGTGCTAAGCCACTCGCAATAAGCGCCGTAATCCCAGCAGAAGCCCCTGGGATAGCAACGACAGGAATCTCTTCAGCGATAGCTACTTTTACTAAATCATGACCTGGATCAGAAATAGAAGGCATCCCAGCATCAGACACTTGTGCCAAATTTTTTCCTTCTTTCATCAGAGCAATTAATTCAGGAATTTTTTCATAGGCATTGTGTTCATGAAAGCTAATTTGCCTGGCTGAAATGTCGAAATGTTTCAGCAAAAGCCCTGTATTGCGAGTGTCTTCTGCACAGACAAAATCAGCATTTTTTAGTATTTCCACGGCACGATAAGTCATGTCTTGCATATTGCCAATTGGTGTTGGGACAAGATACAACTTGCCGTAGGTTGTCTGATTTTTAAAACTTTTTTGTATTTTCATAGGCAGTTACTCCCTATCTAAAACTTCCATACAAAACATACATTCTCCATCGTTTTCACGACGTTGACCATAGTAGTCATTGCAAATATGGAAACCATCATGGTAAATGCCTTCGATATATCGTTTTCCTTGCTTAGAAGATTTAGCTGGCGTATCTTGCTCAAGTTGAGCTAGGCGCGTTCGAATTTTATCATTTTCAAGACGCAAAGCTGTATTTTCCTCTAGGAGCGATTGCACTTGCTTTTTCATGGCTTCAATTTCAGCCAAGGTAATCATTAAATTTTGTGAAAAACCATCAAAGGCATCAAACAATTCTTTTTTATCCACGTACTTTGACCTCCTCTAAAGCATAGGTTAAAAGCGTGTGTTTTTCCGGTAAACGAACTTTGACGGTATCAGAAAACACACCAATCCCCGCAATAACTCCCAAGCCATCAGCTGTTTCAATCTCCGTTCCCACATCAGGGAATTTCTCCTTAGAGGTTTTATAAAAGTCATCTTCAAAACTCAAACAACACATCAAACGTCCACAGATACCTGCTGTTTTTCCTGTGCTGAGTGACATTCCTTGATTTTTGACCATTTTAATAGATACAGGTGGAAATTCTCCCAAGAAGCTTGAGCAGCAAAGGGCACGACCACATGGTCCAACACCACCATAAACCTTAGCTTCTTCGCGACTATTGATTTGGCGAAGTTCAATTCTTGTTTTGAAATGACCTGCTAAGTCACGTAGCAATCGACGAAAATCAACACGTTCTTCTGCTGAAAACGTGATAAGCACATAGCTTCTTTCCAATGGGAAAATAATATCAATCACTTTCATTTTTAGGTCATTGGCTAAAATCAGCTCATTAACCGTTGAAAACGAATGCTTCGCTAAGTCAATATTTTCTTGGAATGCTTGTTTATCTTTTTCGTTGGCAAGACGCGTCACAGAATCCATCTCAGCAGGTAATTTGACCTCATCGATGACTTCGTTACTAGTGACAACTTGCGCCAAACGACACCCTTTTTTATTTTTGACGACGACGTAATCGCCGAGTTTATATTTTTTATTTGGTAAAACATAGACAATACTGCCTGTTTCTTCGTATTTTACGCTCAATACTTCTGTCATGAAATCACCATATATTCTAGCACATTTTGGAAGCTTACATTGCTTTTCCACATTTGTTGCGCCTTATAACTTTTTTCTAAATAAAGCAAACTTTCTTTTTGTTTAAATTGCTTGGCTAAGAATAGCGGCAAGAGTTGAAAAACAAATTCTTGGTCAGATTTTTCTAAAGCAACTTGAACCAAACGCCCTGTTTCTAAATAAGCTAGCATTTTTTCCTTAAACAGAACCGTAACAAAACGCTCACAAGTTTGAATGACATCCAATATTTTTTTATCTTGCATCAATTCATCAAGGTCCTTCGGTGTTTTTGCCAATTCTGCTAATATTTCTGCTTGTGTTTTCAAAACTCCAGCTTTTTCAGCTTGCTCAATCAACAGCGGCTTATTTTTCGGAAAACGGAAAATCTGTGTTCGACTTTTAATCGTCGGCAAAACCTTATTTTCATCACTAGTCAACAAAATCATGTAGGAAGAACTTTGCGGCTCTTCAATGAATTTCAAAAGGCTATTTGCAGCATTAACATGCATTTTTTCACAATCTTGAATGATGAAAACTTGTGATTTACCTTCAAAACCTGAACGTGAGAAATTGCGCATCAATTCACGAATCATATCAGTTTTGATAACTTGCCCGCTTGGTTTGACAATCTTAACATCCGAAAATTCATTTTCAGCAATTAACTGACACTCACGGCATTCTCCACATGGCAAACCATCTTGGAGATTTTTGCAAAAACGACTTTTAGCAAGATAAAGAGCAAAATCAAAGCTCGCAAAATCCCCTGAAAAAAGATAGGCGTGGTTCATCCTATCTGATTTCAAAATCTGATTAAACTCTTTAAAAAGTTGGGGTTGCAAGTGCTCTAATTCCATCTAAATCCCTCTACTCATTTTTTGCTAACTGTTCAAGAATAGTATGAAGTGTCTCTGACACAACATCTGCCAATTCACGCGACGCATCAATAGTCACAATACGTTTTTCTTGTTCAGTCAAGACTAAATAACCTTCTCGAACACGCTTGTGCATGTCTAATTTTTCCAAATCAAGTCGGTTAACTTCACGCTCAGCATTTTTAGCAATTCTGGCTAAACCAATTTCTGATTCAACATCAAAATAAAGCGTCAAGTCTGGTTTTCTACCGTCTGTTGCAAAGTCATTTAATCTCGTAATGATATCTTTATCCAAGCCACGTCCAGCGCCTTGGTAAGCGATTGAACTATCAATAAAACGGTCAATCAAGACCACTTTACCAACCTCTAAAGCTGGCAGAACCTTCTCAACATAATGTTGACGTCTTGCTGCCATATACAAGAGCAACTCTGCCTTACTATCCATAGCAACGTGATTGACATCTAAGATGACATCACGAATACGCTCTGCAATTTCAACACCACCAGGTTCACGTGTGGTTACAATATCATAGCCCTTTTCTTGCAAAACTGGAAGAACTTGTTCTAAAACTGTGGTTTTTCCAGCCCCATCTGGACCTTCAAATGAAATAATTATACCGTTTTTCATGAAAATTCCTTAAAATTCTTTCTACGCTTCTATTTTAACAAAAAACAGGCAAAAATAACACTAGCAAATTCGCTAACTTATTGGATTCAAGCATAAAAAGTTAATAAACATGACTTTACATCTCGTCGCTCAAAAAAACAGAACCTAGTTTGAAACTAAATTCTGCTCTCTCAGTTAGATTACCAATCAATCCAATGATTTTGCTTCTGTTAATTCAATCGCATCAACTTGAATGCCTTGGTTAAGCAATTTTTCACGCAAATCTGCAACGTCAGCTTTACCATCGATTTGGATTTCAATAGCAACTTTTCCAGATTTACGAGTGGCAACAACGGTACGTTTGATATTGAGATTGTCGTTTGAAATCGTATCTACAATTTTTGCCAAAGTTCCAACCGTATCATCAGCCGAAATAGCCACGCGAATACCCTCTTCGCCATAACCAGAAATTTCAAGAAAAGTTTTGAAGATATCTTTATCTGTGATGATACCATAGACTTGGCTACTTTCGACAACAGGAACAATTCCAACACGATTTTTCATCATGGTATAAATCGCATCTTCTAGACTTGCGTATGGTGAAACCGTCACAACATCGCGAATCATCACGTCACGAATTTTAGTTTTATTAAGCAAATAATTCATCTCATAAATTGACAAAGTCGTTGCTTTTGAAGGACTAGCTTCTGCCATTGTTCTTTCGGTAACAATCCCGACAAGCTTATCATTTTCGATAACAGGTAAGCGACGCAAGCCTTGTTCTCTCATCATATCAGCCGCATGTGCGACTGTTGTATCAGGAGACACATAAATAACTTTTTTAGTCATAAAATCTTTTACTGCCATAACAATTCTCCATATTATTTTCTTGTTATTATTATACCACAAACCGCAAACGGTTTCACCAAAGATTGAAAAAATAATGAAAATAAAGCAGCCAAGAATGTTGTTCATGATAAAAAGCCTAGGATAACAACTATCCTAGACTTGGTTAAATACTAAATTCAGCTAACGGTTTGTTAGCCACCGAGGTAAGCCTTGCGAACTTCTTCTGATTCTAACAACTCTTTACCTGTTCCTGAAAGAACAATTTTTCCTGTTTCTAAAACATAACCGCGGTCAGCAATCGCTAATGCTTTATTGGCATTTTGTTCAATCAACAAGACAGTTGTTCCTTGTTTTTGAATATCTTGAATGATGTCAAAGATTTCTTGGATAAAAATTGGCGCAAGTCCCATTGACGGTTCATCAAGAAGAAGTAATTTGGGTTGGCTCATCAAAGCACGTCCCATAGCAAGCATTTGTTGTTCACCACCTGAAAGTGTGGCTGCATCCTGCGATTTACGCTCTTCAAGTCGTGGGAAACGATCAAAAACTTTCTTCAAATTCTTTTGATTTTCTTCACGGTCATTACGCAAGAAAGCTCCCAATTCAAGGTTTTCAAGCACAGTTAAGCCTGGGAAAACGTGGCGCCCTTCAGGAACTTGTGACAAACCACTAGCAACGATTTTTCGAGCGGGTTCTTTTTGAATCTCTTCTCCTAAAAATTCAATTTTACCAGCACTTGGACGAACTAAACCAGAAATCGTACGAAGAATAGAAGTTTTACCAGCACCATTGGCACCGATAAGTGTGACAACTTCTCCTTCATTGACTTCAAATGAAACATCTTTTACAGCTTGGATAACGCCGTAATGGACTGATAAATTATCAACTTTTAACATTGTCATTATCCTTCACCTCCAAGATAAGCTTCAATAACACGTTGATTATTTTTGATTTCATCAGGTGTACCGTGAGCAATTAAACGTCCATATTCAAGAACATAAATGCGTTCTGTCACTTCCATTACAAGACTCATATCATGTTCGATAAGCATAATGGTAATGTTAAATTCTTCTTTGATTTGACGAATTAACTGTGTCAATTCTGCTGTTTCTTGTGGATTCATCCCAGCAGCAGGTTCATCTAAAAAAAGAATTTTTGGTTCAGTTGCAAGGGCACGCACAATTTCCAAACGACGTTGCTGACCGTAAGGAAGATTTTTAGCTAGGGTATCTGCATCCCCATCCAAATTAAAGATAGCTAACAAATCCATAGCTTTTTGGCGCAACTCTTCCTCGCTTTGATAGAATTTTGACAAACGAAGAAAGCTTGCAAAGACATGTGATTTATTTTGATTAGCCATGCCAACAAGTACATTTTCCAAAACAGTCATATCTTTAAAGAGACGGATATTTTGGAAAGTACGTGAAAGACCAAGCGATGCGATTTTATAAGGTTTCTTGCTATTTAACAATGTGCCGTCTAAAGAAACTGAGCCTTCGCTTGGTTCATAGACACCTGTCAAAAGGTTGAAAAGTGTTGTTTTACCAGCACCGTTTGGACCAATAAGACCAACTAACTCTCCCTCATTTAAATGCATTGTGACATCACCAACGGCTGTCAAACCACCGAAATGTTTGGTTAAATTTTTAACATCAAGAAGTGCCATTAATGATTGTCCCCCTTAGTTTTATTAAAGAAACGTGATAATGTGAATTCTTTTGTTCCTAAAAGTCCTCCTGGACGGAAAATCATTACCAAGATTAATGCCAATGAATAGATAATCATACGGAGGTTTGAAACGTTTTGCAAGAACATGTTAAGAATTCCTAAAACAATGGCTGCTAGAATAGTTCCTGTGATAGAACCAAGCCCACCAAGAACGGCAATAATCAAGTAATCAATTGATTTCATGATAGTAAAGTCTTTTGGTACAACTGTTCCGATGTAACCAACGTAAAGTGAGCCAGCGATAGCTGAAATGATAGCTCCCATTACAAAAATTAAGACTTTCATTCTTGTGACGTTGACACCCATTGCTTCTGCTGCAATCTCATCTTCACGAACAGAAATAACTTGACGTCCAATAGATGAACGCAAGAAATTTAAAATCAAAATCGTAATTGCGACGACAAAGATAAAGATTACTGGCCATGTTGTGTATGGCAAAATTCCTGTCAAACCAGCCGCACCGTTGGTTAAATCGCCACCATTGACAATAACAATACGGATAATTTCAGCCATACCAAGCGTTGCAATCGCAAGGTAGTCACCTTTCAAACGAAGTGTTGGAATACCAAAAACAAGCGCCACAAGAACAGCAATCACAATCCCAACAAGCATTGAGAAATAGAAACCACCATAAGTTGGATTTTGTTGTGTAATAATCGCTGTTGCATAAGCACCGATTGCCATAAACCCAGCTTGTCCAAGTGTGAATTGTCCTGAGAAACCGAGCACAAGGTTAGTACCAAGTCCCATTAAAATACTAATCCCAATCCCCATGAGAATTTGAATGTAGTAAAGGTTCAAAATATTAGTTGTTGCTAGAAATTCTAAGATTCCAAAAAGAACAACAATCAAAGCAAGCCAAGAAAGATTGATTTTTAGATTCTTTTTCATTTTCTACACCTTCTCTTTCACGTTTTTGCCAAGAATACCAGCAGGTCTTACCAAAAGAATGATAATTAAGACACCGTAAACAATGGCATCACGATAACTTGAAAGGTTGAGAGAAATTGATAAAGTTTCCAAAATACCAATAACAAATCCACCTAAAGCTGCCCCTGGAATAATGCCGATACCACCAAGAACAGCGGCAACGAAGGCTTTGATACCAGGTGTCATCCCCATTAATGGTTCAATTGAGTTATAGTAAAGACCGATTAACACACCTGCGGCACCTGCAAGTGCAGAACCAAGCGCAAATGTGAAACTAATTGTTGAATTGACGTTAATTCCCATTAATTCAGCTGCATCGCTATCAACAGATACAGCACGCATTGCTTTCCCCATTTTTGTTTTCTTAACGATTAATTGCAACGCAACCATCAAAACAAGGGAAACAATCAAAATCAACAATTGAATGTTTGTCACCGTTACAGAGCCAATCTTGTAGCTGACAATGTCGATAGCTTGCGGGAATGAACGTGTATTTGCACCGACCAAGAAAATCATACCATATTCAAGGAAGAATGACACACCAATCGCCGTAATCAAAGCTGCAATACGCGTCGAATGACGTAATGGACGATAAGCCAAAAACTCAATAATCATTCCCAGACAAGCTGTGGCAATCATTGTAAAAATGAGTGCAATCCAGAAATTCATGTGAAGGCTACTAATAGCATAGTAACCGATAAATGCACCTAGCATATAAATATCGCCATGAGCAAAATTAATTAATTTAATAATCCCATAAACCATGGTATAACCAAGAGCAAGTAACGCATAGATACTTCCTAGAATAATACCATTAACCAGTTGTTGGGGGAGCTGTTCTAAAAACATATAATACCAAACTTTCTAGTTATGTGATATAAAGCTAAAGGAAAATGACCTCTAGTTATCTCCTGTAATTTCAACGGCTTCAGCCGAATCTTCAACACCATCTTTCATCTTAACCATCAAGGCTGTCTTGATTGGGTTATGATCTTCATCGATAGTCATTGTACCAGTAACACCTTCAAAATCTGTCAGATTTGCTAAGTTATTAGCAATATCAACAGAAGTCTCTGCGCCTTCTGCTGCTTTTGCAATCATATAAACAGAGTCATATGCAAGCGCTGCAAACATATTTGGTTCTGAACCGTATTTTTCTTTATATGCTGCAATAAATTCTGTTGCTTTATCTGAAAGTGCTGTTTTCGTTGAATAACCTGATACGTAATAAACATCATGCGTATTTGCTGTACCAGCCAAGTCAGCAAAGCTATCATCATTGAAACCATCAGGTCCCAAAATTGGAACTTCGATACCCATATCACGCGCTTGTTTTGTAATGATACCAGTTTCTGTATAATAACCTGGCATTACAATAGCATCATAATCCAAGTTTTTGAATTTTGTCAAGGCTGATTGGAAATCTTTATCCCCTGAAGCAAATGTCTCTGTTGCAACAATCTCTCCTTGATATTTTTCTTGGAATTCCTCAGCAATCCCTTTAGCATAGTCACTTGAGTTATCATAATAAAGAACAACCTTTTTAGCATTCAAATTGCTATAAGCGTACTGTGCTAAAACCTGACCTTGGAAGCTGTCCTGGAAAGTCGCACGGAAAACGTACTTTTTAACGCCATCACTATCCACTGTCAAATCATCCTGTGTGCCACTTGGAGTCAACAACGGAACACCTGTTTTCTGGGCATTCAAACTAGCGGCAGAAACCGCACCAGAAGTGGCTGGACCAATCATGGCATTAACTTGACTTTGAATAGCCAAGTTAGTCGCTGCAGTAGAAGCTTCCGCGTTTTCAGATTTATTATCTTTCGTAACGAGTTCGATTTTTTTACCATCAACACCGCCAGCTTTATTAATCTCTTCAACGGCAAGTTTTATACCGTCATTTTCTGCATTACCATAAGCAGCTACTGCACCAGTCAATTCAAGATTAACACCAATTTTCAAGGTATCACCAATCGTTGTTCCTGTGGCATTTGCAGTGACGTCTGGTGACTTACTACAAGCCGCTAAAGCAATTGAGGCTAAAAAAGTTAGCGCTGTAAGCGCAATCTTTTTATGCATAAAAATTTCTCTCCTTAAATTTCTAATAAAAAGTTACTTCAGAGAATACTGAATTATCAGAAAATTGTCAACATTCTTTGTGTACTTCTTAGTCATACAAAATTATATTATATCAAAAACGAGCTAAATTGCCTACAAAATTTTTATCGATATTATCAAACTGTGATAATGATACTTCTTTAACAAATTTCAATTCTGAAATTTCTTTTGCAATATCTTCTGCTTCTTCTTTATTCACATACAAGACCTGATATCGCATTTTACGCGAATGGTATAAAACATCACCATATTTATTTAATTTTCGAGCATCACGATTATAGTATAAATAAACAATAATCCCCTGACGTTCCTGTTTTTTAAACATTTTTTTCCGTCCTCCTTTACTACAATTCCCATGGTGTAATTTATGTGGTGCCAAAGGCAAACCTGTATCTACAAAAATATCAGATGAAATAGCTGATGAGATTTTTTGTGATAGTTCTGCTAAAATTTTTTGAACAGCAACTTCACTTTGTCGCAATTGACTCACTTTTTCGTTGATGTCAATGGCTCTTTTTTCCTTTAAAAGTTGATGACGTATCTCAGTAAGTTCTGGTCGAAAAGCTGCATACGGCTTAGCATCTTCATAGCTTTGTTTCAAGGCTTGAAAATGCATAATTTTTTCCTGAAGTATAGTATCTGCCAAGAAAACCTCACGTGCTTTCCGATAGTCTTTGACACTTTCCAACTCAAGAAAGGATGCGACAACCTCATCAATAGTCTCATCAATATCAAATAATTGTTCATCAATTGTCAACATAAAACGATTATACCACAATTAACGTTAAATGTATCCTCGGTCAGCTCGGAACAAAAAAACCCACCAAAGGTGGGCTTAATATAGTATTATCTTCAATTAGTTTAATTCGTTGTTTACCATGATTTCGTCGATGAAGCCGTATTCGAGGGTTTCTTGTGCACTCATCCAGTTATCACGTTCGGCGTCAGCGTGAACTTTTTCAAATGTTTGACCAGAGTTGTTAGCCAAAATTTGTTCCAAGTTGTGACGTATTTTCAAAAGGTGTTCGGCAGCAATTGCCATATCTGTTTGTTGTGTACCGCCACCAGTACCACCCATTGGTTGGTGAATCATGTATTCAGCATTTGGCAACATGAAACGTTTACCTTTTGCACCTGATGACGCAATAACAGTTCCCATTGAAGCTGCCATACCCATAACAATTGTTTGAACATCTGATTTAATGAAATTCATTGTATCAACAATGGCAAGTCCTGCTGATACTGAACCACCAGGAGTATTAACATAAAGGTAAATATCTTTAGTGTTATCTTGTGCATCAAGGAACAACAATTGGGCAATGATAGAGTTAGCCATATTATCTTCAACTGGTCCAGTCAACATGATAATACGGTCTTTCAAAAGGCGTGAATAAATATCATATGAGCGTTCACCACGGCTCGTTTGTTCAATAACTACGGGAATCATATATTTCCTCCTTTATTAAGATACATGGACAAATTGAAATGGTGACTATCACCTTCTTATCCATGTCTGGTTTTAATAATGAATCTAAAACTATTATAGTCAATTGGTCAAAAAAGGTCAAATAAAAAACGTTAATAATTGACTTTTTCCTGAAGTAAAATGGATTGCTTGTCTTTTTTAGGCTGATAAGTCACTAAAAGCACACCGATAAAAATCAAAATAGTTCCCAAATAAGCTAAACTGCTCAGCCATTCTCCAAAAAATAAAAGGGCAAAAAAGGCTGTAAAAATAGGTTCTAGCGAAAACATAAAACTAGTAAATTCTGCACTGACATATGCTTGAACAATGGTTTGCATCACCCAACCATAAGCTGAACAAATCAATGCTAAACCTAGGACAGCTGCCCAAATCGTCCCACTATGAGGCAAAACAGATCTTTCAAGCGCAAGCGTCCCCACTAAAGCATAGAGGCTAGCAAAGCCCAACTGCCAAATGCCCAAACTCATCGCATCTACTCGCTCAATAAAATATTTAGAGAGAATGATATAGATAGCATATAAAGCTGCAGCCATTAGACACATAATCGCGCCGAAATTAAATTGCGATAAATCGGCACCAGTCAATAAAAAAAGCCCTGATAAAACAATCAGAATTGCTACTATTGTCTTTAAATCTGGTATTTTTCGTGTCATCATAGCCTGAATGATAGGAACAATAACTACCGTAGTAGAAGCCAGAAATCCTGCTGTTGAAGCTGATGTGTCAACGACACCAACGACTAAGCCATAAAAGACAGCGAATAGTAATAATCCTGCAAATGCACTGTAAATCATCATTTTCCACGAGAACGTCTTTTGCAAATGGCGGAAAAAAAGCAAAACGAGTGCCACAAAAGCTAACCCACAGCGAAGAGCAACTAATTCTATCGCCGGAATTTCAGATGCCCCAAGCGCCATAAAAAGATAAGACATTCCCCATACTAGAGGAACTGAAGCTGAAAAAAGTTTAGCATATTTCTGAATCATAACGTCACCTCTCGATTTTTCATTTCTTGTTTTATTATAAGTTGATATTAGCCATAAGTAAAATTAAAGTTTATAATATAAGTATAAGTTTTACTTATCAGGAGATACAGTTATGGTTTCAAAATATGCTATTTTTTGCTCAGTTATTGAATTGGGCTCATTTACCAAAACAGCAAAGCAACTAAATTATTCGCAGAGTGCTGTCAGCCAGACGATTAAAAATCTCGAAGAAGAGATTGGAACATGTTTACTAACGCGTGGCAATGAGGGAATAAAGCTCACAAAAGACGGACAAACACTTTATCCTTATTTCCAACAAATCGTCCAAGGTGAAAAACAGCTAACCAAAAAAATCAAGGAATTGCAAGGGTTGGATAAAGCCGAGATACGTATTGGTATCTTTACGTCGGCTAGTCGGAATTTCATTTTACCTTTTATCAAAGCATTCAAGGCGAATTATCCAAGTGTCAATTTTGTGCTCAAACAGGGAGAATATACTAGTATTTACCAATGGCTAGAAACTGGGCAAGTTGATTTAGGGTTTACCCATATGGACTACGTTGGGCAACTGCAATCGCAAATTCTCTATCAAGATTCTCTTTACGCCGTCTTGCCTAGCAAACACCCCCTAGCTCAGCAATCCGAAATCTCACTGGCTGATTTAGCTCAGACAGAGTTAATTCTACTTGATGAAGGTGACCACAGTTTGACACGTACCGCCTTTGCTAAGGAAAATATCGTGCCGACCTTTACCTATGAAATTTATGACGACTATACGATCTTGGAGATGATTCGACAAGGATTGGGAGTCAGTTTGCTTTATGAAAATTTCCTTGATGGCTTATCTCTTGAGGATTTAGCTGTTCGTCAGATTAGCGAAAATCCATTTAGAACCGTTGTTCTTGCATGGAAAAATTGGCAGACACTTCCCTTAGCAGCGCAACAATTTACCAAAAACGTTTCCAGCACTATTCATGACTAACAAAAAAGTTTGCGCTCATTATGGAACACAAACTTTTTATTATTAGTTAGGCAATCAACTTAATCTTATTTTGTGCCGAATAGGCGGTCACCAGCGTCACCAAGACCTGGAACGATGTAACCATGTTCGTCAAGTTTTTCGTCAAGAGTGGCTGTGTAAATGTCGATATCTGGGTGTGCTTCTTGGAGAGCTTTAACACCTTCTGGTGCAGATACGAGACAAACAAATTTAATGTTAGCTGCGCCACGTTTTTTAAGAGAATCAACAGCTAAAATAGCTGAACCACCTGTTGCAAGCATTGGGTCAACCACAAAAATTTGACGTTGGTCAATATCTTCTGGTAATTTCACAAGGTATTCAACAGGTTGCAATGTTTCTTCATCACGATACATTCCGATATGACCAACTTTAGCAGCTGGAACTAAGCTGAGGAAACCGTCAACCATACCGATACCAGCACGTAAAATAGGAACAATTGCTAATTTTTTACCAGTTAATTGTTTTTGAGTTGTTTTTGTAATCGGTGTTTCGATTTCAACATCTTCAAGTGGAAGGTCGCGCAATACTTCATAACCCATAAGCATTGCAATTTCATCAACTAATTCACGAAAATCTTTAGTTGAAGTTGTTGTGCGACGCAAGATTGATAATTTGTGTTGGATAAGCGGGTGTGAGATAACTTGGAATTTTCCCATGATGTACTCCTTTTATACTAAATTTAGTTTAACCTTATCAATTATAGCAGAAAATGGCAAAATATGCTCACTAATTATGACCAATGTCATACTTTTTTTAAAATTAGTCATTATTCTCAGTTTTATGAAAAAAACATCAGCCAATTGGACTGATGTCTTTACTTTCCAAAGACGCTAGCGATGCGTTTGCTGGCTTCTTTTACAGTTTCTAGTGGTGCAGCAACGTTTAGACGAGCAAAACTTTTGCCTTCTTTTCCAAAATGTGCGCCATCATTTAACACCACTTTTGCTTCTTTTTGAAGTTTTTCATTTAATTGTGGTTGTTCAATGCCATAGGCTGAAAAGTCAAGCCACACAAGGTAAGTTCCCTCAGGCTTCATGACCTTAATCTTGGTATTTTCCTCAAAATAATCCACAACGTAATTAATATTTTCTTCGATAACTTTTTTTAATTCTTCTAACCATGGCTTGCCATAAGTAAAGGCAGTTTCTGTCGTAATCATTCCCAGAGTCGGAACTTCGTGTTGATTATTAGCCAATTGGACACGTTTAAATTGCTTACGAAGTTTCGGATTTTGAATAATCGCAAAGCTATTTTTCGTACCAGCAATGTTAAATGTTTTCGTAGCTGATGACAGGATAAGCGTAAATTCTTTAAAACGGTCATCAACCGTATTGAAAGAATGGTGTTTATTGCCAAAAAGCGCTAAGTCTTGATGAATTTCATCTGAAACTAAGATAACGCCATGTTTTTCACAAAGCTCACCGATTTTTTGCAATTCTTGTGCTGACCAGATACGCCCACCAGGGTTGTGTGGGCTACAAAAAACATAAAGTTTCACCTGATTATCAACGATATCTTTCTCAAGTTGGTCAAAGTCAATTTCAAAATGCCCATTCTTAATAACCAAAGAATTTTCCACTAATTTACGGTCATTTAGACGAATTGTCCGTGCAAAAGGATAATAAACTGGCGAATTAATCAGCACCGCATCGCCTTTTTCAGTAAAAGCCTGAATAGCAACTGAAATGGCAGGAACAACACCATC
This sequence comes from Streptococcus macedonicus ACA-DC 198, assembly GCA_000283635.1. Lineage (NCBI taxonomy): Bacteria > Bacillati > Bacillota > Bacilli > Lactobacillales > Streptococcaceae > Streptococcus > Streptococcus macedonicus. Next base: position 1,627,584 of record HE613569.1, read on the forward strand.
AATGAAAGAAATGTCATCTTTGGTGATGTTGTAGCCGTGTTCTTTTCTTTCCCAATCAATCACTGATTGATAAAGAGAATCCTTAAAATAATTATAGCCAAAGAGGTGTTCTTGTCCATAATCGATAACCGCTTCTTTAATTTCTGGAACAGGCAAAAAATCCATATCAGCAACCCAAAGTTGAAGCAAATCAGGGTCATTTTCAGACGTCTGCCATTTATATGTGAAATGTGTTAGGCGATTTGGTCTCGTTGTAAAATCATATGTTCCCATACTAAGCCTCCAATGCGTGTTTTAGGTCATCAATTAAATCTTCAACATCTTCGATTCCAATAGATAAGCGCAATAAATCATTGGTTAATCCGTAAGATAAACGAACCTCTTCAGGAATGTCTGCGTGTGTTTGGGTTCTTGGGTAAGTGATTAAACTTTCCACACCACCAAGACTTTCTGCAAATGTAATAATATCAAGACTATTGATAATATCTGGAATCTTACTTTCATCAACCACTCTGAAAGAAATCATGCCACCTTTACCCGTATAAAGCACTTCTTTAACAGCAGGTAATTTTTCCAAAAATGCAACAATCTCACGCGCATTTTCAGTTGATTTTTCCATGCGAAGTTTAAGAGTTTTTAACCCACGCATTAACATATAAGAATCAAATGGTGATAAAGTTGGACCAGTCGTATTGAGATTGTAGAAAAGTTTGTCATATGTCTCTTTGTCGTTTGTAATCACAACGCCTGCTAAGACATCATTATGTCCTGCCAAATATTTTGTGGCTGAATGCACAACAATATCAGCTCCAAGTGGAATTGGATTTTGATAAATTGGGCTGTAAAAAGTATTGTCCACAATAAGCTTAACCCCCTTGGCATGAGCCGCATTCGCCACTTTTTCAATGTCAAATTCAACCATTAGTGGATTCGTTGGAGTCTCAATGTAAACAATATCCGTGTCATCAGAAATTGCTGCTAAAAGCTCTGCTTCTGTATTGGTGTATTCAAACGAAAAACGCCCTTCTCTTTCTTTATCATTGAACCAACGGAAAGAGCCACCATATAAGTCACGTGCGGCAACTACTTTGGCTCCAACAGGAAAAATTTCAAAGGCTAAAACAATAGCACTCATACCAGATGACGTTGCAAGTGCATAATCTGCTTTTTCAATCGCTGCAAGTGTCTTTTCAAGTGTTGCGCGTGTTGGGTTTTGCGTTCTTGTGTAATCAAAACCTGTTGATTTTCCAAACTCTGGGTGTTGATAAGTTGTGGAAAAATGAATAGGTGCTGCTAACGCTCCTGTCGCTTCATCTGATTTTATTCCTGCATGTGCTAAAATAGTTGCCAATCTACAATCACTTTTCATGGTGTCTCCCCCTCCAAACATATCACTACCAGCTATACTGGTCTATTAAAATTTATAAACTATTCTATCATTTATTCGTTGAAATGCATGACTTTTTCGTTATTCTATTTCTTGATAATCGGCTATAAGTAAAAACTATAACTAAAAAAACAGTCCACTGGACTGTTTTTTTACGAGCCTTGAAATAAAGAAGCGAGTCAATCCAGTGGACGTTTTTTCATGAGCTTAGAAACAAGAAAGCGATTTTTTCATCATTCTAAATGTAGTTTTTGGCGGAGTGCTTTTGCTCTGCCACCAATTAATTTATCAAGCAGACGAGTTACCAAAGCAAGGAAGCCGTAAGCAAGCACACCTAAAGCACCAACAAGCACAATATAAACAACACTACCGACACGTGTCGTTGGGCTAACAATAAAATGAAGTCCAACGGTTGCTATGGCAATAATAACACCCATAATAACTGTTAAAATACTAACAAGAAGAATTCCTTGCCACAAAGCTTTATGGTTAAAGCGTGTCACTTCATGAATACGCTTATACATCAGAATAATTGGTATTGTTAAACCAATGGCTGTTGATAAAAGTGGGCCATAAGCGTGGAAGAAATAGATAAACGGAATTTGCAAAACAATCTTAATAATTAAACCGTAACCAAAATATCGAATAGCTTTGCGATTTTCAAATAAGGCTTGAAGCATAGGCGCTAAAAGGCTATAAAGTGCTAAGAAAATTACTTGCACCAAGGCACCTATAAATAGCCAAAGGGCTGTGCTATTTGGCGCACCGTAGAAAAGCGTATAGACTGGTTGTGCTAAAATAATCGCCCCAAGCATTGCTGGGAAAAGCACCATACACAGCATTTGCAAACTATTAATAACCAAATGCGCTGCTGCTTTTTTGTCTTTATTAACAAAGTTTTCTGTCAAAAGGGGAATACCAGCTCCACCGATGGCAGTAGCCAAAGAAATCAAAATCATCGTTACTTTATTTGGATTACTTGACAAATAAGCATATAAAATTTGCAATTCTTTGGTCGTATGCGACGTAAACAACTTCATTGTGTTGATAAATGACAACTGGTCAACAATCTGGAAGAGTTGAATCGCTGCTCCTGTAATGATAAACGGAATAGCTTCTTTTATCGTTTCAATGATAATCGCATTGGCATCAATATCAACATCATTATTTCCTGCAGAGAAAATAGCTTGCAACTTACCCTCGCGCCAAAGGAAGAAAAGGAGAACAAGGACACTAGCAATCATTCCGATAAAAGCAGCAAACGTTGATTGAACAACGGCTGAAACATAATCACCAGAGCCAATTTTCATAATCATGAAAGCCGTTAAAAGCATCCAGATAACACGGATAATTTGCTCTGCAATTTGGCTCATGGCATAAGGTTTTAAATTATTAAATCCTTGGAAAAAGCCACGTAGAACACTCATTGACGGGAAAAGCACGAGTGCCCAAGATAGACTTTTCATAACACGAACCAAATCAGCTCCGCCACCACTCCAAGCAGCTAGAATTGGTGAGCCAATGTACATAATCGCCGCAAAAATAAGCCCCAATACCAAGGTCAATCTTAAAATTTTACGTAATAAATAATAACTAGTATCTTCTTGACCTAACGTATTATACTTGGAAACCTGTTTAGCAATGGCAACAGGAATTCCCGCGGTTGAGATGAGTAGAAAAACGGCGTAAATATTATAGCCCATTCCAAAAAGTGCATTGGCTTGCTCACCGTGAGTCCCCATCCAAGCATACCAAGGGATAATGTAGAAAGCACCCAAAAGGCGACTAATAAAGTTTGACGCTGTCAACCATGCCGCCCCGCGCACCATCTGTTGCTGCTGTGTCATATTTGTTTTATTTTCAGACATAGTATTCTTCCTAATTTTTAAAATAAGCGTTGCTTTTTATTATAAACTTTTGATTGTGACTTGTAAAATAAAGACATTAAGTCTAAAATAGAGAGTATGATTACACTTGAAAAAACCCTCGACATTCTGAAAAATGACCATAATTTTCGCGAAATTATTTTCCATAATCACTATTCTTTAGATTGGAAAGAAAATCCAAGTTTTTCTAAGATTAGTTTTGATAGTCGCGAAGCAGATAAATCAACACTTTTCTTTGCCAAAGGTACGGCCTTTAAAAAAGAGTATCTTGAGCAAGCAATTAAAAATGGCTTGACTTTCTATGTTAGCCAAGTTGATTATGAGCTTGATATTCCAGCAATTATCGTTACTGATATCAAAAAAGCCATGAGCTTAATCGCCATGGAATTTTATGGTCATCCAGAAAATGATTTGAAAATCATTGCTTTTACGGGAACAAAAGGGAAAACAACTGCTGCTTATTTTGCCTACAATATCTTGAAACAAAGCCACCGAACTGCGATGTTTTCAACCATGAATACAACTTTGGACGGCAAAACTTTCTTTAAATCAAAATTAACAACGCCTGAAAGTCTTGACCTTTTCAAAATGATGGCAACAGCTGTCCAAAATGGCATGACACACCTTATCATGGAGGTTTCTAGTCAAGCTTATCTGGTTAAACGTGTTTATGGATTGACTTTTGATGTCGGAGTATTTCTCAATATCAGTCCAGACCATATTGGACCGATTGAACACCCAACATTTGAAGATTATTTCTACCACAAACGTCTTTTAATGGCAAATAGCAAAGCTGTGGTTGTCAATGCAGGAATGGATTACTTTGACGTTGTCGCACAACAAGTTGCCAATACTCCTCATGATTTTTACGGCAAGGGTTCTGATAATACGATCGAAAATGGTAGAGCTTTTGATTTTGATGTGACTGGCAAATTAGCAGGACATTATGATATTCAACTCATTGGCTCATTTAACAAAGAAAATGCGGTTGCTGCTGGTCTTGCTTGTCTGCGTTTGGGAACAAGTCTAGCTGACATTCAAAAAGGAATTGCGCAAACAAGTGTCCCTGGTCGCATGGAAGTCATTACGCAAACTAATGGTGCTAAAGTCTTTGTCGATTATGCACACAATGGTGACAGTCTTGAAAAACTGTTATCTGTCGTTGAAGAACACCAAAAAGGCGACCTTTACCTGATTCTTGGTGCAACTGGTAATAAGGGAGAAAGCCGTCGTGCTGACTTTGCTCGTGTCATCAATGCTCATCCAAATATTCACGTTATCTTAACAGCTGATGACCCTAATTACGAAGACCCACAAGCTATTGCCGAAGAAATTGCTAGTCAAGTGACACGTCCACTTGACATTCAAGTTGACCGTGAAAAGGCTATTTCACAAGCTATGGCACGAACTAATAATGAGACAGATGCTGTTATTATCGCTGGAAAAGGAGCTGACGCTTATCAAATCGTAAACGGTGAACGCACAGCTTATGCTGGTGATTTGAATATCGCCAAAAACTACCTTAATTAGAACAATTTTAAGTATTATTTTGAATGATTCTAATCACTAAAATGTAATAAAAATATTTAAACAAAAGGCTTTTCAGAGGCCTTTTTTCTTGTTACAATAAGAAAACAATTCTCGATTTAGGGACTTGTTTTTTGGAAGAAAAATTCCCCTAAAATGATTTTGAAAAGAGGTCAATTATGTCAGATATTTACGCTGAAAACATCTCAGTAGTTTACGATGATAAAGTGATTATCAATGACTTATCTGTTACCATAGCAAAACAAAAAATCACGACAATTATCGGTGCCAATGGTTGTGGTAAATCAACTTTATTAAAAGCTTTAACACGCATTCATGCCCTTAAAGCTGGTCAAGTATTTGTTGACGGAGAAGCAATTGCTCATTTACCTACTAAAGAAATCGCCAAAAAGTTAGCAATACTCCCCCAAATGCTTAAAGCGACTGAAGGCATTTCAGTTTATGAGCTTGTCTCATACGGTCGCTTTCCACATCAAAACTATTTGGGAAGTTTGAGCGACACGGACAAGGAAAAAATCAACTGGGCAATGGAAATAACCAAAATTGTTGAATTTGCCAATGAAAAAGTTGATTCGCTTTCAGGTGGTCAACGTCAACGTGTTTGGATTGCTATGGCTTTGGCTCAAGACACAGATACTATTTTTTTAGACGAGCCAACAACTTATCTAGATATGAACCACCAGCTGGAAATCTTGGAATTACTCCAAAAACTTAACCAAGATACCCAGAAAACTATTATTATGGTTTTGCACGATTTGAACTTATCAGCACGTTTTTCTGACGAATTGATTACCATGAAAGCTGGCGCGATTAAATATCACGGTAAGGTTCAAGACATCATGACAGCAGACATTTTACGTGATATTTTTAATATCGAAGCTCATATCGTTCAAGACCCCATCCTCAATCGTCCTATTTTGCTGACTTATCAGCTAACATAGATTTTTATTAGGAGAATAGACATGAAAAAGTTTTTCGCCGTTTTAACGACTTTTCTAGCAACATTTTTACTCGTTGCTTGCCATAATACATCATCGACTTCAGATGATACCGAGTTATCTAGCATGCCTAAAATTACTGGATTTTCTTATGAAGGAGATATTCCTAAAAATCCTCAAAAGGTCATTAATTTTGCCTACTCATACACAGGTTATTTATTAGAACTCGGTGTCAATGTTTCAAGTTATTCACTTGATTTAGAAAAAAATAGCCCTGTTTTTGGTGATCAATTAGCTGACGCTGTCCAATTAACATCAGATGATACCGAAGCTATTGCTGCCCAAAAACCAGACCTTATCATTGCTTTTTCAACAGATGAAAATCTTGATGATTTAAAAGCAATTGCTCCTGTTTTAGTCATTGAATACGGTAAAAGTGATTATTTGGAAATGATGACTAATCTCGGAAAAGTTTTTGATAAAGAAGATGAAGCACAAGAATGGCTTGATAACTGGGAAACTAAAACTGCTGAAGCTAAAGAAGAACTGAGTCAATACATTGATTCATCAACGACTTTTACGGTTATGGATTTTTACGACAAAGATATTTACCTTTATGGTAATAACTGGGGACGTGGTGGTGAGTTGATTTATGATTCGCTTGATTATGCTGCACCACAAAAAGTCCAAGATGATGTTTTCCCTGCTGGCTGGTTTGGCATTTCACAAGAAGTTCTTGGAGATTATATCGGAGACTACGTTGTTCTTAATGTTAGTGACGACACTAAAGAAGCGGCAGCTTCCCTAAAAGAAAGCGATATTTGGAACAATATTTCTGCTGTGAAAAATAATCACGTTTTAGAGGTTGATGAAAGCCTCTTCTACTTCTCAGACCCAATGTCGCTTGATAAACAGCTGGATGCTTTTGTATCAGCAATCAAGCAAGCTAATAGTTAAACTCACTTACCAGCTGAGAACTGCCCGCAATCCATACGCTAGGTAGTTTTCGCTGATTTCTCTGAAAGGGAAAGACAATGAAACAACTGTACCTTTTTTTTAAAAAGAATAAACGTTTAAGAGCGTGGCTTCTTTTTTTCAGCCTCTGTTTTCTTTTTATCTTTGGTTGGTATTTAAGCCTTCGCTTTGGTGCAGTAGCTTATTCTAATACTCAATTAATGAGTGTTTTTAGACACCCTTTAACTGATTCTAACTTACAAGATGTGATTTTTGATTTGCGGCTGCCAAGAACCATTGCTGCTATTTTAGTTGGGGCTGCCATGGCACAATCTGGTAGCATTATTCAAGGCGTTACTCGTAATCCTATTGCTGACCCTGGTTTGCTTGGCATTAATGCTGGCGCTGGTTTAGCCTTGATTGTAGGTTATGCCATTTTTGGTAGTATGCATTACAGTTTGATTTTAATCATTTGTCTGTTTGGTGCGATTTTAGCTGCTATTTTAGTATTTGGAATAGCTTATCATCCTCGAAAAGGATACCAACAACTTCGACTCATTTTAGCAGGTATTATGATTTCAACCCTATTTTCATCACTTGGTCAGGTAATAATGCTGTATTTTGATTTGTCAAAAGCAGTTATCGGTTGGCAATCTGGTGGCTTAGCACAAATAAATTGGAAAATGTCAGGAATAATTGCGCCTTTTATTGTCATTGGCTTACTGTTAGCGCAGCTTTTTGCGCGTCAATTAACCATTCTAAGTCTTGATGAGACAGTTGCTAAAGCTCTGGGGCAACGAACTTTTGCCATGACCATGACTTTCCTTGCTATTGTGGTTATCTTATCGGCTGCCGCCGTGGCTCTTGTTGGCAGCATTGCATTTGTCGGGCTTATCATTCCTCATTTTATCAAAATGTTTGTGGCGAAAGATTATCGGATTATCCTTCCTTTAACAGCATTTGCTGGGAGCACTTTTATGCTTTGGGTCGATTTGATTTGCCGTACAATCAATCCGCCAGCAGAAACACCTGTTAGTGCGATTGTTAGTATCGTTGGCTTACCCTGCTTTCTGTGGTTGGTGCGAAAGGGAGAAAATTTATGACATCTGGAAAGAAAGTAGCTTGTCATTTCAGCGTTCTCATTTTTCTGTTATGTCTTATTTTCCTGCTATCCTTATCTCTAGGATATGCTAATTCCTCACTTCTAGAGGTCTGCAAGGTCTTTTTAGGAAAATCAGATGCAACCATGTCTTTCATTGTCACGCAAATCAGACTACCACACATTTTTGCTTGTATGCTCGGTGGCGGTTCGCTTGCCATGTCAGGTGTGTTGCTTCAAACACTCACTAAAAATCCCTTAGCCGATTCAGGTATTTTAGGAATAAATGCAGGAGCTGGGCTTGTGATTACGATTATGGTTGGGCTTTTGGATGTTACCAATTCCATGATGATTGCGCTTATGCCATTTTTAGCCATGTTAGGTGGTATTCTGACCATTTGTACTGTTTATTTTGTTTCACGTCAGAAAAATCAGCCGATTAGTCCGACACGCCTTATCATTACAGGTGTTGGAATTTCTAGCTTGCTTTCAGGTATCATGATTTCAATCATTGCAAACCTTGATACAAGTAAGACGGATTATATCGTCTCATGGCTAAGCGGAAAAGTAAGTGGGGGCAATTGGCAGACATTGATGATTTTAGCACCGCTTCTATTAATCACTTGGCTATTAACTTACAGTCAAAGTTATGCACTAAATATTATGAGCCTTAACGAAGAAACAGCTATCGCTTTAGGTTTAAATCTAAAACGAGAATGTCTCTACACACTAATACTCTCGACTGCCTTGGCGGCGCTTAGTGTTGTTCTTGTGGGCAATATCACATTTATCGGTCTACTTGCTGGTCACATCACGCGCCAATTATTAGGAAGCGACCACCACATCAGCCTTCCGTCTAGTCTGCTCATCGGAATGATTATTTTTTTAATTGCCGATACGATTGGACGTGTTTGCTTAGTTGGTACAGGAATTCCAACAGGACTTGTCGTTGCAGTTATCGGAGCACCTTATTTTATCTATCTAATGATAAAGACAACGTGAATTGTCCAATAGCTTTCTTGTTTCTAGGCGAGTAAAAAAACAGTCTGCTGGACTGTTTTTTTTAAGCTTTACTGATAAAAATCAAGTTTTCTTTGTCAAAAAGCATGTTCAATTCGTACTTGCCTTGGTCATTTTTTCGGATATAATCCAATTTTTCCAACGTTTCTACAAAAATATCTGGGCGTTTTTGAGCAACTTCGTCCTTACGACCAAATTTTAACAAAAATGTTGTCATATATTTCAAAGCATATTGTGGATTGACGTCTCCAAGCAAATCATACAAAGGTTCTTGCGCTTTAGACATTGATAAATTATCTGCTAATTTGAAGAAATAATTTGACAAGGTTAACTCACTACGAGCGATACTTGTTTTTTCAACAAGCACCAAATCATTAGCCTCATTTATCAAATGTGTTTCAAAAGTCAGAGCCATCAAGTCCTCATAGATAGCACTTTGGTCATCTACAAAAAGTTGACTGTCTAAACTAACATTTTCTAGGCTATCAAGCAAGTTAAAACCAATCGTATAGCGTTTATTGTCACGAATAATGTAGCCTGCTTGCACGTATTCCTCAATCAAACGGTCAATTTTGGGAACCTCTGGAAAGTTTTCCTTGATTTGGCGTAAGGTCACATCATCTGTTTGATAAAGAAAATTAATCAAGTCTTGAAAAAAAGCTTGTCTGGTCAATTTATCTGGATTGAAAATGTTAATCATGTAATTCTCCTAAATACTGCAAATGCTCGGACTGTGCCAATTGACTAGGGTTAGTCCCAGATTGATTTAGCGGAACAGTCACTCCAAGCTCATCATAATATTGCTGCCAAAACTCAGAAATCGTATGCTTATCATCACCAAACTGCATGGGGATTGTTTCAAAAATTGGCAAAATATCCGCAATATATTGTGAGCAATAATAAGAACCATTATCTGGATAGAAACTGTGATTGTAAGGTCTGCCCAGCAAATGCTCCGTCGCTGCCTGAACCTGCTCAGACTTAATCCTAGGATAACGGTAAACAAAAATTCTATGCTGCTTCGTTTTCAAAAATTCCCTTAACTGCTGTTTAATGACACCTTTATCCTTGGTCGCATGATAAATCATTGAGTCAAAATAAATAGCAACATGGCTATATTGTCCAGTTGCTTTCTGGATAGCTTGCGACATATCGGAATTTCCGTACATAAAAAGCAAATCGCCAGCTCGTAATTCTTGAATATTCATAGCTTTATTGTAACAAAAAACACAAATGACTGCTATAAGAAGATAAGCTTCACTTTTTAATAAGTTTTTATCTTTGAAGAACTTTTGAGTTCTATGCTATAATGCCAGTATGAAAATATTGATTCCTAATGCCAAAGAATTACATACCAATCAAGATGCTTTTCCAAGCCAACCATTATCTGCCAAGAGCCAAGCAGTGCTCAAAGCCTTACAAGAATACTCCGTCGAAAGTTTGGCTAATTTTTACAAAATCAATTTAAGTAAAGCTGACCAAGAATGGACACGTTGGCAACGTCTAGCAGATAAACAAGCCAAAAACTACCCCGCATGGCTATTATATGACGGTCTCATGTATCGGTATATGAAACGAACTCAGGTAACCGAAGCGGAGCGATATTATCTTGATAACCATCTTCGTATTGCTACTGCCTTATACGGTTTAATCAGTCCCATGACGTTAATCGCACCACATCGCCTTGATTTTCAAGGAAATCTCAAGATTAACAACACATCATTAAAACAATTTTGGAGACAACAATACGACGAAGAAGTCCAAAATGACAAACTCATCATTTCACTACTGTCATCAGAATTTGAACAAGTTTTCTCTCCAAATATCCGCAAACGCATGGTTAAAATTGTCTTTATGGAAAATAGAAACGGAAAGCCAAAAGGTCATTCAACCATTTCTAAAAAAGGACGTGGTCGTTTGGTCTCACTAATGGCTGAAAAACAAATTGAAACCATTGAGCAAATCAAACACCTAACCTTTGACGGCTTCCGATTCTCACCAGAATTATCCAAAGACCAAACTCTCACCTTTATCCGTGATCAAGAATAACATCCCAAAAATAAAAAGCAAACCAATCAAACCAACGATTCGTTTGCTTTTGTTTTGTTATTCTCTATAATAATATGCTTCTGCAGGAAAGTCAATAAATTGTTGCCCAGCAATCAACCTTGTTTGAGAAGAATCCGAATGATCTCCTTTGGGATTTTTGACACCAGTAGGGTAAACTTCAATAGCAAATCCACCGGGTGCACCGTTAGCTGCACCACATGCTAAGGTAACTGTTCCATAAGAACTTTCTCGTGGCGAACTAATATTCATTCCTTCAAGCATTCCTTCATCACTAAATTCAAAAGTTTGCCCTCTACCATTTTTCCATGTCCCAGCTAATGATGTATAATCTCCATTAAGTATCTGGTCAATATTTAAATCACCTGAAGAAGTCTGTTCTGATGCCAAAGGTTGCCAATCCAAAATACTAAAATCAAACTCTTTTTTCCCCTTGATGTCAAAGTAATCCGACAACTCTACATCTCTCCCAATAGGTACATTAGCATTTTTTATTACATCAACACCGCTATTGTCTGCTCTCAGTTGATATTGAGTGTCTTCCATTTGAGTTCCTGTTGACATCCACTTAGCTGTAATAACCGTTCCATCTGTATAAATATTTGCAGCTTCTCTATAACCACCAGCTGACGCAACATAACTTTGTGCCAAATAATCAGCTACTCCGTTATTATCATAATAAAGAGCGGCGAATTCAATTGTTCCCGTAGACTCCCAGTACCGTCCAGAAAATAGTTCATCCTGACCATTCCCATCGATATCATAATAAGCGTAATGCGTCGCTGGAGTATCACTTGTATCATTTCTAAGTTTTTCTAAAACGATATCATAAATACTATTATCACTTGTCGTTTTCTCATTACTTTCAGTTTGTGATGAACTAGAAGTCGAGCTACTACTTTCATTTGAACTAATATACCAACTGCCAGTCGCCGCTTGATTACTATCTTTTTTAGAGCAACCAAACAATATCGATAATCCCATCATTCCTAGTAAAGCTATCTTTTTCATTCTAAAAATTTTCTCCGTAATTAATTATACTATTGATGATAATAATAGACATCACTCGGTAAATTATACACACCATTCTGTGTTGGTACAATTCGTGGTTTAGAAGTATCTGAATTGTCATCTTCTGTTTTAAAACCAATCTTAAGTAATGCTATTAAACCTCCCGTGTAGCCATTGCTCATTCCAATATAAGGAATACCATCACTTTCATATCTAAAAGCACCTCCCAAACTTTCTTCGCCTATTCTTCCACTTACTGTACTAACAACATAGCCGTCTGCTTGAATGACAAGAGTATCACCTTTACCGTTACGCCATGTTCCCACTAACGACTCATAATTGCCTTTACTGATTGCAGATAAATCAATATCATTTACAGATTGCTGTTCATAATCATACACTGATTTTGCTTGTAGAGCACCCGACCAAACATAACATCTTTTCCCATCAACAGATACCTCCCACCAACTTGAAATATCATTATACTTATCACCATTAACCCAATCAGACACTTGGATAATATCACCCTTTCGTCTTGAATCAATAATATCGGAATTTAAGCTTGGTTTTGAATGTAGATTTACCTCATCTACATTAACAACATATTCTGTTTCATTAGGTTTTCCATGAAAATAGACTTGTATTGCTGATTTGATTTCTTCTCCTGTTGTTAACACTTTATTTCCTTCATCATTGGTATAGCCATATAATACCTCTGTCGTTTGATCATCCAAAAATTCAGCTGTACCATTAACTCGTTTAATGTCTTCAGACGAAATATTAATTACAATCTTAACACTTGGCATCACTGATGTTCGGTTTGGTTCTTCACCATTTACGGTCATATTCCCCGAAGTGACATAGGTTTGAATAGAATCCGATCCTTTATACTCTTCGATTGTGTATGTCCCTATCAGAGGACTTCCTTGATTATATGCCATTAGCTCTGCACCAGATCTATATAATATTGCGCTACCATCATTATTTAATGATAACCCTCCAACCATTAATGACGATGTATTAGATTGAACATAATAATACTTATAATTTAGGTACCATTCACTATAATCTTTACTCTCTTCTTGTGATGATATATTACTACTGCTAGAAGTTTGTATTCTTTCACTACTTTGCGTTGTTTTAGTATTATTTGATTCCTGATGACAGCCTACTAGTAATAAACAAGAAAAAAATAAAACAAGCTTTTTCATAATAATCCCTCATTTTTCTTTCGCTTTGTACTCATTATATCATAACAGATGCTCCTCCGAATAGATTATAGTAACTATCTAAAAACGTTAAAAATTATGGGACAAACCCAGAAAAAAAGTGAGATACAATAATTATCTCACTTTAGTTTTAATATAAAATTCTAAGATTTTTAAACGACTCACGTCGCCTTTTTATTATTCCTTATTAATTAAGCGTTGAAGCTTTCTGTTAATTGTGGGACAACTTGTTTTTTACGTGAAACAGCACCTGGAAGGAATGCGTGGTTGTTTTCAAGTTTGAAGTTGAAGGCAGCTTCAACTTTGTCAATATTTGAACCAAGTGCCAAGATTTCTGAGTTTGAGTTAAGAATATCAGTAATCATAAGTACAAAGTCAGAGTAACCATTTGCAAGTATTGCTGCTGTAATAGCTGCTTCGATTTCTGCTTGACGTTCAAGAACTTCGTTAATATCAACTGTGTTAACTTGTGCTACACGAACTTGGTTTCCATTAAGTTCAAATGTTTTAGCGTCAATGTCAATCAATTCTTCAGCAGATTTTGTTGCCAAGTTTGTACCAGCTTTAAGTAATGCCAAACCATATTCTTCAAGGTTTACACCTGCGATTTCTGCCAAGTCAGCAGCAACAGCTGGGTCAGTTGCGTGAGTTGTTGGTGATTTAAGAAGAAGTGTATCTGAAATCAAACCAGACAAAAGCAAACCAGCCATTTCTTTAGGAATAACAACGTTATTTTCTTTGTATAGGCGGTAAACAATTGATGAAGCTGAACCAACTGGTTCTAAACGCATGTAAAGTGGGTTAGCTGTTTCAAAGTTTGCAACACGGTGGTGATCAATAACTTCGATAACTTCAACGTCACGAATATCAGAGATTGATTGTTGGAATTCGTTGTGGTCTGTCAAAATAACTTGGTCAGCCCCTTCAGCTTTTGCTGATTCAACAACACGTGGTGCTTCTACACCAAAGTAATTCAAAGCAAAAGTTGTTTCTTCATTAGGTGTTCCAAGAGCAACAGCTTCAGCATCAACACCAAGTTCACGTTTCAAATATGCATAAGCAACTGATGAACCGATAGCATCAGAATCTGGATTTTGGTGACCAAAAACTAAAATTTTAGACATGTTTTGTACCTCATAATAATTATTTATTCTTATTTTAGCAAAATTTAAAGGAGATGGCAAAGTCAGCAGCTGCTTTTATCGCAATAATAGTACAAAAAAAGCACCTTTATCACTAATTATTGTTAATTACTGATAAAAATGCTTCTATTTAGTCTTTTTCTATTGTGTTTTGTGTGAAATCATTGTTGGTTTCTTTGACATCAGGTGTTTCATTATCAGAAGAATCGTCCTTGGCAGCTTCTACTTTTGCCGTTTTTTCTTGCTCCAAGGCTAAGCGTAACAAGCGTTCTTCTTCCTCATGATTTTCTTGATCACGGATAGCTTCTTGTTCTTTGCGATAAGCCATGTATTTTCGGCTATTATCCACAATGTGCAATCCCTTCACACCTTTGACTAGCAAACGCCAAATAAAGGTAATAAGTGATTCAATCAAGAGTAAGATTTCAATCGCAATGACACCAAGTAAACTCCAAGCCATAAAAAGTGTTACCAATAATTGAGAAAAAATCTTTTTCAGATTACCTAGATCATTGTTATGGATAGACAATGTTTCAAGGAAAAGGTTCAAGATACCTTGTAAGAGCCCAGATTTTACAGACTTGTCGTCGTTTAAATCCAAAGCTGCCTCATCTTGATTTTGCAAAACAAGGACAATGTCCCCGTCTTGAATATAATCAACCTTATCTCCCAATTTTATGTCAAAATCAAATAAATCACGCGCAAGCTTTTTTATTTTTCCGTCTTGCGTCAAATAGACGAATTCGTCGTCAAATTTTAAAACTTTGTAACTGTTCATAGATTCCACCTTATGCTAGAGCTTACCAAAGTTTCAAGCTAATGTCAATATTTTTACTGATGAATTCGTTTCATGTATTCGGTGTAAGATTCTGTATGCATCAAGTCTTTGGCATTTTGCACACGCTCTTTCGTTGGAGGTTTAACGCCTTCCAAAGTATATGGAATGCCAAGCTCATGCCACTTAAATTCACCCAAGGTGTGATAAGGAAGAATTTCAAATTTATCCACATTTTTCAACGTTGCGACAAATTTGCCAAGTTCAATCAAATCATCATCAAAATCAGTTAAGCCAGGTACCAAAACGTGACGAATCCAAACAGGAACCTCCTTGTCAGATAAATAACGCGCAAATGCCAAAATATTAGTATTTGGCTGGCGTGTCACGACAATATGTTGTTTAGAATTAATTTCTTTCAAATCTAAAAGAATCAAATCTGTTACTGCTAACAATTTATCCACAATTTCATGGTATTCTGGTGTGTCACGAAAAGCAAAACCACAAGTATCTAACGTGCAATGAATGCCCAATTCTTTTGCTTTTGTGAAAAGTGCTGTGACAAATTCAATCTGTAGCATGGCTTCACCGCCTGATACGGTAATACCACCATTTTTTCCCCAGAAATGCTTGTAACGCAAAGCTTCAGCCAACACATCATCAACTGTGCGTTCTTGCGATTGATTGGTTTCCATAGCCCAAGTATCTGGGTTGTGGCAATATTGACAGCGCATCTTGCAGCCCTGCATAAAAATTACAAACCGAATTCCTGGACCATCCACAGAACCAAAACTTTCTGTTGAGTGAATCATCCCAGTTACTTTTCCGTAATCAATTTCAGTCATTTTTTCTTCCTTTGTAACCGTTTTTTCTGCTTCATTATAACATTTTCTAAAGGAAAAAGACTAAGATCAACTTAGTCTTCTTGAATACTCTGTTCTATATCAGAAAAAATAACTTTCAGTTTTGTAACACGTCCATCTTTAACTGTATCATTTGTCAAAGTAAGGTGTTTTTCTTTCGTATCCACTTCAAACGTTTCACGACTATCTTGGTCTGGAATATTTCCCACACCAGTTAGGTAGTAACCTGCAATAGTATCCACATCATCACTTTCAAGATCGACGTCAAAATAGTCATTGAATTCGTTAAGTGTCATTGTCCCAAGAACAATGTAAGTATGTTCACCGATTTTACGGACAAATTGCTCTGCTTTATCGGTTTCATCGTCGATTTCTCCGACGATTTCTTCAAGCAAATCCTCCAGTGTGACAATACCTGCAACGCCACCGTATTCGTCCAACAAAATCGCCATTTGATTTTGGGTATTTCTCAATTGGCGTAACAAATCGTCCACAAAAATCGTTTCTGGAACAAAGAGCGGTTCTTGCAAAATCTTACGCAAGACAATATTGTCAAAACCATCACGGAAACCAGCGGCCAGCAGGCGTTTGGTGTGAAGTACACCAATAATCTTATCCTTATCACCATCATAAACAGGGATACGTGAAAAATTCTGTTTGAGAATTTTTTGAATATTTTCTTGTGTATCATCATTAATGTCAATCATGAAAGCATCTGTTCTTGGAACCATGACTTCACGCGCCATTAATTCATCAAGTGAGAAGACACCTTGTAACATCTCAATTTCTTCAGCATCTAGTGTTTCTTCACTATTTGACAGCATGTATTCAATTTCATCACGAGTCATTTTTTCGTCCGCATCATCAAATTGCATTGGCGTGATACGTGAGAGAAGATTGGTTGACGCTGATAAGAGCCAAACAAAAGGACTGACAATTTTTCCAATAAAAATAATAACAGGGGTAGAAATGACAGCCAGATTTTCCTTGAGATTCATGGCAATACGTTTTGGATAAAGCTCACCAAGAACAATGGAAACATAGGTCAAAAAGACAAGGGAAATAACGCTACCTGCTGTCTGAGCCCAGACAAAGTCTCCAAACCAGGAAGCAATAACACTTCCAAGCGAAGCAGACAAGCTAGCCCCTTGTAAGAGACTGATAAAGGTGATACCAACTTGAATTGTTGATAAAAAGTTATTAGGATTTTCCAAAACAGACAATAGACGAATGAATTTCTTATCGCCTTCTTCTGCTTTTTGTTCAACACGTGAACGATTAAGGGAAACTAATGCCATCTCAGAAGCTGAGAAAAAGGCATTTAGCAAGGTCAAAATTAATAATAAAATAAATTGTAAAACTAAATTCTGACTGGGGTCTTCCATATCAATTCTACTCCTATTCTTAAAATATCTATTATGGTAAGATTTTATTCTCCACGACAAAATAGTATAGTAACTACATTATAGCATATTTTTGATTTTATGTAATAGATAAACAGCCTTATCAAGCATATTTTACAATGCTAAACTAAAGTATCAAAATTTTCAGAAAATGATATAATAACTATTAAAAACACATGGAGGGCTCCAAATGTTACAAATCAAACTAAAGAATGTCAGCTTAGAACGTCAGCATAAATTATTATTAAAAAATCTTAACTGGGAAGTTAACAAGGGGGAACATTGGGCTATTTTAGGGCTGAATGGTTCTGGTAAGACAACGCTTTTAAAGCTTATCATGGCTGAATATTGGAAAACAGACGGTGAGGTGGAAGTCTTAGGAACATCATTTGGTGGTACTGACATTAGCGATATTCGTACCAAAATTGGTATCGTTGGCTCATTTATCGCTGAGCGACTTCCAGCCAATATGCTTGCTGAAAAAATTGTTTTGACTGGGAAATACAAATCAAGCATTCTTTACAAAGAATACGGTGAAAAAGAACTTGATGAAGCACGACAAATGTTGATTTCAATTGGTGGCGAATATCTGCTTGGACGTATTTATACTAGTCTGTCACAAGGTGAAAAACAACTGCTCCTTATCGCACGTAGTTTAATGGAAAATCCTGAAATTTTGATTTTAGATGAGGCTACAAGTGGACTTGATTTGTTTGCGCGTGAAAAACTATTGACACAGATTGAGCAAATCACAAGCCTTCCTAATGCTCCAACAATTCTCTACGTGACACACCATGCCGAAGAAATCACACAATCAATGACTCATGTCTTGTTGCTGAAAAAAGGAGAAATCATTGCCCAAGGTCCTAAAAATGAAGTTTTGACTGAGGACATTTTAACCGATTTCTATGACCGAATCGTCTCAATCATCTCACTAGGCGACGAACGCATTTACATCAAACCTGAATTTAAATCATAATAGTAAAGCCTCTAGGACATTTTCGTTCTAGGGGTTATTTTATAATAAAGTAATTATATGGTAGTGTTCCGTAGTCATCTTTTAACGAATAACTTTCGAGTTTATTGACATTGCGGCGTAGGAAGGTTGCATAGCTTGATGTGATGTCACCACGCATTTCATATTCGGCAATCACTTTGCGCTCAAGATAATACCCTCGCAACATTTCATAAATATTATCAGGTTTCATATGAGCAATGACACGTTCAACAAAGACGCCTGATTCAATAATATTAGCTTCTTGTAGACGTGATCTTTGGAGGAAACTAATCAATTCTGAATTGTAAATGCCTTCCAAATCTTGTAACCCTTCTAACACCAGCTCCGTATTCCTTAAATAAAGCTCTGTCAAGCGTTCACGGTTATCTTCTGTCAATTTAATTTCGCGTGATTTTCCAGAAAGAAAGTGACGGATAGTTGGCCAAAAACTGAGGCTTTCACGAACTAAGCGACGAATCATTCGCATGCTAATTGTGAAGAAATAGCTAAACGTTGAAATAAAATCACGATTAATCTGACGTTCCAAATTTTGCAAGTAACGTTGATACAAACGGTATTCAAATAATTCTATCTTGCCTTCTGAAAAGGCATGCTCTAAACCATCGCTTTCAATTCCAAGAATCATCAAGCGCAGGTAAGCCAATTCTTTTTTGACAATAGTCGGCTCTTGTTCCAAAATCAAGTGCTCAATACGCCCATTGTAATTATCAATGGCTGCATAAAGTGGACCTTTGTCCTCGACTTCTTTTAAATCTTCCTCCAATGTCTTAACCACTTCATTTAAAATGGCAATTTGAGTGACATAATCGGTGGTATCAGTATCATCAGAGCTTTGTGCCAAGTTTGGTAAAACAAATACACCAATTAGAAAGCTTAGCAAGGTCACCGCTGCTACAGTAAATAAAATCAAGCTATAAGCGTAACTTTCAAACTGTGGCAATAGCAAAATTGTCGCGATTGATACCGTCCCTTTCACACCAGAAAAAGTTAACAGCAAAACCTCTCTCAATAGTGATTTACTTAAACGTTTTCCTTTACGATAATGCAGAATATAATAAAGCCCAACCATGACAAATCGAACTAAAAAGAGTAAAGCTGTCACGACTAACACAATCGCTACAAGACGATATTTATTAACCAAAGGATTGGTCAAAGCAGGCTCAACGATACGTGTCAATTCATAGCCAAAAACGATAAAGACAAAGCCATTTAAGATGAAGCTGACCGTCTCCCAAATAATCTGGCTGACACGGTCCACCTCAGCATCAAATAAACGAATTCGTTTGAAACGACTGGCTTGTGATAATCCAGCAATCACGACAGCAATGATACCTGATACGCCAAAAAGACTGGCAACAAAGTATGACACAATCGGCAATGATAATTCCAATAAGAGAGCCCCTGTCACATCAGCGACGTCAATTTTTTCAAGAAAAGCCATGACGCCTCGATTTAACAAGGCAAAAAATAGCCCGACCAACATTCCACCAATAATTACCCAAAACAGACTAAAGCTCGCAGTAAGCAAAGAAAAGGCTCCAGTGGTCAAAGCCGTCACAGCAAATTGGAAAGAAATCAAACCGCTGGCATCATTCAAAAGCCCTTCTATTGTCAAAATGGATTCGACGCGCTTTGGAAATTTAAACCGTTTTGCAATTGATAAAAACGCAACGGCATCTGTCGGAGCAAGCGCTGCTCCCAAGGCAAAACTAGCAGCCAAGGGGACATCAACAGGTAATAACTTACCAGTCACATAACCAACTGTCAGCATTGTTATCAAAACAGTTGGCAAAATTAGATAAGCCACAATTGACTTGTATTTGACAAAGGTCGTCACATCACTTTCTTGCCCCTCTCTAAAATTAAGCGGTGCAATTACCAGAGCCAGAAATAGCTCTGAATTTAAAGTGAGTGTCGTCTCTTTTGCTAAAACACCCACCAAAATTCCCAAAATAATTTGGATGAAAGGTAAAGGTAATTTAGGATAAAGACGATTAATGACGTTGGAAACAATGAGCATTAATAAAAATGCTATAACAAGGATAGAACTCTCGATAAACCATCACTCCTTATCGTTGTTTTTGGCGGCAATAAACAGTAAAACGTTCTTTTTGCTTGGCAATTTTTTGATCAATAACCGTAACATCTTTACGATCACGAAGTCGTATGCAACGTTCTTTTTGCTTGGCAATTTTTTGATCAATAGCCGTAACATCTTTACGATTACGAAGTCGTACGCAACGTTCTTTTTCAAGACTGGCTAACTTTTTCTTAATTGTCAAGATTTTCTCTGCATCTTCTTCTGACAACTTGGCACACGGTTTAGTGTTTGCGTCATCTAAATATTTTTGATGCATTTGATGTAACTTTTCACGAACCGTTATGGTTTGCATAATGCTTAACTCTCCTTCGACTGTTTTAATTTTTCAATCATTACTAAAAATGGTGGTTGATTAATTTGGTTTAAAGGTTGATACAGCATGGCAGTAAAAAGCCTTTGGTCTAGCTGATTGACATATTCTAGCACAGCATCTTTTTCCATGTCACCGCCCTCATGTCCATAGTAAATCATGATAGCTAAGCGACCACCAACCTCAAGCTTTTTTAAAATTTTCTCCACAGCAATCAAGGTTGTGTCAGGTTTAGTGATAACCGTTTTATCAGCACTTGGCAAATACCCTAGATTGAAAATAGCTGCACGAATTGGTTGATTCACATAATGGTCAATATGTTGATGCCCATCCAAAATTAAATGAGCATTGTGAATTTCTTGTTTTTCTAAACATTCTTTCGTGCTTTGCAAAGCTTGTTCTTGCACATCAAAAGCATAAACTTCTTTAGCATGTTGGGCAAGAAAAACTGTGTCATTGCCATTTCCCATGGTCGCATCAACTGCGATTGCTTGTTCATCCAAAACTTCAGCTAAAAAATCATGAGATAAATGCAAAGGGCGTTTTATCATAACACGGCCTCCTTATTTTCTAGCTTACAGCCTTGATAAGAACCACGGCGTTCCATTTCTTGATCAATGGCATTTAAGACTTCCCATTTTTTAAGACTCCACATTGGACCAATGAGCATATCGCGCGGAGCATCACCTGTAATACGATGAATAATGATATTTTTGGGAATAATCTCCAGTTGGTCACAGATGATATTAACATATTCTTCCATACCCAGCAATTTTAAACGCCCCTCATGGTAATCACGTTGCATTTTCGTACTTGTCATCAAATGCAATAAATGAAGCTTAATCCCGTCAATTTCATTATCTGTCACACAACGTCTGACATTTTCAATCATCATGTCATGCGTTTCGCCAGGCAGACCATTAATCAAATGTGAAACAATCTCAACTTTCGGTGCTAACTGACGCAGGCGTTTAACCGTTTCAACGTAAAGGTCATAAGTATGCGCGCGATTAATGATTTTGGATGTTTCATCATAAGTTGTTTGCAAACCAAGTTCAACCGTTACGTGCATACGATCAGAAAGCTCAGCAATATAAGCAATCGTCTCATCTGGCAAGCAATCGGGACGTGTCCCAATATTGATACCAACCACCCCAGATTCATTAATGGCTTGCTCATAACGCTCACGAATGACATCTACGGTATCATGCGTATTTGTGAAATTTTGAAAATAAACCAAATATTTCTTAACATCTGGCCATTTGCGGTGCATGAAATCAATTTCCTTGTAAAATTGGTCACGAATCGGTGCGTCAGGAGCAACAATCGCATCCCCTGAACCAGATACGGTACAAAATGTACAGCCACCATGTGCGACCGTACCATCTCGATTTGGACAATCAAAGCCCGCATCGATAGGAACTTTAAAAATCTTCTCCCCAAAAATCTGACGATAATAATCATTTAAAGTATTATAACGCTTTTTCATAGCTTATATTATAACACTTTCCCCAAAACAAACAAACTCTTATCACTTATCGTAAACATATTCTTAGCTATAAAAAAGCTGGGATAACCCCAGCTCATTTTTCAATTACTCTTGTTTTCCTTGGAAACGCCATTCAAAGCGTTTTTTATCATAAAACGGATAGGTTGTGGCTGCGATAGCAAATGCTAGTAACCAACCTCCCAAAATATCAGACGGATAATGAACCCCTAAATAAATTCTTGAAAGTGCTGTTGTCAAAGCGATAACCACAACTAAAACTTGTAAGCAACGTTTGAGTGTCGTCTTTGTTAAGTGTTGTTCGATAATCACAACCAAGCTCAAAGCAACAACCATGGTCGCCGCAGCATGCCAACTCGGAAATGATGGTCCCATTGGCTTTGGAATGAGGTACTGAATACTTGGACGCGGACGATTATAAAGGTATTTAAAACCTGTTGAAAAAATGCCCATTAACACTAAATTCCCAGCTAGCAAAATAGCTTCTGCTTTCCACTTTTTCCAGAAATAAAATACAAAAGCAATGGCAAAGACATAAACAAAGATAAAAACTTCGTGTCCAAAATGCGTTACGATTTTAAAGAAAGCTGTTGCATTGGCAGGAAGATCACCACGAACACTTGTTTGAATGCTTGAGTCAATTCCAACCAAAGTCTCAGGAAAGAATTTGACCAAATAGCCTAACATCATAAAAATGAGAAGGAAAAATGAAGCTCCTACAAGATAATTTTGTTTATGTTTCATATTACAATACCTTTTCTATCAAAATGTCGTAAGTCTATTATACCTTAGTTAGTTTTTAAATCCCAGATAAATCCTCGAAAAATCTGTGGCAAAATTGTAGGAATTTATCATTCTAAACAGTTTACAAAATCATCAAAAGGCTTCCAACCACAATCAGCAGACACCCAAGCATTGACTTTAAAGTTAGCTGTTCATTTAGAAAAATGAAGGCTAAAATCAAAGTGATGACAACACTTAATTTATCTATCGAAGCTACTTTTGAAGCGTCGCCCATTTGTAAAGCGCGATAATAAAATAACCAAGAAGCACCAGTAGCAAGCCCAGACAATATCAAAAACAACCAACTTTTTCGGTTAATATCACCAATACCACTCTGAGCATTTGTGATAAAGACTATTCCCCAAGCCATGAAAACCACAACAACTGTTCTGATAGCTGTCGCTAAATTTGAATTGACACCACTTATCCCAATTTTAGCTAAGATAGACGTTAACGCAGCAAATACCGCCGATAAAATCGCAAATAAAACCCACATTTATTTTCCCTCACTCCAATTAAAACTCACTTAAACTATACCATTTTTAAGCGTAAAGCAAAAGCCAATATATGTTGGCGTTTTTAATTTAATCTATTTCTAAAATTGGTTTAAGGCAACTATATAAAATAAAGAATGTCACCGAAAAGATAATCCCTTCAATTAGGTTAAATGGAATGACCATGGCAAAGAGATAGTTTCCCAAACCCAAAATAGCAGAAATATCAAAATTCGCAAATTTGGCATAAAGTGGCACAGCGTAAACATAATTAAGTACAAACATTGCCACGGTTAAGCCAAGCGTTCCCACGACTGATGCTAGTAAGTAATTTTTCAAGCTTGGTTTTTGTTTCCAAAGAATGGCTAGCGCTACTACAAAGACACCTAGAGCAACAACATTCATTGGCAAACCAATAATCGTTGAAACACCACCGTTATTTAGCAAAAGCTTTAGCAAAGTACGAAGAATTAGAATTCCCAAAGCACTCTTCAAATCAAACATCACAAGCCCAACTAAAACAGGCAAAACTGAAAAATCAAACTGTAAAAAACTAGCTGACGGAATCAGTGGAAACTGAAGATACATCAGCAAAAAAGAAAGTGTTGATAAAATCGCAATATGAGCAATTTTACGCGTATTAGTCATTGTTTCAGACATAAAAAAGTTCCTCCAATTTTCTCAAATTGAAAGAAGGCGTTCGAGTATGTGGTAGCATAACAAAAACAGCATAGCCTAACTCTTGGTCTTCTCCCATCCAGACTATACTGTCGGTTCTGGAATCTCACCAGATCAGCTGCTCTGCAGCTCGCGGACTTTAAATCACTCTCGTTCGTTTTCTAAACTAACTAAGTTGTTTAATCTTTTGCTTTTAGTCTAGGCGACAACCCGCAGACACAACTGACATTAGGCAAGGGAAGTCAACGACAAATAAAAGCAAAAGGCAGACAACTAGAGGCAACACCGCCGGTCGGGAATTACACCCTGCCCTGAAGACAATTCTAGAATAGCAAAAAAACAGCATTCATGCAATATTTTTCGCACAAAAACCTTGCTATTATCAAAAAACAGCCATTTTGACTGCTTTCGTATAATTTATTTTAATTTATCGTGTGCGTAAGTATGACTTAATTCTAAATTCGGAAAAGCTTGCTGACGAAGAGCTTCATAGACAATCATACAAACAGTATTTGATAAGTTTAGGCTACGAACGTGTTCATCATTCATCGGAATGCGAAGAGCTTTTTCAGGATTAGCTCGCATAAATTCTTCTGGCAAACCTTTATCTTCACGCCCAAAAAGGAAATAGTGTTGCTTCCCGTCGTTATAATTTTCATCAGAATACACTTTGTTGGCAAATTTACTAATCAAATGAACCTCACCATCGCATTTTTCCATAAATTCATCCAAACTATCATAGAATGTCACATCAAGTTTGTCCCAATAATCCAACCCCGCGCGTTTCATTTTATGGTCATCAATTGGGAATCCCATTGGACGAATAATGTGCAAAGGAGCGTTTGTCGCAGCGCAAGTTCTGGCAATATTTCCTGTATTTTGTGGAATTTGTGGTTGAAAAAGAACAATATGATTCGTCGTTTTATTCGGTTCTTCGTGATAGTCAATCTCTTCAATATTCATAACTTACCCTTTCATTTCGACATAAAAATAAACCACACTGCTCGGAGTCAAGCTCAGCAAACAATGTGGTTAGCGGCGATTCATTAACTTAAATCATAACAGGTTTGATTTAAACTAACGAATTCTTGATATTTATTATAACACTTTAATACCTAAAGTCAACGTATTTGACATAATTTTGTGATGCTTTTGCGTGTTTTTCCAATATTTTTTGATTCTTTTCCTAAAAATAGTGGTCTCAATACTTTTCATTTCAATTTTTTTCAAAAAATATGAAATGCTCATTTTCACAGACGCTTCAGCGAAATATAACATTATTTTCTGCTAACCAATATTTGCTTTCCAACTTTGAAATTAAGTTAGATTTCAGAGCAAAGCCTATCGTTATCTATATCTGATAATTAGTGATTAAATAATTGTTCACTAAGGTGAAATTCAAAAGTCTTAACATCCACTAAACCAACTGTTTGGTTGCTTTGATATAGTTTAATCAGAAATTGTGCCATTTCTTCACTTGTATGATATTTAGAAAATGCTTCGTCATAATCATACTTATCAGAATCAGTAGCAATTTGTCCAAACTCCGTTTTTGTTGCTGCTGGTGCTAGAACTTTTGCTCTCAATAAATTGTGAATTTCTCTTAATTCTAGCGCTAAGTCTTCTGTAAATGAGCTAACATAAAACTTACTAGCACAATAAGTAACTGCATCAGGTACCATCATATAGCCACCTCTAGAAGAAACATTAATAAGTTGAGCACCTTCACAGTCCTTATAATCTCTTACATATAAGCTAGATAGTATTGTCAATGCCTCAATATTTAAGTGTAACATTTCTAAAACTTTTTTAGATTTTGATGTTCTAGACTATCATAGTTCCCAAAGCCAGCATTATTTATCCACGTTTTTATGTGATACGATTTTAAATCTTCGTAAAGTTTAAAAACATCATGACTTTTAGAAAGATCAACAACCTTAATAATCACATATAATTCTGGAAAATGTGACGAAATAGTCTCGCGTAATTCTTCTAATTTTTCTTGACGTCTAGCAACTAAGATAAGGTTATTTCCCAGCTTTGCAAATTGTTTTGCTGTTTCTGCTCCAATACCAGAACTTGCACCAGTAATGCAAGTATAATCTTTTAGAATTTCCATTATTTTTATCCTCTCTGTACTTGTTTACTAAATATCATTGATAGTTTTTATGTCATAACTTCACCACCTTTCGCTCAGATTGAATCAAATCTCTTTGATGTAAAGTATTTTAAATAGTAAAGTTAACTTTATGTCAAGGATGAATAATATTTTTTTATTAATGTGGTAGAATAATCAAAAATACCAGAAAAGGAGAAATATATAACTCACTATTCTATTGGAGAATTCGCTAAAAAGACATGGTTGTCTATATCTAAACTTCGTTACTACGAACAAGAAAAACTTATTTACTCTCTTAGAGAAAAAAATAATCGAAGATATTATAAAGAATCTAATATCGCATGGACTCAATTTATTATCAAACTTAAAAAACGGGGAAGTCAATAAAAAATATGCAAGAATATGCGAAATTAAGATACCAAGGTGACTTTACTATTCCTAAACGACTAGAACTCTTATTTTTACAACTTGATGAACTACACAGTCAACAGTCCGAAATTAACCAACATATCAATTTTCTTGAAAATAAAATAAAAACCTATTCAGGTATCAAGACTGATTAATCATTTAACATAAAAAAGCCCTGAAATTCAGGGCTGTGTGCATTATTTTTTCAAATGATAGGAATAAATTGCGATGATAATATCTTCATACCAGCGTAGGCGAGCAAGTAAGCGCAAGCTCATTTGGTTGTGAAGAATATTTTGCCATCTGTGTTTTGGAATGAATTTTGGAATAATCACTGTCATGGTGTGATTGTTTTTCTTGGCTTCCTGATTCATTTTTTGAACAAATGACATTGTTGGTTTCACAATATCACGATAATTTGATTCGATATTGACAAACGTTACGTCTGGGAAATAGGTCTTGAATTCTTGTTCAATTTCCAAATCTTTTTCACGGGTTTCTAACGTTGAGACGTGCATAGCAACAACGGTTTGACCAATACTTTTGGCATAATTAATGGCACGAATACTTGCTTGTGTGATATTCCCAACCAAAATCAAAACCGTATTGCCATCGTAATGAATATTTTTGACATCATCTGTTAGACGCAACTGCATGGCAACATTATTATAATGGCTCTTAATCGAATAAAATTGAATCATCAAGACTACGATAATTGGGAAGAATGGCCAGATTTCACCGATTCTAAAAATCAATAAAATCAATATAATCAGATAACAAATGATTGCTCCTAAAATATTAGCAACTGAATGTTTCAAATACCCTTTGCCAAATTTGCGTTTCCAGTGTATGACCATACCAGTTTGTGAAAGTGCAAATGGAATGAAAACACCAATTGTATAAAGTGGGATAAGGCGTTCTGTTGAACCATTGAAAATACAAAGCAAAACAATTGCTCCAACTGCCAAGGTAATAATCCCATTAGAATAGCTTAAACGAGCTCCTTTTTCCATGAAAAGGTGTGGCATGTATTTATTTTTAGCCATGTTAAAAGCCAACATTGGAAAGGCTGAAAAGCCAGTATTGGCTGCCACAGCTAAGATAAGAGCTGTTGACAACTGGAAAATATAGAAAAGTGCATTTCCGATTGCTGAATCGCCAAAGATTTTTTGAGCAATTTGCGCCAAGACAGTCACATGTGCTGACGGCAAAATGCCCAACCAATAGTTCAAGAAAGTGATGCCAGCAAACATAGCCCCTAAAATGATTGACATTATAGCAAGCGTGCCAGCAGCATTTTTTTCCTTAGGCTTTTTGAAAAATGGTACCGCATTTGAAATAGCTTCAACACCAGTAAGGGAAGCCGAACCGCTTGTGAAAGCCCTTAGTAAAAGAATCAAAGATACTCCAGGAACAACTTTACCAACATGTGCTGTTGCACTATAAGCAAGGTGCCCCGTTGCAATTTGAATGCTACCATAACCAATTAAAAAAAGGATACTAACAATGAAAAGATAAACTGGAATCATCAGAGATGTCGCTGATTCACGCAAACCACGCAAATTCATAAACATCAAAATCAAAACCAATACAATGGAAATTTCCAGATTAAATTCTTTAATAGCAGGAAAAGCTGATGTAATTGCATCAGCACCAGATGATACGGATACTGCTACCGTCAACATGTAATCAACCAAAAGACTACCACCAGCTATCAATCCCATACTTGGCGATAGATTTTCAGTTGAAACCATATATGCTCCGCCACCTTTTGGATAGGCGTGAATAACTTGTTGGTAAGATATTGTCAAACTAACTAACAATACCAAAACCAATAATCCAATCGGTAGAGACCACCAAATAGCTGCCGCAGAAATCGTTGTTAAAACTAAGATAACTTGTTCTGGTCCATAGGCAATAGACGAAAGAGCATCGCTCGATAACATCGCTAACGCTTGTGACTTAGACAATAAATGTTCTTCATCAGACTCGCCAGCTGATTTTAATGGATTACCGATAAAAACATTTCTTAACTTTTCAAGCATTGAAATTCTCCCTAAAATTAGATAATGATTTATTATAATTCTCCCCTTCTCATTTAGCAAGTATTTTGTAAAAATGTTATATAATTTTAACAATCAATGTTACCTTCTGTGAATTTTTCAAAAATACAGAATCTATCTCAACCATTCTTCTTTAATTAGGAAAACAGCTCTATAAAGAAAGGGGTTACAAATGATTAAATAGCTAGTATTTTTAGAAAAAAAAGTGTATCATGGGATTGATGCATTTCGGAGGTAAGAATGAAAATAATTGTTGTCGGCGGAGGTAAGGTTGGTACCGCGCTTTGTCGCTCTCTTGTTGAAGAAAAACACGATGTTGTCTTAATTGAAGAGAAAGAATCCGTTTTAAAAAACATCACCAAACGTCAAGATATTATGGGGATTGTTGGTAACGGAGCCAATTTTAAAATTCTCGAACAAGCAGATGTTAGCAACTGTGATATCTTTATCGCCCTAACTGCCGAAGATGAAGTCAATATGATTTCTGCTGTTTTGGCTAAAAAGATGGGAGCTAAAGAAACCGTTGTTCGTGTGCGCAATCCAGAATACTCTAACGCCTATTTTAAAGATAAAGACTTTCTTGGCTTCTCACTTGTTGTCAATCCAGAGTTGCTAACAGCTCGCTACATTGCCAACTCAGTTGATTTTCCAAATGCACTTTCCGTAGAACACTTTGTCAACGGTCGCGTCATGTTAATGGAATTTATGATTGCTGACGGCAGTAAGCTTTGTCAAATGACACTTAGCCAATTCCGAAAGAAATTTGGCAATATTGTCATCTGTGCCATTGAACGCCAAGGTAAGCTGATTATTCCAGATGGTGATGCCGTTCTCAAAACGGGAGATAAGATTTTTGTCACAGGAAATCGTGTGGAAATGATTCTCTTCCACAACTTTGTCAAAACCAAAATCATTAAAAATCTGATGATTATCGGCGCAGGACGAATCGCATACTATCTCCTCAACATCTTAAAACATACAAGAATCAATCTTAAAGTGATTGAAAACAATCAGGAACGTGCTGAACTATTTAGCCAAGAGTTTCCTGATGTACATGTTGTTCAAGGTGATGGTACTGCCAAAAATGTGTTATTGGAAGAAAGTGTTGAAAACTTTGATGCTGTTGCTACCTTGACAGGGGTTGACGAAGAAAATATTATCACTTCAATGTTCCTTGAGACCTTGGGAGTGCAAAAAAATATTACCAAAGTCAACCGTACAAGTTTGCTTGAGATTATTGATACCAGTCAATTCTCAAGTATTGTCACACCAAAAAGTATCGCTGTTGATACCATGATGCACTTCATTCGCGGACGTGTTAATGCACAAGATTCAAACCTTGATGCCATGATGCACTTCATTCGCGGACGTGTTAATGCACAAGATTCAAACCTTGATGCCATGCACCACATTGCCAACGGACGCATTGAATCCTTGCAATTTGAAATTCGTGAATCCAATAAAATGGCTGGTAAGAGCTTATCATTATTGAAATTCAGAGATAATATTTTGATTGCTGCCATCATCCGCAAAGGAAAAACAATCTATCCTACAGGTGAAGATGTTCTACAAGTTGGTGATAAAATTGTCGTTGTTACCTTCTTGAAAAACATCACACGCATTTATGATTTGTTAGCGAGGTAAGTTATGAATAGAAGTATGGTTCGTTACCTCCTTTCAAAATTACTCTTAATTGAAGCGGCGCTTCTACTTGTACCAATGTTGGTCGCCATTATTTATAGTGAGCCATTGCGTGTGCTCAACAGTATTGGCATTACAATTGGTATCCTTCTTATTCTTGGTTTGCTGGGTTCTGCTTTCAAGCCTAAAAATTACCACATTTATACCAAAGAAGGGTTATTGATTGTCGCTCTCTGTTGGATACTCTGGTCTTTCTTTGGAGCACTGCCTTTTGTCTTATCTGGGCAAATTCCAAGCATCATCGATGCCTTCTTTGAAATGAGCTCAGGATTTACAACAACGGGAGCAACCATTTTACCTGATGTCAGCGTCTTAACGCACTCACTTCTTTTTTGGCGAAGTTTCGCCCACTTAATCGGTGGTATGGGAGTGCTTATTTTCGCGCTAGCCATTATGGAAAATAGTAAAAATAGCCACCTCGAAGTCATGCGAGCTGAAGTCCCTGGACCTGTTTTTGGTAAATTGGTTTCCAAATTAAAAGAAACGGCACAGATTTTATACATTATTTACCTGACAATGTTCGTTGTACTTGCTATTATTTTAAAAATAGCTAGCATGCCAATATATGATAGTATCGTTACAGCCATGGGCTGTGCAGGTACTGGTGGCTTCGCTGTTTATAATGATTCGATTGCTCACTATAACAGCTCACTCATTACCAATATTGTCTCTGTTGCTGTTCTTCTTTTCGGAATCAACTTCAACTTGTATTATTTCCTACTCCTTCGTAAATTCAAAGCATTCTTTAAAGATGAAGAACTAAGAACATATATCGGCATCATTGTCATTTCTACGGCGCTTATTTGGCTCAATGTTAGTGGGCTATATGCAAGTGCTGGTAAAGGATTGGAAAATGCACTATTTGAAGTTACTAATGTAATTACGACAACAGGATTCGGAATTACTGATTTAACCGTCTGGCCGCTCTTTTCTCAAGTTATCTTGCTCATTCTGATGGTTATCGGCGGTTCGGCTGGTTCTACAGCTGGTGGGCTCAAAGTTATGCGAGCATTGATTTTAACCAAAATCTCAAGAAATCAAGTTTTATCAACGCTTTACCCTAATCGCATTATGACTCTCCATGTCAATTATCAACCACTTGACAAAGAAACGCAACGTGGTGTCTTGAAGTATTTTTCACTCTACATCACACTGTTGGTTGGACTGATTTTAATCTTATCGTTAGATAGTAATAACTTTATGGTCGTTGTCAGCGCCGCTGCTTCAACCTTCAATAATATCGGACCAATGCTTGGTACTAGTGACACATTTGCTATCTTTAGCCCATTTTCAAAATTAATCATGTCTTTTGCTATGATTGCCGGGCGTTTGGAAATTTACCCAATGTTACTACTCTTCATTCCAAAAACTTGGTCAAAATATTAAATAACGAAAAGAGGAAAGCCTTAGCCTTCCTCTTTCTTTGTGCGAAAATCTTTATTGCGTCGAAGCGTAAAATAGTCTGGAACTGGGTCATCGCCACCTGTCACAAATGGATGACAACGTATAATACGTGCAATTCCCATTAAAATACCTTTTAAACCATGCTTTTCAATCGCGCCAATCATGTAATTAGAACACGTTGGGCGATAGCGACATGACGGCGGTGACATGGGTGAAATCCGTTTTTGATACCATTTCACAAGAGCAATAAGACTTTTTTTCATCATTTTTGTTTATTGACAGCCAGATTGTGCAATTGACTGATTTCCTTTTTGTTGAGACGACGTGATTCGCCTGGACGAAGTCCTACCAAATCAAGCGTTCCAAACTGTGTACGAGACAATTTATCCACCAAAAGTCCAACAGATTCAAACATTTTCTTGACTTGGTGATTGCGTCCTTCGTGGATAGTTAACTCAACGACTGAACGATTTTTTTCAGGGTCAACCTTGACAATATTGTAGCGTGCTGGTTTTGTCTTTTTACCATCAATCACCACACCACGTGTCAATGGGCGTAAGTTTTCCTTCGTTGCAATACCTTTAACACGCGCCAAATAGACTTTGTCAATTTCATTACGTGGGTGAATCATTTCATCTGTAAAATCACCATCATTAGTCAAAATCAAAAGCCCAGTTGTATCCCAGTCCAAACGTCCAACAGGATAAATGCGTTCGGTAACATTTGGCAGCAAGTCAACAACTGTTTTACGACCTTTTTCATCTGAAACACTTGAAATGACACCACGAGGCTTATTAAGAAGATAATAAACCTTTTCTTCATTATAAATCGGTGAGCCCTCAACCTCAACAACATCACCAGATTTGACCGTTGTTGCCAGTTCTGTAACCACCTTACCATTAATCGTTACCAAGCCTTTTTTGATAAGCTCCTCAGCTTTTCGACGACTAGCAACCCCCGCATGGGCAATATATTTATTAATTCTCATTCTCTTTCCTTTACTACATGCTATAAAATACCAATTGACTTTATGGTTATTTTACAGTATTTCGTTATTTTTAGCGACTGTCTAACCTTCTTCAGGCAAGCCAGAATTATCAAAAAGGGTCATTTCCTCATCGACCAACTCAATATTGGAAACGTCGATTAATTCACTCAAGTCGTTAATGCCCATGAAATCTAAGAAATAATCAGTTGTCGCATATAGATTTGGACGACCAATAACTTCTTTTTTCCCTGCTTCTGTAATCAGTCCTAAAGTCATTAGTTTGCTAATAGCGCTGCTTGAATTCACCCCACGAATATCATCAACTTCAATACGTGTAATAGGTTGCTTATAAGCAATAATGGACAGAACTTCTAAACTCGCACGCGATAAACTTTGGTTGACAGGTGTCTTAGCAAACTCTCGTAGTAAGTCAGCAAAGATTTCCTTCGTTACAATTTTATAATTACCTGCGGTTTTAATCATACAGAGACTTGATGTCTCATCTGTTTCATATTTTTGGGCTAATTTTTCCAATTGTTGTTGGAGAGCTGTCGGGGTTAAATTAACCATACTAGCCAAATGTCGCAAGCTCAATCCCTCTTCACCTGCCACAAAAAGGAGGGCTTCAATCTGAGCTAAATAGTTCATGTAACTTCCTTTCTTAATCCTCTTTTGCTAAATGCCTTCTACAAGATTTGACAGCTTAGCTAACACTACGTAAAACAATGTCACCAAAATTTTCTTCTTGTTCAACCTCAACTTCGTGAACTTTGATTAATTCCAAAGTTGCCAAAAAAATGGTAATCATTTCAGGAAGTGTCTGGCATTCACGAAAAACGGTTGTCAACACTAGTTTTTTTGTCGCATTAAGACGTTCCACAATGATTGTCATCATGTCCTCAATGCGGTAATCATCACGTTCGATAACTGTATTGCTATTTTTTAATTCTTTTTGTTTTTCAGCCATGACATGTGAAAACGATAAGAACAAATCCATGACCGTCTTATCGTGTGTTAACACAGCATCTTCAAAAATTAATTCTTGCTTTGGTTTTGAATAGAATTTAGCACGTTCGTCGTGCTGCGCTGACAGTTCCTCACTAATCGTTTTAAAGCGGCGATATTCCTCAATTTGGGTCAGCAATTCTTGTTCAGGATCGTTTTCTTCTGACTCTGCCTCGACAACTTTTGGCAAAAGCTTACGGCTTTTAATAAACATCAGCTGACTTGCCATAACCATATATTCACCAGCCACTTCTAATTTCCTGGCTTGCAAGGTTGAAATATAAGCCAAATATTGCTCAATAACTTCTACAATTGGCACATCATAAATATCCATTTGGTATTTTGAAACCAAGTGCAAAAGCAAATCCAGAGGCCCTTCAAAATCTTTTAACTTAATATCCATTATTTATAAAATTTCTCTAAAGTCACTGGACTTTTAAGGCCCAGATTACGACTAACCTCCAATATTGATTTACCTGCTGCTTTTTGATGCAAAATGTATTGCTGGCGAATTGCCTGCGCAGATAAGTAATCTAAATCCAAGGTTGCTAAAAATGATTTTAGTTGATTGAAAAACCATTGACGTGAATAAGTTTTCCCTTGATTGTCAAAAAGATAAAGCTGATTCTCTGAAGAACTTGCTGCTACATAAAGCAATAATTTTTCAGGAAGCTCTAAAACCCTCACTAAACCTGCTCTTTGCACGCGCAAAACAGCAAAATTCAAATCAAAATCAGCAACTTTTAACTGTTGAATATCACTTGGTGATAAACCAAGTTCAATCATCAAAAGCGCAATTAGCTGCCCTGCTTGACAATTCGTTTCTTGATAAAAAGAACTATAATCCAAAAGCGCCAGCTCAACTGGTTTTGTTGTTATTTTCTCTTTATTACTCAACTTGTAAAAATGGTTCAGTCGGTCTGTTTCATATAAGAAATACAGAAACTGATTGACCGCTGAAATTTTTCGTTTTTTAGCCGAAGCTCTTAAAGGCGACAAAGAGTGTTCATACAATGCCAGCTTTTCTTTGTTAACTTTGCCATCAATAGCTTCAATGAATTGTTGCAAATCATAAAAATAGGCATTCTTTGTATTTTCAGATAAGGGCTTGCTATCAATAAAATCTTGAATAAAATCAATCATCTTTCGGAGTAATCGTGTAATAATCAGTGAAATCGTGTAAAAGGCTATTCACCGCCTTTAGAATCGATTTACGAGTGATAATGCCCAAAAACTGGTCATTTTTATTTAAAACAGGTAGAAATGGGTAATCTACCAAAAGGTGCATAATATCCGTCAAATCCGACGTTTCACTAATCGTTTCCATTTTAGTATTTACCATTTTACCAATATCTATTTGAGCTAGTTCCCAGTCTGTCAGCTGATTTTTAGCTTGATAAGACATAATATCCGCAATACTAATGGTTCCAACATATTTTTTATCTTTGGTAATAACTGGAACACGCGAATAACCATTGTTAGCTAATAAAAGCATGGCATGGTCGGTATTATGAGTATCAATAAAAATAGCTAAATCCTCTGCTGGAATCAAATAATGTTCCAAATGACTGAGAAGAAACTCTTCAAATTCTTTTGCTATCATCTATCAAATTCCTTAGAAAGTGCAGGAAAAAGGTCGTGATTACGTGTGTAATAATTTACCTTAATCTTATCATCAGTAATGTCAACTTTGGCATAGAGTTTTTCTTTCACATCACCACGTGGTTGTAAAACACTACCTGAGTTGATAAAGATTGTTTTGCCATTGCGCCAAGCTGCTGGACGATGTAGATGACCATAAAGGCAAATATTAGCATTCGCTTCTTGGGCAAATAAATCCAATCTATCCCACGTAAAATTAATATTATAAAGATGACCGTGTGTTTGTGCCACAACAACATCACCGAGATAAGTGATTAATCTTTCAGGATAACCATTGTCATAATCGCAGTTGCCACGAACCACCTTGATACCTTCCCAAATCGTGTCCGAACTTGGCAATTCAGAATCACCATTGTGGAAAATAGCATCTACTTCCCCTTGGTATTTTGTCTTAATATCATTGATAATCTCACGGTCACCATGAGAGTCACTCATTACAATTATTGTTTTGTTTGCCATACTGGGAATGCCTCCATTAATTTCTTAACAGCCAATCCTCTGTGCGAAATATCATTTTTTTCTTCAGCAGTCAATTCAGCTGCGTGACGTCCAGTTTCACCGACCATAAACAATGGGTCATAGCCAAAGCCGTTATCGCCTTTTGCTTCCATTGCAATGTATCCTGGCCAGTCAGCTTCAACAACTAAACTGTCTTTGTCTGGTGCTGCAACCACCAAAGTAGTATGGAATTGTGCAGAACGCTCTTTATGGTCAAATACCATAGCCAACTCATGAAGTAATTTGGCATTATTTGATTCGTCAGTCGCATCTGGTCCAGAAAAACGAGCTGACCAAACCCCAGGAAGTCCACCAAGAGCATCAACTTTCAATCCTGAATCATCTGCCAAGACCATTTTCCCTGTCAATTTTGAAATGGTTTCAGCTTTCAAACGTGCATTTTCCTCAAAAGTCATGCCAGTTTCTTCAACTTCTGGTAAATCAGGATAATCATTAAGATTTTCAACCTTGATACCGATTTTTTCAAACATCTTACGGAATTCTTTGGTCTTGCCTTCATTACGTGTTGCAATCAAAATCGTATCACCAAAGGCAGTTTCAGAAGTTTGTCCAAAGAAAGCCGATGCTTCAACACCGTTTTCTGGCAAATGAACCAAGAGCAATTGTTCAGCTTCCGTAACAATCACTGCTCCCGCACGTTGTGTCACTTCAAGCTTGCGATTTGTTTCTTGATTAATTATATCAGCGACAAAACGAATCAATTGAAAATCTGATGATTTTTTCACAACAGTCACATTATAACCATTTCTATCATCGGAATGACAATCTCCGTGGCAATTACCGTAACACTTGCTTGTGTTCAATTTAGCCACTTTTAAACTCAATTCAGAAAGGGCATCATTACTAATGTTTCCTAAACCTGAAATGGTGTTAAATCCGCCCCATTCACCAAGGAACCAATTTTCAGCATCTCTATACTCATAAATTTTATCAGTCATTTATTACAATCCTATTTCTATTTGTTCAGCTTTTTCAAATCAACGTGTTGCACATCAATATCTTTAGCAAGCCAATTCACAGCAATTTCTTTGAAACTCTGGCTACTTGCTGTTGTGTAAAACGCATGTGTCACGTCATCTTGTGTGCGACTGCGATTAATTTCAAAGTAGTTTAACAAAACCGATACATCACGAATACATTCAGCCCCACTATCAATAAGTTTGACATTCGGTCCCATTACGTTTTGAATAATCGGATGAAGCAAAGGATAGTGTGTACATCCGAGCACTAATGTATCGACTTTACCAACAAGCGGTGCTAACGTTTCATAAACAACTTTTTTAGCAACACTTGAAGTCATTTCGTTAGATTCTACAAGAGGAGCAAATTTAGGACAAGAGAGGCTTGTAACGTTCATTTGCGGTGCCAATGATTTTATTTTTTGATGATAAATATCCGACTTGATTGTCATCGGCGTTCCAATCACACCGATTTTTCCATTACGAGTTGATTTAATGGCTGCGCTAGAACCTGGCAAAATAACTCCCAAAACAGGAATATCCAGCTTTTCCTTAACTTCTTCCCAAGCGACTGCTGTTGCGGTATTGCAAGCAAATACAATCATCTTAACATTTTGTGTCAAGAGAAAATTAACCAATTCCCAAGTGTATTCGCGGATCTGTTCAGCAGGTCTAGGACCGTACGGCGCTCTAGCCGAATCTCCAATATATACAATTTCTTCATGTGGCAGCTGACGCATTAACTCACGTACAACTGTTAATCCACCAACTCCAGAATCTAAAAAACCAATTGGTCTATTATCCATAGAATCTTCTTTCTAATCATGGACTTAGAAAAAACTCAGTTGGTGAGCCAACTGAGTCATTCATTTCTGAGCTCTGTGCTCGAAAATCTTAGCCAAAAGAGACTGACTTTTTGGAATATCAACGACACCAATCACAGCAATTGACAATTATTTTTTCAAACCAAAGATTAAAGATTATTTTTTAGCTTTTGCTGCAGCTGCTTTTGATTGTTTGATAATGTTACGATAAGTTTGTTGAATCTTAGCTTCGCTAGGTTTTTGACCCATTTGGCTCATCATTTCACGGATCGCATCAGGCGTCAAACGTGGGTGTTCACCAATTTCCTTTTCAAACTGTTTACGAGCAATAAAAACGCCACCAACAAGGCCACCAAGAAGGGCGACCAAAACTAACAAAATCCAAAGAAATGTTGTCATGAATATTTTTCTCCTAAGTTTTTCTACAACACCCATTATAGCAGAAATAGAAAGAGTTTACAAATTCTTGAATGGCTTATTGCGAGAGTATTTTCCAAAAGGAAGTGACTTAACAGAGGTAGAACACTTAATTATTCAGGAATGGGAAGATAAATTAAACAATAGACCACGAAAATGTCTAAACTGGAAAACACCTTATGAAGTTTTTTATGGGATAAATGTACACTTAATTTGACAATTCGCCACTAAAAAACACCCGCTTTATGTCAATCAATACTTTGATTGCACAAGTGAGTGCTTTATGGTGTTATTTAGTTATTAAAATCAAATCCTTTGATAGTTGCGAAGTAATCTTCTGGTGTTTCTGCACGGCGGATTAAGCGAGCACTACCGTCTTCTTGATAAAGGATTTCAGCCGAGCGTAGGCGACCATTGTATTGATACCCCATTGAAAAACCATGCGCACCAGTATCATGAATCACAAGCGTATCACCAACACGCGCTTCTGGCAGTTCACGCTGTTTCGCAAATTTATCATTGTTTTCACAAAGTGATCCGACAACATCAACCACTTCAAGTTTGCCATTAGGATTAGACACATTAGTGATATGATGATAAGCATCATACATAATAGGGCGCATCAGGTTAACTGCTGACGCATCAACCCCAATATAAGTTCGATAAGTTTGTTTACGATGACGAACTTTGGTTACAAGTAAACCATGCGGTGCCAACATAAAGCGACCAAGTTCGGTGAAGATTTTAACATCACCAAGTCCAGCTGGAATCAATACCTCATCAAAGACACGATGAACGCCTTTACCAATCACAGCAATGTCATTTGGTTCTTGTTCGGGACGATAGTTGACCCCAATACCACCAGACAAATTGATAAAGCTGACAGCCACACCTGTTTTTTCTTTAACTTCAACTGCCAATTCAAACAATTGACGCGCCAATTCAGGATAGTAATCATTTGTGACTGTGTTTGAAGCAAGAAACGAATGAATACCGAAGTTTTTGACGCCTTCTGCCTTCAAATCTTTGAAGCCTTGAATCAATTGGGTTTTAGTCATCCCAAATTTAGATTCTTCGGGATTATCCATAATATCTGTTCCAAGAGCAAAAACACCTCCTGGATTGTAACGAAGCGAGACGGTTTCAGGAAGCCCAGCCACTTCTTTCAAGAAAGCAATATGCTCATAAGCATCAAGATTAATCGTTGCTCCGATTTCTTTAGCATATCTAAATTCACGCGCAGGAGTATCGTTCGATGAAAACATAATATCGGTAAAACCAAGCTTATGACTCATCAATAATTCCACTTCTGTCGCACAATCCACACCACAATTTTCCTCTTGAAGAATCTTCAAAATCGCAGGTGTCGGTGTTGCCTTAACCGCAAAATATTCCTTGAACCCCTTATTCCAAGCAAAAGCTTTGTTTAAGGCACGAGCTTTTTCACGAATACCCTTTTCATCATAAAGGTAAAATGGCGTTGGAAATTCATCAGTAATTTTTTGAAGCTCTTCAGCTGAAATAAAAGGTGTTTTCATATTTATCCCTCGAATTTTCAAAATATTAGGACTATTATAACACAAAGCGCCAAAATCACCAATGGAAATCCCTAAAAATAAAAGAAGCCGATACAGATTTAACTGTACCAGCATTTTCTTATCATACTTAATCGTCACTTCTAAAAATACGAAGCAAACTCAAGAACAAGTTAATAAAATCAAGGTAAAGACTTAATGCCATTGAAATTGCCCAGCCGTCACCAACATTACCTCCAGTGCTCTCATAAACACGTTTAATCATTTGATTATCATAAGCAATCAAACCAGAGAAAATCAAAACTGAAATGATACTAATGATATAACTCATTGTGCCTGAACCAATAAACATATTGACTAAGCTAGCAATAATGATACCAATCAATGCTGCCATAAGTGCCTTAGCCATTCCAGACAAATCTCTTTTAACAAAAGTTCCGATAATAGCCATAACACCAAAGACTAAAGCTGATGAAACAAAGGCTTGAACAACCGTTGTTTGCGTGTATGCCACAATAACAAAACTAAGTGTAAAGCCATTTAATGCCGAATAAAATAGAAACAACGGCAAAGCAGCAGGCGTATTTTTACGAGCAGCATTACTAGCTAAGAAAACCAAAGCAAGCTCTAAAAAGATAGCACCGTAATAAACAAATGGATGGTAAACAATAATATTAACCATATTATCAGTAAACACATATAGCATCAAAAATGATACCAAAGCTGATAACCCTATTCCAACGCCGACCAAACCGTAAATCTTAGCAAAGAAACGATTCAGTGCACTATCTGTCTGTGTGTAAATAACATCGTTATGATTCATGAAATCTCCTCTCTTACCATCATAAAATCCTTCTAAACTCAATCTATTCTAGCGATGATTGCTAGGTAAAATTTTACGACTGTAACGTCTTCTCTTATTAAAACGATTACGAAATGGGGTAATGGCTTCTTTGACAGCCCAATATTTATCTACCATTGTCACGATATAACCTTCTTTATAACGCGGTGGAGCAATCGTTGCTCCCCACATATGTTTCAAGATAATATCTTCCTCACGTTTATTTAGTGTAGTCAATTTTCTGGCATTGCGCACAGCAATTCTCGGATGTACCCAAGCATGACCTTTATTAAATTTCGTTTCTCGCCAATCGTAATAAAAAAAATCGTGTAAAAGTCCTCCACGCGCCGTGGATTTTTCATCCCAACCAAATTTTTTGGCAATCTTGTAGCTCGTATAAGCCACATTAATAGAATGTTCCATACGCGTCGAATAGTGATGCTGTGGAATATTATCTAATTTTTGAAAACGAGGGTGTTGGATAAGATGACCAACAAGCTCCATAAATTCTTTATCTTTTTTATATGCTTCCATACAGAACCACCTTCTTTCACCATAATTATAACATATGACCTTAAATTAGACTGAAAACAAGTTCTCTCTTGCACCACATTTTTCAAATTAAATCAACTGAAAAAGGACAATTCCTGTCGCCACAGCAACATTTAAACTTTCTGCTTGCCCAGGCATCATAATATGTGCCAAAATGTCAGCTTGCTTTGTCATTAACTCTGAAACACCATTTCCTTCATTTCCCATGACAAGCGCAAAATCGCCATTATGCTCAACGGTCTTGTAATCCACAGACTCTTTAGAAAGCGTTGTGGCAATCAGCGGTACATCAAGATTTTGTAGCTTCTGACAAGCCTCATACACATCAGTACGCCAAATCGGTAAATGAAAATGACTCCCCTGCATGGAACGTAGCGTTTTTTGATTGTAAATATCAGCTGATTTTTCTGAAATCAAAACACCGTCCAAACCAGCAGCATCTGCCGTACGAATCATTGTTCCCACATTCCCTGGGTCTTGAACATCTTCCAGTACCAAATATCGCCCTGCTTTTAAATCTGCTAAAGGCAAACTAGGCATAGCAAGTTCAGCAATAATACCCTGCGGTGTCTTAGAATCCGTTAATTCTTTTAAAACCTCAGGCGTTACATACGTTACCATTGAAAAATGGCTAACGCGGTCAACATAGTCCTCAAGAACAAAAATATTTAAAAATTCTGCCCCTGCTTTTTCCGCTTCTTCAAAAAGATGCCAACCTTCAATTAGATAAGAATGGTCACGATACTTTTTTTTCAATATTTTTTTAGTCTTTTTAATGAGATTATTCGATTTTGAGGTTATAATAGTCATAAGAAGATTATAGCATATAAAAGGAGGAAAGTGAGATGAAAAAAGTACGCTTAATTGTCTCAGGGAGTGTTCAAGGTGTCGGATTCCGTTACTCAACTTATGCCCTAGCCCTTGAAATCGGGGATATTTATGGTCGCGTTTGGAATAATGACGATGGCACCGTAGAAATTCTCGCTCAATCCGAGGACTCAGCTAAAATAGCTAAATTCATCCAAGAAATTCGTAAAAGTCCTTCACAATGGTCAAAGGTTACCTATGTTGATGTTAAAATTGCTAATTTCGAAGATTTCACTGATTTTCGCATTGCCAACTAATACACAAAAAAATAAAACCACAGATGTATTGAGAAATTACTCAAAAAACAGTAAAATAGTAGGGTATTATAATAAAAGGAAATAATCTATTGAAAAAGAAACTAAATCGTGTCCTCTTTTCAGGACTCAGCTTATCATTATTGTTCTTACTAACTGGTTGTGTCAGTCGTGATTCAAGTGGTAATCCTACTGGTACTATCTGGCATATTCTTGGTGAACCAATGGCAAAACTTATCCAATATTTTGCTAATAATGTTGGACTTGGCTTTGGTTTAGCCATTATCTTAGTAACTATTATTGTTCGTTGTATTATTCTACCGCTCGGACTTTACCAATCTTGGAAAGCAAGCTATCAATCTGAAAAGATGGCTTACCTTAAACCAATCTTTGAACCAATCAATGAGCGTATTCGTAATGCAACAACACAAGAAGAAAAATTAGCTGCGCAAACAGAATTGATGGCTGCTCAAAAAGAAAATGGCATCAATATGCTTGGCGGTATGGGATGTCTCCCACTTCTTGTCCAAATGCCATTCTTCTCAGCAATGTATTTCGCTGCACAATACACACAAGGTGTCTCTGAAAGTACTTTCTTAGGAATCGACCTTGGTACACGTAGTATCCCTCTGACAGCTGTTATCGCCGTCTTGTACTTCTTCCAATCATGGTTGTCTATGCAAGGGGTCGCTGAAGAACAGCGTGCTGCTATGAAAGGTACGATGTACGTTATGCCACTTATGATGGTGTTCTTCGGTATGAGCATGCCAGCAAGTGTTCTCCTTTATTGGTTAGTCGGTGCTTTCTTCTCAATTATCCAACAATTGATTACTATGGTTATTATCAAACCAAGACTTCGTAAGAAAATTGCTGTTGAATTTGAAAAAAATCCACCAAAAGCTTACAAG
The DNA here is from genome assembly GCA_000283635.1 of Streptococcus macedonicus ACA-DC 198. NCBI lineage: Bacteria > Bacillati > Bacillota > Bacilli > Lactobacillales > Streptococcaceae > Streptococcus > Streptococcus macedonicus. Next base: position 1,670,823 of record HE613569.1, read on the forward strand.
TCAAAAGCTCGTAAGGACATAACACCAGCTGCTAACAATGCACAACTTAGCAATAAACCTAAGAAAATCAACCGTAACGCTGGTAAACAAAGTAAACGTAAATAATTAAACCAAAAGAAACAGGAAGTAATAAACTTCCTGTTCTTTTTTAATTTTTAACATGGCGAATTGTCAAATTAAGTGCACATTTATCCCATAAAAAACTTCATAAGGTGTTTTCCAGTTTAGACATTTTCGTGGTCTGTTGTTTAATTTATCTTCTCATTCCTGAATAATCAAGTGTTCTACCTCTGTTAAGTCACTTCCTTTAGGAAAATACTCTCGCAATAAGCCATTTGTATTCTCGTTTGTTCCTCGTTGCCAAGGAGCATGAGGATCAGGAAAATAGACTTCGACATTTAGTTTCTCGGTGAGTTCAGGATGTCCTGAGAATTCCTTATCTCTATCAGGAGTCACTGTTTCTTTTGGTAGAGACTCTAACATATTTACCATGGCTTCTATAACCAATTTACTTTTTTTGACAGCTACTTTCTGAATTTTGAGGAAGCGGGAATGCCTATCAGTGAGTGTTACTAGGCAAGCTTTTCCAGTCTTTCCAGCAACAGTATCGGCTTCCCAATCACCTATTCTCGAGCGTTCATTAGCTGCTGTTGGTCTCTCATGAATGGTATGAGAAATAGGAATTTTTCCTCGCTTTTCCACATGGGATTTTATATGGCGTGTTTTACCATGGTGACGAAGTTTGCGAACAACCCTACGAGCCCCATGTGAAAGAGGTGTGTCGTCAAAGTGATCGCGATAGATAGCTCTATAAATGGTTTGATAACTAATGACATGTCTTTCACGTTCTAAACGTAATCGCCCCTTAATTTCTTCTGGTGACCATTGACACTCAAGAAAAAGATGCTTGACGGTCTGACTGAGTTCAGTGTCTATTTCTAATTTCCTTTTTCGCCCACAATGCGATTTAGCGAGATGATAAGCTGTTTGTGCCCTACTAGGCGAATAGTTGCCTTGTTTGGAATGACGTTTTAATTCACGGCTAATACTTGAGGGGTGCCGATGTAATAGTCGTGCTATTTGAGAAAAGGTCATCCCTTTAGTACGATAAATCAGAATACTTTCTAGTTCATCTATGGTAAAATAATGGTAGCTCATAAGATTTCCTTTCGTAAGATGTTTGTTCAATCCTATTTTACTAGAAAATCTTATGAGTTTTTATTGTGCACTTATATTGTAAATTCAAGATTAAGAAAAAGCTCTCTGTGGAGCTTTTAATTTATTAAGCTGTTTTTTCAACACTAACGATTTTAACGTCGTAGCTTCCTGCAGGTGATTCGATAGTAACGATGTCGCCTGTTTTTTTACCGATTAAAGCTTGCGCAATTGGGCTTTCATTAGAAATACGTCCTGAGAAAATATTAGCACTAGCTGCACCAACGATATGGTAAACGTCTCTATCAGTTGTACCAACCTCTTCAACAGTAACAGTTTTACCAATCGCTACTTCATCTTTGGCAACAGCATCGCTGTCAATGATTTCAGCATAGCGAATTTTAGTTTCTAAGATTTGGATTTGTCCTTCAACGAAAGCTTGTTCGTCTTTAGCAGCATCGTATTCTGAGTTTTCAGAAAGGTCACCATATGAACGTGCGATTTTAATACGTTCAACAACTTCTGGACGACGAACTAATTTTAATTCTTCTAATTCTTGTTCGAGTTGTTCTTTTTCAGCAAGGGTCATTGGATAAGTTTTTTCTGCCATTTTCTATCTCTTTTCTAAAAATTTATTTGGATAATCTACAAATACAAACATGATGTGAACCACACCATGTTTGTCAGTATTTATTATTCATCTAATTGACTATTAACATATTTTTTAACATTTGCTTCGTGATCTTCATAGGTTTCTGTGTAATAAACAGTTCCTGTATTCACATCGGCTACAAAATAGTAGTAATCTGTTGAAGCTGGATTAACAGTCGCCTCAATAGCTGATAAGCTTGGACTATCAACTGGACCAGGCATCAAACCAGTATTGGTATAAACATTATACGGTGAATCAATGGATGTGTCAATACTTGCATCCGCTGATAATGTCGTTTCTTCACCAAGTTTGCCCATAGCGTACAAAATAGCAATATTACTTTGAAGAGCCATGTTAGCATTTAAACGGTTGTAAAAGACACTTGCAATATTGCGACGGTCATCATCTGTTGAACCTTCTTTTTCAACTAATGAGGCTAGCGTAAGCACTTCATTGACAGTCATGCCTTTTTCAGAAATCGTATCATAGTAACTGGACATGTACGAATCCATTGTTGAAATCATTTGCTCAACCAAATCTTCCATAGTTGTATCTTCATAGTAACTATAAGTAGCTGGGAAAAGATAACCTTCTAATTGATACGTCACCTCATCTGCACTTGGTAAATTCGCTAATAATTTCGGATATTTTTCAACCATTTTTGAAATGAATGATTCATCTTGAACAACTGACAAAAAGTCATTTGCTGTGAAAGGTGTTGATGAATCATCATCTGCTGTATTTTTCGTAACAGCTTCTGAAATTTGTTTAATAGTATAACCTTCTGTCACCAGAATTTTTCCTAGAGAAGGTTTTTCTGGCCCTGCTGTTCCACCTTGTTTAAGAAGCTTACAGATTTCCTCTAAATCCATACTATCTTGTAGGTTATAGTAGCCACTTTGGAAATTACTATAATTTTTGAACTTTGTATAGTAATTAAAGACCGTTGCGCTCCTGATAACGCCAGCTTTTTCTAGAATTTGTCCGATATATTTGTTCCCCGAACCTTCTGGAATTTCAACGGTAACGTACTCTGTTGATGTGCTATCAAGTGCTCCGACAGCGCTATCAACATAGCGATAAACAAAAAATCCAGTTGCTAACAAAGCAATAATAATAGCTGTTACCAAGAACAAGGCAATGCGTCGTGCCAAACTATCTGTTTTGTGGCGTTTTCTTTTGCGTTTTGTTCCCATGTTTTTCTCCAAGTCTGTATTAGTCTCTGCTGAGCTATTCGCAGCGCTTTCTTCGGCCTGAACATTTTCTTCAGCTTGCATATCGGAATCAGCAATTTGAGAATCATCGCTTGTAATGTCGTCAGGAATATCTGGAATACCAGCAAAACCGACACCATCTGTTGCTCGGACAAGATAACTTTCTTGTTCGTTTTCAGCATTATCCTCTGAATCTGAACCGTTGGGATTGAAAGTTTGATTAATATTTCTCAAAACATCATTAATCTCTTTGTCATCTACCGTCGTTTCAATTTGGTTTTCAGCAAGAGCTGTTTGAGTTTTTTCTTCAAGGCGACGCTTTTCTTCACGAATTTCCACCTCTTGGCGCTCTTTTCGCTCCTCAGCTTCGTATTCTGCCATCAATTCTGCTGTCTTACGCGCAAATTCTTCTGCTTCTTTTTCTTTCTGTTGAAGTTCTAAATCGTGTTGCTTACGCAAACGGTTGGCTTCTTCTAGCTCAGCTAAAATTTGCTCCTTGAAACTTTTTTCTTTTTGAGTTTTTGGCTTATCGTCATTAAATTCGGTCAAAGCTTATCCTCCTAATCTTAGTCAATCGCCATTATAACCTAAAAACAGCGTAAAATCAACTGACGGGGGGGTTGTTATCTATTCTTAATAATATCATCACTCAATCATTGGTGATTCCCAAACCATGTTATACCAACTAGAGCCACCACGGGTAGATTCTGATTCACCTTCATCACTGAAACCATTTCTTTCATAGTAAGAAATTAAATTTTCATGACAAGTAAGTGTAATCCCTGTTCGTTTTTGGGCAATTGCTAAATCTTTCATTGTCGCTAGTAAAGCCATTCCGTAACCGCCCAATAACAAAGTATATTGAAAAAGGCTCCAAAGTCCTGTCGACTCTGGAACCTTTTTCTATTTACAAGCTCTCTTAATGTTTTTGTCCCATGGCAAATAAGCCTCTAGCACCTCTTTTTTTTTGCGAGTGTCTCCTCGTTAGGTAAGTGTTCTAGAAGATAAGTCATATATTTCTCTGCATCTAGTCCATGTCGCTTAGCAGTTTCTAAAAGACTCAGAATGACAGCTGTCGACTTGGCTCCCTCAAAGCTCTGAGAAAACAACCACCTTCGCTTTTTTATTTCAAGGCTCAGGCTGAAATAGTCCACTGGACTGTTTCACTACGGCCCATCACTAATGTCTTCATTGCCCTTTCAGCTATATTATTGGACAGGACTAAGTCACCATCCGAGAGGACGGTTCGGAAGGTAGTTTCGTATTTGAGGCTATTCTCTATTGCAGTGCCCAATTTGGAGCCTGGCAAGACGGCCTGATTGCGACACCAGTCAAAGAATTCGTCCATCAAAGGGGCTAACTCTGTCTGGCGTTTATGTAATCGTTCCTCAGTAGATAAGTCAGCCCAGTCATTCTCCAAGGTAAATAGGCGGTCGCAATAGGCTAAGCCTTTCGCTCCTAAAGAAGTCTTGTCTGTCTTCTTAGGAGTCGCCTCAAAGAACTTTCGTCTAACATGAGCCCAACAGCCAACCAGTTGAGCCTTGTCTAATTGACGATAAGCTGACCACATGTCACAATGAACGTAGCCCGCATAATCCCCAAGAAATTTCTCCACAACCAAGCCACTCCGACGTTTGTCATGATGATAGAGCGTAATTCCCTTTTTCTCGTGCTTCCCAGACAAGAAGATCCAGTAGAAGGTCAACTGGCTATCATTTTCTAAGACCTTGTAGGAGGTTTCATCCGCATGGAGAATAGGCTGCTCTAACAATTTCTCGTGTAACAGGTTATAAATCGGCTCGAAATAATATTGACTAGACTTGATGTGCCAGTTGGCTATTTCCTTCCGACTGATTGGCAAGCCAAGCTTGTTCCAATCCTCTTCCTGACGGTAATTGGGTACCTTCAGATTGAATTTCTGGTGAATGGTGTGGGCGATGATAGAAGCTGAACCCAAGCTATGTGCCAAAGGGGTCTTAGGAACGGGAGCCTTGATAATCTTATCGCTTAGATTCTTCTGACTACATGCCTGACACTTGTAGGCGTGTTGAACATGGTCAATCCGCTTTAATTGTGCGGGAATGAAGACCAATTCTTGTCGTTGAACAGTAGAACCAATCTCTTTCAACTGTCCATGACAGTCTGGACAAGTGCAGTCTTCGCCCTGTAATTCGTGATGAACAATCTCTGGAGTGAACTGACTAAAAATAGCCTGACGAACTCCCTTAGCTTTCTTGCGTTTATAGGTAATCGTTTCTGTTTCAACTGGGTAAGTCAGCTTCTTCTTCAGGCAGGATTTCCTCCCCAAACAAGCTCAGCTGACCGGGTTGATGCACTACCTTCTCTGATGATTTTCCGTAGAGTTTCTGTCTCAGATACTCAACCTGTTCTCGAAGGAGAGTGAGTTCATTAGCCATCATCTCTATCGTTTTTGACTGTGTTTCAATAATTTTTTCTAGTGATGACATAACCAATCTCCTTCTTTTTATCTCATTATACACAAAGAAAAGCCATGTTTTCAATAGAAATCACGACTTTTTGAAACATTTATTTTTGGGATGATAGAAAATCCCTTCATGAGCCAGTCCACCTGCTCGGAAGTTAGAGCCTTGACCTCTTCTTCATTGCTTGGCCAGGTTAATTTTCCATTTTCAAAACGTTTATACAATAACCAAAATCCTTGTCCATCCCAATAAAGAGCCTTGAACCGGTCTTTTCGACCTCCGCAGAAGAGATAGACCTGACCGGAGAAGGGATCCAGATTGAATTGACTTTTGACAAGGTAGGCGAGAGAATCAATCCCTTGACGCATATCCGTTTTCCCGCAAACCAAGTAGACTTGACCTAAATCACTGAGCCGGATTGTCATAGAACAGTACCTTATCCAAGATTGTTTCCAATACCTCTTGGTTGATAGAGTGAAAGAATGTGAGTTCTACTTTTTCGAGACGAATCTTCATCAGAATCTCATTTCTACTTTTCTTTTCAAAGCGTCGCGATTTGGGAACAGTCAATGGGACGATAGGTTGTGACATAAAAAATCCTCCAGTTTGTTTTTTATAACAGTATACTGGAGGAAGGAGTGATTGGATAGATACCTTGTTATTGGGCGGTTACGCCATTCCAATGCCTTGTCCTTTAAAATCTGGAGATACCGAAAGGCTTGTGACTGCAATAAATCCGCCGTTAACTGGATTTGAAATAACCTGATGGAATAAATCATCTGTTAAATAGCGTTGAAAAATGGCAGGTTCTTCAACATAGCCACAAATCTTTCCGTCAATCTCAGCTACTAAAAAAGTATCTGGAATAGTCAGAATGCGTTCCTTCATATCTTTTAGGTTTGCTGCTTCTTCTGCAGAGAAATTCTCGCGTTCAATAGCTATAATATCTTGCAAATCCTCAAGACATACATTCCTTATCATCATAGAATCACCTTCAAAAGAAAAAGAGCTCTTTGCTCCTTTTGGCTCTATAATTTCTGTAGTGGGTAAATCCACTGTAGAGATTATGGAGCCTTTTTTAGTGTAGAAAAAAAGTCCCATATGACCTATAATGAAAAGCGACTAAACTCATATTAGAAAGGGTTCATATGGAACAACTAAATCTTATCACAAATTTTCTCAGAATTAAAGACAAAAATATCACTATCACTGATGAATATAATATGGGGACTCACTTAGAACTCCACGGTCACTTGGACTACACAGCCCCTAAATGCCCAAAATGCAAGGGACAAATGGCTAAGTACGACTACCAGAAAACTTCTAAAATCCCCTACCTAGAAACTGCTGGCTACCCTTTGCTTATCCGTCTTCGAAAGCGTCGTTTCAAGTGTAAAGATTGCGGAAAAATGGCGGTAGCTGAAACTCCTCTTGTCAAGAAAAACCACCAAATCTCTGTCGCTGTTAACCAGAAGATCGCTCAATTACTCATCGAAAATCAAGCAATGCAACAGATTGCACACAGGCTATCTATCTCAACATCGTCAGTTATGAGAAAGCTCAATGAGTTCAAGTTTGAAACGGATTGGAATACCCTACCCGAGGTGATGAGCTGGGACGAGTATGCCTTCAAGAAGGGGAAAATGAGCTTCATCGCTCAAGATTTCGACTCCCTAAATGTCATCGCCATTCTCGACGGAAGAACCCAAGCAACCATCCGAAACCACTTTCTACGCTATCCTAGAAAGGTTAGAAATCGGGTCAAAGTGATTACCATGGATATGTTTAGTCCCTATTATCAACTTGCTAAACAGCTTTTTCCGAATGCAAAAATTGTACTCGATCGCTTTCATATCGTGCAACACCTTAGTCGTGCTATGAACCGTGTCCGTATTCAAATTATGAATCAATTCGACAGAAAATCCCAGGAATACCGAGCCTTGAAACGTTACTGGAAATTGATACAACAAGATAGCCGTAAACTCAGCGATAAACGATTTTATCGTCCTATGTTTCGAATGCATTTGACTAACAAGGAAATCCTAGAAAAACTCCTATCCTACTCAGATGAACTACGACAGCACTATGAACTCTATCAGCTTCTCTTATATCATTTCCAAGAGAAAAACTCAGATCATTTCTTTGACCTCATCGAACAGGAAATAGCCACTGTTAATCCTATTTTCCAGACGGTATTTAAGACATTTTTAAAGGATAAGGACAAGGTTTTAAACGCCATGGAATTGCCTTATTCCAACGCCAAACTGGAAGCTACCAATAATCTCATCAAAGTCATTAAGAGAAATGCCTTTGGTTTCAGGAACTTTGAAAACTTTAAAAAACGGATTTTGATTGCTTTGAACATAAAGAAAGAGAGAGCGAAGTTCGTCCTCTCTAGGTGTTAGCTTTTCATCTACCCACTACAGTTGACAAAGAGCCCTCCTTTTCACCACAGTTTTTTATTGCGTATTATTAGCCAAGTTTGCTAACAATTCTTCAAAAGAACGTTCATACATTTGGATATCACCAGCCCCCATGAAAACATAAACAGCATTATCATGGTCAAGTAATGGTGATACATTTTCAAGACTAATCACCTTAGCTGATTTTTGGATTTTACTAGCCAAATCTTCGACTTTAACGTCACCGTGGTCAACTTCCCGTGCTGAACCATAGATTGGTGCCAAGTAAACAGAATCTGCTTGGTTCAAAGCATCCGCAAAGTCATCCAAAAGGGCAATTGTACGTGTGAATGTGTGTGGTTGGAAAATCGCTACAATTTCCTTGCTTGGATATTTTTGGCGAGCAGCATCAAGTGTCGCAATGATTTCAGTTGGATGGTGTGCAAAATCGTCGATAATAGTCGTGTTATTAATTACTTTTTCAGTAAAACGACGTTTAACCCCTGCAAATGTCTTCATATGCTCTGCTACCAATTTCATATCAATACCAGCGATATAAAGATTGGCAACAACAGCAGTCGCATTCAAAATATTGTGGCGACCAAATGCTGGAAGATGGAATGAACCAAGTTCTTCATCACCGTGTTTCACTTTGAAAGCAGAACCGTTTGTTGTGCGAACAATATCGTAGGCAACAAAGTCATCTGTATCTTTGAATCCATAGTAGTAGATATTAGCGTCTGACGTAATTTTACGAAGATAAGCATCATCACCATACAAGAACAAAGCTTTTTGAACTTGTTTTGCATAATCATTAAAGGCATCAAAAACATCGTCAATGCTCTTGAAATAATCAGGGTGGTCAAAGTCAATATTTGTAATAATAGAATATTCTGGGTGATAAGGCATGAAATGACGTTGGTATTCATCAGACTCAAAAACAAAATAGTTGCTGTTAGCTGACCCACGACCAGTACCATCACCAATCAAATAAGAGGTATCTGTAATATTTTTTAATACATGTGACAATAAACCTGTTGTTGATGTTTTTCCGTGTGCACCTGCAACACCAAAACTTGTGAATTGGCGCATGAAATCACCTAGGAATTCGTGATATCTTTTGAATTTAAAGCCATTATTAACGGCATAGGCAATTTCAACATTATTATCTTCATGGAAAGCATTACCGGCAATTAATTCAACGTCTGATGTGATATTATCTTCAGAAAATGACAAGATTTTAATACCTGCTTGTTCTAAACCACGTTGTGTAAAGTAATATTTACTAACGTCACTCCCTTGAACCTTATGTCCCATTTGGTGCAACATTAAGGCAAGGGCACTCATACCAGACCCTTTAATTCCGATAAAATGATAGGTTTTAGACATTTTTTCTCCTCTATATTAATAACTGCTAGGCAGTTTAATTAGCGTCATCAAAGCGTGTCAAATTTAACTCTTGAGCAACTTTGTGCTCTCTTTGGCTTTGTTGAGCTTCCTTATTGTAAATTTGGCTACATTTCAAGAAATCATAGTTATTTTTCTTTGGTTTTGGTACAGAAGAATTATCTGGCTCTTTATACGTTACGGGAATCTCTGCCAAGATATAGTCCTCTTGATGCATTTTTTCTGTTAGATGACTAAGTTTATTAGTCGGTTTAGCAGGAGCTTTAGGCAGCGTCACCTTTAATTGTTGCTGAAAATTTGCTTTTGACGGCATCTTTTTAACGTCGTTAGATAGGTAAGCTTGACGTTTTTTCTTAATATCTCGTCTTGCTTCATCACGCGCTAATTCCGCATAAGATTTACCTTCGCTAACTGTTTTTATGCGCTCTGCATCGTTTTCTGTCTTGCCAACAAAATTATAGTCTTTAGTAACGTCATCGTAGTCCTTTTCATGATAAGTTCCATGAATATTGGTAATTAAATCTTCGTTTTCGTATAAAGCCATTGCTTTTGGTGGTTTACTTACTGGCACACCATCAGCAACTAAGGGAAAGCGTCTTACAGTTTTACTCACAGCGTCACTTCCTTTCTTAACACACTATGCTAATTAATTATCATCACTCACTAAGAAATCAAGTAAATAGTCACTACCATGACCTGCGTCCTAGTAACTAAAAGCTTCTATCTCTAATCTCATCTCAAAATAGACTGAGAAGCCGAAATTAGTTCAAATCAAGCCCCAACTTTGTAGCATTTTTATTATAAACTAATTCAGGTATTTTTTCAAAGTTTTCATAAAAGAAAGTCAGTCTTTCATCGCTGAAAAACTGACGTTAAGATGATTAATCGACACCTAAAATTTCTTTAATATCTTCAATGGTCATGCTAGCACGTGTTTCATTACCGTCAAGTACCGTTGTTACAAGATTTTTCTTGCTTTCTTGCATCTCTAAAATTTTCTCTTCAATGGTTCCGCGCGTAATCAAACGATAAACTTCGACATTTTCTTTTTGACCAATACGGTGGGCGCGGCTAATGGCTTGCATTTCAACAGCTGGATTCCACCAAAGGTCAATCAAGATAACGGTATCGGCACCAGTCAAGTTAAGTCCTACACCACCTGCTTTCAAAGAAATTAAGAAGGTGTCTTTTGATCCATTATTAAATGCTCGTGTCATTTCTTGACGGACATTCGCTGGTGTTGACCCCGTAATCTTATAGGAGGTTAAGCCAAGCTTTTCCATTTCTTTTTCCGCAATATCAAGCATCCCTCTAAATTGTGAAAAGATAAGAGCACGGTGTCCATTTTCCTTGATTTGTGTCAAAAGAGTGCGAAGGCTGTCTAGTTTGCCACTTTCTCCATTGTAATCCATAAAGAGACTTGGCGTGTCACAAATTTGGCGTAAACGGGTAATTCCTGATAGAATCTCAATCTTACGGCGATTAATATCAGCATCAGATGCTCCTGCAATCGTTTCTTGCATTTGTCGAAGCTGTGCTAAATAAATCGCTTTTTGCTTATGGTCAAGCTCATTAGGATAATTAATTTCTATCAAATCTGGCAATTCTGGAAGAACTTCTTCTTTACGGCGACGCATGATAAATGGCTTAATAAAACGCGCCACTTGCTTAGCTTCCATTTTGAGGAAACGTTTTTTATCTGGCAATAATCCTGGCAAAACAATTTGGAAAATTGACCAGATTTCCAATAATTTATTTTCAATCGGTGTCCCAGAAAGTGCAAAACAATTTTTAACCTCAAATTGGCGCAAATAGTGAGCAATCTTAGTTTGTGTATTTTTCATCACTTGCGCTTCATCCAAAATCAAATAATCAAAATTCAACTGGCTATATTCGTCAAAATCTTGACGGAAAGAGGAATAACTCGTAATCACAACTTGATGATTTTGTGAAATAATATCATCACGCACTGATTTTAAACCGTAAGCCACAACGACATCAATTTCTGGTGCAAAGCGGGTAAATTCATCCTGCCAGTTGTAAATCAAACTTGACGGTGATAGAATCAAAATGCGTGTCTCTGACGTTAATTTAGAGGCTAGAAAAGCAATTGTTTGTAAGGTCTTACCAAGACCCATATCATCTGCTAAAATGCCACCAAAGCCGTAATGATCAAGCATAGATAACCAACGGACACCAGTCACCTGATAATCTCGTAACTGCGTGTTTAAATTTGGAATAGTGACCTCAAAACTTTCTGGGTGTCTCAAATCGTGCGCCAACTGTTCAACTTCTTTTGAAAATATTACACGGTCATTGCCTTGGAATAAATCTGAAATTTGGAACGCTGAAATAGCTTCTAGTTGCAAATGTCCATTTTTCAGCCGTTTAGCTCGTAAATTTTGCAAAGCATTGCTGACACGTTGTGTTTCCTCATCAAAGACAACTAATTTACCAGCGTCATTAACAAAATAAGGTTGATTTTTAAAAAGTGCTTCTAAGGCATCATCAATATCATTTTCAAAAATGGTTGAAAAATCAAAAGAAATATCCAACAAACCACCATTTGTCTGAACAGAAACTTGTGGGTGCTCAAACTGACGCATTTCTTTAAGGTCATCAGACAAGGTTACCTTACCCAAACGTTCCAATTGTTCCAAGGTATTGGTAAAGAAGTCGTACAACTCTTCATTTGCCAATGGTGCATGGTAAGATGAAAACGAGGCAGCAAAACCATTGGCTTCTAAAGTCCTAAACACACGCTCTTCATGCTTAAAATGACTAGCAAATGGTAAGTCTTCAAGTTCACGTTTACTACTGACCTTAACTATACCATAATCAAAAGTCACCTTTAAAGCAATCTCTTGGTATTCATTTAACATTAAATGAAAAGAAGGTACAAAATCATGAATTTCAAAACTTTTCGGAGCTTCAACCACTCCAAGCTCTTTAAAATCAAGTAAACTAGCAGCTAATTTTGCTTGGTCATCCAAATCAAAGAACAGATGCTTCGCTAAATCAGACTCAATCGGCAGGCTACGAACAGCGGCTAAGATTTTTTGTTGCTTCAAATTCAAACCGTAAATTATACCATTTGTGAATAAGAAAGCATTGTCAAAAAGTGGCTGAAATGTTTTTTCTGTAATAACCAGTTCAATTGATTGACGGTGAACAATGACTTTAAATGACAACAACCCTTCTGAGCCATCTAATAGTCTAAAAACCAGTTGCCCATAATTCTGATGATTGTGCTCAAATGAGAAATCATAAAGCTCGTTTAACAATGAAACGCCTTCCTCAAATGTCCCACTTGTCAACGCAAGATTTCGACCGTGATTTGGCAAAATATACTCCAAATCAACACGGTCACTATCTGGCAAAACACGCCATAAAAATTGAATCAAGTCTTGACTAGCTTCATCAAATTGAATCAAAGACAAGGGTTCAAAATAATGTTTCCCAATTTGATAGTAGCCTTCGCTTTTAACAACCGCTAAAAAGGCTTTAATATCTCGGACAACATAAGCACGTTCATCAGGCAAACGATTAATTTTTAACGTCCACCAATAATCTGATGAATAGGGACTCTGACTACCATAAGCTGCTAAACGGTATTTTGTTGTATCGTCATCGTTGATAACCAAGCTGTCCAAAAAGACACTACCAAATGAGGTCACTTTTTTCGTTTCTTGATGAATTTCTTGATGTGAACTAAGTTCATCTGACAACTCTTTGCCTTCCGTGTTATTTTTTAGGAAGTACTCTAGAGCCGCTAAATGCTCACAATATTTTTTCTTGGCAAACAGGTCACAATCACACCTGACCTGTTCATCTTCTAAAGCATACTGAAGATGATGTGCACCAACTTTGGCTTGAATTACTTCTTCTCGTTTACTAACAATATCAACCAAACCTTGTTCGTAAAGTTCTATCCCCTGATTGCGAATTCGACCTGGAATCATTCTACCCATTCTTAGCCACCACCTTTTTCCTTATCCTTTTATTATATCAAATTCAGCCTTCTTTAGCTTGAAAAAATAATCCTTTTGATTTTATTTTTAGCCATATTTTCCAAATGCAGCAAAAAAAGCACCGTTTGTGGTGCTTTTAAATCTTATTTGCGTTTGCGGGCAATCAAATTGATTGGTGTGCCTTCAAAACCGAAAGCTGCACGGATTTGATTTTCCAAGAAACGCATATATGAGAAGTGCATGAGTTCTTCTTCGTTAACAAAGATAACAAACGTTGGTGGTTTAACAGAAACTTGTGTGCCGTAGAAGATTTTCAACCGTTTCCCTTTATCTGTTGGTGTTGGGTTGATAGCAATGGCATCCATGATAACATCATTAAGCACAGCTGATGGAATACGTTTGTTTTGGCTTGCGCTAATTTTCTTAATCATATCAGGTAATTTGTTCAAGCGTTGTTTTGTCGCCGCTGAAACAAAGATAATTGGTGCATATGACAAGAATTGGAATTGGTCACGAATGTCTTCTTCCCATCTTGCAACTGTATGATTATCTTTTTCAATCGTATCCCACTTGTTAACAACGATAATGATTCCTTTACCAGCTTCGTGAGCAAATCCTGCAATACGTTTATCGTACTCACGAATTCCTTCTTCGGCATTGATAACCATAAGAACGATATCTGAACGGTCAATGGCACGCATTGAACGCATTACTGAATATTTTTCAGTATTTTCATAAACCTTACCAGATTTACGCATACCTGCGGTGTCAATCATTGTGTATTCTTGACCTTCGCTATCAGTAAAGTTTGTGTCAATAGCATCACGTGTTGTCCCTGCAATTGGGCTTGCAATCACACGTTCTTCACCAAGAATCGCGTTTATCAAACTTGATTTACCAACATTTGGACGACCAATCAAACTGAATTTGATAATATCTGGATTTTCGTCTTCTTCTTCAACAGGCAGATTTTCAACGATAGCATCCAAGACATCCCCCGTACCAATCCCATGAACAGATGACACCGGGTATGGATCCCCAAGACCAAGTGAGTAAAAGTCGTAAATATCACTACGCATTTCAGGGTTGTCAACTTTATTGACCACTAAAATCACTGGTTTATTAGTACGATACAAGATTTTTGAAACATATTCATCAGCATCTGTAACGCCTTCTTTTCCTGAAACCACAAACACGATAACATCTGCTTCAGTCATCGCAATGTTTGCTTGTTGTTTGATTTGTTCCATAAATGGCGCATCAACGTCATCAATACCACCAGTATCAATCAATGAAAACTTGCGGTTAAGCCATTCACCTGTTGTGTAAATGCGGTCGCGTGTAACACCTTCGACATCTTCCACAATTGAAATGCGCTCACCTGCGATACGGTTAAACAAAGTCGATTTTCCAACATTTGGACGCCCGACAATAGCAACAGTAGGTAAAACCATAATTCCTCTAGTACCAGCTTCGTTAAAACAGTCTCAACTATTTTAAGTGGATTTTTCCACACGAAAGACATTTTGATTTCTCAAAAATGCCTTTGTCGAATTTATTCCTTTCAAATTCTTTTATCTATTTATCACTTTTAATGATTTACGATTAGCGACGATTATTGCCTTGCAGATGAATTTCACGAGCCAAATAACGAATACGCTCCATGACACGCTTTGCTTGCCACGTTTCATCACCCGAGCGTGATGCTGCAAAGTGTTCTTCAAGTCCTTTAAAATCAAGATTTGATGTAAAGAATGTCAAGAGATTTTCTTGCATTCGATATTGCAAAATAACCTGCAAAACATCATCACGAATCCATGGACTTTGTTGTTCTGCTCCAATATCATCAAGAACTAAAATTTCAGATTGTTTGATTTGGTCAATTTGCTCTTTCACTGTTCCTGTATTGATAGCATTTTTAATATCAACACAGAAAGTTGGAAAATGAAGCAAGGTCGTTGACTTGCCGTACTTGGCAGATAAACGATTTGCTAGATAAGCCATCAAATAAGACTTCCCAACACCAAAATTTCCAAAAACATAAAGCCCTTTTTGAGTTCCTGTCTCAAGATTTTTTTGATAATCGTTCAAATAATTGTAAATTTCAATACGATTTGGGTCTCCTAAATCAAGATCATCTGTTGCAATGTGTTTGAGACTAGCTGGCAAGCCAATCAAAGTCACACGATTTTTAATATCTTGACGTTTTTTAGCCTCAACTAATTCGCGTGTTTCCAAATAAATGACATCTGCATAGCCCTCATTCATGCTAAGAGCAGGCTTGTACCCTTTAGCAATATAGGATTCATCCTGATTTTGAAATTTTTCACGCTCCACCATGAATTGATTAAACTTAGGTAGGCTACGGTTAATTTGCTCCTGAGTCAAGCCATTTGACGTGATAAAATCAGCAATTTCCTTATCTGCTAAAATAACTTGGGTCAATTCATTAAGGTCTGTGCGACTTTGGCGAAGCTGTTTAGCCAAGGTTTGTCCGATTTTTTCCATCACTCGCTCCTTAATCTTCTAACATGCTACGTTTGAGTTCTTCCAATTTCGCTTTTTCTTCAGCAGTAGCAACATGCTTGTATTCTTTTGCTGTCCATTCAGGGACATTGCTTTTAGCAACTTTTGCCTGTGCTTTACGGTCCTCTTTATTGCGTTGGGCAAAGCTGCGCATTTTTAAAACAGCAGCTTCAGCAGTCGTTATATTTTGATAGGCAAAATCATTGGCTACTTTCATAATGTAAGGTTTATTGAGATTAGCTGACTGCGTTTTATTTAACGTATAAAGCACCATGACATTAATCACTTCATCTAAAAAGCTCATGTTGGCTAATTCTTCCAACAATTTTCGCTCGCTCTCGGTAACCACCGCACGACGTGGTGCCTTGATTTTCTCCAAAAATTCTCTTGCATTAGCTTGCTTGGCTTCACGAATAATCACTTGTTCCTTGGTGTCAAATTGCTCTTTGCTTTGACCTTGTGATTTCGCATTTTTGGGTTGTTCCAACTGAACAGTCATTCGTTGTGGTGAAATTTTACCATTAATAGCCGTGCTTTTTGCCAAATGATAGGTATCAAACCAATTCATGGTGTACTTGTCAGCAAGGCTGTAAATCGAAACAACATCTGCTTTTTCATCTTTAAATTGCAGGCCATCACGCAACATCAAACGCTCAAAGCTATCCAAATCAAAATGATTTTTTGACACATTTGCTTTTGGCTTTGGTAGTTCTCCTGCTGAAAAAATATCCGAGAATTTTTTGGAAATATCTCTAGCCTCTTGCGGAATTTTAATATCCAGCTCAGCCACTGCAACATCACCAATTTCCTGCTCTAATAAGCGACGATACACAGGATTGCTAAGAAAAGTCTCACGGTTCAAAGCAGGTTGCAATTTTAAAACATAAGCATCACGTGTTTGGTACAAAATAAGCAAATCAACAGCAGTCAAAATTGCAAAAGCTTCTTCCACCTGACGCATGCTTAATTGCAAATGATTAAGAATCTCACTAAATTTGTGACGTTTAACACCATCATCAAAAAATGCCAACAAATAATCATAAAGCAAAACCGCGTGATTTCCAATCACTGGGTGATACAGCTGGCTAAGACTATCAGAATCTAATAAAACCTTATTATTTTTGATATAAGAAAACTCATCGATTGGTCTCATCTAAATTACTTCTTTTCTTCTTACTATGAACTCGGTTAGTAATTTCTTGTAAAAGTTCTTCAATCTCATCGACGTCTTTAAACGATTTATAAACAGAGGCAAAACGTACATAAGTTATTTCATCAAGTTCAGCTAACTCATCCATGACAAGATTACCAATGGCTGTACTCGGAACTTCACCTTCAAAGTCACTACGAACTTTTTGCTCAATACGTGAAACAACTTGTTCAATATCATCGCTCGATACTGGACGTTTTTGGGCACTTTGGAAAATACCATTTAAAATCTTTTCACGAGAAAATTGTTCACGCATTCCATCTTTTTTAATGACTAGTAAGGGCAATTCTTCAACACGTTCAAAAGTAGTGAAACGTGCATGGCAATTTTCACATTCTCGACGACGTCTAATAGTATTTCCATCTTCAGCTTGACGACTATCAATAACACTTGATTTATTATAATTACATTTTGGACAACGCATGCAAACACCCCATTCTGCCAATTGTTTTAATACTTTATTTTAACATAAAATCAATCATTATGAAAGTAATACCAGTTTGACCATATCAATCAAACGATTTCCCATTTCTTAAACCTTATCCCTTTTCTAATAAAAAATAATTGTTCAATCATGCTTTATTAGAAAAACGAACAGACCGAGAGAAAAACTCAGTCTGTTTTATCTTGTTTTGTCATAAGTCGTGGAATAACTAACGTAAACTCTGAACCCTCATTAACAATACTGTTAACACTGATATTAAGCTCATAAGCATCAACAATCTGTTTAAGGATAGCCAAGCCAATTCCAAGACCTCCTTGTGTTGAAACACGATTACGTGATTTATCTGTTCGATAAAATCGTTCAAAAATATATTTCAGGTCTTCCTGAGAAATTCCTTCCCCTTCATCTCTAACTTTGACAACAGCGTCAGATCCTTGAAGCTCCAAACTAACATGAATCGTTTTACTTCCTGAAGAATATTTTACACCATTATCAATTAAAATCAAAATTGCCTGTTCAAAGTGATTTTTGTAAATTTCTGCAAAGACACACTCCTCCACACTTGTTGAAAATTGAAAATTAAAATCTGGATGCAAAATACGAAAATTTCCCAAAACATAGTCAATTGATTTCTTCAAGTCTGTTTTTCCACCTTTGTGTAGATCAAAACTTCCCTGAACACGAACCATATCTAGCATTTCATTAACCATAATGGACATTCGATCGATTTCATGATAAGCAGCATCTAAACTTTCTTCAAGAATATGTTGGTCTTCTTTTCCCCAACGTTTCAGTAAACCAAGATGTCCCTTAATAACTGCAATCGGTGTTCGTAATTCATGACTAACATCACTAACAAAACGCGCTTGTCTTTTAGTATACCCTTCAATTTGATCTAACAATTTATCAAAGTTAGCAGAAATTTCTTCAATTTCATCTCCAGAGTGAATATCACTACGGACAGTCAAATCGCCAGGATTTTCAGCAATATTACTAACAATTCCTTGAAATTCTTCCAACGGACGTAAAAAGCGTTTTGTTGAAGAGAAAAGAACATATAAAATTAACCCAATCTCAACCAACTCTGTAATCAAAAGGATTACCACAAGACAATGTCGCATTAGATAGTAGGAGCTAAAGTGTTGAAAAAGCGTCACATAACCCATAACTTCTCTTGTGTTTTTGGAGTAAATTTTCGCCGTTGCATAGTAACCTGTAAAAGCAGGTGCATGGTAGATTTTTGTCTTGCCAACTGTACCTGTTTTAAAATTTGCAACTGACTTATCAGTCGTTAAAACTAATTGCTTATCCTTGTTAAAAATGGCGACTTCTTGATTATCAGAAGTCAAATCATCAATCCCACCACTTTTATCTAGGATATATTGGGCATCATCTTCCTCAACAAGTGACTCCGTAGCATTATACTCATCCAACAAATCCAAAAGATTGTCAACTGTTAGTGAGCTTTCTTGAGACAAAAAATTTCTCACTACTTCGGCACTTTGTTCAACATCATAACGCTCACGTGCTAAAAAGATTTGGGTAGTTCCAAAGTACACGATTAGATTAAAAAGAGTTAACACAAGGAGAATCCGAAGCAAAGAGAAAATCGATATTTTTCTAGATAAAGACTTTTCTTCCCATTTTATCATTATTTTTCTCGAATAATGTATCCCATTCCACGAACTGTTTGAATGTAAGATTCTTTACCTGGAATATCGACTTTTCCGCGAAGGTAACGGATATAAACATCAACAACATTTGTCTCAATATCTGTATCATATCTCCAAACACTAGACAATAATTCTTCACGTGTCATTACACGATTAACATTTGATAAAAGAACACTTAGCAAATCATATTCACGTTTTGTAAGTGAAATTTCATCATCACCTCGAACAGCAGAACGATTTTGAGGGTTTAAGCGTAGTCCAAGTAGCCCTTCTTTTCCTCGACTATCTTGTTCACGCTTAGATTCAACATCTTGACGACGAAAAACAGCACGGACACGAGCTAACAATTCTTCAATTGCAAATGGTTTAACAATATAGTCATCTGCACCACGATCAAGCCCAGCAACAACATCCATAATTGAATCACGAGCTGTCATCATAATAATAGAAGTCTCTTTTCCTAATCGAAGACGGCGTGTAATTTCAAAACCATCCATATCTGGAAGCATCAAGTCTAACAAAATTAAATCAAAATCATCATCTAGAGCTGTTTGTAGGCCAAGTCGTCCATTATTTTCTACTACTACTGAATAACCTTCATGTTGCAACTCTAAAGATACAAAACGTGCAAGATTTTTTTCATCTTCAATAATTAAAATCTTTTTACTCATTGTCACCAACCTTTTATTAATTTTTAAAGATTTAAAATCTCTTTTTTGCAAAAGTATACTACCTCTGTCAAAAATGACTTCCTATTAGCATGAGAATAAAATTACATTTTTATTATTTTATTACATCTTTCTGAAAAAGCAAAAACAAAGATAAGTATATTATATAGCCTTAAAAGTATATCAAAGTGTTAACGATAATTCAAGAATATTTTATTTTTTAATAAAAATAAAATTAATCTTCAAACAATCCATTTAAAGCAGAAAATGGATTATTCTCCTTTTTCTTTTCATCTTGTAGCACATCATATTGTTCTTCTGTCAAAACTGACCAGTCATTTCCTGATGGCATTACATTAGAATTTCGTTCTTCCTTACTTAAAATTTGCATAGGAATTGTCAACAAAATATTATCAATAACACTTTCTTCTAAATCAATATAGTCCTCCTCAAGTACCAAGACAAGATTTTCTCTAACAAGTTCTTCTTTTGTATGAATATCCGCCATTTCAATAAAAATTTCTGAAATTTTCTCAATCTGGTGTACGTCAACAGGCAACATTGAGCGGCTTGAAGGTAATGTAATTGTATAATCGAGTGTATAATTTAATAAATATAAACCATCATCATAGGCAACATTACCTTGCACAAAAATTCCCTTAACGTCCAACACATCTTTGTTACGTTCTGCTAATTTTTCTTTAATATCTAAAGAAAGATTGAAACTAATACCATCTGGATTCTTTTTTATTTCCGAAATTGAAAACATCATTATTACCTCTTTTAAATTTCTCTACTATTATATCAACTTTTTAGAGTATTGTCTGTATATATTCTATCAATAAATAATTTATTATAAAAGAACTTCACACCTTAAAATGAAGTTCTTGATATTATTATATTTGACGAAGACGTTCAATACGATCCGAAATAGATGGATGTGTGTTGAACAGTGATGTTGTTCTTTCTTCTTTTTTGATAGGGTCATTAATGTAGAGTGCCGCACTTGCTTCATCAACAGGATGATGCATTGGAGAAGATTGCTCCAGTTTTTGAAGTGCTTTAATCATCCCTTCAGGATTACGAGTTAGTTCAACAGAACTGGCATCAGCAAGGTATTCACGTTGCCGTGAAATGGCTAATTGAACAAGAGTTGCGGCAAGTGGTGCTAAAATTAACGATAAAATCGAAAAGAGCAACATCAAAATACCAAGACCACCCTCATCGCGGTTATTCGAACGGCGACGATTGCCACCTCCGCCAAACCACATCATGCGGCTACCGATACTAGCAATTAAGGTCACTGCACTAGCTAAAGCAACAGCAATGGTAGAAATGCGGATATCGTAATTACGAATATGACTAACTTCGTGTCCAATAACACCTTCCAATTCTTCACGATTCATCACAGCTAATAATCCTGTGGTGGCTGCGACCGCAGCATTTTCAGGACTTGAACCTGTCGCAAACGCATTTAAAGAATCATCTTCAACGATAAACACACGCGGCATTGGAATTTGTGCCACCATTGCCATATCTTCTACAATATGATAAAGTTCTGGGGCTTCTTCCTCGCTGACTTCACGCGCATTGTTCATTGACATGACAACATTTGTTGATTGAAAAATCATACTAACAGCATAGATTCCACCAATAATTAAGGCGATAACCACACCGAATTCTAGACTATCTAACCAAAGATAGCCAACTGCGGCACCAATAGCTGACAAAATCAAGAAGAAAACAAGAATCAAAACAACCGTTCTTCGCTTGTTACTAGAAATTTGATCGTATAACATGACTTTATTAAGAAAACAAAAGGTCTCTTCGAGTTGTTAAAATCATCAACTATTTCAAGAGACCTTCCATTTTATTCCTTTCTTTATTAAAGGTTGCTTTAAAATAATTTCTCAAAACAATATCAATTAGAAATCAAATGATACTTTTGGTGTTTCTTTTTCATCTTCAGGGGTTTCCAAGAATTGGCTTGGTTTAAAACCAAACATACCTGCAATGATATTGCTTGGGAAAGTTTCTAATTTAACATTATAATTTGCTGTTGTTGTATTGAACAATTGACGTGAGTACGAAATTTTGTTTTCTGTATTTGTCAATTCATCTTGCAACTTGATAAAGCTGTTATTAGCTTTAAGTTCAGGATAATTTTCAGCCACAGCAATCAAGCTTGAGAGTTGTTTGGTAAGAGCATTTGACGCGTGCATTGCTTCTGCTGGTGTTTCTGCTCGGGCAACTTGACTGCGTAATTCTGTAATCTTAGCAAATGTTTTTTCTTCATAAGCGGCGTAGCCTTTTACAGTCTCAATCAGATTCGGAATGAGGTCATTACGACGTTTGAGTTGCACATCAATTTGACTCCAAGATTCCTTAGTTTGCATACGACTTTTAACAAGACCATTATAGATAGCAATAATCCAAAGCACTAAAACAACAATAATAGCGATAATAACAAAAATCATAAATTTCTCCTTAGGTATGACATACCTTTCCAAAATCAGTTGCTTTTTGTAACCTACCGCTACACAAAAGCTTTTGATAAACCAAAATAAGTAGATAAAAAATACTTCCTAAGCTCATTATATCAATTTTCTTTCAATTCTTAAAGTATTTACAGATGAAGTTATGGAGGAAAATTAGTTTTTGGGGTGTTATAACCATTTCTAAGAATGTTATTGGATGGGATTTTATGGTAGAATAAGATTACATATATTGAAATTGAAAGGATATTAGAGAAAGTTGTGGTGGTTTGTGTTTTGCAGGCTGCTAATGCTTTCTTTACTGATAATCATGACACCAGAAGAATTTTATAAGAAACTTAGTCAACAAGGTTTTGAGTTGACAGATACACAAAAAAAGCAATTTGAACGTTATTTTGAGCTTTTGGTTGAATGGAATCAAAAGATTAATTTGACGGCTATTACGGATGAAGAGGGCGTTTATTTGAAACATTTTTATGATTCTATTGCTCCTGTTCTTCAAGGAAAAATAACAAATCAAGCGATTCGTTTGCTAGATATTGGAGCTGGAGCTGGTTTTCCAAGTATTCCTATCAAGATTTTATGCCCTGATATTGATGTTACTATTATTGATTCACTAAATAAGCGTATTAATTTTCTTAATTCATTGGCAGATGAACTTGGCTTAGAGGGAGTTCATTTTTACCATGGACGTGCTGAAGATTTTGGTCAAGATAAGCATTTCCGCGCAAGCTATGATATTGTAACAGCACGAGCTGTTGCTCGTCTCCAAATCTTGACCGAATTGACAATCCCATTTTTAAAAGTTGGTGGGCAATTAATTGCTCTTAAAGCTTCCGCTGCCGAAGAAGAATTGGCAGATGCCAAAAATGCCATGACAATTCTTTTTTCAAAACTCATAGACAATTATCATTATGAATTGCCAAATGGCGATAGTCGCCAAATCACAATTCTTGAAAAGAAAAAAGAGACACCAAATAAATACCCACGTAAGGCTGGGATGCCAAATAAAAAACCTCTTTAATGTTATGAGCCGTAAGGCTCTTTTAGAAAACTTTAAAAACTTTTTGAAGTTTAGGAGGAGTACTCTTTGAATAGTATTTTTAAATCTTTAACAAGTACACAACGCTTGACATTTAGTTTTATGATTGTCATTTTCATAGGAAGCTTGTTACTCTCACTTCCTATAACTCACTATGCTGACGCGCCTAGCACTACTTACCTTGACCACTTGTTCAACGTAGTTTCAATGGTTTGTGTGACGGGATTATCAGTCTTTCCTGTAGCCAGTGTTTACAACGGATTAGGTCAAGTGATTACAATGTGTCTCATGCAAATTGGTGGACTAGGATTGGTTACTTTAATTGCAATCAGTACCTACCTTTTACGTCGTCGCATGAATTTATCAAGGCAGAGTTTGCTGCAATCAGCACTTAGCTATGACAATAACAATGACCTTAGGCATTACCTTTTTAATGCTTACAAAATCACTTTTATTATTGAGTCCTTGGTTGCTATTATATTGCTCTTTGATTTTATTCCACGTTTTGGCTTGTGGCACGGTATTTTTAATGCCATTTTTCTTGCTGTCTCTGCTTTTTGTAATGCTGGGTTTGATAATTTTGGCGATGCTAGCCTTAAACAATTCGTTTTGAATCCCTTGGTTAATGTGGCAATTGCTGCCGCAATCGTATCTGGTGGAATCGGATTTGCGGTTTGGATGGATTTAAAAAAAGCTATCAAACACTTTATCAAAGATAAACCTTATCGCTTTTCTGCATTTTCTCGCTCATTAAGCAATCAGACACGCTTAGTGCTTGTCACAACAGGAATTCTTTTACTGCTTGGAACAGCATTGACGTGGCTAATTGAATTTAAAAATGCTAAGACAATTGGGCACTATACCATTTTTCAGCAAATCATGGTCTGCTTTTTCCAATCAGTAACCATGAGGACGGCTGGATTTGCAACGATTTCTTATCTTGATACGCATTCAGCGACAAATATTCTTTATATGATTCAAATGATTATCGGTGGTGCTCCTGGTGGTACGGCTGGCGGTGTCAAGGTGACAACAGTCGCAATTGCCTTCTTGCTTTTCAAATCCGAACTTGCAGGGCAAAATGAAGTCACTTTTCGCCACCGCGTTATTGCCAATAAAGCGATAAAACAAACACTGACCGTGCTAATCTTTTTCTTTACTATTTTAATCATCGGCTATCTGTTGCTTTTGGAATTTGAACCGAATCATGACCCGCTCGCTTTGCTGTTTGAAGCCATTTCTGCGATTGCTACGGTTGGCGTTTCCATGGATTTAACGCCTAAATTATCGCAAGCAGGGCGATTTGTCATCATGGCGCTTATGTTTATCGGACGTGTTGGACCGATTACTGTCCTGCTTAGTCTTTTGCAAAAGAAAGAAAAAAATATTCGCTACGCACAAACAAATATTAATGTTGGTTAGAGGAAATTATTATGACAAAAAAGATTTTTGGAGTTCTTGGATTAGGAATTTTTGGACGTACTATTGTTGAAGAATTAAGTAAATTCGAGCAAGAGGTCATTGCTTTAGATAGACATGAAAATCTCGTTCAAGATGTGGCTGATATGGCAACTAAGGCAGCTGTTGGTGATATTACAGAGATTGAATTTTTAAAAGCCGTTGGCATTGCGCAATGTGATGTTGTTGTTATTGCAACTGGAAATACCTTAGAATCTTCAGTTCTTGCCATTATGCACTGTAAAAAATTAGGGGTAAAAACCATTCTTGCCAAGGCCAAAAATGCGACTTATGAAGAGGTGCTTTACGGCATTGGGGCGACTAAAGTTATCACACCAGAACGCGACTCTGGAAAAAGAGTTGCTTCAAATATGCTTCGCCACCATATTAAAAATATTATTCACATTGAGAATAATATTTCTATGATTGAATTTTCTATTCCTGATTCTTGGGTTGGAAAGAGTCTGGTTCAGCTGGACCTTCGACACAAATACGACCTGAATTTAGTCGGTATTCGTAAAAAATCAACGTCAAGTCTTGATACCCATATCAATCCCAACCAAGCTTTTGAAGCCAATACTGAAGTCGTTGCCATTGCAAATGACAATACGTTTGAAAAATTTGATTATCTTGGTTATTTGAAATAAGAAAAAAGCGTATAAACCGTTGAACAGCTAATTGTTCTGGTTTATACGCTTTTTTAATGCCAAGGATTGTAAAAACGCCCTTGGTTAAGGTGAAAAAGCCACAAACTAATGATAACTAGTAAAACAGCAATCACAACGGTCAGCAAATCCGCTGTTATAAATTTTTGATAAGTGTACCAAGTACGCTTTTTATTTTTTCCAAAACGACGTAGCTCCATAGCTGTTGACACCGTATCAATTCGCTCAAGTGAGCTGAAAATCAAGGGAATGACAATTTGTAGATTTCCTTTGATACGTTTCATTAGTTTTTCTTTTTGTGATAGTTCCAGTCCACGCGCTTCTTGTGACATTTGAATCATGTAAAATTCTTCTTGCACGTCAGGAATGTAGCGTAGCGTCAAACTAACTGCATAGGCAACTTTATAAGGTACGCCGATTTGATTCAAACTTGAAGCAAATTGACTTGGCTGCGTTGTCATAAGAAATAAGACAGCCAACGGAACCGTGCAAAAATATTTCAAAGCAAGGTTAAACAGGTAAAATAATTCTTGACTGGTAAGATAAAATCGCCCATAGCCTTGTAGCAAAATAGTTTTAGTTCCGTAAATTGTTTCGCCATAATTCGGTGCAAACAAATACACCATGACCACATTTAAAAGAGCAAAAAAGCCAATAAATTTGACGACAAAAGAGACTTGCTGCCAACGAATACCTGCTATTTTAAACAAAACAAGGGAAGCAATTCCAATCGCGGCTATCAAACGCGTATCATAGGTTGTCATACAAGCAATCGATACCAAAACAAAGAAAATTAATTTACTGGCGCCTGACAATTGATAAAAGAAACCCCGACCACTCTGATAACCAATAAGATGACTAGCCATGAATACCTCCCTCTTTTTCAATGTAATAATGCGTCAAGACAATTGGATCAACTGCTAATTTTTCTGCTAATTCAAACAAGCTAGTCTTTTTCAAGTTAGCTTTTTCTAGGATAGCATTTTGATTGAATAATGCCACTGGCGAACAATCCGCAATGATTTCACCGTTGCTCACTACAATACTGCGATCAGAATACTCCAACATCAACTGCATGTCATGCGTTATCATGATAATGGTGTGCCCTGCCTTATTGAGCTGATTAAGGAAATTCATGATTTCAGTATAATTTCGCTTATCTTGACCTGCTGTCGGTTCATCTAAAAGAATGATTTCAGGATTCATTACCAGAACCGAAGCAATTGTCACTCGTTTTTTCTGACCAAAAGACAGCGCAGAAATAGGCCATTTTCGGAATTCATACAAACCACAAACTTTTAACGTTTCTAACACGCGTTTTTCAACGTCTTGCTCATCTACTCCACGCAAACGAAGACCAAGCGCCACCTCATCAAAAATCATCGTCTGACTAATCATCTGTTTTGGATTTTGAAGAACATAACCGATTTTTTCAGCACGCTCTTTGATAGAATCCGTCATAATCGATTGTCCTCGATAACGAATATCACCTTCTGGCATGATAAATTGGCAGATAGCTTTTGCCAAAGTTGACTTGCCAGCACCATTTTTTCCCACAATGGCAATCCGTTCGCCTTGATTAATCTCAAAATTGATATTTTTCAAAATAGGACGATTCTCTTGATAAGCAAAATGCAGTTGTTCAACCGTTAAGAGCTTATCTTGCGGCGCTTCTTCTTGAAATGAGCTGGGCGCTGTCACGGCAATATTTGTCAAATCAACTTGACTTAGGTCTGATAGATGTTCCATTGATGTCACATCAACACCCAAATCTCTCAAAGCCGTTACGTAAAGTGGCTCGCGAATGCCATTTTGAATCAAAAGCTCTGTCCGTAATAGCTCATCTGGATGACCATCAAATAAAATCTGACCATCATTCACCAAAACGACTTTATCCACATGACGATAGAGCACATCTTCCAAACGATGTTCAATGATAATCGTCGTCGCCTTTTCTTCATGATGAATACGGTCAATCAAATCAATCGTTTCTTGACCTGATTTTGGGTCTAGATTGGCAAGCGGCTCATCAAAAAGTAAAATCGGACTCTCATCAATCAGAATCCCTGCTAAACTAACACGTTGTTTTTGTCCACCTGATAAATCTTGTGGACGATTGTCTAAAAACTCTGTTAAATCAAGCCTTTTTGCCCAGTGAACAACTTTTTCTTGCATTTCTTCCAAAGAAACACAGTCATTTTCAAGCGCAAATGCCAAGTCCTCTGCCACGGTTAACCCAATAAATTGACCATCTGGGTCTTGTAAAACCGTAGAATCCAAATGAGACTTGTCGTAAATAGACAAGCCAAATGCTTCTTTACCATTAATCGTAAACTGCCCAGATTTCTCCCCATGGTAAATATTAGGGATAATCCCATTAAGACAGTGACCAATTGTTGATTTTCCAGAACCTGATGGACCTATGATAAGTACCTTTTGTCCTTTTTCAATCGTTAAATTGAGAGATTTTAAGGTTGGTTCTGCTTGAATATCATATTTAAAAGTGAAATCCTTAAATTGAATAAAGGGCTTCATGACTATTCTCCTAAAAAATGATTAAGAGCAGGGAATCCCTGCTTCTACTTCTGTATTAATCTTTGGTTAGGCTGCCTGATTGCGTGCGTGTTTTAGAATACACGGCAAGCAAAAGCGAACCACCAATAGCGATTGTCAAACTGTTGATAACTGCTGATAAAATACCTTGAGCGAAAACTTTGCTTGCTGGTTCGCTGTAAATCAAAATGTCACCGTAAGGGGCAATCAAAGTCCAGCCAACAACATTAGCAATAATCTGTACGGCATTAAACCAAACATAATCTTTTGCAGTCAAAGGACTTTTTTCAATATTGATTTTCTTAGCTAATAAGCCAATAGCCAAGCCAATCAAGCCACTAACAAGCACCCATGTCCACCAAGGTGAACCATATTGAAGGGCATCTTTTAGAGCATGTCCAATAAAACCAGAAAAGAAACCAACTGTCGGACCATAAATCACAGCAAAAAGAGCAATTACGGCATATTGTAATTGAATATTGGTATTTGGGATGGGCGTTGGAATGTTAATCAAAGTTCCAATGATAATGAACAAGGCTGCCCCAATCCCTGTCGCAACAACGGTTTTTATCGAATTACTTTTCATAATGATACCCCTAATTTTTTAATCTCAATGCGCCAGTTAGACCCAACTCCAACATTATAAGCCTTGGCAAACGACCCTTGGTTGATAGCAAGCCCAACACGATAAAGTGAATTAATATAGATAATTGGCTGACCAATCCGCACATCAGCAAATGATTTTCCGTAAGTCACTTGATTTTGGTAAACCAACATATCGTTATTAAAAATGGTCACTTCAAAACGGTCACCAAATTCAGGCGACAACGTATAAAACTCTTCATGTTTAATTGACGTCCACAATGACCCAAAACGAACATCTAAAATATCAACTGCCCCACGCACAGCATTCTCCAGAATTTCTGTCTCAACGACAGGCAATTCCAAAACGGCTTCAACAGGCAATTCTGGTCCCACTTCTTCAAATGAAATATGACCGCTGGCTAGTTTTGCTCCTGTATAAGCATAAACATCACGTCCGTGGAATGTATAAGAATACTCTGTATTCTTGCGTCTATTTTTAACCTCTGAAATTTCTCGAACCGCCTTGATACCAACATGTGTTTTGATATAGGTTAAAGTGCCATTATCAGGTGTCACGATAAACTGGTTATTCTCTGTTAAAGCAACAACACTTTTTCGCTTTGAACCAACTCCTGGATCAACTACAGAAACAAAAGTGGTGCCTTCTGGCCAATATTCTACCGTTTGAAAAAGGCGATAAGAAGCCTCAAAAATATTATAAGGAGTAATATCATGAGTTAAATTGTGAATTTTTAAAGTTGGCTCTTCCTGCAAGGCAACTCCAACCATGGCTGCAACTGCCCCGTCAACCAAACCAAAATCCGATTGTAAAACAATTAAATGATTACTCAAAATGAGAGTTCCTCCTTTTTGATGTTGGTTTATTTTATCATAAATAAGATTCAATTTAAAGAAGCTTATTTCTTGAACTAGTTATAAATACAGGTTATAGCAAGGGGTTTAATATAAAAAAAAGCTGAGCAATTTGCCCAGCTACGGTGATTAGCTATGTTTTGCTTTTTTGTTTTTACCCCAGACAGATTTTTCAGCTACCGCTGTAAAAAGAACGTCCGTTGATGAGTTAAGCGCTGTTTCACAAGAATCTTGGACAACACCAACAATAAACCCAACACCAACAACTTGCATAGCAATCTCATTTGAAATGCCAAATAAACTACATGCAACTGGAATCAATAGGAGAGACCCCCCTGCCACACCAGAAGCACCACAAGCAGATACCGCTGAAATCACACTCAATAAGAAAGCTGTTGGAAAATCAACACTAATTCCAAGAGTGTTAACCGCAGCAAGTGTTAGGACGTTAATCGTAATCGCTGCGCCAGCCATATTGATTGTCGCTCCGAGAGGAATAGATACCGAATAAGTGTCTTTATTCAAGCCTAAATCTTCACAAAGTTTCATATTGACAGGGATATTTGCCGCTGAACTACGCGTAAAGAAGGCTGTCAAACCAGATTCTTTCAAACAACGAAGAACAAGTGGGTAAGGATTTTGACGAATCATCACAAATGCAATTAATGGATTGACCACCAGAGCCACAAAAAGCATTGTTCCAACTAGAGTTACAATCAAGAAACCATAATTAGTCAGAATACCAATACCATTATCAGAAATGGCGTTAAAGACCAAACCTAAAATACCAAATGGCGCTAAATTAATAATCCAACGCACAACCTGCGACGTTACTTCTGTCATGGTTTGTAGTAAGTCTTTCGTTTGTTGGCTAGCATTGCGCATTGCAAGCCCAAAGACAACCGCCCACGCTAGCACTCCGATATAGTTAGCAGATGCGATAGCATTAACAGGGTTATCCACAACTTTGAGCAAGAGGTCTTTGAAAACTTCTGCTACCCCTTCTGGTGCTGATAAATCCGATTCTGCTACATTGTCTAATGTCAATTTCAACGGGAAAATGTAGTTAACTAATATTGCCACTATCGCCGCAGCTAGTGTCCCAACAAGATAAAGGCCGACAACCGTTGACATATTGGTCTTTTGTCCTTTTTCATGTTGTGATAAAGCATTGGCAACCAAAACAAAAACCAATAATGGTGCTACAGCTTTAAGACCACCTACAAATAAATCTCCTAAAATACCAATTCCTGATAATTTTGGAAAGGCTACTCCCAGAATTAAACCAAGGATAACTCCGATAATAATACGTTTGATTAGACTAGTCCTATTCCAAACGCTAATAAAATGTCTCATAGTAACTCCTTATATCGTAATAACTTTTTTATAATAATACAAAACTGCCACTTCGTCAAACATCCTCACACAAGATTTGTTAAATGATAGCGCTTAAATACACTATTTTCCAAATTTTTTCACAATTTAAATTTTTTGATGATACTTTTTATGATATTATTTAGCGCATTTTATAGCTTTAGGACACAGCTTGTCAGTTTTTTATGAGAATTTGTTTATAATTTTTGAACCTTTCTTCTATTGACGACAGCTTGTCTGTTCGCTATAATAATTGTCATACAATTTTACTCAATTGAAAAGTAATTGTAAGCATTTTTCATTATTAGGAGGACATATGAAACCTTTTAAAAATATTTATGTCATTATCGGTTTCATGTTATTTGCTCTATTTTTTGGAGCGGGTAACCTTATTTACCCTGCCTTTTTAGGCATTTATTCTGGAAGTAACTTAGCATTGGCTATTCTTGGCTTCTGCTTGACAGGCGTCACCCTGCCATTGCTTGGAGTTGTTGCTGTTGCTTATTCTGGTGCCAGCGACGTCGAGGATTTTGCACGCCCTGTTTCGCGCCATTATGCCTTGTTATTTTCAATTGCCCTCTATTTGTCAATTGGACCTTTCTTTGCGATTCCAAGGACAGGTGCTACGTCATTTTCGATTGGGATCCAACCAATTTTAGGTGATAGCATTAGCGTAAAAATTGCTTACGGTTTGTTCTTTTTTGGTCTTTCTTACATTTTAGCCATTAAACCAAGCAAAATTGCTGACCGCATTGGGAAATATTTGACACCTGCGCTTCTTATCATTCTTGCAATCTTGGTGATTGCTTCCTTTATCAAACCAGCCGGTGATATTGGTACTGCTTATAACGCCGCTAATGATATTAGTAATGCCTTTAAAGATGTACCTTTTGTTGCGGGGCTCATTCAAGGATATGGTACAATGGACGCTCTTGCTTCCCTTGCTTTTGCCATTATTGTTATCGATGCTAGTAAACAACACGGTGCCAAAAATCAGTCAGAAGTCGCTCTTTTGACCTTCAAATCTGGGATCATTGCAACCGTATTGCTTGCGCTTATTTACATTTTTGTGGCTCGTATCGGCGCAACATCACAAAGCTTATTTACATTTACTAACGGACAATTTACATTTAATGGCGCTGCTATCGATGGCGGAAATGTTCTGGGACAAGCAGCTTATTTCTATCTTGGAAGCATTGGACGAGCAGTTCTTGCGGCAGCGATTTTCCTTGCTTGTTTAACAACAGCAACAGGGCTAATCACAGCCTGCGCGGAATATTTCCACAAACTACAACCAAAATTGTCTCACGTTGCTTGGGCAAGTATCTTTACCTTGATTGCTTTATTCTTCTACTTTGGTAGTCTTTCTGAGTTGATTAAATGGTCACTGCCAGTTCTTTACCTTCTCTACCCACTTACAGTCGTGATTGTACTTTTGGTACTCCTTGCTAAATTCTTCAATAATAGTCCAATTGTTTATCGATTAACCATTGGTTTCACCGTTATTCCAGCACTTTATGATGCCTTTTCAACATTATCTACAATGACTGGATTATTCACACTTCCAACAAGTCTCGTTGAATTCTTCACAACAATTGTTCCATTCGGACAATTCTCAATGGGGTGGATTAGCTTTGCCCTCGTCGGCTTCATTCTTAGCATATTTATCACAAAAGTCAAAAAAGCATAGATAATATGATTGCTAACAAACCCCACCAAGCTCAAATGAGTTTGGTGGGGTTATTCTATCTTATTTTCCAAGTAAACTGATGCGTTCTTTGATGTGTTTGCTATTTTCAATTTCATCAACAAAGCCAATAGCATAATCTGCGTAGCTGATAATACATTTACCCTTATCGTTTGTGGTTAATTCTTCACCAGCAAGAATATATTGCCCTGTACGGTTACCGTCAGCTTGGAAATCTGCTGCTGGGCTAACAAATGTCCATTTGACATCATTGCGTTCACGAATTTCTGCCAATGATTGACGTTGCGCATTAGCCAATGGTTTGAAAACAGCAGGAAATTCTGGTGTGTCAACCAATTGTACGGTGTGTTCAGGATTGACATAAAGACTTCCTGCACCACCAACAATCATCAAGCGTGTATCTGTTCCTGACAACAAATCTGCTAAATGCTTTTGTGACTCGCTGTGAAGATGAAGTTGGTCTTCTGTCCAAGCCCAAAAAGCATCCACAACCACATCAAAGCCAGCCAAATCTTCTTTTGTTAAGTCAAATAAGTCTTTTTCAATAACTTTCTGAGCTTTTGATTTATTAAAACTACGAACAACTGCCGTGACATCATGTCCGCGATTAAGCGCTTCTTCAACGATCAATTGACCTGCTTTACCATTTGCGGCAACTACTGCAATTTTCATAATGATTCCTCCAAAATATAAATAATTTTTTTGTTGTAATATATTTTATTACAACTACATCTATAGTATATTCTTCTTCAGATGTAATGTCAATGATTACAACTAAAAGGTTGTAATATTTTTAATTACAACAAAATTATGCTATAATACTCTTAACAAATTAGATTAGTATAAGGAGAAAAAATGCCTTACTCTGCACGATTAGCGACTTCTGTCCATATCCTATTAGCTATTTATCATTTTGAAAATAAAGAAAAAGTGACATCTACCTTTCTCGCTAACAGTATCCAAACCAATCCTGTGATTGTCCGAAATTTATTGGGTAAATTACAAAAAGCTGAACTCGTAAAGGTAGAAGCTGGTGTTGGCGGAGCGCATTTGACAAAAGCACCTCAAGAACTCACTTTTTGGGATATTTTTCAAGCAGTCGAAGATAAAAACAAGCCTATTTTTAAAGCTAATGATGATACCAACCCAAATTGTCCAGTTGGTCGCGTGGTGAACTCCGTTTTACAACCACGTATTGATGTGGTTCAAGAAAATTTTAAAGCTTCTCTCGAGAATATCACTCTTGCTAGTCTCATTACAGACATGGACAATAAAATAGCACAAAACAATCATTAAGCACCTCTGTTTTCACAGAAGTGCTTTTTTCTATTTATGACTTAGTTTTTTAGTGAGGAAGTCTCCGATAAATTGGATAATAAAGACTAGGATAAGGATACAGATTGTTGCAACGATAGTGACATCTGTTGCTGAGCGGTTATAACCGTAGTAAATGGCAATATAACCAAGACCACCTGCTCCAATCGCACCCGCCATAGCTGTTTCACCGATAAGTGAGATGAGCGTTACTGTTGAGACACGGATAAGCTCTGGCAAACATTCGCTAAGGTAAATTTTGATAATATCCCAAAGGGTAGCTCCTGAAGCTTGTGCGGCTTCAATAACACCTCTATCCATTTCTGAAAAGACAACTTGAACCTGACGAGCATAGAAGGCAAATGTCGCTGCTGATAGCGGAATTAGCGCTGCTGTTCGACCTAGGTTGGTTCCAACGATAGCATAGGTAAAACCTTTCAAAATAGCCAACAAAATGATGAAAGGAATGGCACGAACAATTGACGTGAAAATATCTAAAATTTTAAACCCAATACGATTGCTAAGCACACCATTTGGTCCAGTTAGAACTAAAAATAATCCCATTAAAAGCCCTAAAATACCACCAATCACAAATGACCAGCCAGTCATATAAAGCGTTGCTGAAAAGGCATCTGACCAAGAATTCGTTCCTTCCCAACCAATGCGGTAAACATTTGGTAAATTTGTCTCAATCCATTCCATCATTTAGGCACCTCGTTTCAATACAGTTAATTCAATTCCAGCTTCAAGAATAGCTGTTTGGGCAGCAGCAAGCGCATCGGCTTCACCAGATAGGACAACAATCATTTCACCAACTGGTGTATCGTCTAGAATTTCAATATTTCCATAAAGGATATTCGCTGTTACTTCAAATTGTTTGTAAATCTGATTTAAAATAGGCTCGTCTGTTGATGTTCCTGCGTATTTCAATTGAACAAGCAAATCGTCTTTTGGCAAATGTTGCACAAGAGCTTGTTTTTCAATTTTAACCAAGGCTTCATCAATACCAGTAGCTGTTTTGATAAATTCTTGCGTCAATGGTTCTTTTGGATTTGAGAAAATCTCCAATACAGAACCTTCTTCAATCAAGTGCCCATTTTGCATAACAGCAACACGGTGACAGATGTCTTTGACAATTTGCATTTCGTGCGTAATCATAACCACAGTCAAACCAAGTTTTTGATTCAAATCTTGCAATAAAGTCAAAATTTGTTTTGTTGTTTTAGGATCGAGGGCAGATGTTGATTCATCAGAAATCAAGATTTCTGGGTCATTGGCAAGAGCACGTGCAATCGCAACACGTTGCTTTTGCCCACCTGATAATTGAGCAGGATAATTTTCAGCACGATCTGACAAGCCTACTAATTCAAGTAAATCAGCGACTTTTTTGTCTTTTTCTTCTTTTGATAATTTTGAATGACGAAGCGCAAAAGCCACATTTTGGCGCGCTGTTTTTTGTGCCATTAAATTAAAATGTTGGAAAATCATCCCAATTTTTTGACGTTTTTGACGTAAAGCTGCACCTTTTAACTGCACTTTACCATTGTCAAATATCACATCATCACCAATCGTAATTTTTCCAGAAGTTGGTGTCTGTAATAAGTTAATCGTACGAACTAAGGTTGATTTTCCTGCTCCAGAATAACCAACGATTCCATAAATTTCACCTTTGTCAATCGTAATGGAAACGTCTTTTACCGCTTCTATCTCACGTTTTTTCTGATAAAACGTAATGGCAATATGTTCTAAATTAATAATCGGTTTTCTCATAACTCTTAATCAACTCCTCAATCATTTCAATGTGGGTGTAATAATCCGCCAAATTAACATTTTCATCTCCAGCATGGTCACGGCTGTCTGGATTGCCAATACCAAAAGAAGCAATCGGAACTTCTAATACTTCAAAGAATTGGTGCATTGGTCCAGTACCAGCAGTCGTCGGCAAAACTGAAACACCATTTGGTGAAAATGTCTTTGCAATCTCAATCACATTGAGAATAGTCGGGGCAGACATATCACTACGATAAGCCTTTTCGCCCAATGTGTAAACCAACTCTACCTGTTCAAAGCCATGTTGTTGCAAATGTTGTTCAATCTTCTGAAGAACATCTTTTGGCTCAAGCCCAGGAACCAAACGAACTTCCATTTTAGTCTGAGCTTTAGCTGGTAGAATCGTTTTGACACCTTGACCTTGATATCCTGTTGAAATTCCTTCAATCGTGATAGCTGGTTCAAAGAAAAGCGTTCGAACTAACTTTTCCTTATCCCTTGTCAACATTGGCAAATTCAAACCATATAGTGTTTTTAGGTTATCGGCATCAAGATTGGCATGCTCTAGGATAAGTGACAACTCACGCTCACTTGGCTCAATGACTTGGTCATAAATTCCGTCAACCAAAATGCGACCAGTTTCATCACGAAGGCTAGCAATTGCATTAAGCAAATACCATGATGCTGACTCAATGACCGCACCAAATTTCGAATGAATATCAACCTTAGCAGAATCAACAATCATATCAAAGGTGACAATACCTTTTGTTCCACCAGAAATTTCAATCTGACCTTTGGCATTTGAAATACCTTGCTCCCACACCAATAAATCCGCACCACGGAGCTCATCAGCGTATTTTTCAAGATAGGTTTCAAGACCCACAGAAGCTGATTCTTCCGAACCTTCCATAATAAATATAATGTTAACTGGAAAATCTCCAAACTCACGGCGATACTTCTGAACGGCTGTCAAGCGTGCTGTGATATGCCCTTTATCATCATCAACACCACGTCCATACATGTAGCCATCACGGACGGTTAATTCAAAAGGATTTGACGACCAAGGCTGGTCATCATCAGCTGGCACAGTGTCATAATGGTTGTAAAAAATAATCGTCTGAGCATCAGGTCTATTGCTCTTAAAACGCGCCAAAACAAACGGCGCCGTACAAGTATCGTCAATCGTTACCTCAGCACCAGCTTCAGTAAAAATATCGCCTAGATAATTTGCTACTTCTGCTAACCCAATCTGCTGTGCAAAAATCGATTTTTTAGCAATTAACTGACGTAAAATCTCAAAATAATATTGAGCAACGTCATCATTTTCAAACTTCTGCAACTGATTATTATCACTTACTACCATTTTCTACCTCTCAAAATTCAAAACACATCGGTAGCACAGTTTTGAAAACTCTCCAAGTTACTATTCTACCATATTGCTAATTATTTTAAAATCCACTCCCAACAAAGAAGCAATTTAGAAGTTATTAACTCTCCATAAAATACGAAATAATGATTTAGAGACTGGGAAGTTATCCCAGCCTCTAATTTTTCATTTTCAATAGGCTATATTAATCGTCATCAGAAGATGATGAAGATGTTGTTGCGCCATCCCATGCAGGAATATCAGCACCGCCTGAAGCTTCTTTGATGATTTTTCCGACTTCGTCTGTTTGGTAAACAGAAACTAAAGTCTTGATAGCATCAGCTTTATCTGATTTTTTCCAACCTTTTTGGGCTGCAATAACGTTAATCCATTGATTTGAGTTTTCATCAACAGCTTCTTTGTAAAGTGTTGTGTCATAGTCAACATCAGCAGATTGAGCATAAGAGTTGTTAATAACTGCAGCATCAACTGATGTCAATGTAGAAGCAGTTTGAGCAGCATCAACTTCTTTAATATCTAAGTTTTTCGGATTTGATGAAATGTTTTTAATTGTAGCCAATTCATCACCAGAAACGTCTAATTCAATCAAACCTGCAGATTGAAGAAGGTAGAGGGCACGGCTTTCATTTGAAGCGTCATTAGGAATTGAAATAGTTCCTTTATCTGGAATATCACTAACGTCAGTGTATTTTGCATCGCCGTCGCTGTCAGTTCCTGAGAAGAGACGAATTGGGCTAAGAAGCGTATCAGCAACTTCTACCAAAGTTCCATCATTTTCAGAATTCCAGTTTTTCAAGAAATATTTGTGTTGGAAAGCATTGACATCAATTTCGCCATTTTGAAGAGCTTCGTTTGGTTGATTGTAGTCTGTAAATTCAACAAGTTCAATCTTAACGCCTTTGTCTTCTGCCAATTCTTTAACTTTGTCCCAAAGTGGTTCTGTTGCATCATCCAAAGTCATGATACCAACTTTAAGTGTTGTGTCATCAGAAGATGATGAACTTGAAGAACCTCCACATGCTGCCAACAAGACGGTTGACGCAAAAGCTACGCTAGCTAATCCAAATAATTTTTTCAATTTCATAGACATGTTCTCTTTCGTTTTAATCATTGTTTTTATTTTATCCTATTTGATTCTAGGTTTCAAATTGTTATTAATAAGGTTTTCTTATAGTTTAAAACTATAACCCACACTTTTTAATCTGATGTTGGAACTTTCAAATCATCAGCAGAAGGCGTGTAATCTCCACCAAGGTATTTTTCAGAAAGTTCTGTCAATGTACCATTTTCTTGCAATTCTTTCAAACGTTTATTAACAAATTTTTGTAAATCTTCTTGGTCTTGTCCAAAGATGAAATAGATGTATGGTTGCTCTTCTGATTCCAAATCAATGGTTTTCAAATTATCCAAACTTTGATTCTTAATGACAGAATTAACAGTTGGGGCATCAAAAATCTTGAAATCATATTTGCCATCATTTAGATTTGTCAAGATTTGAGTGATATTTTCATTTGTATAATTGATGTCAACAGTATTGTCTGCATTTTCTTCATTGTATTTTTCCAATTGAGCAGCGGTTGTCGTTCCTTGAACAACTTGTGTTGAATGACCACCGATATCATCGTAAGATGTTATATCGCTGTTATTTGGCACGACAAGTACTGACGGTGTTGAACCGATAGGATATGAGAAAAGGTATTTTGCTGAACGTTCTTCAGTATAGCTGATGTTATTACCACCCATTTGATATTTTCCTGAATCAAGCCCAGTAAAGATTGAAGACCATTCTGTTTTTTTGAATGTTACTTCGTATTTATCTGAATCTTTAAAGACTGCTTTTGCGACTTCAATATCATAACCTGTCAATTCACCGTCTTTTTCATATGAAAATGGAGCCGTTGTTCCAACTGTTGCAAAGACAACTTCTTCCTTTCCTGAAGAACTAGATGATGAAGATGAGCTTGATGAACAAGCTGCTAAAAAGGTTGTAGAGGCTAGTGCAACACCTGTTACACCAAGAATTTTTTTCATTAATGTCATAATTGTCTCCTATTTTTGAAACTCCCTTTCAAAGGTATACTTATATCTTAACATCACAAAGCTCACTTAACAAATACTTAAAATCTATCACAGTGATAAACAAAACTTATCACACACGGCTAATCATTTTTAGAACGGTAATAGTCTAGTAGATACTGAGCATTTTGTACATAATAATTAACAGCTGTTGGTAGGGCTTCATCTTTTACGGTAAAGGTATCATGGTGCAAATCTGCTGCATTGTCATCACCGTTGCTGCCAATCAAGGCAAAAACGCCTGGAATATGTTCTTGATAGGTCGCAAAGTCTTCTCCTCCTGTTAATGGAGCAACTTCTAAAACTTCCGCAAACTGTTTTGAATACTCAAAAATAAGCGGTGTCAACGTCTCGTCGTTATAAGTCACTGTTGGTGTTTTTCCCCACTCGATAGTGACTTGTGCGCCAAATTGCTCGGCTGTATTTTTCACAATTTTGGTAAATCGCTCGCGCAAATGCTGACGATTTTCTGGCGTAAATGATCGAATCGTTCCTTCAAAATAACCTGAGTCCGGCAAAACATTCCATGTCGTTCCAGCATCAATATGTGTCACCGATAGCACCGCCGCATCAAATGGCGAAACCGTTCGGCTGATAATCGCCTGCAAATTATTTACAATGGTCGTAATAGTCAAAATCGTATCAATGCCAAAATCTGGACGCGCAGCATGACCGCTAACACCAGTTACCGTAACCTTAAATTTTTCAACCGCAGCCATAATCGCTTTAGAGCGCAAGCCAATTTGCCCTGGTTTAAGATGAGGGTTATTATGATAGCCGATAATTGCAGACACTCCTTCGATACCACCTGCTTCAATCACCGCATCAGCACCAGTCGCCACTTCTTCAGCTGGCTGGAAAATCAATCGAATGGTTCCCTTGAT
Source organism: Streptococcus macedonicus ACA-DC 198 (assembly GCA_000283635.1). NCBI lineage: Bacteria > Bacillati > Bacillota > Bacilli > Lactobacillales > Streptococcaceae > Streptococcus > Streptococcus macedonicus. The sequence continues at coordinate 1,710,774 of HE613569.1, forward strand.
GTCGGCTTCTTTTGCCTTTAATAATTCGGCTGCTCCCAGTAAGCTCGTTTGGTGAAAATCGTGTCCACACGCATGCATTGCACCGTTTTTACTCGCATAATCAAACGTATTGGCTTCTCGAATCGGCAGAGCATCAATATCAGCTCGTAGCGCAATAATTGGCTCACCTTGTCCGATTTCAGCAATAAATCCCGTCTTTAAATGTGTTTCAACAATACGAATTCCAAGATTTGAAATATGATTTTTCAGGAACTCTGTCGTATTAAATTCACGTTCAGACACTTCTGGATGTTGATGAATATCACGACGAATTTTGGCTAATTTTTTATAAAGTTCTGCTGTCATTTGCTCACCTCTAATGCTGATGCTTCTGGTAAATAGCTACCACCTAAATATTTTTGGCTCAATTTTTCCAAAGTACCATTGTTATACAATTTCTTCACGGCTTTATTAAAATCTGTTTGTAACTGCTTGCTATCACTTGAAAAGATAATGTAGTTATTCGGATTATCATCTGTATTCAGCTCAATAACCGTCAAATCCAGATTCTTTTGTTTAATAATCGTTTCAACTGAGATTTTATCAAAAATCAAATAATCAAATTCCCCATCATCCAAATCCAACAAACGTTTGGTAACATCTTCTCCAGAATAGTCAATCGTTGACGGGTTATCACTATGCTGACTATTCCAATCATCAACAAATTTAGCAGTTGATGTGCCTGTATCATCTTGAGTCGTCTTACCGCCAATATCATTCAAAGAAGTGATTTTAGAGCCCTTTTTCACGACTAGAACCAACGGATTTTTAGCAATCGGCACCGAATAGAGGTATTTATTGGCACGTTCTTCCGTGTAGGATAGATTATTAGCCGCCACTTGGTAAATATCGCTATCCAAACCAACAAATATCGAATCCCAAGCCGTCTTTTTAAAACTAATCTTATAATCGTTGATATATTTGCTAGCCGCTTTTATCACCTGAATGTCATAGCCTGTTAACTGCCCTTTCTTATTCTGATAAGAAAAAGGCTTGATGTCACCAGCCGTTGCGACAACTGTTTTTTTATCAGCCGCTTCCACACGGACACTCAAGCTAGCACTCAATAAAACTGCCAATCCCAATAAAACTTTTTTCATTTTCATTCTCCCTAAATATCTAGATATCAAAAAAACTGACTGACATCAGCTTTATCTATCTTATAGTGTTTTTACCAAATAATTGAACAACAAACGACTTTCACTTTTTTCTAAAAGAAGTTCTGGGTGCCATTGAATTCCCAAAATCGGCTCACCGTGTTTGCTTTCATAGGCTTCGATTGTCCCGTCACGAACATCACGCGCTGTCGCAATCAAATTAGGTGCCAAATCTTTGATACTTTGATGATGAAATGAATTAATCCATGAACCTGATTTTACCAAATGGCTGACACGACTATTCGGCAAAATTTCCACTTCATGAGATGTTCCTGAAATATCATCTTGCCAATGATTATCAACCTTTTGATTGAGAGTGCCACCCAAAGCAACATTAAGTAGTTGCATACCACGGCAAACTGCAAAAATCGGTTTATTTTGACGAATGGCTTCTTTCACCAAAGCAAATTCAAATTCATCACGTTCTAAGCTGTAATCGTCACTATCAACTTCTTTTTCTTCACCGTAAAATTCTGGCGTAACATTTTGTCCACCTGATAAAACTAATTTATCAATCATACTAATATAGGTTTTAGCAAGCTCTGGTGTTCCCACAGGAATGATGATTGGAGCTCCTCCAGCTACCTTAATACCATCTGATAAATAACGAGAAACCGCATCAAAATGCAATCCTGACATAGCTGGCATTTCTTTGATATTTCCTGTAATCCCAACAATGACTTGTTTCATTTGATGTCCTCACTTTCATTAGTTTAAAAGTTATCTTACTGTGATAAGATTATTCTATCCTAGATTCGCACCAATTGCCAATAGATTTTTTTTATCACCAAGTTAGCCTTAGCTTATCACCAAAAATAAAAAGGATATTCAGCCTTTTGAACTGAATATCCTATCATTTTATCAATGATGTCTGATATTAGAAATCTGATACGTTATGGTAAACTTTTTGAACGTCTTCGTCATCTTCAAGAACGTCAACAAGTTTTTCAAAGACTTCAAGATCTTCACCTTCAAGTGTCACTTCTGATTGAGGAATCATTTCAAGTTCAGTTACTTTGAATTCTTCAATACCGTTAGCACGCAAAGCTTCGATACCTTTGTGAAGATCAGTTGGCGCTGTGTAAACAGTAACAACACCATCTTCTGCTTCAACGTCTTCAACATCAACATCAGCTTCTAGCAATTGTTCAAAAACACTATCTGCGTCATCACCATCAAAGACAATAACACCCTTTTTATCGAACATGTAGGATACAGAACCAGATGCTCCCATGTTACCACCGTTTTTACCAAATGCAGTACGCAAGTTAGCGGCAGTACGATTAACATTACTTGTCAAAGTATCAACGATAATCATTGAACCATTTGGTCCAAATCCTTCGTAACGACCTTCAACGAAAGTTTCGTCTGTACTACCTTTTGCTTTATCGATTGCGCGGTCGATAATGTGTTTTGGTACTTGCGCTTGTTTTGCACGTTCAAGTACAAATTTCAAAGCTGAGTTTGATTCTGGATCTGGTTCACCTTTTTTAGCAGCAACATAGATTTCAACACCAAATTTCGCATAAACTTTAGAGTTAGCACCATCTTTGGCAGTTTTTTTGGCAACAATATTGGCCCACTTACGTCCCATGGGTAGTCTCCTTTGTAAAGATTATTTTTATTTTAGCATGATTAATTGATTTGGACACCCTAAAGCCCCAAATCATTGAACTACTGAACTAGCAAAGCTAAATTCGTAATCTTTAATATTATAGCACTTTGACGGGGCTGTGTAAAATGGGGGACGGTGTTTAAATCCCTTACAATCGACTAAACGACCATTTTTTAGAAAAAGAAGCCCTTTTACAGTACATAAATGATTAAAAATCAGCTCAAATCTCGTAAATACTCTGCCAATGACGTTGGTGCCTTTCCTAGCACACACTCAATATCATCTGATAAGCCTACTTGTTCCCCTTTAGCGATTGCAGTATAATTTGACACCCAAGAATCGTATTCCTATTGCTCGGCTTGCCAAATTTTGCGAGAGTCATAAGCTTCCTCAACAGTTTCTTCAACGTACGTCACCGTTTTTCCAAGAGAATGACTGATTTGCTCTGCCATTTCCGATAATGTCAATTCTTCTGGTCCTGTCATATTTAAGGTTTGATTTGCCCACTTTTCAGGATTTTTAAGAATTTCTACCGCTACATCGGTAACATCCGAACGCACAACAGCAGAAACTTTTCCATTACCTGATGGACCTTTGATTTCACCGTATTGGCGTGCCATATCAACAAAAAAATCAATATAAAAATTATTACGCAAAAAAAGTGTATGCCAATCCTTTTTCCTTAATGTATTGCTCCGTTACCGCATGGTCACGCGCCAAAGTAAATGTTGAACTTGGACTAGCATTGTAAAACGAAGTGTAAACAATATGCTTAACACCAGCCACTTTAACAGCATCAATAAAAGCCCTGTGTTGTCGCAAACGTTCAGGATTCTCCTTGGCTGAAATCATAAAAAGTACATCAATTCCTGAAAGAGCCGCGATAACTTCATCAGAATACTCATAACTGCATTTTTTCACAGTTGCCCCTGCCAGTTTGGGAGCACGTTCTGGCGAACGCGCCAAGTGACGTGCCGCAACACCTGCTTCTGATAATTCCTTAGCGACAAAACCACCCGAATGCCCCGTAACACCAGTAATCGCTAATGTCGTCATGTTTTTTCCTCCGTTAGCTTTAATAACCTTCATTTTAACATGAGCTCACAAAAACTGCTGACGTTTGGTTTGAAAATGAAAAGCCAAACTTTTTAAAAGCTTGGGCTACTTATAAATTATCCGTTATTTTTAACATATTCTGCAATAACTGAACTGACAAAACTAGCTGTCCCTTGACCTGCCGCTTTATCGATAAAAGCTGTGAAACGATTATCCGTAATATACATTTGCCCCAGACCTGACAAAATCTCCACATCACATTGGTAAAAATGCTCACTAATATAGCTTTGTAAAGTTTCAACTTGTTTTTGAACCTTGCTATCAGAAAGAGAATGCTCTTTTAGCTTTGCAAAGTCTCTCATTATCGCTGCCATTTCTTCCGTAATGACCGAAAAATCAGTCTGTGGATTTTTTTCAAATGCTTGATAAGCTTCCGTCGTTCCCCAACGTTCTTTAGCTTCTCTTTGAAAAGCTTCCAACTCTGACTTGTCGTAAGCCGTAAATGTCATCATGTTTCCTCCATTTTCCTGCAAGGACTTGGCATGAAAAATAACTTTTTCCAAATGCTCTTTTTTCAATTCGAGCCATTTTATCTGCTCGCATAAAGCTTCTTCTTTGTCATAGCTTGGGTCCGACAGGATTTCCTTTATTTTTTTAAGAGGAAATTCTAGCTCACGAAACAGAAGAATTTCTTGCAAGCGTTCAAATGCGTCCATATCATAAAATCGATAGCCATTTTCCCCAATAAAGGAGGGAGTTAAAAGACCAATCTGGTCATAATAATGCAACGTTCGCACGCTAATGCCTGATATCTGACTCATCTCTTTTACTGTTTTCATGTACTAGCTCCTCTCGATGATAAGTATAGGCTATAACGTTACGTTAGAGTCAAGAGAAAAAATAAAGTTTTTTACTTGTAACCGCTCACTTCTTTATTATCACTGGAACTTTTCCCCAGTTTTGCTCTTGAATGTGTGGATTTCCTAGCGCATAAACTTGATCGGCTTGTTGCGTTCCCACATCCCACGGTTTTGCACCGATTCGAGCCACGATATCCACAGATTTTTTCACCGTTTTGAGGTGTTCCTGCCCTTTTGGCGTAAATCCCAGCACATGAACAGCTTCTGGCAAGGGCTTTTCCACAGCTCCCACCAAAATATAAGCCAAAATACGGCGCACACGCGCCTTTGTGTAGCGTTTCGTGGCAACTTTATCCACTAACTCGTCCACAGTCGCTACGCTCCTAACAGCAGAGCGAATACGGCTAGCTAGTTCTTCATTAACTTGGAAAATCCCCGTCAAATCAGCATTTGTTAGGATTTGATATTTAAGCAAAGGGAGATAATCATCCCAAGTCACCTGAGAGGCGTTGAGGAAAAGATCCGCATTTGGCATGAATTTATCCACAAAAGCTTTGTCTTTTCTGTGGACACGCAAATTTGTCGCGGACGCAAAAGGTGTTTCTGTCTCAAGCGAGTGATAACCTGCTCCTTGACGCATGATTGGAGTCAGCTGAATAGCTTTTCCAGCGCAAGCTTTGGCATAAGAAAGCCCTAAAATATGATTTGGGGTATTTCCAGTAAAGTTCACACCAGCAAAAGTCTCCCACATTTTCTGCGTTTTCTGTGGATAAGACAAATTATCTGGCAAACTTTGCAAGTAATCCACCATTTTCTGTTGATTATCCCCATAAATCTGTGAAAAGTGTTGATAATCCAGATTTTCTTCAGTGCCAAATACCAACTTATCCACACCTAAACGCTCTAAAATGTCCACCGCACCTTGTGCAAAGTAATCCGCTGACTGAACAGCCACCAAAAATGGCAATTCAACCACCAAATCAGCGCCATTTCGCAGCGCCATTTCCGCGCGTGTCCACTTATCCACAATCGCAGGCTCGCCACGTTGGACAAAATTTCCCGACATGGCAACAATCTTGATCCCCTCAGCCTGCGACAACAAATACTTATGCCCATTATGAAAAGGATTAAATTCAGCAATAATACCAGTAACAGTCATGGAGTGCTCCTTTTAATTCTAATTCAATCAACTTTTATCACACAGTAACTATGAGTTTACATTTCTGAATAATCAATTAAAGTCATTTTGTTATAGCTAATTTTATCTGGCAAATTCTCAATCTCACTGATATCGATAAAATCCTCACAGTCAATTTTAAAATCATCTAACAGCCACTCTTCTTCAAAAATACCCTCTGAAATCTCTTTAGTAGTAACAATATCATTTGCGATATTAACAAGCTTATTATTATTTGATGACAAATAATCTTCAAATAGATTATTATCCTTGCTTTTATAGATTATTTGAACAATGAGTCTATTTAACCATATGTCTAAATATTCATTTTCACCAAATTTCTCTAACTTCTTGCGTATTTTCTTTATTGTTTCAAATTTCTTGTAAATATTTGTGCTATCTTGGATATTGAATTTCGATAATAAGATAGATAATAATTGAATTCCAATACTAGTTATTTTAGGATTTTTTAAAATAATATCTACTAAGATAGAAATTAAAGTATCAATATCAGTCCCATTATGTATAAAATCTTCTTCAAAAGAATTTATACGATTTTTAAACTCATTAAGTACCTTCACAAGTTGCCCACTATTTGGATATCTATCAGCAAAATCTTTGACAATGAACAGGTGCTTTTTGTACAGTTGCACTATATATTCGATTATCAAAATAATTTTTAAATCTTTTCTTAGAAAGATTTTTCTTTTTTGTGAACCCTACGTAACTTAAAAAATCTGAAAAGAATTCTTCTGGTTTCTTATAAAATTTATCACCACTTAATTTCACAACAGGATCATGTTTCAACCAGTATAACTTATCTTCTTTTATCGAATCCTTGACAACATTATCAGATAATTTTGTCTTTGAGTCACCTAACGATAGTTTATATCGCTGTAAAATTACAGATAGTATCTTTTTGATTTTATGCAATTCATCTATACTATTCGTAAAAATTCGATAATCATCCCTGTATCTTAAAATATGATATCCGCTGATTTTTGAGATTTCGAGCTCATTAACTAATTTAACATCAATATAGGCAAGATAGGCAAGCAATAGTTCGGCAAAAAAATCTGAAACTACATTTCCCTGTGGAATACCAACCGTCTCTCGATAATTCATCCACTGAAATCTTTTATCTATACCACTTCCAAAACTATTATGTTCTTCTTTTGCATTTTCTTCTCCTATAATAGCCCAATGCAGACTGTGAGTATAGATACTTCCATAAAAATTACTAATATCTAATTTTAACATGTAGGAATATTCTACACTAAACCTAATACTTTCTTGTTCTATCTTTTTCCAAAAATGAAGTGCCAACTCTTTTTTATAATCTGTAGCTAATTGACTCTCAACTTCAAACGGAATACTAAAACATTCAATCTGATTTTTTACTTTGCTCCTTAGCTCATTAAATCTTGTTACTAAATTTCTCCAACTATCAGATTTTGTAATGGCATTTACCAAATCTACGTATAAGTAAGGATGGATTAAAGTAATTGGGCGATATGAGTTAGAAGTCTTATTTAGTTGCATGCAAAAATTAATATTTGGATAATCTGAATACTTTACTTGATTCTTCACAATATTTATTTCAGTATCAGAGTTATTCTTATTGGAAAGAATTTTATCTTCCATCTTATCAATTGCTTGATTAAGAATAGAATCAATGTTGAAATAAGAAGGGAGATTTAATGTAAAATAGCTTTCTGATTTTAATAAAAAATTTCTTGCTTCTTCATGGGACATTTCTAAAATAGATCTTTTCTGATATGACATACAGATCTCTTTTATGTAATAAGAATTATCAGCTTAACTAATAAATTGACAAACTCCCCCTACTTCTGGCACACAAAGAACCAGCGGTTTGATTTTTTGCGTGGCTTTTTGTCCTCAAAGTCGGCGTATAGTTTGAATGATTTGAAGCCTGCTTGTTCCAAGAGGATATCGTAAGTTAGAACTTCATAAGTGCGTTCTTCATGAACTTCGTCATAACGTGTGAAGCGTCCATCCTCGTCCTGCAGGAAGAAAGTCAATTCATGCACAACAGAATGTGGTGCCTCATCAGCATAGGTGTCCCAAACCATGGCAAATTCTTCTGCATTTTCATGGTAAGAATAACCAGGAAAAACGGTATCAGTTTGGTAAGTCGAGTGCACGTCAAAGATGAATACTCCGTCCTCATTCAAACAGTCATAAACTTGTTTAAAGACATCGCCAACCTCAACTTCATCAGCCATATAACAGATAGAATCTGAATAACAGGTCACCAAATCGTAATTTCCTGCTTGCGACAAATCGAGCATATTACCTTGTTTGAACTCTATAGCTTCGCCAGCTGCTTTTGCACGTTTTCTTGCGATTTCAAGCATATCCTCACTCAAATCAAGCCCTGTCACGTCAAAGCCAGCTTTGGCAAAACGTACTGACTGAATCCCAGTTCCACAGGCTAATTCCAAGAGTTTTTTCTTATTTTTTGGAAAATGGCGGAGCGAAAAGTCAGTCCATTTATCATAAAGGGAGTCATCCATGATAGCATCATAAACCGATGCAAATTTTTCGTAGTTTTTGTTCATTGTTTTGTCCTATCAAAATTCTATCATTCTTAGAATGAAATAATCTGAGACAAGTGCCCCAGATTATAAGAATAATGTTGCAAAATTAAGCAAGGTATTCTGATACGTCAACCATTGATGCTTCGTGCCAAAGTTTTTCAATGTTGTAGTGTTCACGTTCGTCTTCTGAGAAGATATGGACAACAACATCATTAAGGTCAAGAAGTACCCAACCTGTACGACTATCACCTTCAGCATGACTGGCATCACGACCAGCTTTTTTAACTTTTTCACGAATATTTTCTGCAATAGCGTCCAGTTGACGTGTGTTCATAGCGCTAACCACTACAAAATAATCTGTCACACTAGTCAATCCATAAAGGTCTAAGACAACCATGTCTTCTGCACGTTTTTCATCAGCTGCCTTGACAACAACAGCTAAAAGTTCTTCTTTAGTCAATATAAATCCTCTTTCAATTCTATAAATCTATCTAGTCTTTTAAATAATGAACATACGCATTATAAGTCTCAATGGTTTGTGGGAAGATAGGAAAGGCTTGGTGCGCTAGATGTTCTACGGTATGAACAGTTTCGTAGGCAACCGCCTTATCTAACGATTCTTTAGCAATCACGCGCGCTTCTTCCACCAAGGGAAAACGGCGATTTGGCTCGATATAGTCTGCCACATAAACAATCTTATCTAGCAAGGACATATCACTTGAACCAACTGTATGAGTCTCAATACTGCGCAAGATTTCCTTGTCCGTCACGCCCAAATCTTCTTGAATCTTATAAATACCGACTATGCCATGCCAAACATTATTGCCCCATTTTTTTAGTTCTGGGTCAAGCTGATACTTATCAATCAAATTTAAAAATTCTTGGTCTGAAATCTCTTTGGCATAATCGTGGATTAATCCAGCCAGTCCAGCTTTTTCCGTATCATAACCATAACGCTCTGCTAATTCAATAGCAGTTTTTTCCACGCCAAGGACATGGTTAAAACGTTTTTCACTCATAACTGATGCAACTTTGCCTAAAAGCTCAGCACGTTCAATTCCCACGGTATAAGCCTCATAAGTCATGATAAAGTCCTTCTTTCTCAATGTAGTCAATAACTGCCTGTGGCATTAGGAAATTAGGACGGCAACCAATTTCAAAATGACGACGAATCATACTAGATGAAATATCCATCAGCGGCACATCAACCCAAATCACTGGATAAGACGTTCCAGCTTTGTATTTAGGACGTTGAACACCGACAAATTGCACCATTTTAATCAATTCATCAATTTTATACCATTTTGGCAAATAATCCACCATGTCTGCGCCAATGATGAAATAGTAATCAACATCAGGATTTTTTTCAATCAAAAGCTTCATTGTATCGTAAGTATAGCTAATGCCTTTACGTTCCAACTCAATGGTTTCAATCCCCAAACCATCAACACTTTCAATGGCTAATTCAAGCATTTTCAAGCGATGTTTTTCATCGATTGTATTTTTCTTATCAACGTGTGGTGGCTCGTATTCGGGCATAAGAAAAACCTTATCCAAACACAATTGTTGGCGAACTTGGTCTGCAACGACGAGATGTGCATTATGAACAGGATTGAAATTACCTCCTAAAATTCCAATCTGCTTACGATTTTTATCTTTTTCTTTCTTCTCCAATTCAACTTTGGTGAATGGAGTTAACAATTCTAATGCCATATTGACTACCTCCAAGCCAGGCGACTTCTTAAACGACTAACTCTTTAAACGACATTATCAATTCGTAAACTTGACTTTATCGATTCAATTCTTTTACTTTTGGTGAGATTTTACGGTTTTGTTTTTTAGACGATTCTTTATAAAGAATAAGGATACGTCCGATTTTCAAAACAGTATCGCAACCAATTTGATCTTCTAAGATTTCAGCAACTTCGTGAATATCTTCATCAGTATTTTGAAGAAGCGTTACCTTAATCAATTCGCGCGCATCCAAAGCAATTCGGACACTTGTTTTAATTTGGTCATTAAGACCATTTTTCCCAATTTGCACAATTGGTTTCATTGAGTGTGCTTGTGATTTCAAAAAAGCACGTTGTTTTGATGTTAACATAATTATCATATCAGGCATGAAAATCCGCTGAAAACACACTCAACAAAAAATCTTAATTTGTTCAGTCGGCTTTTCAGTAAATTTTCCGCCTCTGTTCAAGTCACTCAAAACTGACCTGAACTTCCTTTCTTTTTATTCTTTTAAATCAATGCCTTGCGAAGCAATACTGCCACACCTTCTGGCGCCCAAGCAGCAATTTTAACAGGGCTATCTTGCGAAGCTTTAATGCGAATCCAACCCAACCCAGAATAAACCACATCCATTTTAGCTTTAATGGTAAATTCATGACGGACTAATTTTGGAAAATCAACTAATTCCTTGTCTGTCGGTGGTGTCAAAAGACTGCCGACATGTTTGTCATAGAAAGCATCAGCACCAGCTAACTTGGTACGGTGCAATTTCAAATTATTGTCAAAATAAGCTGTAAAACCTTGCTTGTCTCCTGAGATAAAATCAAAACGTCCCAAACCAGCCAAGAACAGCGTTTGTTCAGGGTTGAGCTGATAAGTTTTCGGTTTAATTTCTTTCTTAGGACTGATATATTTCAAATTTTTATCCCCAAGATAATGTGCCATTTGGTGACGGTGAATAATCCCTGGTGTATCAAAAATATAACTACCGTCGTCCAATGGAATTTCGATTTTATCAAGGGTTGTTCCAGGGAAGCGAGATGTCGTAATAATATCTTTTTCCCCTGTTATTTCTTTGATAATAGCATTGATAAGGGTTGATTTACCAACGTTTGTAACACCCACGACGTAAACATCACGCCCACGACGTAATTTTTCAATCTTTTCAATCAAGTCCTTGATAGCTTGGTGATTTTGGGCGCTCGTCAAAACAACATCAACTGGACGAATCCCTTCTTCGTGCGCACGTTCTGTTAGCCATTGTGTCACTTTGCTATCCTTAACTGATTTTGGCAAAATATCCTTTTTATTTCCGACAAGTAGGACGTCATTGTCAGAAACAAAACGTGGCAAGCCAGGGATAACTGAACCATTGAAATCAAAGATATCCACAACATTAACCACAAGGGCGTCACTATCACCAACTTCGTGTAGAAGTTTCAAAAATTCATCATCAGTAATGTGCACATCGGTGATTTCATTGTAATGACGTAATCTAAAACATCTTTGGCAATACAATTTGCCACTTTCTAAACCTTTTTCAAGAGCAGCTTTTGGGGTATATCCTGCCTTTTCCTTATCTTCTATTTGAATTTTGGCTCCACAGCCAATACATAATAATTCTTCCATTAAATTCCTTTTTGATATTGAATTTTTCCGTATTTTTCTTCAAGTTTAGCCCAAACACGGCGTTCGCGCCAACGATTAATCTTTGTATTCCAAGCATCAGAAGTCACTAACGGTCTGACCAAAACGGACTGAATATCAGAACGGTGTGCCGCACGAATGTCCGTCATCAACTGATCACCAACCATGATAACCTCATCACGATCAAAACCATAACGTTTGATTGCCATATTGATACCGCGTGTGAAAGGTTTCATGGCACGGCTAACAAAGTCCACACCAAATCGTGAAACCGCACGATTCACACGAGAATGCTTGTTATTTGATACGACAACAACTGAAATATCCGCCATAGTCATCTCATCTAACCATGCACGTACTTCAGGCGTTCCATCAGGATTATTCCATGCGATTAAGGTATTATCTAAATCCACTAACACGGCATGAATCCCACGTCGTAATAAATCATCTGCTCTTAAATCATAAACTGCTTCAACCACGAAGGTCGGCCTATAATCGTCTATACTCAAATTCTTCTCCAAAAAATATATTTTACTATTCATTTTAACATATTTGCCAAAATATGGCGAATTGAAAACCATTCCCACATAAAGAAATTTAATAAAAAAAAGAGTGGCAAGCCACTCTCTCTATAATTTATTTTTCTTTTCCGTCTACAACTCGTAGTAAGATGACAAGTTCGATAGCTGCTAGAATTAGCAAGACGATAAAGGCATTGCGTGAGCCTTGGGCCGTTGCTGCAGAGTAACTAAGGCTGCTGTTTGTTTGGGTTAGGGCTACAATCAATGAAGCGATTGTTGTTCCAACGGCGCCAGCAAATTGTTGTAGTGTATTAAAAATTGCGTTAGCATCTGCACGCTCCTTATGTGCTACTTGTTTTTGACCACTTGTCATGACATTACCAAACGCAATTCCAGTTCCACCCATTGATAAGATGTAGAAAATTGCCAACCAAGTATTTGATAAATGCAAGCCAAAAATACTATAAAGACAAAGAGCAAAGACAAGCATGCTTACCCCAAAGATAATTGGCTTTTTAGCTCCCAAACGGTCCAAGATGCTTCCACTAAATGGAGCAAAGCAAGCACCAATAAACGCTCCTGGAAAAACCAAAAGACCTGCTAACGTTGAGGTTGAATGATTAACCAATTGAACATAGTTTGGAATCAAGAATGATAATCCCAAGTTAACAATTTGGAAAAGGAAAAATGCCACAACGTGTCCTGCAAATTTTCCATTTTTCAAAACGGATAACTCAACGATCGGCACAGTCAATTGAGCTGAACGTTTCACAAGCACGACAAGCCCTGCAATACCAACAAATAGGCTACCTAAAACAGGCAAGCTAAGGAAATCGGAATCAGCAAGGTTATTAATTCCTAAAATCAGACCAATAAAGGCACAAAGAATCGCAATCACGCTAAGAATATCCAATTTTTCACGCGCCACTTCATATTTTTGTTCAATAGATGTCACACCTAATACTAAAGAAACTAATAACAACGGAATCAACAGAACAAAAATAAAACGCCAACCTAAGTTTGAAGCGACCAAACCACCAAATGTTGGTCCAACCGCTGGAGCGACCGCTGTAATCAACGTTCCCACTCCCATCATTGCACCGATTTTATTCATTGGCACTTGGTCCAAAATGATATTAAACATCAAAGGAAGGGCAATTCCGACACCAATCCCTTGGACCACACGACCAAATAAAAGAATGGCAAAACTTGGCGCAATAGCATCGATTAGAACACCCAAAATAAACAACAAGTTGGCTACTAAAAAGACAGATTTTGTCCTAAATGAACGTTTTAAGTAAGCTGACAAGGGCACAACTGACGCAACAACCAAAAGATAAATCGTTGTCATCCATTGAACCGTTGAGGTATTAATTCCAAATTCTGTCATCAAGGTTGGAAATGTGATATTCATAGCTGTTTCGACAACCACACCACAAAATGATAACATTCCCACACCAACAATGGCTCTAATGACTTTAGGTGAAATTTTTTCTTCTGACATGAGTCCTCCTATTTTTCTTTCATATAATACTCTAAAATTTTCTCAAAAATGGCAATATCCTCTTCTGAAAAGTTTTTTTCCAACTCTTTTTCTTGGTTTCTGAAGTAAGAGCGACATTCTTCCACTAAACCTTGAGCTTTCTCCGTTAAATGAACGGATTTTTGTCTGGCATCCTGTTGTGATATTTGACGATAAATCAGTGCCTTTTTCTCCATTCGTTGCAAAAGTACCGTCGTTGTTGAACGCTGAATGTTAAATTCTTTTTCAATGTCTTGTTGGAAATATTCTTCCTTTACACCTTGACTTAAAAAATCAATGATAGACATCTGCATACCAGTCAAATCAAAAGTTTTTGCGAATTGGTCAAACTCTCGTCCCAATTGATTACTTGCCTTTTTGACCAAACGTCCGATATTTTTTTCCATAACGTTTCCTCATTTTTGTTAGTTGGCTAATTGTTAGAAAGCTAACAAATTATAGTTTGAGCTTCTTTTACAAGAATGTCAAGGGGCAAAACAAAAAAAGTTATAGCAAGCAAATCTGCTCAACTATAACCCTTTAATATTATGACTAATGCAATTGTTTACGCACAGCGATTAAGTCACGAAGAGAAACCGTTAAAACGGCTACAATAATGAAAATCATTCCCACAAAATCCATTGGGTAGAAAATTTCATGCATAATGGTTACCGAGAAAAAAACTGATGAGACTGGTTCTATCGCTGCAAGCAAGCTCCCTTTCACAGCCCCAATAATCGTAGTCCCTTTTAAGAAGAAAGTGTAAGCAAAGGCAGTTCCGATAATGATAATCCCAAATAAAGCTAACCAATTCCCTGTTGTTAACACTAGAGGATACTGCCATGAGCGTGTCACGATTGGAAAAACAACGCCCCCCATAAGCATGCCAAGTCCAATCACCGTAAAACTGCCAAATTCACGAATTAATTTAGCAGGCAAAACAATGTAAAAAGAATAAGTTACTGCTGAAAATAGCCCCCAGAAAAAGCCTTTCGGAGTCATTACCAAACCGTCAAGATGACCATGCGTTGCAATGATAAAGGTACCTAAAATCGAAAAGAGAATCGCAAAGAATTCTGACAATGTCGGCACCTGCTTATTTTTCAACGACATATAAGCCAAAATAATAATCGGTGCCACATACTGTAAAACCGTCGCCGTACCAGCATTCGTGTAGTGAATTGCCATCAAATACGCATATTGATTCATCAAAAGCCCAATAATAGCAAACACAGCGATACCACCAAGAACTTTCGGCTGTTTTACCGCACGAAAAAAATGCTGTGGCTGCGAAATTACCGCCATTGCAGTCAACAAAAGCCCTGAGACAATCAATCTCACGCTTGTCAGCAAGTTAATGTTCATCCCATGTGCCATAAGATATTGCCCTGAGATGCCAGAAATCCCCCAAGCAATACCTGCCATAAGAACCATAATTGTTCCCTTTAAATTCTTATTCATCTTAACTCCATTCAACACATCAAAAATAAATTCAGCCATCAGTATAACATATTTGAATTAAAGAAAACACACCACTTCTGACACCTTTTGTAAAATAATCTTTCTAAAAATTCTGTCATGCTGGTACAAAAAATCACCCCGAAGGATGATTTTAATTTATTAGTCTTCTTTTAATTTTGCCAACTCTTGTGCCAACAATTTAAGGGCAACTTGTGGGTTTGCTTTACCTTTTGTGGCTTTCATCAAGAATCCAGTGAAGGCTTTATCGGCATTACGTTTACCAGACTTGAAGTCAGCAACAGCAGCTTCATTGTCCTCAAAGACTTGGTGGATAATCGGAATAAGCACAGCAGGGTCAGAAATTTGAACCAAACCAGATTTTTCAACGTATTCACGCGCAGAACCACCATTTTTAGCCAAATGAACAAAAACTTTCTTGGCAATTTTAGATGAAATAGTGCCGTCCGCAATCAAACCAATCATTTCCACCAAGTTTTCTGGTGTCAAGCCAATTTGCTCGATAGTCTTAGATTCACTGTTCAAGAATTGAGCAACTTCACCCTGTAACCAGTTAGAAACTTGTTTAGCATCACCACCAAGCGCAACTGCACTTTCAAAGAAATCAGATGTTGCTTTCGTTGCTGTCAATTGCGCAGCATCGTAATCAGACAAGCCAAATTGTGACACGTATTTAGCACGGCGTTCTTTTGGAAACTCAGGAAGGGTTGCACGCATTTCGTCAATCCATTCATCAGACACTTCAAAGAGTGGTAGGTCTGGTTCTGGGAAGTAACGGTAGTCAGCAGCACCTTCTTTGACACGCATAAGAATTGTGCCTTTGTTAGCTTCATCGTAACGACGTGTTTCTTGACGGATTTGACCACCAGCGCGCAAGATTTTCGCTTGACGTTCTTGTTCAAATTCAAGACCTTTACGCACATTGCTAAATGAGTTCAAGTTTTTCAACTCAGTCTTCACACCAAATTCTTCTTGACCGTAAGGGCGAAGCGAAATGTTGGCATCCACACGCATTGACCCTTCTTCCATCTTAACGTCAGAAATACCTGTGTATTGGATGATTTCTTTAAGGGCAGTCAAGTAAGCATAAGCTTCTTCTGGTGAACGCATGTCAGCTTCAGACACGATTTCGATCAATGGCACACCTTGGCGGTTAAGGTCAACGTATGAATAACCATCTGTACCGTGGGTATTTTTACCAGCATCTTCTTCCAAGTGGGCACGTTCAATGCGGATTTTCTTAGTTGAACCGTCTTCTAATTCGACTTCAATCCAGCCGTTGTAACCGATTGGCTCATCAAATTGTGAGATTTGGTAGGCTTTTGGATTATCAGGGTAGAAATAGTTTTTACGGTCAAAGTGCATGTGCTGGTGAATGTCCATGTTCAAAGCTAGCGCAGCCTTGATACCAGCATCAATAACACCCTTGTTCATGACTGGAAGCACACCAGGGAATGACCAGTCAACCACGTTGGTGTTGGTATTTGGGTCTTCACTAAAGTGGGCTGGTGTTGGTGAGAAGATTTTGGAATTGGTATTCAATTCAACGTGGACTTCAAGTCCAATGACTGTTTCAAAGTTCATTAGTTCTCACCTCCGAAAATGATAGGTTGTTGTTTATGGTAATCAGTGCTTGCTTCAAAGGCTGCTGCAGCTTGGTAGATAGTTTCTTCACTGTATTTTGGACCAATCAATTGCATACCAACTGGGAGACCTTGATCAAATCCAGCAGGAATTGAAATTCCTGGAAGCCCAGCCAAATTGACAGGAATTGTCAAAATATCTGCCAAATACATAGCAATAGGGTCATGATTAAGCGAATCCAAATCATAAGCAACACTTGGAGCAGTTGGACCTAAAATCAAATCATAATCCGCAAAGATTTTTTCAAAATCACGAATAATCAATGTACGAACTTGACCAGCTTTTTTGAAGTAAGCATCGTAATAACCTGATGACAAGCTAAATGTACCAAGCATAATACGACGTTTCACTTCATCACCGAAACCTTCACTACGTGTATTAACGTAAATATCTTCAAGATTGTTGTAGTTTTCAGTGCGGTAACCGTAACGAATACCGTCAAAACGTTGCAAGTTTGAAGAAGCTTCTGATGAGGCAATGATATAGTAAACCGCTACGCCATATTTACTGTGTGGAAGGCTAACTTCCTCAACCGTTGCACCAAGTTTTTCAAAGTGTTTAGCCGCTTTAAGAATTGTTTCTTTCACTTCTGGGTCGATACCTTCACCAAGATATTCTTTTGGCAAAGCAATTGTCATGCCTTTAATATCTTGACCAATTTTAGCTGTGAAATCAGCCACTTCGCGGTCAGAAGATGTTGCATCTTTAGTATCATGACCAGCAATCACATTCAACAATTGCGCATTTTCTTTAACCGTTTGAGAAAATGGACCGATTTGGTCAAGTGAGCTACCAAATGCAATCAAACCAAAACGTGATACACGTCCGTAAGTTGGTTTCAAACCAACAACACCATTAAAGGCTGCCGGTTGGCGGATTGAACCACCAGTATCAGAACCTAGTGCCAAACGAACTTGACCTGAGGCAACAGCTGCCGCAGAACCACCAGATGATCCACCAGGAACTTTGCTATGATCCCAAGCATTTTTTGTTTTCTTAAAGTATGATGTTTCAGTTGAACCACCCATGGCAAATTCGTCCATGTTTGTTTTACCAACAACAATCATATCCTTACCGTAAAGTTTTTCAACCGCAGTTGCATCAAAAATGGGTTCATAGTTGTAAAGCATTTTAGAGGCTGCTGTTGTTAAAATACCACGTGTTGAAATATTATCTTTGACAGCCAAAGGAATCCCTGACATCACATTATTAGCATCAATTCCTTTCTCATCAATGGCTGATGCTTGTGCAAGAGCTGCTTCTTCAGAAACAGTGATGAAAGAATCAACAACTACTTCACGTTCTTTAATATCTTCAAGTGTTGCTTTGGTTAATTCAACCGCTGAGATTTCTTTATTGACAAGAAGATTATGCAACTCATCAATTGATTTTGTATTAAATGACATTAGGCATCTCCTCCGTCCTCTAAGATAGCAGGAACTTTAATATAGTAATTTTCAGATTCAGGCACATTTTTAAAGAGCTCATCACGGTCATCACCAGCTACTGCCACATCTTCACGCATAACAGTCTTACGATCTGCCATTGTTGTCGTTACAGGGACGCCCTCTGTATCAACTTCATTCAAGAGTTCTACCATATCTACAATTTTAGACAAAGTTGTCGCAAATTCTGCTGTTTCTTCTTCAGAAAAGGACAATTTTGACAAATCAGCCACATGACGAACTTCTTCTTCAGAAATTTTCATCTCTATCTCTCCTTGATTAAATTAAATCGTAACCTAAATTACAATACAGTCCTTAAAATTATACCATATTTTAAGCCTCTTTAACATGAAAAAAAGAAGTGGTCTACCACTTCTTCCAAACTTTGGCTCTATAATTTCTGTAGTGGGTAAATCCACTGTAGAGATTATGGAGCCTTTTTTAGTGTAGAAAAAAAGTCCCATATGACCTATAATGAAAAGCGACTAAACTCATATTAGAAAGGGTTCATATGGAACAACTAAATCTTATCACAAATTTTCTCAGAATTAAAGACAAAAATATCACTATCACTGATGAATATAATATGGGGACTCACTTAGAACTCCACGGTCACTTGGACTACACAGCCCCTAAATGCCCAAAATGCAAGGGACAAATGGCTAAGTACGACTACCAGAAAACTTCTAAAATCCCCTACCTAGAAACTGCTGGCTACCCTTTGCTTATCCGTCTTCGAAAGCGTCGTTTCAAGTGTAAAGATTGCGGAAAAATGGCGGTAGCTGAAACTCCTCTTGTCAAGAAAAACCACCAAATCTCTGTCGCTGTTAACCAGAAGATCGCTCAATTACTCATCGAAAATCAAGCAATGCAACAGATTGCACACAGGCTATCTATCTCAACATCGTCAGTTATGAGAAAGCTCAATGAGTTCAAGTTTGAAACGGATTGGAATACCCTACCCGAGGTGATGAGCTGGGACGAGTATGCCTTCAAGAAGGGGAAAATGAGCTTCATCGCTCAAGATTTCGACTCCCTAAATGTCATCGCCATTCTCGACGGAAGAACCCAAGCAACCATCCGAAACCACTTTCTACGCTATCCTAGAAAGGTTAGAAATCGGGTCAAAGTGATTACCATGGATATGTTTAGTCCCTATTATCAACTTGCTAAACAGCTTTTTCCGAATGCAAAAATTGTACTCGATCGCTTTCATATCGTGCAACACCTTAGTCGTGCTATGAACCGTGTCCGTATTCAAATTATGAATCAATTCGACAGAAAATCCCAGGAATACCGAGCCTTGAAACGTTACTGGAAATTGATACAACAAGATAGCCGTAAACTCAGCGATAAACGATTTTATCGTCCTATGTTTCGAATGCATTTGACTAACAAGGAAATCCTAGAAAAACTCCTATCCTACTCAGATGAACTACGACAGCACTATGAACTCTATCAGCTTCTCTTATATCATTTCCAAGAGAAAAACTCAGATCATTTCTTTGACCTCATCGAACAGGAAATAGCCACTGTTAATCCTATTTTCCAGACGGTATTTAAGACATTTTTAAAGGATAAGGACAAGGTTTTAAACGCCATGGAATTGCCTTATTCCAACGCCAAACTGGAAGCTACCAATAATCTCATCAAAGTCATTAAGAGAAATGCCTTTGGTTTCAGGAACTTTGAAAACTTTAAAAAACGGATTTTGATTGCTTTGAACATAAAGAAAGAGAGAGCGAAGTTCGTCCTCTCTAGGTGTTAGCTTTTCATCTACCCACTACAGTTGACAAAGAGCCCAAACTTTTAAACAATCCTTGCACCTAAGACATTTTTTAAATGATTTAGTGCAAACTGATGATTTTCCTCTGTTAAGCTCGCGACTGCTTCCGCAGGAATTTCAACATCATATCCTAAATTGTAAGCATCGATAGCTGTATGAAGGACACAAATATCCGTCAAAACGCCTGTCAATACAACAGTTGTCACACGACGTTCACGCAATCGAATATCCAAATCCGTCCCTGAAAAGGCTGAATAATGACGTTTATCCAACCAAAAGACTTTGCTATCTTCCTTGATTTCTGTATATAAATCAGCTAACTGACCATATAAATCACGACCACTTGTTCCCTTGATATTATGAGGTGGGAACAATTTTGTCTCTGGATGAAAATCATCCCCCTCATCATGACCGTCAATAGCAAAGAAGATATAATTCCCCGCTTCATAGGCTTCTTTGGTGACACGCGTAATAGCTTCTTCAATAGCTTGTGCTGACTTTCCAGCCGTTAACTTACCATCATCTGCTACAAAATCATAGGTATAGTCAATTGAAATAAGAGCTTTTTTCATTAATCATATGCCTTTCTTTTTTCATTAATCATATGCCTTTAATTTATCGAAGATACCTTCATTGATGACTTTAAGGTAAGTTCCTTTCATACCCAATGAACGACTTTCGATAATCCCCGCAGATTCCAATTTACGTAGGGCATTAACAATAACTGAACGTGTGATACCAATGCGGTCAGCAATAACTGATGCAGTTAAGCGACCTTCTGTACCGTCTAATTCACCCAAAATAGCTGATACAGCTTTCATTTCTGAGTAAGATAGCGTGTTAATAGCCATATTAACAGCTGTTTGTTTACGAATGGTTTCTTCAAGATTTTCAGTTTGAAGATTAAGTAATTGGATACCAACTACTGTTGAGGCAATTTCAACAAGAATCAAATCATCTTCTAAAAACTCTTTATCATTACGCCAAATGATAAGAGAACCTAGACGCATACCTCCACCATAAATTGGTGCAATAGTTGTCAAGCCATCAGGATAGATGTCTTTTGATTCTACTGGGAAAATAGTCAATTCATTATCCACAGACAAGTTTGCCTCTGTGTCGTAAACACGACTAGCCGCTTTAACGTAGCTTTCCGGAAATTGTTTGGCATCAAAGAATTCCTCTACGCGGTCAGTATTTGTTTTATACTTCATTGCATAACCAAGAAGGTTACCTCCTCCGTTGATGATGCAAACGTTACAATCAATGATATCAGCTAATTGATCAGCCATTGTATTATATGGCAATTCAGTGTCTAAGCTGTCAACAGAGCGTTGCAAAATTGATGTAATCTTTCGTGTTTTTTCTAATAAATTCGACATTTTCTACTTCCTTTGCGTTATTTGCGTTATTTGCATTATTTGCATTATTTGCATTATTTGCGTTATTTGCGTTATTTGCGTTATTTGCGTTATTTGCGTTATTTGCGTTATTTGCGTTATTTGCGTTATTTGCGTTATTTGCGTTATTTGCGTTATTTGCGTTATTTGCGTTATTTGCGTTACAATTATATCAAAGGAATCCTTATTTTGCAAACAATTATCTGAAAATTACTTTATTTTATGACATTTTTGTAAACGCATTCTTTTTAAGCAAATTTTAACCAAAAAAAGCATCAAAATGTTCGGATTTTGCGCTTGATTTTTTAATCAAACTGTAAATTTCCAACATTTTAATAGCTTTTTCTTTAGCGTCGATATTGATTTAATACTCGTGTTAATTTTTCTTGAACTTTTGCCAATTCTTCCACGCGTGGTAGATAAACGATACGGAAGTGGTCTGGCTCATTCCAGTTGAATCCTTTACCCGGAACCAACATGACTTTTTCTTGTTTCAATAATTCCAAACAGAATTGTTCGTCATCATCAATCCGATACATTTCACGGTCGATTTTAGGGAAAATGTAAAGTCCTGCGTCTGGTTTCACAGCTGAAAGCCCTGGAACTTCATTGATAGCTTTATAGATAAAGTTACGTTGTTCATAGATTCGACCACCAGGAATTAACAATTCATCAACTGATTGGTAGCCACCAAGTGATGTTTGAACAACATGTTGACCTAAAACATTGGCGCAAAGACGCATGTTTGCCAACATATTAAGTCCTTCAATGTAGCCTTTAACATTATTTTTAGGACCTGATAAGACCATCCAACCAACACGGAAACCGCAGATTCGGTGAGATTTTGATAAACCATTCATTGACACACAGAAAACATCTGGTGCTAAGCTAGCAATTGCTGTATGTTTTTTACCGTCCATTACCAAGCGATCATAGATTTCATCAGCAAAGATAATCAAATCATTTTGACGAGCAATTTCAACAATTTCTTTAAGAAGCTCATCAGGGTATAAAGCGCCTGTTGGGTTATTAGGGTTAATCACAACAATCGCTTTTGTGTTAGAAGTGATTTTTGATTTGATATCATCAATATCAGGATACCAGTTAGCTTTTTCATCACAAAAATAATGAACAGCATTACCGCCCGCCAAGCTAACACAAGCTGTCCACAATGGATAATCAGGCATTGGCACCAAGACTTCATCGCCATCATCAAGAAGCGCCTGAAGAGACATTGAAATCAATTCAGATACACCATTTCCTAGATAAATATCATCAATATCTATATGTGGGAACCCTTTTAGCTGACAATATTGCATAATTGCCTTACGCGCAGAAAAAATCCCTTTACTATCTGAATAAGCTTCACTATTGCGGGCATTAGCAATCAAGTCTCGAATGACTTCGTCTGGTGCTGTAAAGCCGAATTCAGCTGGGTTACCAGTATTAAGACGCAAGATTTTTTCACCGTTGGCAATCATACGATTGGCTTCGTCAAGAATGGGACCACGGATATCGTAAGCAACGTGTTCCAGCTTTGAAGATTTATCAAATGTTTTCATAGATTTCACCTCGTTTTAGATATTATAAACTTTCCCTTACAAATTTTCAATCCAAGAAAGGTTAGTTAGACGCAAAAAATAGTCAAGATAGCTATTATCATTTGCTAAATACTCCTCAATATCACTCACTAGGTCTGGATAATCGGTAATAATCCCATCTGTACTGGTTTTGACGTACTTTTCAATATCATCAGTTGAATTAATCGTCCAAACGTAAATTTTCTTACCATTTTTATGTGCTGTACGTGCTAAGAGCTCATTATATGAGAAGTCCTCAATCGCATAAAAATCCACTTTCTGACTGGTAAAATTTCCAATTTGCAAAGAAATGGTATAACCTGTCTTGATTGTTGGGTCAAGTTTTTCAACCGTTTCAATTGTCTTTAGGTCCGCAGACATGATCATATAAGATTTCTCAACACCCAGCTCTTTCATTTTATCAACAAACAATTGTTCATAATTTGCAGGCTCATTGCCTGTTGGTTTTAACTCGACTAACAATTTAATACCGAGTTGCTTTGCCTTAGCGACGTAATCCTTAAAAGAAACAATTTGTGATTGATGACCATTTTGACTTGTTTTCAAACCAACAACGTCTTTGGCGTTAGATTGCGAAATCATGATATCCTTACCTGTTAAGCGTTTGAGATTATTATCATGGCTAACGATAAATTGCTGGTCTTTTGATAAAATAATATCCATTTCAGCATAGTCAGCGCCAGCATTTGCCGCACCTTCCAAAGCTTCCAGAGAATTTTCAACCCCTTGCGAAACCATTCCCCTATGTGCAATCACTTCTAAGTGCTCCACAGGTTCGCCAGACACTTTCAAAACATTGTATATATAATTAATACCACCAATGACCAAAATAAGTCCAGTCAAAGCTAACAAACGATGACGTCTTTTTCCTTGATTATCAGGTGCTAAAGTGGTACTGCTATTTTCTGTCACTTGTAATAAGTAGGAAATCGATGCTAATTTGAACAGCAGTCGCCCTGCAAACAATACTCCCCAAACAAAGGATAAGAATAAAGTTTCAACCCAAAACGATTTATCTGCGCCATCAACCAAAGCCGCTAAACTGATGCCAAGAAAACTAAACGCAGCAACAACAGCTATAACACTAATCAGAACAATAGCAAGCCCAAATAATTTTAAAATTTTCTTACCACGTGTTAGTTGCCAAGATGTTGCCATATTACGCCCAAAACGTTCACCTTTTCCAGTCACCGTCAAGGGCAAGGTGTATAAAAATCGAAGATTTAGGTAGCCTAAAACAAGGTAAAGCACATAATAGAGTAGTTTTCCATTCGTCGTTTTCAAAAGCTCACCTGAGATAAATTTCGGAATATAGAGATTTTCTAACAAAGCTGATGAAAACATCACATTCAAAAACGGAATTGTCAAAACAAGATAAACCAAAAAGGCTAAGAAATGCCAACCTGAAATGGCTTTAAAAAAGTAAATTTTATCTTCTTTTAACCGCGTCCAAGTTAACCGTAGTTTTGCTTCCTTATGCCGAATAATTTCAACGAGAAGCGAAAATTCTAGGTAAACTAAAAAAGCTAGCAAAAAAAGATAAATCACCAAAACACTTAATGTTAACGGATTGGTCAAAAATGAAAAGATATTGTCGATTGTCATTCCTGGAATATCAGAACCAACCAAAACAAGCCTAATTAACAGTGACAAGACATAAGCCCCAACTATCGTGATTAGGAGTTGTAAAATCGTTGCTCGTAAAATGTATGTGTATTTATGACGATACAAATCTTTTAAAACAGCTACCATATCTTTTCTCATTACTTTTTCCCTCGCTTTTTCTATTATAGTAAAAAATATTCAAAAAAATACTTCAAACGCTTTCATTTTTTGTATAAACAGAGTATAATAGCGTTAGGGATGTTTTAATATTAATTATAAGCGGTTAACGATTTATCTCATCCCTCTTAGCTTATTAAAATTATTGATATGGGCTGAAATTTTGGAACGCGAGATGCTGTTTTTTGAGCAAGACAGCATACGGATAACTAACCTTAGGTCACTAAAGCCAAGATTTCTTATTAATCCTATTTTTTCGGTCACTTCACGCTTTTACTAGCATAATTAAGGAGGCAGTTATGTCACATCATTATGAACGAATCTTAATTGCGATTGATGGTTCTCATGAATCAGAATTGGCTTTTAAAAAAGGAGTAAACATTGCACTGCGCAATAATGCTGAGTTGCTACTAACACACGTTATTGATACACGCGCACTTCAAAGTGTTGCTACTTTCGATACTAACATTTATGAAAATCTCGAACAGGAAGCAAAAGATGTATTGAACGATTATGAGCAACAAGCACGCGAAAAAGGATTAACGAAAGTCAAACAAGTTATCGAATTTGGTAATCCTAAAACTCTCCTAGCACGAGATATTCCTGACAAAGAAAAAGTTGACTTGATTATGGTTGGGGCAACTGGTCTCAACACCTTTGAACGACTTCTTATCGGTTCTTCATCAGAATATATCATGCGTCATGCAAAAGTCGATTTGTTAGTTGTTCGTGATAGCGAAAAGACTTTCTAAGTCTTGAGCCATATCGATACTCTTTAATAATAATTTTTAATCAATCTTCTATAATTACAAAAAAGCCAAGTTAGTTAATGACTAGCTTGGTTTCTTTTTTTACGATTTAATGATTTTTGAATTTGGCGGTCAAGTTCACGTTTGATAGCAGGTTCAGGCGCAAACTGCTCTTCCCAATTATCTGGTTTCAAAATTTTATGTGTTACAGAGTCAAAATGTGCTTTCCCGTCAGGAAAGATTTTTCCCATATTGGCTTCATGAACCGTATCAAAAAATGGTTTTGGGTCAATTCCCATCAAAACAAATGAACCATAGGTCAAATATAACAAGTCCGTCAAAGCATCTACCTGACCAACCAGCGGTGTTTCTGGATGTTCTTTACTTCGTACTTTATTTACTGCTTTATCAATGGCAGCATGCAAATCTGATATCGATTTTTCAAACGCTTCTGGATTCCCCTTACTTGCCGCATGTAAAAATTCGACAATTTCTTCCACTTTAAAATCAGAACGATGTGTTGCCTCTTCACTGCCGTACAATCGTGGTGTTTCGCAAGTCTCACCGTCCATAAGATGATGAAAATCCTTAACTTTATTGAAATTCTCGTCTTGACTTTCAAAACTTTCTTCAACTTCAAAATGAATTAAGCCGTAATGAGCCAAGGCCTTTGAAATGCCATCATTGTTATTGCTATCAGTTGTATAGTGAGCGAGTTCTTTGACCGAGCTCTTGGCATTTCCCATAGCCACACCAATACCGACACCTGATAACATCTCAATATCATTATCAGAATCACCAAATGCCATGACTTCAGTTAATTCAAAACCAAACATCTCACCCAAACGCTCAATCCCTTTTATCTTTGATTGTTCTTTTGAGATTAAGTCCGCAGAATAAGGGCTACTACGTGTGATTTTGATATAAGGAAAAGCTTCCTGAATCTCATCAGTCTCACCTTCAGTTGCAATAAGAACGATTTGGTAAATTGGCTGGCGCATAATGGTTAACAGATTGTTCAAATTTTGCGGTTTGAAACGACGAATCAGATGTTTAAAACTACGCTCCACCGCTTTTGCCCAACGTTTTGGGACAATCGTGCTAACCACTTGTCCAAAACGACTAGTTCCCATATCAATAATACGTGAGCCAACTAAACCAGATGCCGTTCCCAGAGAAATTTCACGGCGTCTATCACTCGCATAACGAATAATACGATAAATGGTTGAAACAGGCAATTGATTATGATAAAGCACTTGATCACGTGTAAAAATATATTGCCCGTTATAGGTTACCGCAAAATCCAAGCCAAGATTTTCAAGATACGGTTGTACAAAACTTGGTCCGCGCCCTGTCGCCAGACCAACAAAAATTCCTTGTTTTTTCAAACTTTTAATGGCTTTTTGTGTTGATTGTTGCACATTTTTTCGGTCATTTAAAAGAGTTCCATCAATATCAAAAAAGACTGCTTTTATCGCCAAATCGGTTCCTTGCCCTCCATCTTTATGTTAAAATAGATTATAACATATTTTTAAAGGAAGTTTTATAATAATGAAAAAAATCCTTGTTCTGCATACTGGTGGTACCATTTCTATGCACGCTGATGAAGCAGGCAATGTCCGCCCAGATACTGATAATCCAATGAATCATGTTGGGGTTAATCTTGAAAACATTCAAGTGACGGCAGTTGATTTTTTTAATGTTCCAAGCCCGCACATTACACCTAAACATATGCTAAAACTCTACCAAGAGATTAAAAAAAACGCTGATAACTATGACGGCATTGTCATCACTCATGGCACAGATACCCTAGAGGAAACGGCTTATTTTCTTGATACAATGGAAATTCCCAATATTCCTATTGTCCTAACGGGTGCTATGCGCTCATCAAATGAGCTTGGTAGTGACGGTGTTTATAATTATCTTAGTGCCCTTCGTGTGGCTAGTCATGACCAAGCTATCGGAAAAGGTGTTCTCGTTGTCATGAACGATGAGATTCACGCAGCCAAATACGTCACAAAAACGCATACTACTAACGTTTCAACCTTTCAAACACCAATCCACGGTCCACTTGGTCTGATTACAAAACATGACATTCTTTTCTTTAGAACGACCGACCCACGTGTCCGTTTTGATTTGCAGGATATTTCAGGGACGGTTCCTATTGTAAAAGCTTACGCTGGTATGGGAGGAGACGGCATTATCAGTTTCCTAAATCCTAGCAATGTCTGTGGTGTTGTTGTCGAAGCCCTTGGTGCTGGAAATGTGCCACCACGCGCAGCTCAAGAAATCGTTGATTTAATCAAACAAGGTGTACCTGTTGCTCTCGTTTCACGTTGTTTCAACGGAATCACCGAGCCAGTTTATGCTTATGAAGGTGGCGGTGTTCAACTCGCCAAAGCTGGTGTCATGTTTGTCAAAGAACTCAACGCCCAAAAAGCACGCTTGAAATTGCTCATTGCCTTAAATGCTGGCTTAAAAGGACAAGCCCTCAAAGAATACATTGAAGGTTAATTAATATAAAAAAATCTGAAACATTGATTCTGCCAAACTGACAGACAGTGTCTCAGATTTTTTATTAATCAGGAATACATTCTAAAACATCCTCAGGCTGACAACCCAATTCACGGCAAATAGCATTTAAAGTCGTTAACCGAACAGCTTTAGCCTTTCCTGTTTTAAGAATAGAGAGATTAGCATTCGTAATCCAAATACGTTCCGCCAATTCCTTAGATTTCATTTTTCGCTTTGCCAGCTCAACATCAAGATTAATTCGAATCATATGCTTCCTCCGTTAAATCGTAAATTCGTTTTCTTCAGCGATGATACTTGCTTCTTTTAAAATCATTGAGAATACCCAGACTACAAAAGCAGCCACCAAGTATGCTACATTAACAAGGTTAAGCACCTCCGAACCAGAACATAAACTTTGAAACCAGCTATCTAAAAATGCCAAAGCGATAAAATTATATTCAACATAACGCGCTAGTTTAACATTATCTTGAGTAAAAATGCGATTATCAATAATATTTTGAAAGAACATTTTAACCCAAACAAGCAAAGCAATCCAAAGAGCAGAAACAATAACAGTCAAGCCAATAAAAGCTGGCGAATGTACCAGTTTTTCTGGAATGTTAATATCAAATACAATGCTATTGCCTACTTGATTAGTCAAAGCTAAATGTGATTGAGTCACCGAAAGTCCAATAGCGATTATCGTTGATATGACAATAACAGCAATCACAATATTGATAAAAATATTAGCAATTTTCAAGGCTTTATAGTTTGTTTTTTTCATGGTGTTCTCCTTAAATCGTATCCTTTTTTATTGAGCTAAGCGACGTGTGCGGAAGTATTTAACTGCCAAAGTAGCTAGTAGGATGTAGCCACAGATTGAAAAGTCAAAGATAATGTTTGCTTGGTTGAGAGATGTTGCCAAGGTATTTTGAAGCAATGAGACAACAAATGTGTAGATAGTAGCACATTTCAAGAAAAGATATGTTTTATAAGTTAAAACTTCTTTGATAGTAAATTCTGAAATAAATGCTTTTAATTTTGCAAGACCATAGATGATAGTGCTGTTTGTTAGAATGTTTAAAGCAGTCAACAACCATGTGTTCGTTTCCTTACCGATTGACCAATCAATGACACCATAATGACCAACGTGGACAGTATCATAACCGTAAATATGTGAAACCAAAGCAGAAGGATAGTTGCAAGATTGATAGCGACTTTAGCGACTGTTTTTGTAATGTTTTCGATAGTTTTTGTGTTCATGATAAATATCCTAAAAAATATTTTTCTTGGATTTGTTGTGAGCTCAGTTTTTAAATCCGTTTTACAATATGTAATTATTCTTTTTCGAAAATATTTTATCGTTTTTCGATATGTTTAGTAAATCACAATTTTTATGTTTTGCAACACTTTTTTTATTGATTTTCGATATTTTTGTATTTTTTTGCAGCATTCTGACGTTTTGACCTAAAAATTAACTTTAAAAGCACCAAAAAAGCCCAGCCACCGTCAGCTGAGCTCGATATTTTAGCTCTATAATTTCTGTAGTGGGTAACTCCACTGTGGAATTATAGGGCTTTTTGAATATACACAAAAAGTCCCATATGACTTATAATGAAAAGCGACCAAACTCACATTAGAAAGCATCATATGGAACAACTCTATCATACTACACAATTGATTGGAATTAAAGACAAAAATATCACGTTGAACAAAGTTTTGAAACATAAGACACACATTGAGATGATAGCTACACTGGACTACGCTCCTGGAAACTGTAATCACTGTCAGGGAAAACAGATAAAATATGACTTCCAAAAGCCATCGAAAATACCATTTCTTGAGGTGGCTGGCTTCCCCAGTCTTATTAGGCTCAAGAAACGGCGTTTTCAATGCAAGAATTGTCGTAAGGTAACCGTCTCTGAAACCAGCTTGGTACAGAAAAACTGTCAAATCTCTGAACCTCTCAGACAGAAGGTCGCGCAAGCCTTGGTCAATCGTCAAGCCTTAACACACATTGCTCAGGATTTAGCGATTTCAACCTCTACCGTACACCGAAAACTCAGGGAATTCACTTTCAAAGAGGACTTCTCTCGTCTGCCTGAAATCCTCTCCATCGATGAGTTTTCGTATCAAAAAGGAAAGCTTGCCTTCATTGCACAGGATTTTGAGACCAAGAAAATCATCACCATCCTTGAGAATCGGACACAAACAACCATTCGCAATCATTTCTTCAGGTATTCTAAAGAGGCTAGGAACAGCGTGAAAGTCGTTACCGTTGATATGTCTGGCAGCTA
This sequence comes from Streptococcus macedonicus ACA-DC 198, assembly GCA_000283635.1. Lineage (NCBI taxonomy): Bacteria > Bacillati > Bacillota > Bacilli > Lactobacillales > Streptococcaceae > Streptococcus > Streptococcus macedonicus. The sequence goes on from HE613569.1 coordinate 1,741,360, forward strand.
CATCCCGATGATTCCTAAGCTCTTTCCCAAAGCTAAGATTGTTATTGACCGTTTCCACATTGTTCAACACATGAGCCGTGCTCTTAATCACACACGTATTCAACTTATGAAACAGTTCGACAAGAAATCTTTAGAATATCGTGCCCTCAAATACTACTGGAAATCCGTGCTGAAAGACAGTCGTAAACTCTCTCTAAACAGCTTTCGTTCAAGGACTTTTGGAGAAACGCTCACACCAAAAGAATGTTTGACCGAGATATTCCACCTTGTCCCTGAGTTGAAAGGGTATTATGACCTCTACCAGCTCCTACTGTTCCACCTGCAAGAGAAAAACGCTGACTACTTCTTTGACTTGATTGAAGAAGCCTTACCACATCTCAATCAAACCTTTAAAACAGCTCTGAGAACTATCCTTCACCACAAGCAACACGTCATAAACGCTATTGAGCTTCCTTATTCTAACGCCAAACTGGAGGCAACCAACAAACTCATCAAAGACATCAAGCGTAATGCCTTTGGATTCAGGAACTTTGACAACTTTAAAAAACGTATCTTTATCGCTTTAAACATGCAAAAAGAGAAGACGCATTTCGTCTCCTCTCGTGTTTAGCTATAAGTCACCCACTACAGTTGACAATGAGTCATATTTTCTATGGTCTTATGTGTCTTATCATGGGATTTTACCCTACTGCCATAGCGTTTTGTCAAAAAAGAGTACTCTTTTTTCAGCTTACTTTCCGTAAGCTGGTTTCACATGAATTTTTTTGGCAAAATACTTTTTGTAGGTTACTTTTACTGTCATAAGCTTTGCCTCTCATTTCATTTGATAGGGTCATTATAAGAAGCAAAGCTTAACCTATCCTTGCAGAAAACTTTCATAAACCTTAATCGAAAGTTCCTTTGTCTTTGAGATTTTGGCTAACAATTTGCCATTGTGGATTATTTTGCCAATCTTTTTCGGAAACAATCTGACTTGCAACGCGTCTAGCTTCCTCGAGAATATTGTAATCTTCGACAATATCTGCCACTTGGAATTCTGGAATTCCTGATTGGCGTGTACCGAAAATCTCACCTGAACCACGCATTTTAAGGTCGGCTTCTGCTAAAACAAAACCATCCGTTGTTTCTGTCATAATTTTCATGCGCTCTTTTCCTGTTTGTGTTTTGGGATTGGCAACTAAAATAGCATAAGATTGTTTATCTCCACGCCCAACTCGTCCACGAAGCTGATGCAACTGGCTAAGTCCAAAACGGTCAGCATCCATGATAATCATAATGGTCGCATTTAGGACATTAACACCAACTTCAATGACGGTTGTCGATACCAAAACCTGACTTTTTTGTGACTTAAAATCTTGCATGATAGCTTCTTTTTCGTCATTTTTCATGCGACCATGCATGAGCGCTACGGTTGCACTATTCGCAAAATAGGCTGATAATTCCTCGTGCAAGGCAACAGCATTTTTCAAATCAAGTGATTCAGATTCTTCAATTAAAGGTGAAATCACATAGGCTTGTGCTCCTTTTTGCAATTCTTTTTTGACCCAATCAAGCACAACTTCCAACTGTTCATGTTTAACCCAACGCGTGATAATCGGTTTGCGTCCTGCAGGCAATTCATCAATAATCGAAACGTCCATTTCACCAAATGCCGTAATAGCAAGTGTCCGTGGAATTGGTGTCGCAGTCATCATGAGCACATCTGGATTTTCGCCCTTTTCACGGAAAACACGACGTTGATTGACACCAAAACGGTGTTGTTCATCAGTAATGGCAAGCCCCAAGCGGTGGTAAGTTACCGCATCTTGAATCAGCGCATGCGTACCAACAATCATATCTACCGAACCATCCGCAATCGCCAAAAGTGCCGCTTGTTTGGCTGCTGTTTTCATCCCTGATGTTAAAATTGCAATAGACAAATTTGGAAAAAGCTGGGTCAAACTTTCAAAATGCTGCTCCGCTAAAATTTCCGTTGGTACCATCAAAGCTGATTGAAAACCTGCCGTATAAGCAGCATACATAGCAAGACTAGCCACAACCGTCTTACCAGAACCAACATCCCCTTGCAGGAGACGATTCATATGACCACCAGAACGCATATCCACCAAAATATCATCAAGACTGCGTCTTTGCCCACCCGTCAAGGTGAATGGCAGAGCTGCAATCTTATCAGCAACTTTTTGCTCATCATAAGCAATCGCCAAACCGTTAGCTTCTGATTTATTCTCTGCCTTTAAAGTTTGCAAATTCATTTGGAAATAGAACAGTTCTTCAAATTTAATCCGACGAAGTGCTTGTTTATACTCAGCTAAATCTTTTGGAAAGTGCATAGCAGCCGTTGCTTGAGCACGCCCTAGCAAACGATACTTGTCCAAAAGCACCTGCGGTAAATTTTCAGGCAACCAATTCTGAGCACCAATTTCAAAAGCTGATTTGATAGCTTTGACCAGTGCATTTTGTGAAATACCTTGAGCAACACGGTAAACTGGCTGCATATCATCTTCAACTTGCGCTAAAATTTTCATACCAGTCACCGCTGATTTTAGGGCATCCCATTTTCCAAAAATCGCGATATCGCTGCCAAGCTCGACTTTATCTGCTAAATAAGGCTGGTTAAAAAAAGAAATCGCAATAACCGCTTCGCCCTGCTTGATTTTAAACGACAGACGATTACGCTTATAACCATAATATTGCACATTGGCAGGTGTCACAACCGTTCCCGTAATGACAGCTTTTTCCCCATCAGTAAGCTCTGAAACACGCTTGCTCTTAAAATCTTCATATCGAAAAGGATAGTACAGCAGTAAATCTTCAATGGTATAAATATCTAACTTATAAAATTTTTCCGCTGACTTAGCCCCCACTCCTTTTAATTCCACAATTGATGATTGTAAATTCATATGACCTCACTTTGCTACTATTATAACAAAAAATAGATTCTAAATCGCCGCAAGTTTCTTACAGCAAGATAGAATCTTTTTATCATTTATTTTGAATAAACACGTGGAATACGGTCACTCAATAGACAAAGAACTTCATAATTGATTGTGCCACGTTTTTGAGCCAAATCTGTCGCTGAAATAACCTTATCGCCCTCTTGACCAATCAAAGTAACTTTCGTTCCGATTGTAAGTTTTTCTGGCAAGCGAATGGTAATTTGATCCATTGACACGCGTCCAACGATTTCACAAAATTCACCATTCACAAGCACTGAAAAACCTTGTAAATCACGTGTCCAACCGTCTGCGTAACCGATTGGAACAGTCGCGATATATTCCTCTTTTTGAGCAGTATAGGTCGCACCGTAGCCAACCGTTGCACCAGCAGGAATCATCTTAACATGAACCAATGATGATTCCAAACTAAGCGCTGGTTTAAGCGGATAAGGCAAATCAAGCTCTGTTCCACTTGGATTCAATCCATACATGACAATTCCAAGTCGAACAAGGTTAAAAATAGTTTCACTATGCCAAATACTTGTTGCTGAATTACTAGCATGGACAATGCCAGGCTTGTCGCTCAAATTGTTAACCAAATTCGTAAAGAATTCCAACTGTTCATTGAATTTCGTATCGTCAGCTTCGTCTGCTGTTGCAAAATGCGTAAAGATACCTTCAACGTTAGCCCCAGCTTTTTTCAAATTCGCAATCACATTTTCTGCTTCATCAAGACTGCGCACACCGATTCGCCCCATACCAGAATCCACTTTCAAGTGAACGTCCAAACCAGCTAAGCTAATACCTTGTTCATTTGCCAAATCAAGCCATTCTTGACTAGCAACTGTCAAAGTAACATGGTAATCACGCGCCAAAGCCACCTCATCAGGCATAATAACACCTAAAATAAGGATTGTTTCCTCAATACCTGCTTCACGTAATTCCAAAGCTTCATCAATATTTGACACACAGAATCCATCCACAAGATGATGAATAGCTTGCGCTACGTTTGTGGCACCGTGTCCATAAGCATTGGCTTTAACAACTGCAAAAGCTTTTTTATCTTGTGGTATATTGGCTTTAACCGCATCAATATTTTGACAAATAGCATCTAAATCAATGACAGCCTTTGTTGGTCTGTGTAAACTTGAAATCATTTTATCTCCTCCAAAGCTAGAAATTTTTTTGAATGTTTTTGTTTCAATTTCATTGTTCAGCTATTTATTATCTTCTAAAATAACACTGGCTTGAACAAGGTTTCCTGTATGAGAAAGTGAAATAAAGCACTTCCCTGAGAAAGGTGACCGGGTAATCACAGGAGCACCTAATTGGTTGTTTAAAATTTCAATATCCTTAAAACTAAGTGTTCCAATCCCAGTTCCCATTGCCTTTGCAAAGGCTTCTTTTGCCGCCCAGCGTCCCGCCAAAAACTCCATCTGTCGTTTCGTGCTTTTTTGCTCCAAAAAACATTGGAATTCTTTGTCTGTCAACACTCGCTTAGCAAATCTGTTATTTCTCTCATAGGCTCGCTTGATTGCATCAATTTCCTGCAAATCAATACCGTGACCAATAATCATACGTCTCCTTTATGAAAAACGATTTTTTACCAATTCAAACGTTTTATCAGCTTAACCGCTTAATGATTTCCAAAACTAAGGAGCTGAGAAAATTCCCCAGCCCCATAGGTTATTCAATTATTAGAATAGCAATTCTTCAAAAGAATCATGACTTAGTGTGGCATGAATTTCACGGATAAGTTGTTCTGTTTTTTCCCAGCCAAGACATGGGTCTGTAATAGATTTTCCAAATACCTCTGGTGCATCTTGACGACCATCTTCTAAGTAAGATTCAATCATGAAACCACGAACGTACTTATTAATCTTATCATTCCAATCACGATTAATCAATGTTTGACGAACGATACGAATTTGTTCAAGGTAATTTTTCCCTGAATTATCATGATTTGTATCAACAACGATAAATGGATTTTCTAAGCCCATTTTCTCATAAAGCTCAATAGCTTTCAACAAATCATCGTAGTAATAATTTGGTTCATTTTCGCCATGTTCATTCGTTGCTCCACGAAGAATCACGTGTGCCAATGGATTTCCGTCAGTATCAACCTCAGCGTTATGATAAATAAAGTTTTGTTTATTTTGTGCGGCATAAATACCGTTAAACATAACGTTCAAGTTACCTGATGTCGGATTTTTCATACCTGTCGGAACATCAATACCTGATGCCACAAAACGATGTTCTTGATCCTCAACAGAACGTGCACCAATAGCATGATAAGAGACCAAGTCATCTACCAATGGAAGATTTGCTGGATAAAGCATCTCATCTGCTGTTGTTAAGCCAGTTTCTGTGATAACACGATAGTGAAGATGACGAACCGCAGCAATACCATTGATAAGGTCAGGCAATTTTGAGGTATCAGGTTGATGCATCAATCCTTTGTAACCATCACCATTTGTACGTGGTTTCGCTGTATAAACACGCATAACGATAAAGATTTTGTCTTTAACTTCCTCTTGAAGTTTCGCTAAGCGGTTAGCGTATTCAAGAACAGCCTCTTCATTATCAGATGAACAAGGACCGATAACCAAAAGGATACGATTGTCCTCACCGGTGATGATTTTTGCCAATTCTGCATCACGCACAGCTTTCTTAGCAAGAAAATCACCTTCTAATTTTGAAAGTTCTTTTACTTGTGCAATATCAATTTTTGCACTTTTTTGATGTATTCCCATAGATTATTTACCTAATGTGTCATAAATTTCGTGAACAAGTTGTGCTGTATTTTCCCAACCAAGACATGGGTCAGTAATAGATTTACCAAATACTTCTGGCGTATCTTGACGACCATCCTCTAAGTAAGATTCAATCATGAAACCACGAACATATTTGTTAATTTTTTCATTCCAATCGCGGTTAATCAATGTTTGACGGACGATACGAACTTGTTCTAAATATTGTTTACCTGAATTATCATGGTTTGTATCAATAACGATAAATGGATTTTCTAAGCCCATTTTTTCATATTGCTCAATCGTATCAATAACATTGTCATAATAATAATTTGGTACATTTTTACCATACTCATTAGTTGCACCACGAAGGATTGCGTGTGCTAATGGGTTACCTGACGTTTCAACTTCTTCGCCGTTAAATAGGAAAGATTGCTTGTTTTGCGCAGCATAAATACCATTAAACATAACATTCAAGTTACCTGATGTTGGATTTTTCATTCCCGTTGGAACGCTGATACCTGATGCCACAAAACGGTGCTGTTGGTCCTCAACAGAACGCGCACCAATAGCAATATAAGAAACTAAGTCATCAACCAATGGAAGATTTTCAGGATAAAGCATTTCGTCTGCTGTTGTCAATCCTGTCTCTGAAATAACGCGATAATGAAGGTTACGTACAGCCTTGATACCATTAATCAAGCTTGGTGCTTCTGACGTGTCAGGTTGGTGCATCAAGCCTTTGTAGCCATCACCATTTGTACGTGGTTTTGCTGTATAGACACGCATAACCATAAAGACACGATCTTTAACTTCTTCTTGAAGTTTTTCCAAACGGTGTGCATATTCAAGAACAGCCTCTTCATTATCAGATGAGCAAGGACCGATGACCAAAATAACACGGTCATCTTCACCCTTAATAATAGCTTCTAGTTCACGATCACGTGCTTCTTTTTTAGCTAAAACGTCACCTGTTAAGGCAGATTCTTCCTTGAGAGCATCGAAATTAATCTTTTTACTTGTTGCTTTAAATGACATGAATTTTCCTCTCCTGGATAGAAACTTTAGATTTTTTCTATTATACCATTTTCAGGCGGGTTTTCAATTGATTTTTCAGAATTTTCTATCGACTTTTTAAAATTGTTTACGACCATGGCAATTTTTGAATTTTTTACCAGAGCCACAAGGGCACAAGTCATTGCGTTTAACTTTAGAAAAATCAATATCGCTGTCAGCTTGAGCACGAACAGTTTGCGCAGCAATATTCTTTTCTGCCATTGTTGTTGCACGTTGTGATGAATGTTCACGTTCTTTTTGGTGAATTTGAGCTTTCATCATTGTACGTGTGACATCAAATTCAATCGCTCCAATCATTGCTTGGAACATACGGAAGCCTTCAGCTTGGTATTCAACAACAGGGTTATTTTGGGCATAACCACGCAAACCAACTGATTGACGCAATTGATCAAGAGCATCGATATGGTCAGTCCACTTGTTGTCAACAACCATCAAAATCAAAACTTTTTGGAATTCGATGACAGCTTCTTGGTTTTGTAATTTGGCAATTTGTGCATCGTAAACTTTCAAAGCACGTTCGTACAAGTTTTCTTTGATTGCTTCAAAGTCTAAATCTTCTAAATCAGACAAGCTAATTGAATCTTCAGCAACCAAGTTTGCTTTGGCGAAGTTCAAGATTGCCTGGATACCTTCTTCGCGGTCTGAACGACTGTGAGCATCAACGGCACGATTGATTGTGCGTTTAATCATGGCTTTGATTTCAGGAGATAAGTCACGATCTGCTGTGATAACATCACGACGTTCTGCGTAGATAATTTCACGTTGTTCACGCATCACGTCATCATATTGCAAGACTTGTTTACGAATATCGTAGTTATTACCTTCAACACGTTTTTGAGCTGATTCAACTTGACGTGTCAACATTTTAGATTTAATGACAGCTTCTTCTTCCTCAAGATTCATACGGTCAAGAAATGCCTTGATACGGTCTGAACCAAAACGACGCATCAAATCGTCTTCAAGTGAAAGGTAAAATTGTGATTCACCTGGGTCACCTTGACGACCTGAACGACCACGAAGCTGATTATCAATACGACGGCTTTCGTGACGTTCTGTACCAATGACACAAAGCCCACCAAGTTCACGAACACCTTCACCAAGTTTAATATCGGTACCACGACCAGCCATGTTTGTCGCAATCGTAACAGCGCCACGTTGACCAGCATTCATGATAATTTGTGCTTCTTTGAAGTGATTTTTCGCATTTAAAACTTCGTGAGGCACGCCAGCTTCAACCAATTTCTTAGAAATAAGGTCTGATGTTTCCACCGAAACAGTACCAACCAAGACTGGTTGACCTTTTTCATGACGAGCCTTAACATCTGCAACAACAGCTCTAAATTTAGAGTCAAGTGTTGGATATAGAAGGTCTGAATGGTCAATACGTGCCACAGGTTTGTTTGTTGGGATTGGAATGACGCGCATATTGTAAACTTCGCGGAATTCATCCTCTTCTGTTTTTGCAGTACCTGTCATACCAGCCAATTTTTTATACATACGGAACATATTTTGATAAGTAATTGAGGCACTTGTTTTAGATTCTTCTTGGATAGGCACGCCTTCTTTGGCTTCAATAGCTTGGTGCAAACCATCAGAGAAACGGCGTCCTTCCATTGTACGACCTGTAAATTGGTCAACAATCAAGATTTCTCCCATTTGACTAACCACATAATCAATATCTAAAAGCATGATGTAGTTAGCACGAAGGGCATTATCAATGTAGTGCGTTAGAGCAACATTTTCCAAGTCATAAAGATTTTCCACGTGGAAGTATTCTTCTGCTTTATCAATACCATAATCAGTCAAACTGATTGTTTTTGTAGGTACATCAATAGTGTAATCAACACTTGTCAATGTTTTTACAAAACGATCCGCACGAATATAAAGTTGGCTTGTTTCTGAACTTACTTGACCTGAAACAATCAATGGCGTTCTTGCTTCATCAATCAAGACAGAGTCAACTTCATCGATCAATGCAAAGTTTAATGGACGTTGTACCATGTCTTCTTGACGAACAACCATATTGTCACGAAGATAGTCAAAGCCAACTTCTGAGTTTGTTGAATAGGTTATGTCACAATTGTATGCTTCGCGTTTTTCATATGCTGATTTAGCTGCCAAATTGATACCAACAGACAATCCAAGCCAGCTGTAAACTTCACCCATTTCAGTAGCGTCACGTGTTGCGAGGTATTCGTTAACTGTGATAACGTGTACACCTTCGCCAGCAAGGGCGTTAAGGTAAACAGGCATTGTCGCTGTCAATGTTTTACCTTCACCAGTACGCATTTCAGGAATGTCACCATTGTGCATAACAATACCACCCATGATTTGAACACGGTATGGATAAAGTCCTAACACACGTTTTGCTGCTTCGCGGACAACCGCAAAGGCTTCTGGTAACAATTGATCTAATGTTTCACCATTTTGGTATCTTTTTTTAAATTCTGGTGTTTTTGCTTGCAGTTCTTCATCAGACAAAGCTGCCATAGCGTCAGCATATGACTCAACTTTCTTTGCAATTTTTTCTAATTTTCTTAATTCACCTTTATCGTTTTCGATAACAGTCCGTAGAATATTTGCCATCCTAATTCCTTTCGATAAACTTATCATCACATTCTAACACAAAAAGCGCTCTAATTCAAGAATTCACCGTTGAAGCGATGAGCTCGCAAGATTAAAATGAGTAATTCTTATCTAAATTTAATGATTCCTATTTTCAGAGTTTTAATCCGCTACGATTATACCCTTTTTTTGCCCTAACAACAAGAAAACACCTTAAATCAACGTCGCAAGATTTCAGATAAAAAAAGATTGAAGAAAGCCCTACTGGATTTCCCCAATCTAAATGGTTTATTATGACATTAATAATTAGCGTTCTGATACTTTTTTAGCTAAAGCAAAGTTACCAAGAGTAGCAGAACCATTTTCGGCAACACCAGGTGTTACGATATATTCTGTTACATCTGGAACTGGTACATAACCGTTCAACAAAGCAGTAAATTTATCACGAACGCGTTTCAACATGTGTTCTTGAGCCATAACACCACCACCAAAGACAATAACTTGTGGGCGGTAAAGAAGAGTGGCTTGAACGACAGCTTGTGCGATATAGTAAGCTTGAACGTCCCAAACTTCTGAGTTCAACTCAATCAATTCACCACGAATACCTGTACGACCTTCTAGTGATGGTCCTGCTGCCATACCTTCTAGACAACCTTTGTGGAAAGGACAGAAACCAGTGTAGTTGTTTGCAACGTCTTGTGGGTGCGGAGCCACATAAACGTGACCAGCTTCTGTATGACCGATACCACCGATAAATTCACCATTTTGAATTGCACCAGCACCGATACCTGTACCGATTGTGTAATAAACAAGGTTCTTAACATCTTTACGAACAATTGTTTCCCCATAAGCAGAGCTGTTAACATCTGTTGTGAAATAAATTGGCACTTTAAAGTGTTTTGAGATCAATCCAACCAAGTCAACGTTCGCCCAATGTGGTTTTGGAGTTGTTGTGATATACCCATAAGTTTCTGAATTTTCATCAATATCGATTGGACCAAAAGAACCAATAGCAATCCCTGCCAAATCAGCTTCGAAACGTTTAAAGAATGCTACTGTTTTGTCAATTGTTTCATAAGGTGTTGTTGTTGGAAATTGCACTTTTTCAACAACTTGGAAATTCTCATCTCCAACTGCACAAACAAATTTTGTACCACCTGCTTCTACACTACCGTATAATTTAGTCATTTTTTCTCCCTCAATTGCTAATTTTATACTAAATATTATACACAAAAGAAAGCGATAACGCAAGAGCAAAAATAGCTCAAAACCTTGTAAAATCAAGCTTTATCCTATATAAAAAAGAGGTGAACATTCACCTCTTAAAATATACATGTATATTTATTTAAGTTCAAGTAAATCTGTACCTACTGCAACTGTACCTTCTGCAACTGGAGTTACTTCTGAATAGTCGGCAGTATTTGTCACAATAATCATTGTTGTATCATCAAGACCTGCCGCTGCAATAGCTGCAGTATCAAATGTTCCAAGAACATCGCCTTTTTTAACTTTTTGATTAGCAGTAACTTTTTGTGCAAATCCTTCACCATTCATTGATACTGTGTCGATACCAATGTGGATAAGAACTTCAGCACCATTGTCAGATTTAAGACCATAAGCATGACCAGTTTCAAAAGCGATTTGAACTGTACCGTCAACTGGAGAATAAACTGTATTTCCGCTTGGTTTTATAGCGATACCTTTACCCATAGCTTCTGATGAGAATACTGGGTCATTTACTGATGTAAGAGCAACTGTTTCACCAGCAAGTGGGCTAACAATTATTTCAGCAGAGACACCAGTTTGAGCTGGTTCAGCAACAACTTCTGCTTCTTTAGCAGCTGGAGTAACTTCTTCTTCGTCTTCATAACCAAACATGTAAGTCAAGACAAATGCAAGAGCAGTTGTAGCAAGAACCATAATGATGTATTTAAGAACTTGACCATTGAGGTAAAGAAGTGTACCTGGAATAATTGTGATACCGAAACCTGTACCAGCAAGGTTAAAGATTGAAGCTAACCAACCACCAGCAGCACCAGCGACAAGACCTAAGATAAATGGTTTACCAAAACGAAGGTTTACCCCGAAGATAGCAGGTTCAGTAATACCAAGTCCTGCAGAAAGAGCAGCTGGGAATGCCAAAGCTTTAAGTTTAGCAGATTTTGTTTTAACACCAACAGCAAGAGTTGCACCAGCTTGGGCAGTCATAGCGGCAGTGATAATTGCGTTGAATGGATCTTTACCGTCAGCAGCAATCAATTGTGATTCAAGCAAGTTAAAGATGTGATGAACACCTGTAACCACGACAAGTTGATGAAGTCCACCAATGATAAGACCAGAAAGTCCAAATGGTAAGTTAAGCAAGAATTTAGTACCAGCAAGAACGTAATTTTCAACGCTGTGGAATACTGGACCAATGACAAAGAGTGCCAAGACTGACATTACTAAGAAAGTCAAGAATGGAACAACCAAAAGGTCAAGAACATCTGGAACTTTTTTGTGCAACCATTTTTCTAACTTAGCACCAATCAAACCAACAAAGAATGCTGGAAGCACTGAGTTTTGGTAACCAACAACTGGAATGAAACCAAAGAAGTAAAGAGGTGAATCAGTTCCAGAAGCAACATTCCAAGCATTTGGAAGTGACGTATTAACCATCATAAGACCTAGAACAAGACCTACGATTGGACTTCCACCAAATACATTAAAGGCTGACCAACAAATCAACGCTGGGAAGAAAGCGAATGCTGTATCTGTCAATACAACAGTGTAAGTGTAAAAGTTTGAAGATGAGAAAGCTTCTGATGTTGTTCCAAAGAGTCCTAGAATTGTATCATTATTGATTGCTCCACGGATACCCATGAACAAACCAGTTGCTACGATAGCTGGAAGCAACGGTACAAAAACGTCACCGAATGAACGAATAGCACGTTGGAACCAGTTTCCTTGTTTAGCTACTTCTGCTTTTTGTTCATCTTTTGATGCAGTTGGCAAGCCAAGAGCAACAACTTCGTCATACATCTTGTTAACAAGACCTGTACCAAAAATAATTTGATATTGACCTGAGTTGAAGAAAGCTCCTTGAACTTTATCTAGATTTTCAATTTTGTTTTTGTCGATTTTTTCTTCATCAACAACCATAACACGTAAACGCGTTGCACAGTGTGCGACACTACGCACGTTTTCGCGCCCACCTAAAGCAGCGACAACTTCTTTTGCAATCTGTGCGTTATCCATTACAAAAACTCCTTTTATAATTTTCTTTAGTAAATCTTTTGTGAAAGCGTTTCACTTGACTACTTTTACATTCTAACATATTTCAAGAATATGTCAAGCGTTTATCATATTTTTTTGTTTTTTGCGGAAAATAATTGATTTTTAGGCAGAAAACGTTTACTATATTAGTTGTAGATAGATTAACAAAAGGAGAAAAATATGAATCTACCTCAAGAAGTGCGATACCGTGCTTATGCTGATTGGAGCAAAGACGAGATTGCAAAAATCAACGACAATGTCAAACAATCCCCTTGGCATGCCAGCTATCATATTGAGCCAAAAACTGGGTTGTTGAACGACCCTAATGGTTTTTCTTTTTTTAATGGAAAATACACACTCTTCTATCAAAACTGGCCATTCGGAGCTGCTCATGGTTTGAAAAAATGGGTTCATACCGAATCAGATGACTTGGTTCATTTCTATGAAACTGGGGCTGAGCTTCGTCCTGATACAAAACACGATAGCCACGGGGCTTATTCTGGTTCTGCCTATGAAATTGATGGCAAACTTTTCTTATTGTATACAGGAAATGTTCGTGATGAAAACTGGGTACGTTACCCGGTTCAAATTGGGGCTTGGATGGATAAAGATTATAACATTACAAAATGTGAAAATGTTCTTATTCATCAGCCTAGCGATGTTACTGATCACTTCCGTGACCCACAAATTTTTAATTACAAAGGGCAATTCTACACAATTATCGGTGCTCAAAGTCTTGATAAATCAGGCATTATTAAGCTTTATAAAGCTGTTGATAACAATGTTGAAAACTGGGAAGAAGTTGGCAATCTTGACTTTGGCGGTACTGGTTCAGAGTACATGATTGAGTGTCCAAACCTTGTTTTTGTAGATAAAAAACCTGTGCTACTTTACTGCCCGCAAGGTCTTGATAAATCAGAACTAAATTACGGCAACAATTACCCAAATACTTATAAAGTATGTCAAGCGTTTGACACAGCAAATGCAAAATTGGTTGGAACTTCAGAAATTCAAAACCTTGATTATGGATTTGAAGCCTATGCCACTCAAGGATTTAACGCTCCTGATGGACGTACTTTAATTGTCAGTTGGATTGGACTCCCTGACGTTGACTACCCAACGGATAAATACGATTATCAAGGTGCAATGAGCCTTGTCAAAGAACTTTCTATCAGAGATGGGAAACTCTATCAATACCCAGTTGAAGCTATCACGTCACTTCGTGCTGAATCTGAGAATTTTGCAGCAAAAACTGAAACAAACAATACTTACGAGCTTGAATTACAATTCCCAGCTAACCAAAAATCTGAAATTCTTCTTTTCGCTGACGACAAAGGCAACGGACTCAGCTTGACTGTCAATACTAAAGACGGTAAAATTATCCTTGACCGCAGTAAAGCCGGTGTTCAATACGCTACGGAATTTGGCACAACTCGCGAATGTTCAATTGACCCTAAAGAAACAAGTGCCAATATTTTTGTAGATAATTCGATCATTGAAATCTTTATTAATAAAGGAGAAAAAGTATTTACCAGCCGTGTGTTCCCTGAAGAAGGACAAAATGGTATTCAAATCAAATCAGGTGTGCCAACTGGAACATACTTTGAATTAAAATACTAATATGGTAGCAAAACTAACAGATGTCGCTGAATTAGCTGGTGTTAGCCCAACAACCGTTTCACGCGTTATTAATAATAAAGGCTATTTGTCAGAAAAGACAAAACAAAAAGTCCAAGAGGCTATGAAAACGCTAGGTTATAAACCTAACAATCTGGCTCGTGGACTTCAAGGAAAATCTGCTCAGCTTATTGGACTTATTTTCCCAAATATTAGCAATATCTTCTATTCTGAACTTATCGAATATCTTGAAATCGAATTATTCAAGCATGGTTACAAAGCTATCATTTGCAACAATCAAAACGACCCTGCCAAGGAACGTGAATACCTTGAAATGCTCGAAGCTAACCAAGTTGACGGTATCATCTCTTCTAGCCATAACCTCGGTATTGATGATTATGAACACGTTGGTGCACCCATTATCACTTTTGATAGAAATTTAGCTCCTAATGCCCCAATTATTTCTTCTGATAACTTCGAAGGTGGAAAATTAGCTGCTAGAACACTCCAGAAAAATGGCTGTGAAAACATCATCATGATTACAGGGAATGACAACACCGATTCGCCGACGGGCCTACGTGCACTTGGTTTTTCTTTCCAAATTCCAGACGGCAAGATTTTCAAAGTTCCTAATAACTTATCGACAATTCGCCGTGAAATGGAAATCAAGTCAATCATCGCAAGCAATAAACCTGACGGCATCTTTGTTTCAGATGACTTAACAGCTATTCTTACGATGAAAATCGCGCACCAGCTTGAGTTAAATATTCCTGAAGATTTGAAGATTATCGGTTATGATGGGACATCATTTATTGAGAATTTCTTCCCACAATTGACAACCATTCGACAACCAATTGATGAAATCGCAAGCCTAATCGTGGATGTTCTGTTAAAGAAAATCAAAGGCGAAAAGACAAGCAAAGATTACATTTTACCAATATCACTTCTACCTGGCGGAAGTATTTAAAGATAAAAGCACCAACTATCACAAAAATAGTTGGTGTTTTTCTATTTAGATAACCGACTGTTGCTACTTAAAAAGAGTGAAAGCTTATAACTTTCGCTCTTTTTATTATTCTACGACAAATTGGCTCAACAAGCCATTGACAAATTTTGCTGAAGTGTCATCTGAATACTTTTTAGCAATTTCGATGATTTCATTTACCGCTACACGTCCTGGAGTTTCTTCGAAATATTTGATTTCGTAAAGCCCCAAGCGAAGCAAGGTTCTGTCAGTTAGTGTCAAACGTTCTAATAACCAGCCTGACTTCAAATGTGTTTCAATTTGTTGGTCGATTTCAGATTGGAAATCTTGTACGCCTTTAACAAGATTTAAAAGAAAGACAGGAACATCAATAGTATCGTCTTCTTCGATTGTCTTGTCATAAGTGTAAGCAAATTGTACGGCTGCTAAATATTCTCCACCAAATTCTAGGCTAAAGAGCGCTTGGAAAGCACGTTCACGAAGGTCTCGTCTCGAATTTGTAAAATTATTAGTCATCCAAGAAATCCTCATCAAACAATGCTTTCAAATCTGGTTTTGGTGTTTTTTCAGGAACGATACCTTCAACGTGAATATTAACAGATGAAATCGTTACTTCTGCCATATCGTAAACAGCTGCTTTAACAGCTTGTTGGATTGCGATTGAGACAGCAGGAACATTAACACCGTATTGAAGATAAACGTAAATATCTGCATTAACTGTACCGTCTTCTTCTGTTTGAAGGTAAACACCTTTACCTAAAACTGTTTTGCTGAAACTGTCTGTCATAGCTTTATTACGAAGTGAATGAACGCCATCGACTTTTGTTGCAGCAATACCTGTGATAACTTCTAGTACTCGTGGTGAAATAACAATATCACCGATATTTTCAGTTGTCATAAGCATTCCTTTCTAACTTAAAATATAAGGATAAAAGCAAAGAGAGCGGTCCCCTCTCTACCCGCTCTACTAGCAAACTTAGGCACGTGATAGGTAAGTACCTTCTTGCGTATTAATCACCAATTTTTGACCGATTTCGATGAAGTCTGGTACGTTGACAACAAGACCTGTTTCAAGAGTTGCAGGTTTACCTGAACCAGTAACAGTAGCCCCTTTGATTGATGGTTGAGTGTCAGTAACTGTCAATTCAACTGTTGTAGGAACAGTCACACCGATAACTTCTGTACCGTAGAATTGGATTTTAACTTCAGAGTTTTCAAGGATGTAAAGCAATTCTTGTTCTATGTTAACAACTGGAATTTCATATTGTTCGTAGCTTTCAGTATCCATGAAGTATGCTGTGTCATCCATTTTGTAAAGGTATTGTGCAGCACGTGTTTCGATGATTGCTTGTTCAAATTTTTCTTCTGGACGATAAGTAGTGTCAAAAGTTGAACCAGTACGTACATCACGAAGTTTCATACGCATAACAGTGTTACCTTTACCTGGTTTGTGGTGACTTGCTTCGAGAACTTTGATGAGTTTTCCATCAGATGTTACGAAAGTCATACCTGCCCTAAGTTTACTTGCTTCAATCATTTATTAATTACCTCTTATAAATTATTTATCACTTCATTCTACCATAAAATACGCTATGGCTCAAATCTTTTATGATCTCATTATCGAATAAGACAGTGTTAGCGCTGTCTAAATCTTATTCTGCTTAGTCAGCCATACCAAGCCTTACTTCTGGAACGTCATGTTGAACATATTCAACACCTTTTTGTTCCATTAATTCGATAGCAAATGGATGCATTCGATAAGCAGTCTTATAAGTAATTTTTTTTATTCCTGCTTGAAGCAGCGCCTTGGTACAGTTGATACATGGAAAATGTGTGACGTAAATTTTTATACCTTTGGTTGAAATGCCTTCCTTAGCACACTGAATGAGTGCGTTCATTTCAGCATGAACGGTGCGGATACAATGTCCGTCCTCCATTTTATGCCCAACTTCATTACAATTGTCAGTTTCTGACACACCACCGTTGTAACCAGTTGCGATAATGCGATTATCTTTCACCAAAACAGCACCAACAAAAGCACGATCACAAGTCGAACGCTTAGAAATCAGCTCCGCATTTGCCATAAAATAATCTTCCCAAGAAAGTCTATCAGTCATCGTTTTCCTCCTTATCTAACTCTACAACACAATCAATTCTTTTGGTGCTAAGGTTAAGACTTCGCAGCCATTTTCTGTCACAACCAAGTCATCTTCGATACGGACACCGTATTTGTTATCAAGGTAAATTCCTGGTTCATCCGTAATCGTCATACCAACTTCAACCAACTCATCTGAATTGCCAAAGAACGGAATTTCATGAATATCAAGCCCAATACCGTGTCCAATACCGTGCGTGAATTGCTCAGCATATCCCGCTTTTGCAATCACATCACGCGCCAATTTATCGTAATCACGGCGTGTCATTCCTGCTTTGACCGAATCAATCACCGCTTGATTAGCACGTAAAACTACGTCATAAATTTCACGCTCCTCATCAGTCGTCTCACCGATATGAATAGTACGTGTCATATCGCTGACGTAATGGTTGTAGTAGCAACCAAAATCAAGTGTCAAAGTTTCACCAGATTGGATGACTTTCTCACTGGCTACGCCGTGAGGCATGGCAGAGCGGTAACCAGAAGCTGCAATGGTTTCAAAAGACACACCAGAGGCGCCATATTCTCGCATACGAAAATCAAGAAAATTAGCCACTTGCAGTTCAGTCGTCTGACCAGCTTTGATGAAATCAAGCACATCTGTAAATGCGCGGTCAGAAATCGAACAAGCCTTACGAATCGTCGCAATTTCAGAAGCATCTTTAATCATGCGCAATTTTTCCATAAAATTCGTCATAGCTACCAAATCATAACCTGCAAACACCCCCTGCAAAGTCTGATAATAAGCAAAAGATACTTGGCTATCAAAACCAATTTTCTTTAGATTATCCGCCTGAATCACCTTAACAATTTCTTGGAGAGCATCTCTACTTTCAATGATGTCAAATCCTTGAACAGACTGTTTAGCAATCAAGGTATAACGAGCATCCGTCACAAACAACCGACGACTTTTAGAAATAAAAACAGTTGCTGACGTTCCCCAGAACCCTGTCAAATAATAAATATTATTTTGACCAGTCACCAAAAACGCATCAACCTCTGATTGATTCAACTTAGCCTCAAATCTCTCAATCCTCGCTAACATACAACTCTCCTTAGTAGGTATTTTAAATTTATTATACCAAAAAAACACCAACACAATTGTATTCTACCGACTTTTTCCAAAAAAGCTTAAGTCATGAAGGAAAGTTGATGAAAAACACCCCGAAAACCAGATTTCAACTAGCTTTCGGAGTGTATTTTTTATTTCAATTTGTCTTTTAAATATTGTCCTGTGAAGGATTCTTTGACTTTGGCGACCTCTTCTGGTGTGCCTGTGGCAACGATTTGTCCACCACCGACACCGCCTTCTGGTCCAAGGTCGATAATGTGGTCAGCTGTCTTAATCACATCAAGATTGTGTTCAATGACAAGCACGGTGTTTCCATCGTCCACGAAGCGTTGAAGGACTTTAAGCAGACGAGCAATGTCATCTGTGTGAAGTCCTGTCGTTGGTTCATCAAGGATATAAAGGCTCTTACCGGTTGAGCGTTTGTGAAGTTCACTCGCCAATTTCATACGCTGTGCTTCACCACCAGACAGCGTTGTGGCTGGTTGTCCAAGAGTGACATAACCAAGTCCAACGTCTTTGATAGTTTGCAATTTGCGTGCGATTTTAGGGATTGGTGCAAAGAATTCAACTGCATCATTGACTGTCATATCAAGAATTTCAGCGATATTTTTGTCTTTGTAATGAACTTCAAGCGTTTCACTGTTATAACGTGTGCCATGACAAACCTCACAAGGTACGTAAACATCTGGCAAGAAGTGCATTTCAATCTTGATAATTCCGTCACCAGAGCAAGCCTCGCAACGTCCACCTTTGACGTTAAATGAGAAACGTCCTTTTTTGTATCCACGAATCTTAGCTTCATTGGTCTTAGCAAAAAGGTCACGAATATCATCAAAAACACCTGTGTAAGTTGCAGGATTTGAACGCGGCGTACGACCAATTGGGCTTTGGTCAATGTCAATCAAGCGTTCAATGTTTTCAATGCCCTCAAGTGCCTTGTGTTTACCAGGTTTGGCAGAATTGCGATTCAATTTTTGAGCAACAGCTTTTTTCAAAATACTGTTAACCAAGGTTGATTTTCCAGAACCCGAAACACCTGTCACCGCAATGAATTTACCAAGTGGGAAAGTCACATCAATATTTTGCAGGTTATTTTCAGAAGCACCTTTGACACCAAGCACGCGCCCATTTCCTTTACGACGTTCTAGTGGCACAGGAATTTCTTTTGCTCCAGACAAATACTGCCCTGTAATTGATTTTTTATTTTTGGCAACATCTTCTGGCGTTCCAGAGGCAACAATTTGCCCACCAAAATCACCTGCACCTGGTCCGACATCAATGAGCCAATCAGCTTGGCGCATGGTATCTTCATCGTGTTCAACGACAATCAAGGTGTTGCCCAAATCACGCATTTTTTTCAAGCTGGAAATCAACCGGTCATTGTCACGTTGATGAAGCCCAATCGAAGGTTCATCCAAAATATAAAGGACACCTGATAGGTTTGAACCAATTTGCGTTGCCAAGCGAATACGCTGACTTTCACCACCAGATAAAGTCCCCGCAGAACGCGACAAGGTCAAATAATTCAAGCCAACATTATTTAAGAAGGTCAGACGGTCTTTGATTTCCTTAACAATCGGCGTTGCAATCGTCTTTTCATTTTCAGAGAGTTCGAGGTGAGTTAAAAGTTCCAAGTGGTCAGCAACTGACAAATCAGACACTTGCCCAATATTTAAGCCATTTTCGCCACCAACACGAACACAAAGTGCTTGATTATTTAAACGATAACCATGACAAGTTGCACATGGCAATTCATTCATGTAACCACGCATAACATTACGTGTAAAGTCACTATTTGTTTCATGATAACGACGGTCAATATTATTGACGACTCCCTCAAACGGAAGGTCGATATTACGTTCACCACCAAAGTCATTGATATAGTGGAAATGGAATTCACGCTCGCCTGAGCCATACAAGACCAAGTTTTGTTCTTCTTCTGTCAAATTTTCAAATGGTGTATCCATATCAATACCAAAAGAAGTCATGGCTTGTTCTAGCATGGCTGGGTAATAGTTAGATGAGATTGGATTCCACGGTGCTAAAGCCCCTTCACGAAGAGTTTTACTACGATCAGGAATCACCAAATCCAAATCGACTTCCAATTTGCTTCCCAAGCCATCACAGGTTGGGCATGAACCAAACGGTGCATTAAATGAAAAAAGACGTGGTTCCAATTCGGGAACGGTAAAACCACAAACAGGACATGAATAATGCTCTGAAAAGAGCAATTCAATACCATCCATAGTATCAATAATCACATAACCATCAGCCAATCGAAGCGCAGCTTCCACTGAATCAAACAAGCGCGAACGGATACCGTCTTTATTAATCAAACGGTCAACAACGATTTCGATATTGTGCATTTTGCTCTTAGATAACTCAGGAACTTCTGAAATGTCGAAAATCTCGCCATCCACGCGTACACGCACATAACCATCTTTTTGAATACGGTCAAAAATCGTCTTGTGTTGTCCTTTTTTACGACGCACAACTGGTGCTAAAATCTGCATTCGCGTCCGTTCTGGCAATTCCAAAACTTGGTCAACAATTTGCTCAACAGACGATGCCGTAATGGCACCATGCCCATTGATACAGTATGGCGTACCCACACGAGCATACAAAAGGCGCAGATAATCATTGATTTCTGTCGTTGTCCCTACAGTAGAGCGAGGGTTTTTACTAGTTGTTTTTTGGTCAATGGAAATCGCTGGACTAAGACCCTCAATCGAATCCACATCAGGTTTTTCCATATTTCCAAGAAACATGCGGGCATAAGCTGACAAGCTTTCTACATAACGACGTTGCCCTTCTGCATAAATCGTATCAAATGCTAAACTTGACTTTCCCGAACCAGACAAACCAGTCACAACAACTAACTTATCCCGCGGAATTTCAACATTGACATTTTTTAAATTGTGGGCACGTGCCCCACGAATAATTAATTTATCTTGCATAATCTATTCATCAGCAAAATGAATAACCTATCTTGATGATCCTTCATCCGATAGATTCACTTTTTACCAATGTCCTAGTCCTTTCTTCATAGCTACTTCTAAGATTCTTACCTTATTATAACAAATTTTCTACTATTATTTATCCCAAAAAACTGCTAATTGTAGTATAATAGATTGGTATGTAAGATTTTGTCCTCTTGAAAATATCAAACTAAGGATTTTAATATGACATACAGCAAAAATGAATAGAACAAAATCCAATGTTCTACGCTAAACTAACTAGATTTTGTATCTTAGAGTAAAAGGAGGGTTGTTTTTATGGAACAAATGTTTCTATCAACAGCGTTAGAATTTAAAGAAATCAATACATTCCAGCCCGGCGCTTGGATTAATTTGGTCAACCCCTCCCAGGAAGAAATTGTCAAATTATCTGAGCAATTCAATATTGATATTACAGACCTTCGTGCACCACTCGACCTTGAAGAAACATCACGTATTGCTGTTGAAGATGATTATACATTGATTATCGTCGATGTGCCAACCTATGAAGAACGTAATAACAAAAGTTACTATGTCACTATTCCGCTCGGTATTATCGTGACAGATAACGCTGTTATCACAACGTGTTTGCAAGAATTGACGCTTTTTGATAACTTTTTCAATCGTCGTGTGAAAAACTTTTACACATTCATGAAAACACGTTTTGTATTCCAATTGCTTTATCGTAATGCAGAGCTATTCCTAACAGCCCTTCGTTCTATCGACCGTCAAAGCGACCGAATCGAAGCTGAATTGGAAAACGCCACACGTAATGAGCAATTGATTGACATGATGGAGTTGGAAAAATCTATCGTCTATTTGAAAGCCTCATTGAAATTCAACGAACGTATTGTTAAAAAACTTTCGAGTAGTACCAGTTCTTTGAAAAAATATACCAAAGATGAAGATTTGCTTGAAGATACCCTGATTGAAACGCAACAGGCGATTGAGATGGCTGGCATTTATGAAAATGTCTTGAACGCCATGACAGAAGCAACTGCTTCAATTATCAACAACAATCAGAATACCATCATGAAAACCTTGGCATTAATGACCATGGCTTTGGATATTCCAACCGTTATCTTCTCAGCTTATGGCATGAACTTTCAAAATAACTGGTTACCACTAAATGGTCTACCATACGCCTTTTGGTACATTGTCTTTATCGCCGCTGCTATGAGCGCCATCGTTGTTATCTATTTCTTTAGAAAGAAATGGTTTTAACAGAGTACGTTTTAAGGTAGCTAAAGCTACTCTTAAAACGACGGGAAGTCTTATATGACTTTCCTAACTCTCTTACTAGTTCGAAAAGTGATTATTATCAAGCCAATGTTTTTGCGTTATGATATTTGATATGTCGGGCTATGTTGAGTAACGAAAGTTTGATATTTTATCGGCAGCGTATTTATGGTGGTTATTAATTAGAGGAAGTAACTGTTTTATTTTCTCTCACTAGTAATTCATCTTAATCATGGGCTTTACTGGATGTTCTTAGCAACACTTCTATTTCACAAAAACAGGAGACTATATATTATGGATTTAACTAATCTTACTAAAAAGAATCAAGAATTTATTCACATTGCTACTAATCAATTGATTCAAGATGGCAAATCTGATGTTGAAATCAAAGCGATTTTAGAAGAAGTTTTACCAACAATCGTTGAAAATCAGAAAAAAGGTTTGACTGCGCGCGCTCTTTTCGGAGCACCTACCGTTTGGGCTGCTTCATTTACTGAAAAAGCTTCAGACAAGAAAGCTGAGCAAACTGCCAAAAATGATAATCCTTGGTTAATGTGGCTCGATACATCACTTCTTTTCATTGGTGTTGTTGCTCTTCTTAATGCTGTCATTGGTTTCTTCAATTCAACGACAACAAGTTCTGGCTTGCTTTCATTGCTTGCCCTTGGTTTTGGTGGTGGTGCTGCTATGTATGCCACTTATCACTTCATCTATCGCCATTCTGGTAAACCAAAAAGCAAACGTCCAGGTTGGGCTAAAACTATCTTGGTGCTCGTTTTAGCAATGCTTGGTTGGGTTCTCCTTTACACTGCAACAGCATTCTTGCCAGCAGTTATCAACCCACAATTACCAGCCATCGTTATGTTAATAATTGGTGCAGCTGCACTTCTCGGACGTTATTTCCTTCAAAAGAAATATAATATCCTTAATGCCATGTCACCACAACAATAATTTTTAAACATTAAAAGTCCTGCTAGGTAACCTAGCAGGACTTTTTTAGGTATTACGCAATGCCACGATAATTTTCTTTGACCAATCTGATGTAATTTTCACCTTATCAATATCTGTCACATCAATTTTCTTAACCGAAAAATACGTCTTATTGTTATACCTAAGGTTAAAATCATCGTCACTATTTTCTTTAACAGCCGTAAATGGAACGTCATTTAAAGCAAAATAGACTTGCAGAAGATAACTTCTGCAAGTCCTCTTTGGTAGCCATGATATAAAGAGCACCTGAAAACTATGCTGATAATTGTTGTTCCTCATCGCTCTCAACTGAAATAATATCCACAATATTCATTTCTGACAATTCTGCTGAATAATCTTTGTTAATCTCCGTTTGAATGTCTTGCGACACATCAGTTAATTCTGAATCAACACCACATCCCGCCAAAATAGTTAGCAACAGCGCTAACAGTCCTAGCAAAAATTTTCTCTTTTTCATCTTAGTCTCTCCTATATTTTAAAATATCTCCTGGTTGACAGTCTAATTCGCGGCAAATATTCATCAACGTATTAAACCTAACACCTTTTGCCTTTCCAGTCTTTAAAATCGATAAATTCGCCTCAGTTATCCCAACTTTTTCAGCCAATTCTTTGGAGGTTATATTTCTCAACTTGAGCATTTTATCCAAATGTACTTGTATTTCTTCCATAGCTAAATAATCTCATCGTAATCTTTTTGAAGTTGAACGCCGTGTTTTATCACAAGGATACCAATATAATTGACAACAAGTAATACAATGTTGAACCAATAATCTTTTAATGATAGCTCAAATAAATCACTAACATGTTCAAGATTCAAAAAATTAAAAATAAGGTTAACAGCCAACTGAATACCTGTCGCAATCAGCAAGCAACGCAATATTTTAGAAAGATAAGTGATATTTCCAGAATTGAAATAGAAGTCTTTCTAAAAATTCATTAGTAGTTTGTCTAACACTCGCATAATCATAACGACCATATAAAAAATAGCAGCCGCTAATAGCAATATAAGCATCGGAAACCAAATCGGTACCTGAGCAATTTGAGAGCCATACTCTAGTGTCAACATTCCATTTTGACTCCAGCCGTCAAGAACAGCACCTAGAATACCTAAAAACATGACAATAATTCCAATAATTACTAAATAGCGTATGATTTTGATAACTTCCCTACTAACCTTAAAAACAATCTGTTTCATTTTACACCTCGATTATTGTTTTACTCTGTAAAGCATTTGCATACACAAAAAAGACCCCTTGCGGAGTCATTTTTCTTATTTAAAGTAACGAATTAGTCTTCGTTTACGAATGGCATAAGAGCCATAACGCGAGCGCGTTTGATAGCTTTTGTTACTTTACGTTGGTTTTTAGCTGAAGTTCCAGTTACGCGACGTGGAAGAATTTTACCACGTTCTGAAACGAAACGGCTAAGAAGCTCAGTATCTTTGTAATCAACATATTCAATTTTGTTAGCTGCGATGTAATCAACTTTTTTACGGCGTTTGAATCCGCCACGACGTTGTTGAGCCATGTTTTATTCTCCTTTATATTATTATTATTTCAAGTTTTTCACTTGAGTTGTCCATATCCATTAGAATGGAAGATCGTCATCTGAAATGTCCATTGGATTTGAATTGCCAAATGGGCTTTCATCACGACCAAAGTTAGGTGTTTGTGATTGTGAAGATTGCGATGAGAATCCACCACCGTTTGATGAGCCACCAAATGATGAATTGTTATTGTTGAATCCACCTGATTGACCTTCACGTGTAGCACGGCTTTCCAAGATTTGGAAATCATCTGCAACAATCTCTGTTACATAAACACGTTGACCTTGTTGATTTTCATAATTACGAGTCTGGATACGACCTGTAACACCAATCAATGTGCCTTTTTTAGCCCAGTTAGACAGATTTTCTGCCTGTTGGCGCCAAATCACACAGTTAATAAAATCAGCTTCACGTTCACCATTTTGATTTTTAAAGTTGCGGTTTACAGCAAGTGTAAATGTGGCAACGGCTTGATTAGATGGTGTGTAACGGAGTTCTGCATCACGGGTCATGCGACCGACAAGTACTACATTATTAATCATAAAGCACCTTCTTACGCGTCAAGTTTAACGATCATATGACGAAGAATGTCACCGTTGATTTTTGAAAGACGGTCAAACTCGTTAAGAGCTGTTGCATCTTCTGCTTCAACGTTGATAACGTGGTAAAGTCCTTCACGGAAATCTTGGATTTCGTATGCAAGACGGCGTTTTTCCCAATCTTTTGATTCAACAACAGTTGCACCGTTGTCTGTCAAGATAGAGTCAAAGCGTGCTACCAAAGCGTTTTTAGCTTCTTCTTCAATGTTTGGACGAATGATATAAAGAATTTCGTATTTAGCCATTGATATTTTTCCTCCTTTTGGTCTAATGACCCGTGACCCTCGTCACGAGTAAGTGAGGGATACTCACAATGAATTATTATACTATATGTAGGGCGAATACGCAAGAGATTTATGTATTACAGAAAGATTTCATTTGTCCATTGTGAGCATTGTTAAAATGATATTATCTACTATTAAACAAGACAATAAAAAAGCACAGACGTGCTTTCTATATAAATATTAAATTAAAATTCACCTTTATTAGAGACAGGGAGATTCGTTTCATATAGCTCCGTTGCAAACTCTAAGCCTTTTCTAAAATTATCCGCTTCTTCGCGGGCTTCAAACATTTTCTGTGCTTGTACATATTGTTGACCACTACGCCAATACGTTTTCCGAACAACCCACATATCCCTACCTCGCTTTTCGCTAGTTTAAGATACATTATAGCATAAATTGTAACAAAATTTTGTCTTGTCTTGAATTTTTAATATAACATTCAAATTGTTTTAATATATTTTTTGAGTGTTATAACACGAAAATCAATTAATTTCCTGCTAAACTAATATTTTCTATCAAATACATCTTCTTACTCTAGAATAACTATATTGAAAGTCGTCTTAAACTAAAAGAGTCAATTATAAAAATAATAGTTTCTTAGTTTTATCATCATTAAAGTTATAATAACAGTTAGACCTGAATCTACTAAAAAAATCAACAAGTGAACTAAAAAATAGTATATCGTTAAAGACTTCAAATTTTCCATAAAATACTAAAATGATGTTATCCTTAAATCTTAGAGTCATTATTGTATAATTTAGACAAAGGACGAAAACATGCAAAAACGATACTCAAAAGAATTTAAAGAAACCCTTATTGACTTCTATCATTCTGGGCAATCCGTTACACAGCTTTCTAAAGAATACAGCGTGTCTCCTGCAACAATTTATAAATGGATCGACCTCTACTCTAAGTCTAATGAAAGCTCAGTTTCTAAAGCTGATTTTCTAGAATTAAAAAGACAACTAGCAAAAGTTAAGGAAGAACGAGACATCTTAAAAAAAGTATTGACCATATTCGCCGAGAAAAAGAAGTGAGTGCTGCGGATATGACTCAAACCATTAAAACTTTAGCACTCAATGTCAGGCTCAGCTGTCAACTTCTTGGTGTCTCTGAATCAAGTTATTATGAACGGATCAATCGACGTCGTTCCAAAACTCAATTACGGAGGCAACACTTGGCAATTAAGATTGTCCAACTTTTCAAGGCGAATCGGGGAATCTATGGGGCACCTAAGATTCAGCACCTCTTACTAAATCAAGGGGAAAAAGTAGGGTTAAACCTCGTACAAAAAATAATGAGACAACTTCAGATCAAGTCAGTCGTCGTTAAAAAATTTAAACCAGGACACTCCGTTAGGGATGGCATTAAAAGAAAGAACCTCATACAAAATGAGCCTACAAAGAAAAATAAGGTTTGGTCAACCGATATTACTTATATCCCTACTCAACAAGGCTGGGCTTATCTCTCAACCATTATGGATCGTTACACTAAAAAAGTCATTACTTGGGATTTAGACAAGCGAATGACTGTAGAATTAGTGCAAAGGACTTTGATTAAGGCATTGAAATCACAAAATTATCCAGAAGCTGTTATTCTTCATTCTGACCAAGGAAGTCAGTATACTAGTCATGAGTATGAAGAGACAATAAAAAATTCTGGACTCACCCACTCCTTCAGTCGTAAGGGTATCCTTATCATAATGCCAGTCTTGAATCTTGGCATGGACATTTAAAAAGAGAGTGGGTGTATCAATTTAGATATAAGAACTTTGAAGAAGCCTATCAGAGTATTTTCTGGTATATCGAAGCCTTTTATAATTCAAAACGAATCCATCAAAGTTTAGGGTATCTTACGCCTAATCAATTTGAAAAAGTAATCACTTAAAATAAAGATATTAAAATTATACGTTTTTGACTCTAATAAATTGACTTAACGTCACAAACTATTAATACTATTATATAAGGGTTGAAATCCTATCATTGCTGCGTTTACTGTTCATTTTAACAGAGCATTGGAGCTACTATTTTTGTCAAGCCCCCCTATACTAAAATTTTTAAAAAACATCATTTTTATACGCTTATGATATAGTTGCGCTCTTATTATAAAAATAGAGGGGGACGGGTCCTCAATCTACAGGTGTTAAAATTTTTTATTTAATTCGTACTCTATACTACTAATCAATTCTTTTGTATAATATCCTTCGCGCAATCTATGTTGTTGTATACGGACATTACTCTGTAATTGCCCATATTGAGATTTTGAAATGGCCATAATGCTATTATTGAGTTCTTCCAAAATGTCTAATGTTAATCCACATTTATTATTGTTTAACCATATGCCAACATTAGAATTAGTGTCGGCTATAGGAATAATTCCTGAAGCTAAATAAAGACTTAACTTATATTGCCAATTATATTTTTCATACGTTTTAAACTTGGTATTATCGATCCCATCTGAATCCCATAACAACCCATACCCAGTGTTTAATTTTGAAATAAGTGTGTCATTATCAAACTGCCCCATATATTCAAGATTGGTTGGAAGCGTAAAATCTAAGTTACTGCCAAAGATATGCATATATACGTCATTGATATTTTCTAAAAATCCAGCCTTAATAAAGGAAATATTACCAGCATAATTAACAGTATGTGAAAAAGTAGGATAATTGATTGGTGTATTAGTCAAAAAATCAAACGGATCGGTTTGAATAACTACAGGCACATTCAATCCATTATTGGTCAGTACCTCTCTTGCTAATTTACTAGGAAGAGTTATAACATCAAATTGATTTAATAATTCTATATCCCTCTCTAAAGTAGTATGTAGGCCTCTTAGACTGTTTAGGTCATGTACTATGGCTATAACAGAGCACTTATTCATATGTGCTTTCCTTATTAAGTCTACTTGAAAATCAGATGTAATATAAAGCGGATACTGAAAATAAATTACGGAATTTGGTTCTACAATATCCATTACCTTATTGTTAATATCAGGAAACTCTGTTAATTGAGAATTGAACATAGGATAATTAATTTTCTCAAATAATAATTTAGATGTCAGAATATCACTTATATCACGGCGTGGTTTTATTGAACCATCATATGAAGTACGTAATTTTGGTGTTAAAATATAATTTTTCATGAATATTTCTCCTACATTTAAGTTGAAAGAGAGAAACTAAGCTTTTTTAACGATGCTAGAGTATACTTAGTCGGCCTTCTTATAATCTGCATTTTTAGGATTATCATCATGTTGCATTTTAGTCATTATTAACTATCCTCCATGATCGATCTAGTACGTACATCCACCTCTTACTTGAATGTGGGTTATTAATTTAAAAGATTCTATCAACTAGATATGGGTATATGTAAGCAATTATATTATAACACATATAGGGTTCTGTTGCAAAGTTCCCCATAACTCCTGATTTATTGTAAAATGTAAGAAAACGAGAGTGAGGGTAGACAGATGGATCATTTCAAAGGGAAACAATTTCAAAAAGATGTGATTATTGTCGCTGTTGGTTACTACCTGCGTTACAATCTAAGCTATCGTGAAGTTCAAGAACTACTGTATGATCGTGGAATAAATGTTTGTCACACTACGATTTATCGCTGGGTGCAAGAGTACATCAAAGTCCTCTTTTATCTTTGGAAGAAGAAAAATAGACAATCCTTCTATTCATGGAAAATGGACGAAACCTATATCAAAATTAAGGGACGTTGGCATTATCTTTATCGTGCAATTGATGCGGACGGCTTAACCTTAGATATCTGGTTACGAAAGAAACGGGATACTCAAGCAGCCTATGCTTTCTTAAAACGACTTCATAAACAGTTTGGACAGCCTAGAGTCATCGTGACAGACAAAGCACCTTCTCTTGGCTCCGCCTTTAGAAAGTTACAGAGTGTGGGTTTATATACTAAGACAGAGCACCGAACTGTGAAGTATCTTAACAATTTAATAGAACAAGACCATCGACCTATTAAACGACGAAATAAATTTTATCAAAGTCTCCGTACAGCCTCTTCCACGATAAAGGGCATGGAGACCATTCGAGGAATATACAAAAAGAACCGAAGAAATGGAACACTCTTCGGCTTTTCGGTCTCTACTGAAATCAAGGTATTAATGGGAATAACAGCCTAAGATATTTGGAGTTCAGAGAGGGCGCGTTTGATTTTCAAACTTCGCAACAGAACCTATTCAAAGACGATTAGGTCATTCTGATGTCAAAACTACACTTAGCATTTATAGTCATTTATACCCAAACGCTGATGCTGAATTGACAGATAAACTCAATCTCATATCAAGTGATTTTATCGACTAAATCTCTTTGGCTACCAAATTAGCTACTAAAAAAGGAAATACACCTCAAAAGCCTCATTTTAAGGGCTTTTTTCCATATTTTCCCACTATTTCTAAAGGGGGGGCATTAAGTGAGTTACCGTGAAAAATTCATAAGCTCTGAACTTTTAGATACGGCGTTGGTAAATAGAGAACTAACATGATTAATCAGCACTCCAAAAATAAAAATACAGCGCATGAGGTCAACCTCATAAAGGTACCTCTTCTTTTTTTCGCTTCTGTTGGCAAAATGGCTGCTCCTTCTGTTAAATTTACTTGGCAACCATTATCCATCTTAAAACTTAATGCTATCTTAAGCACGGCAAAAGAAAAAAACGCTTAAACTATTAATTCTCACAAATTTTCCGTTAAAAATAAGCTAAAAAAAACAAAAAATCTGGAACACCTAAGTGTTCCAGACCCTTTTAAAAATATTGCGTATGTTGTACCAACATACCAATCTCATAAGGAGTTAGGCTGTTGGATTATTATCTCCATTTTTATAGCGACTTAAATTCATTTTCAGCATTGTACATACCTCCACGACTTTTTTTATCACTACTTTTTACATTGGTTTCACTCCTTTAGCTATTTTCTGCAACTAGCTAAAGTATCACAATTTTTATATCTTGCTACGTTCATAAGATACCTCCATTAATCTGAAAATACTCACATAACAACGATAATAATCACCTAATTTTTAATTTGTTTTTCTGTTTTTTGATTGATACAGCGATTGACTCGTCGCCATATCTGTTTAGAGTATCCATTTTTGTAACGGCCTACATTGATTGCTTTCATATCTATCACAACTTTCTTTAAAAGCTTTTTTAAACATGGAAGCAATATGATTAGAAGCCCTTTCGATTACTACTGTTACTAGCAACAAGATCAACCGGTAATATTTCTTGCACTAGCCATTTCTAACCGTTTACTTCCAATAATATTTTCTCACCTAAAATGTGACATCACTCCTTTATCGCTATTTTCTGCAACAAGTCGTTAGTCTCCATTTTTGTAACGACCTACATTAAACATCAACATAAGGGGTTCCTCCGATGTACTTTGTTACAAGTTTTGGTTTTCAAGGCTAAACAAGATGCTTAATCACCATCTTTATAGCGTCCTAAGTTAAAAGCTAACATAAGCGCCACCTCCGTAAAGTCAACTGTGCCTACTCACTCCGACTAGGAGACTAATCACCATTTTTGTACCGGGCGACATGTGGTTTCATCATAAGAACTGTTACCTCCTTACTTCGTTACTTTTGTCATCCTTCTTTACACTTTTATTATAGTGTAACCGCTTACTTTTGTCAATACCTAAATACTCATTTTTCTAAAAAATAGTCAAAAATCTCATTTTTGATGAAATAAAATAATAAGCGTTTTTGTTATTCAAAGAAATCATTCTTTGCTAAAATAGAGATATGATTAATTTTACTGATTATGGCATTGAGATGTGGGATGATGAGAAAATTGCTTCTTTTCGTCGCACGCTGCTTGCTTGGTATGACAATGAAAAGCGAGATTTGCCTTGGCGCAGAACCAAAAATCCTTATCACATTTGGGTGTCTGAAATCATGTTGCAACAAACACAAGTTGTTACTGTTATTCCCTACTATGAACGCTTTTTAGCTTGGTTTCCAACCGTTGACGATCTCGCCAAAGCTCCTGAAGAAAAATTACTTAAAGCGTGGGAAGGCTTAGGTTATTATTCACGCGTGCGCAATATGCAAAAAGCTGCGCAAGAAATCATGGACGATTTTAATGGCGAATTTCCTAGCACTTATGATGATATTCTCTCCTTAAAAGGAATTGGACCTTATACAGCTGGTGCGATTGCAAGCATTGCTTTTGACCTTCCCGAGCCAGCTGTGGACGGCAATGTCATGCGTGTTATGGCAAGGCTTTTTGAGGTCAATTATGATATTAGTGACCCTAAAAATCGCAAAATCTTTCAAGCTATTATGGAAGTTCTCATTGACCCTGAACGCCCTGGGGATTTCAATCAAGCACTTATGGATTTGGGCACAGATATTGACTCTGCTAAAAATCCTCGCCCAGATGAATCACCAATTCGCTTTTTCAGCGCAGCTTATTTACACGGCACTTATGACAAATACCCTATCAAATTGCCAAAGAAAAAGCCAAAACCGTTGCAAATTCAAGCTTTTGTCATTCGCAACAGCAAAGGTGATTTCTTATTAGAAAAGAATACAGACGGGCGATTGCTTGGTGGTTTTTGGTCATTTCCAATCATGGAAACTGATTTTATTGGGCAACAACTTGATTTATTTGAGACAAATAATGCCAAAAACACTCTCAAAACAACGTCGCAAAAAACGTTATTTAAGGAAGAATATAAACTAAACCCAACTTGGACAAATCAAACCTTCAATCACGTCAAGCATACCTTTAGCCACCAAAAATGGACAATCGAACTCATCGAAGGCTCAGTCAACTCAAATGAGTTTACCAAAGATAGGGAACTCCGCTGGGTCGCACAAGACCAACTTTCGACCTACCCCATGGCAACCCCACAAAAGAAAATGTTAAAAGAGTATCTGAAAATGGAGGGATAAAATGATCACGGGTTCATGTCTCTGTCACACTGTCACTTACCAAGCCCAAAAACTGTTAGGACCTATCGTGTTTTGTCACTGTTCGTAGCGTCGTAGCTGATTAGATTCTCTTCGTCCTTTGGACTGTGACAATCCTAATCATCCTGACGGGAGTACGTCAACGAAATCATAGATTTCTGAATTACCACCTGTCGAAAAGCTTCTTCTTCGGCTTTTTCGGTTAATCCTTTGGTCAACGTTGAAGATTTTCAAATCTTATCTGGTGCAGATGAGATTGTGACTTATGAATCCTCTAAAGGAAAATACCGCTATTATTGTAAGAATTGTCACAGCCAAATTTACCACATCAAAGATGATATGCCAGATAAACTTACTTTAAAACTGGGAACAATTGACCATTGCGAACAAGACTTGACCTTACTCGAACTCAAGCACATTCACAACAGCCAGAAATTCCCATGGCTTGAATGATTGAAATAAAATAAGGACTGGAATAAACCAATCCTTATTTTTATTTAAGCTTTTTGGCTAATTTTCCCGTATAGGAAATTGAGCAAGAGCCCTGCAAGTGCTAATATGATAGCAATGTAGAATGCAATTGAGAAGCTTCCATTATTTGCTACTGCTATATTTGAAGCGATACTTGGTGCAAAATAAGCTGCTACTGAATATCCTGTAAACACGATACCATAGTTTACACCTTGATTGGCGGGACCATAATTTTCCATAACAATTGACGGAAAAACTCCCATGACACCACCAAAACAAATGCCAAGCCCAATAATACCAACAGCAAAACCAGCTTATCCTGGAACAAATGCCAGAACCGCTAGCGCTAAGGTAATAACGGTGAAAATAATATAGAGGGTGTTTGAACGCCCAATCCTATCTGAAACAAGTTCCCCAGATAAAACGTCCACTCGAATTAGCAATTGAATAGAGTGATACGTAAAGAGCGGCGACCGTTGCCGAAAGCCCAAACATTGACGTGCCAATCGTACGAGCATTTGAAGCAATCATAAGTCCTGAAAAAGCTCCGACAAAAAACATCGCAATAACAACATAAAAAACTGGTGTCTTTAGAATGTCAATCCATGTTTTGTTGACCACATTTTGTGCTGACGAAGTCGGTGGATTCCAACCGTCAGGCTTATATCCTGCAGGTGCTTTTTGGACAACGACACTTGCCACAAGAACGATGACAATATAAGCTAGACCAATTGTCCGAAAGGCGTGCTGAGCATCATGAGATAAAATCAAACTATTAGCAATCGGTGAAGCAAAAACAGCCGCTAAACCCATACCGCCTGTTATTATCCCAGAAGCTAGGCCACGCTTATCTGGGAACAGTCGTAAGGTATTGGACAAGCAACCAGAATAAGCAAAACCTTGACCGAGCCCTGCAATCAAACCGTAGTTAATATACAACTGCGCTAAACTAGTTGCCGTACCCGTGAGATAAAAACCACTAGTAAAAAGAATTGCACCAATCGCAATTGACCACTTCACCCATCCTTTATCCGCAAAATATCCGCCTAAAATCATCGGAATCGGACCAATGGCTGAATTAATGGAAAAAAACTAACATGATTTGGGGCATTATCTAGCCTGTCTA
Organism: Streptococcus macedonicus ACA-DC 198; assembly: GCA_000283635.1. Classification (NCBI taxonomy): domain Bacteria; kingdom Bacillati; phylum Bacillota; class Bacilli; order Lactobacillales; family Streptococcaceae; genus Streptococcus; species Streptococcus macedonicus. The sequence goes on from HE613569.1 coordinate 1,775,975, forward strand.
TTCACTCAAAGGCTGCGCAAAAGTTGAAAAAGCATAAACTGCACCTGTGCATAGTAAGATAGCAGTTGAGGCTGCCAGCACTAGCCAGCGATTTATTTTTTTATCCATAAGAGACCTCCTTTTGGATTACATTTGCCTTATTTTGACAAAGATAATAACAAAATCGCCTTAAAATATCAACGCTTACATTGTAAAAAACAATACTAAAATACTAAAAAATCAGAAAATTGTATTATAGCATTGAAAACTGATACTATCGTAGTCTGTCTATAAAAACGTTTACATTTTATTTAAAAAAGGAGTATGATATAGTTAATTATTTGTGTAAAAGAGGTAAACTATATGAAATTAGTTGCTATCGTTGGAACGAATTCAGATCGTTCTACCAACCGAAAATTATTAAAATTTATGGCGAAGCATTTTTCTGATTCAGCTGATATTGAAATCCTTGAAATCAAGAATTTGCCAGCTTTCAACGAACCAGAGGATAAGATGGCTCCCGCTCCTGTCGCTGATTTTTCTCAAAAAATCGCTAGCGCAGATGGTGTCATTATCGCAACTCCAGAATATGACCATACGATTCCTGCACCACTTGCTTCTGCTCTTGAATGGATTGCCTACACTAGCCGTGTGCTTATCAATAAACCAATCATGATTGTTGGGGCTTCTCTTGGTGCTCTCGGTACTTCACGCGCACAAGCTCATCTCCGTCAAATCCTTGATGCCCCTGAATTAAAAGCACGCATCATGCCAGGAACAGAATTTTTCCTCGGACATTCTGAACAAGTTTCGGACATTCTGAACAAGTTTTAGATAATGATTTTAATCTCAATAACCCTGAAAAAGTCGCCGAACTTGAAGATAATTTCAAAGAATTCCAATCATTTGTTGAGATTAGTAATCAAATCGCTAGCCAAGCAGACACAGACCGCAAAAGAGCATTTGCTTGGGAAGCCAAATAGGAGGTAACAAGTTATGAAATTAGTCGCTATTGTCGGAACTAACGCCAAAAAATCATATAATCGACTGCTATTACAATACATGGCAAGACATTTTGCCAAAAAAGCAGACATCGAGATTTTAGAAATCATAGATGTACCAATGTTCAATGAAACAGATGACCAGACAGAGTCAGCTATTATTCAAGAATTTAATAGCAAAATCACAGAAGCGGACGGTGTTATCATTGCCACACCTGAACACAACCACACGATTCCTTCAAGCTTAAATAGCCTTCTTGAGTGGCTTTCTTTCAACATTCATCCTTTAGCTGGCAAGCCAACCATGATTGTTGGAGCTTCTTATGACATTCAAGGCTCATCTCGTGCGCAATTGCATCTTCGCCAAATTTTGGATGCACCAGGTGTTAATGCTACTGTCATGCCAGGAAGTGAATTTTTACTAGGACGTGTCCAAACTGCTTTTGATGAAAATGGTGACCTTAAAGACCAAGGAACTATTGATTTTCTAGAATCATGTTTCTTCAGATTCCTTCGCTTTGCAACCATTGCCAATCAACTCAATGAACCAGAAGAAGTTCGTTTTGAACCTGGTACTTATCAAGTCACGACAGTTGGGCACAACGGAGATTTGCCAATGTCCGTAACCCTTTCAGAAGAACGTATTGAAGCGATTGACATTGATTCTTCTGGTGAAACAGGCGGAATTGCTGACGTTGTCTTTACTCGTATCCCAAGTGAAATTATTGAAGGACAAACTTTAAATGTTGATGCGGTATCAGGTGCTTCGGTAACATCAAATGGTGTTCTTGACGGAGTTGCTCGTGCTGTTCGACAAGCAGGTGCCAATCCAGATGCGCTCCGCTCACGTCCAAAAGCACCATCAGCGCTTGATAAAGAAGATAGAATTTACGATACCGAACTCGTCGTTGTCGGTGGCGGCGGAGCAGGGCTTGCTGCTGCAGCTCGTGCCCTTCAAGCTGGTAAAAAAGTGGTTGTCGTTGAAAAATTCCCATCTGTTGGTGGAAACACTGTTCGTGCCGGTGGACCAATGAATGCTCCTGACCCTGCTTGGCAAAATACATTTGCTGCTAACCCTGGTGAAGCTAATACGCTTCAAGAATTGCACGACATTGACGAAGCAACAATCGACCCTGAATTTATCGATGATTTCCGTGCTTTAAAAGTTGAAATCGAAGAATACCTCAAAGACTCCACTTATCTCTTTGATTCAAAATTACTCTACCGTATCCAAACTTATCTTGGCGGTAAACGAAAAGACCTTAAAGGCAATGAAATTCACGGAAATTATCAATTAATCAGCGTTTTAACCGAGCGCGCCCTCGAATCTGTCCACTGGCTGGAAAATATCGGTGTTGAATTTGTCCGTGACGAAGTCACCATGCCAGTTGGAGCTCTCTGGCGCCGCGGTCATAAACCAAAAGTTCCAATGGGCGTTGCCTTTATTTCTGTTTTGAAAGACTTTGTTTTAAAAAATGGTGGCATTATTTTAACAGATACACAAGTCAAAGAATTGCTTGTTACAGACGGTATTGTCACAGGTGTTAAGGGAACAGGACGCAATGGTCAAAGCATTACCGTAAATGGGAAAGCTGTCATTCTGACAACAGGTGGCTTTGGAGCAAATACTAAAATGCTCCAACAGTACAATACTTACTGGTCAAAAATTGATGACGACATTGCCACGTCTAATACCCCATCTGCCACTGGTGACGGCATTTTCCTTGGTCAATCCGTCGGTGCTGACTTGGTTGGAATGGGATTCAGCCAAATGATGCCCGTATCAGACCCAGTTACTGGTGCTCTCTTCTCAGGTCTCCAAGTCCCACCAGCTAACTTTATCATGGTCAATACCAAAGGAAAACGATTCGTTGACGAATACGGCAGCCGTGACCAATTGTCCCAAGCGGCAATTGATAACGGTGGACTTTTCTACTTGATTGCTGATGAAAATATCAAAGAAACAGCTTATAATACAAGCCAAGAAAAAATTGATGCTCAAGTAGAAGCTGGAACGCTTTTCCGCGCTGATACTTTGGAAGAATTAGCAGAGCAAATCAATATTGACCCAGCCGTTTTGATAGAAACAATCACCAATTACAATTCATACGTTGATGCTGGTCATGACCCCGAATTTGACAAAGGTGCCTTCGACCTCAAAGTCGAAAAAGCACCATTTTACGCGACACCACGCAAACCAGCCGTTCACCACACCATGGGTGGTTTGAAAATTGATACCAAAGCCCATGTTATTAACGAAAACGGGCAAACGATTAAAGGGCTCTTTGCAGCTGGCGAAGTAGCTGGCGGACTCCACGCTGGTAACCGCCTCGGTGGAAATTCGCTAACAGACATTTTCACATTCGGTCGCATCGCAACCAACACCGCTATCGCAGAATATCTGGGTTAAGTTAAAAACAAGGTGAGAATTTCTCATCTTGTTTTTTATTTTCAAATAACAAAAGAAAACCCCAGCTTCTTCAAGCTAGGGATCTCTAGGAGATTATGAAAAAGAAAGTTTATTAGGATTGTTTATAGTATAGAGCCACTTGCTTAACTAAACCTAAATTTTTTCTTACAGAAAACTTAAACTTTTTTCTTTTCAATGTCCCCGCTTTTTCTGATGATGCTTTTCTTGCCTAAGCAAGTATTTTCGTTCTTTTTCTCGCTCACGCTTCACTTTTTGCTTAGACTTTTGAGCTTTCTTGACTTCCTCACGCATTTCCTGCATAGCAAGCTGAGCTTTCGTTGACACCACAGGCTTACACTTTGCCTTATTGATATCACGTTGCACTCGTTTTGGATTTCGTTTTTTCTGTGAAATAGCTGGCGCTGAAAACTCAGAGCTTACTTCAACCTTATCATACCTGCGCAGCCATTTTCCCAAAGAAACATCAATAAAGTTTAGAATATCATCATCCTTTGGTTCTTTACCAAACACGTAACGAAAAGCCTTGTAACGTTTCTTCGAATCCGTAAATTCAATCAAAGCCGACCAAAATGCCCCATCAAAATATACTGTCATTTTCATAACAGCCCCTCCTTAAAAAAATTGACAATGGACGACCTCGGAAGGGGAAGGTTACTGATACATATTGTACTCACAGAATACCGACTGCGATTTGTTTTTATGTCAGCTTTAGTATAACAGATTTTGCTGATTTTGAAAGAGAATACCTTGATAACCTAGAAAACTTGGCAAATCTACCGTAAAGACATTAGCCACCGCAAATTGATATTTCCCTTTAAAATATCCCAAATGTGTCATGGTTCTGATATTGTATTTCTTGACAAATTTCTTATAAGCAACATAATCAATTTCCTTAGTATCAAGAAAATAAATCGTTTGTTCCACAGCTTCAAGCCACTTCAAACCTCTCTGCGTATCCACATTATCCAAACGACCAACAAAAAGGAAAAATTCCTCTTTAGCCGCCATTTTTTCTTTCACCGCATCAAGCGTAACAAAACAAATATTATCAGCCGTTTCAGCCTTAACATCACCACAATAAAATAAAAAAGATAGGAGTAACAACCTCAACACACTCACTACTCTCATTTTTCCCTCCTACCTATTTATTCGAAAAAAGAAAGAAAAACCTCCCGAAAAATTTCGGGAGGTTATGTTAACAGCTTAAGCGTTAGGTTAGTCCATGGCAATCAGTGATTTAATGGTTTTACGGTCTTGCATATCTTTGTAGGCTTGGTTAATGTCATCCAAGCGATAAGTGTTTGTAAAGACGCGACCTGGGTTAATGTCACCGTCAAGGACTGCTTTAAGAAGGAGTTGTTTGTCGTAGGTAGTGACAGAAGCTGGACCGCCTCCGACAGTAATGTTTTGTGCAAATGTTGAACCTAGCGGACGATTATTGTAATGAGGGACACCAACAAATCCAATACGTCCGCCATTGTGGATAACACCGAGAGCTTGCTCCATAGCAGCTTCTGTACCGACACATTCAAGAGCAGCGTCAGCTCCTCCGCCGAGAATTTGACGAACCTTAGCAATGCCTTCTTCACCGCGTTCAGCAACGACAGCGGTAGCTCCTGAAGCAAGCGCCATTTGTTGACGGTCTTCGTGTCGGCTCATCAAGACAATCTGAGAAGCTCCGCGCATTTTCGCCGCAATAACGGCACATTGTCCAACCGCTCCATCACCAATAACAACGACTTTATCGCCACGTTTTACGTCAGCAACACGCGCAGCATGATAACCTGTTGGCATAACATCAGCCAAAGTAAGGAGTGATTTCATCATACCTTCTGAATAATCAGACGGTTGCCCAGGGATTTTAATCAAAGCCCAGTTAGCATAGTGGAAGCGGACATATTCTGATTGGAAACCAGAAGACCAGTTTGTGTCGCCAGGGTGGTTATCACACGTTCCGTCAAAACCAGCACGACAAGCATCACATTCCCCACAACCGTGAGTAAATGGCACGATGACAAAATCACCAGGTTGTACGGTCGTAATGGCAGAACCAACTTCTTCAACAATACCAAGAGCTTCGTGACCTGAGTTTTCAGAATGTGCAGCTTTTTCATCACCATTAGCATAAGACCAAAGGTCAGAACCGCAGACACAAGCACGAACAACCTTGATAATAACATCATCGTCAGCTTGCAAAGTTGGCTTAGCCACTTCTTCAACAGTCATCAGACCAGCTTTTTCAAAAATAGCAGATTTCATAAATAAGATACCGAGCCCGTATACGACAAAGTAAAAATAGGAAATCGACCGACGATGCTTGCATCTAGGAAGATTTATCTTTTTTACACAGTCGGGTAGGGCGGGTTCAATTATCATATCAAAAATGACAATTGAACCTTTCCTTTCTAAAATTTGGGATAACAACTCTCACTTACAAGTTTCCCACGCTTCTAAATGAGTTTACAAAATCATTAGGCAAGTTCAATTATCACCAAACATCATAACCAAACCTTTCTATTTTCTAGTTCACAACATCTAGAAAGTAAACCTTGTCAGAGTTTCATCCTCTTGACATAGTCATTATATACCTTTGAGTTAACTCTAAGTCAAGCCGAAAACTTCATTAATTGATAAAAAAGAGGTCAGAGCTTCCCCTGACCTTGTCGTTAACTTAATTCAGCAACGATTTCTTTGATTTGTTCTTTTGTGTGCACACCAGCCACTTGTTTCACAACTTCGCCGTCTTTTTTGAACAGCAATGTTGGAATTGACATGATACCAAATTTTTGTGCGGTATCTGGATTTTCATCAACATCGATTTTGACGATTTTAAGTTCATCTTCATCGATTTCTTGTGACAATTGTTCCAAAATTGGCGCTTGCATCAAACATGGACCACACCAAGTTGCCCAAAAGTCAACAAGGACAAGACCTTCACTTGTTTCTGCTTCGAATGTCGCATCTGTAACATTATGTACCATAATAAATTACCTAGAACTCTAGAAGCTACTGGAAAATACCTTATTAAAAGGCAAACTATTTTTAAATAGTAAACTACAACCAGCTAAACAATCCTAAAGTTCATTTCCTTTTCTATTAGTTTATGAGCCTATTTTACGAGAAAATTATTGATTTGACAACTAATTGCTACGGAAAATGAGAATTTTTTTAAAAAAATCTCATTTTCCATATTTGTCTGACTTATATGCTATAATGAAGCTATTATTACACAAAGGACTGCTATGAAAAATTACGCTACATTTTATAACAAGCTAACACGAAGTTTTCAGAATAAACCAACCGCCACTCGTTGCCTGCAAGTTGTCAACAGTTTATTAACAAAAATCATGTATTTGATTTATCCACTAATGCTCATTTACCTGTTTTGCATACAGTCAAATAGGCTGCTTGCTTTCATTCTTATCCCAGCCCTTTCGTTTATGCTAGTATCAGTTGTACGCAAGCTGCTCAATGTCCCTCGTCCTTACGAGACTTGGAACATCACACCACTTATTTTAAAAAATACCAAGGGACAATCTATGCCAAGTCGTCATGTCTTTTCGGCAACCATTATCAGCATGGCTATTTTACGGTTGAACCTTATTTTGGGCATTTTCTTTCTGATATTATCCCTAGTGATTGCACTTTGCCGCGTTTTAGGCGGTGTACATTATCCTCGCGATGTCATGGCAGGTTTTCTCGTTGGAATCGTCTGTGGATTACTGCTTTTCCTTTTTTAGTTATCAACATATAATCCCCAACTTTTAAAGAGCTGGGGATTTTTCAAACCATAATTTTTGCTTTTGGAAATTTATCAACTCAGTTATCAACAGGATGTAGATTTTTAAGGGATAAATCCAAAATTTTAGCAGAATGAGTAATCGCTCTGCTTGAGACATATTGAACATTCAAATCAATATAAGAAGCCAGATTTTCCTTAGTCACATTTCCAGAAATTTCGATTTCTGCCTTGCCGTTAACCACAGTAACTGCTTCTTTCATTGTGTCATGGTCCATGTTATCAAGCATGATAATATCAGCACCTGCTTCCACAGCTTCTTTGACCATTTCAATCGTTTCAACTTCGATTTCAATTTTACGAACAGACGGAGCATAATTTTTAGCAGCAAGAACTGCTTCCTTTACACCACCTGCTGCGCCAATGTGATTATCTTTCAATAGAACACCGTCTGATAAATTGTAACGGTGATTTTTACCGCCACCAACTTTAACAGCGTATTTTTCAAAAATACGATTATTTGGCGTGGTCTTACGTGAATCAAGAAGTGTAATCGGAGTGTCTTTTAACAGCTCTGCCATTTCATGCGTGTAAGTCGCAATGCCACTCATGCGTTGCAAATAGTTAAGAGACGTACGTTTGCCTGACAGTAAGACACGAATATCACCACGAACGGTTCCCAAATGTTGTCCTGCCTTGACAGCTTCACCGTCTTTCACCCAAACGTCAAAGGTTGTCGTTGAGTCAAGCAAGTAAAAAACGCGTTCAAAAACAGATAAGCCACAGATAATCCCATCTTCTTTACAAATCAAATCAACTTGACCAACCACATTTTCAGGCATAACACTATTCGTTGAGACATCTTCATTGTTAATATCTTCAGACAAAGCACTCAAAATGAGCGGGTCAACGTTTAATTTTAGAGTAATTGGGTCTAACATCATTATCCTTTCTTTTCTCAATTTTGACTATACAATATAACTAGCCAGTTGATTTTGCTCGGCTAACTTTTCAAGCACCATTTTCTTGTAGTCCTCTTCGAGACTTTCTTGGTCTTGATAATCTTCCAAATCTAGCTCTGACAAGCTTTCTGGCAATTTAGCAACTGTTTCATAGTGAGCCACCAAATCTTTAGCCGCACGTTTCGCAAAAACGAGACTTTCAAGCAGCGAATTACTTGCCAGACGGTTTTGCCCATGCACACCATTACAAGCTGTTTCACCAACCGCATACAAAGCATCCATGGTTGTTTTGCTGTGATGATTAACCTTAATTCAACCCATGAAATAATGCTGCGCTGGCACGACAGGAATACATTCTGTGAATGGGTCGTAGCCAGCCTCACGACAATGTGCCAAGATATTTGGAAAATGCTCTTCCAATTCTTTTTTGGGAATGGTGCGTAAATCTTCCCAAACATGGTCTGTGCCGTCTTTTTTCATTTGTTTTAAAATAGCTTGTGCTACAACGTCACGAGGCTGCAATTCATCCACAAAACGATTCATATTTTTATCGTAAAGCAGTGCCCCTTCCCCACGAACGGATTCAGAAATCAAAAATGGGCGTTCTTTTGGATTTTCTTGATAAAGAGTGGTTGGGTGAATTTGCACATATGACATATCCTTGAGTTCAATGTCATGTTTTAGAGAAATAGCTAGCGCATCACCTGTCAAATGTTTGAAATTGGTGCTATTTTTATACAAACCACCAACACCACCGCTGGCAAGAACAGTCACGTCAGCTCTGATTTTTTCCAAATCACCATTTTCAAGACGCACCACGCCACCGTAACAGCGATTATCTTCTTCTAAAATATCAAGCAGACAGCTGTGTTCCATCAACGTAATGTTTGAACGCTTTTTAACCGCAGCAAGCAATCTGCTTGTGATTTCTTTCCTGTTGTGTCTTGATAAAAAAGAATACGTTTATCCGAATGCGCACCCTCACGTGTAAAGGCTAGATTGCCATTTTCATCACGTTGAAAATCCACACCAAAATCAAGCAAATCTTTGATAACATCAGGTGATGACTTAATCATCAAATCAACAGAAACCTTGTCATTCTTATAATGACCAGCTCGCAAAGTGTCCTCAAAAAACGATTCATAATCCGAATCATCTTTTAACATACAAATCCCACCTTGAGCTAAAAAGGAATCGCTATTTTCTAATGTATCTTTAGTAATAATAGTAATTTGAAGTTCTTGTGACAAATTCAGCCCCGTGTAAAGCCCTGAACAACCACTTCCCTACAATAAGTACATTTGTTTTCATACAAACCTTCTTTTTGACAATTACAAGTGAACTAAAACTGTAATCGTCACTTTTATTAACACTATTTAAAAATAGGTTAGTTATTAAATCATACGACTTAGGAAACATTTTACCACTCAACCTTACACCTGACAAAACACATAGATAAAATTTCTTTATAGGTATCTTGATACTAAGGACTTGCAGGACTATAATATATAACTAAGACAATTCAAGGAAGGATACCACAATCTACAATGAATACAAGAGAGATGCAAGATGAGATTTTACGTCTCAAAAAGGAAAAGGGGGTCTGCATTTTAGCCCATGCCTACCAAAGTCAGGATATTTGGGAAGTGGCTGATTTTGTCGGTGACTCTTTTGCCTTGAGTAAATACGCTGCCAAAGCACCACAAGACACGATTATCATGTGTCGCGTTCGTTTCATGGCAGAAACTGTCAAGGTTCTATCTCCTGAAAAAACATCTATCCCTAGCAAATCCAATGGCTGGCTATCCAATGGCTGCACAAATTGATAAAAAGTTAGTCAGCTGGTTAAAGGAAGCTCACCCAGATTACACCGTTGTTGCTTATATCAACACAACATCAGAAGTAAAAACACTTGTTGACGTTTGTGTGACATCTTCTTCTGTTGTCAAAATCATCAGTAATATTGACAATGATAAAATCCTTTTTGTTCCAGACCGCAATCTTGGACAATGGGTCGCTGAACAATGTCCTGATAAGCAATTTGAATTTTTCAAAGGTGGCTGTCCAACGCATATGCGCATGCGTAAACGTGATGTCATTCGTGCGCGTGAAGAACATCCAAATGCCAAAGTTCTTGTCCACCCAGAATGTCTAGCAGAGGTGACCGAATTGGCTGATTTTGCAGGAAGTACCACAGAAATCATGGCTTATGCCAAAAACAGTTCTGAAAAAGAATTTATCATCGGTACCGAAAGCAGTATTGTCCAACACTTGCAATTCGAATGTCCAGACAAACGTTTCTATCTGTTATCAACCGAGTGTGTTTGCCACAATATGAAAATGACAACGCTAGCTGACATTTATAATTGCCTACTCGGTCAAGCAGGCGAAGAAATCACCCTAGACGAAGAAACAATCACCGGTGCACGCCGCTTTATTGACCAAATGATTCTACTCGGACAAAAATAAATTTTATGTGCATTTTCTACAAACAAAAAGCTCTTCCATATTTCAAGCTCTATAATTTCTGTAGTGGGTAACTCCACTGTGGAATTATAGGGCTTTTTGAATATACACAAAAAGTCCCATATGACTTATAATGAAAAGCGACCAAACTCACATTAGAAAGCATCATATGGAACAACTCTATCATACTACACAATTGATTGGAATTAAAGACAAAAATATCACGTTGAACAAAGTTTTGAAACACAAGACACACATTGAGATGATAGCTACACTGGACTACGCTCCTGGAAACTGTAATCACTGTCAGGGAAAACAGATAAAATATGACTTCCAAAAGCCATCGAAAATACCATTTCTTGAGGTGGCTGGCTTCCCCAGTCTTATTAGGCTCAAGAAACGGCGTTTTCAATGCAAGAATTGTCGTAAGGTAACCGTCTCTGAAACCAGCTTGGTACAGAAAAACTGTCAAATCTCTGAACCTCTCAGACAGAAGGTCGCGCAAGCCTTGGTCAATCGTCAAGCCTTAACACACATTGCTCAGGATTTAGCGATTTCAACCTCTACCGTACACCGAAAACTCAGGGAATTCACTTTCAAAGAGGACTTCTCTCGTCTGCCTGAAATCCTCTCCATCGATGAGTTTTCGTATCAAAAAGGAAAGCTTGCCTTCATTGCACAGGATTTTGAGACCAAGAAAATCATCACCATCCTTGAGAATCGGACACAAACAACCATTCGCAATCATTTCTTCAGGTATTCTAAAGAGGCTAGGAACAGCGTGAAAGTCGTTACCGTTGATATGTCTGGCAGCTACATCCCGATGATTCCTAAGCTCTTTCCCAAAGCTAAGATTGTTATTGACCGTTTCCACATTGTTCAACACATGAGCCGTGCTCTTAATCACACACGTATTCAACTTATGAAACAGTTCGACAAGAAATCTTTAGAATATCGTGCCCTCAAATACTACTGGAAATCCGTGCTGAAAGACAGTCGTAAACTCTCTCTAAACAGCTTTCGTTCAAGGACTTTTGGAGAAACGCTCACACCAAAAGAATGTTTGACCGAGATATTCCACCTTGTCCCTGAGTTGAAAGGGTATTATGACCTCTACCAGCTCCTACTGTTCCACCTGCAAGAGAAAAACGCTGACTACTTCTTTGACTTGATTGAAGAAGCCTTACCACATCTCAATCAAACCTTTAAAACAGCTCTGAGAACTATCCTTCACCACAAGCAACACGTCATAAACGCTATTGAGCTTCCTTATTCTAACGCCAAACTGGAGGCAACCAACAAACTCATCAAAGACATCAAGCGTAATGCCTTTGGATTCAGGAACTTTGACAACTTTAAAAAACGTATCTTTATCGCTTTAAACATGCAAAAAGAGAAGACGCATTTCGTCTCCTCTCGTGCTTAGCTATAAGTCACCCACTACAGTTGACAATGAGTCATATTTCAGGAAGAGCTTTTCTATCTTCACTCTAAATTTGCAATAGTGCAGCCGCTGCCACCTGCGTTTTGTGGGGCGTAGCCAAATGATTTGACGTGTTTGTTGCGACGAAGGTATTTTGTGACACCTTCACGGATAACACCTGTTCCGATACCGTGAATAATATCGACTTGTGCCATGTTATTTAGCAAGGCTTGGTCGATAAATTCATCCAATTCTTGCATGGCTTCTTCATAGCGTTTACCACGAAGATCAAGACGGGCACGTGGACCAGCTGATTTTTTGCTTTTCTTGACCACATTGACTTGTTTTTTCTTCGGCTTTTGGGCTTCCTCTTGAACTTTAACAAGGGTAAATTCGTCCTCTTTAAGTGTCATTTTAATAAGACCAACTTGTACTTCCCATTTTCCGTTTTTCCCTTGGTTAACCAATGTTCCGCGTTGTCCGTAAGCTGTGACGACAATGTCATCACCCACTCGCGGTGCGCGCAATTTTTTAGCTTTCTTGAGGACTTTATTTTTCGACAAATCAACTTCAGGCGCCAATTTTTTCAGCTGACTTTTGGCTTCAATAACTTCATGCGGTTTAAGGCTTGCTCTATCATGAAGATTTTTGAGAATTTCTTCACTCTCTGCTATGGCTTTATCTACAATTTCTTGCGCTTTGGCGCTAGCTTTTTCAAGTTCTTTGTCCTTGGCATGTGAAAATTCGTTGTAAAGTTTCTTGACCGCACGATTGAATTTGAGGTTATCTTGTTCCACTTCTTTGATATGGTCAAGTCGTTTACGACTTTCATGGGTTTGTTCTTCCAAACGCTCGATGATGCGGTTAACATCCGTATCAGAGTCCGTCAAACGCTCTGCTTCATTGACAATAATCTCTGCTAAACCAAGACGACGAGCAATTTCAAAGGCATTGGAGCGCCCTGGTACACCTTGCATAAAATGATAAGTTGGACTTAACGTCTCTGTATCAAATTCCATGCTGGCATTTTCCACAAATTCTGTCTCAATACCGTAAGCTTTCAATTCTGGATAATGTGTCGTTGCCATGGTTTTAATTTCCATGAGGCGAAGGTGTTCAAGAATGGCAATCGCAAGACTGGCACCTTCTTGTGGGTCAGTTCCTGCTCCCAATTCATCGACCAAGACAAGACTATCTTTATCCGCCGCTGCCAAAATCTCAACAATATTTGTCATATGACTTGAAAATGTTGACAAACTTTGTTCGATAGATTGCTCATCGCCAATATCTGCAAAAATTTCATTAAATACGGCGACTTTACTACCTTTGTCAGCCAAGATTGGCAAACCTGATTGTGCCATAAGCTGCGCTAAGCCCAATGTTTTCAACATGACTGTCTTACCACCAGTATTTGGTCCTGTAATGACAATAACGGTCAATTCGTTAAGAAAATGAAGGTCATTGGCGACTGGATCGATCAAAAGCGGGTGGCGAGTTTGTAATAGTTGCACGGTTTTATCTGCTGATAATTGTGGCACGATTGCGTTGTTTTCCTGCATGAAGAGGAACTTAGCACGAACAAAATCCAAATGCCCTAAAACCCACGCATTGTTACGAATAATATTAGTATGTGGGCGAAGCATATTTGACAATTCACGTAAAATACGTGCCATTTCGTGACGTTCATCTGCTCGCAATTGCGTGATTTCTTCATTAAGTTGCACTACTGCGCGCGGTTCAATATAAACCGTACTTCCTGATGCCGAAATATCATGCACAACCCCTGAAATACGGTTGCGGTAGCTATTTTTCACAGGTAAAACCGCACGACCATTACGACTAGCAATCAGAGTCTCTGTCAAATGATCAGCTTGTTTTTTCAAAATATCCTGCAAAATTTGACGAACTCTACCTTCGTCATGATTGATTTGGCGACGAATACGGTCCAATTCTGAACTTGCAAAATTTTCAATGAAACCGCCGTCGTTAATCGCTTGTAAGCTACCTTGCAGACTTGGCAACAATTCAATCTTCTCAAAAAGAGTATTTAATGCAGACAACTCTACATTTTCCAAATCATTATAAAAATGCTTGATTTCAGCTGATAATTGCAAGACTTTCTTGATGTCGATAATTTCTGAGATATTAACGTCAGCATCCAATTCCAAGCGACGCATACTTTCAGAAATGTCACGCAAACTGCCCATTCCAAAAGAATGGTGTTCAATGAAAATCTGTTCCATGTCCGATATTTCATCAAAAGAACGTGAAATGCGGTCAGGATCAGTCATTGGCTCAAGTTTACGTAACTCGTCTTGGCCTTGCTCAGTCTGTAAATAGCCAGCAAAAAGTTGCTTGACTTTATCAAATTCTAACTGTTCTAAAATTCTGTTGTTCATATCTTTATTATACCAAAAACCTAACTTTTCTCGTGCTTTCTAGGCACGCTGATGCTTTTATTATATATTGAACAAGTCTGAGGTGATTTACCCCAGACTCCTTTATTATCCTAGAATTGCTGTTACCCATAACGCTTTTATAATATTCGATAAAGGTGGCAAATCATCGACAATCACGCGCACAAGAAAGCTGCCTGATAAAATATTTTGCACCGTCGTCATAGGAACAGTCGCTAATATTGTAAATACAAGATTGAAAAATATCAGTGTGACTAAAATCGCTAAAACACCACTGACACAATTCATTTTAACATTATCAAAGTAATTGATTGGCGCCAAATGCACCAAAATACCGATGAAACGAAAAAGCAAATAAACCACCACATAAATGGCTGTAAAAGCTACTCCTGCATAATAAACTTGGTCTAAATCAAAAATATTAACGTCCGTGAAAAAATTCACCGTTGCTCCCTGACTAGCATTAGAATAGGGAATCCATAGCGTTATTTTTTCAGCTAATGTTTGATAAAACTGGCTAGCAATCACAAATGAGACAATACTTGCTATAAAATAGTAGGTTTGCAAAATAATCCCACGTGAATAACCGATATAAAAATGCCAGATTAAAATCAATACAAGAAGAATTGATAACATAATTAATCCTCATCGGAATCAGACTTGCTGGCTTTCTCCTTAATATCTACAATCGCTTCAGAACGAAGAGCCGTCAATTCTTTTTCCATCTTTTCAAGTTCAATCTCACGACTAAGCTGAGTAGAAAGCGAATTGATAGCCATCAAAATAGCAATCGTTTCATTATCAGCTTGCGGTAATTTTTCCTTGATAGTGTTATATTTTTCTTTGGCTACACGCTCAACCTCTTCCATAAAGAGATTATCCTTATCCGTTGTCAATGTAAGTGTTTTGTCACCAAAGACGAATTTATAACGATTTTTACTTTTCATATAGTCACCTCTTTGACATTATAC
This sequence comes from Streptococcus macedonicus ACA-DC 198, assembly GCA_000283635.1. NCBI lineage: Bacteria > Bacillati > Bacillota > Bacilli > Lactobacillales > Streptococcaceae > Streptococcus > Streptococcus macedonicus. The sequence goes on from HE613569.1 coordinate 1,791,364, forward strand.
CTTAAAATAAGCATTTCGTAAAATGTAAGCACGGAAAAATCTCACTTTCTACCAGCTGTTTTGCCCTCTTAGAGCGTTTTTATGATAAAATAAAATCATGAATACCATTGTTATGAAAATGGGTAAAGATGATTTGCAAAATCTGATAAAGGCACTGACTAGCCAGCAAGTCAACAATAACAACCCCTATGTCACTTTTGCGGCAAAAGTAAAGGGTGTTACGGTTCTTGTTTACACGTCTGGCAAAGTCGTCTTTCAGGGCGCAAATGCGGAAACTATCGCTGAACAATTTGGCTATCAATCAGCTAACCATTCCACAAGTGACACCGTTAGTGGTCAGAATATCCCCCTTATCGGCTCAGATGAGGTTGGTAATGGGTCTTATTTTGGTGGACTGGCTGTTGTTGCTAGTTTTGTGACCCCTGATGACCATGCCCTGCTTAAAAAGCTTGGAGTAGATGATTCCAAGAACTTAACAGACAGCAAAATTCGTCAAATCGCCCCAGTCTTAGAAAACAATATCAAGCATAAAGCTCTGCTATTGTCCCCACAAAAATACAACCAAGTCGTCGGTAAAGGAAAAATGCACAACGCGGTCTCTGTCAAAGTAGCCCTTCACAATCAAGCTATTTATCTGCTTCTCCAAGACGGTGTCAAGCCTGAAAAAATTGTTATCGATGCTTTTACCAGTCGGAAAAATTATCAAAAATACCTTAAAAATGAAGCCAATCAATTTGCTAATCCGCTGACACTCGAAGAAAAAGCCGAAGGAAAATATTTGGCAGTTGCCGTCAGTTCAATCATCGCTCGAAACCTTTTCTTAGAAAATCTCGATAAACTTAGCCAAGAGGTGCAATACAAACTCCCAAGCGGTGCTGGTAGCCAGTCCGATAAAGTCGCGAGTCAAATTTTAGCAGCCTATGGCATATCTGGCTTAGAACATACTGCCAAGCTTCATTTTGCAAATACCCAAAAAGCGCAAGCATTATTAAAAAAATAAAAGTAGAGGAAGATTTATGAAACACTTTATTAAAGAATGGGGACCACTAATCCTTTTCTTTCTTATTCTTATACTTAGTCGTGCCTTTATTTGGCAACCTGTAAAAGTTGACGGTCATTCAATGGATCCAACGTTAGCTGACGGTGAGCGTCTTATTGTCCTATCAACCACATCTATTGACCGTTTTGACATTGTAGTTGCTAAAGAAACCGAGGACGGTAAGACAAAAGAAATTGTTAAACGCGTGATTGGTATGCCAGGCGATACCATTACTTATAAAAATGATGTCCTCTACGTTAATAGCAAAAAAGTTGATGAGGACTACTTAGACGAATATAAAAAAGCCTTTGAGGACGACCAACTGCAAGATACTTATTCGTACAATACCTTATTCCAAGAGTTAGCTGAAAGCTCAGATGCTTTCACAACTGATAGTGATGGCAATACCGAGTTTACAGTCAAAGTTCCAAAAGGACAATATTATCTCCTCGGAGACGACCGTATCGTTTCAAAAGATAGTCGTGAAGTGGGGACTTTCTCTAAATCAGACATCATCGGTGAAGTCAAATTCCGCTTCTGGCCACTCTCAAAAATCGGCTCTATTAATTAATAAATAAGTCTGGACTCTTTGTTCCAGACTTTTCTTCACCCCCACAGATTAAAGGTTTGTTTATCTGATTAGCAATGATATAATAAAACCATTATAGTAATCAAGTAAGGACACGTTATGGAATACTTCTTTTCTGGCACAATTGACCGTATTATTTTTGAAAATGCCAGTAATTTCTTTAAAATTTTATTGCTCGAAATTGAGGATACCGATTCAGACTTTGATGATTTTGAAATCATTGTTACTGGAACAATTGCCGATATTATCGAGGGAGAAAATTATACGTTTTGGGGTGAATTAACGCAACACCCAAAATATGGCGAACAGCTCAGAGTCACACGTTACGAGCGCAGCAAACCAACTTCTTCTGGTCTTATTAAATATTTTTCAAGCGACCATTTCAAAGGAATTGGTAAAAAAACTGCTGAAAAAATTGTGCAGCTTTACGGCGACAATACCATTGATAAAATCCTAGAAGACCCTAGTAAATTAGACAGTATTTCTGGGCTTTCTAAGGAAAATAAAGACAACTTTTTAACCAAACTCAAGCTTAATTATGGTACAGAGCTCATTTTAGCCAAGTTGGCAGAGTATGGCTTAACTAATCGTGTTGCCTTTGAAATTTTTAATCAATACAAGGAAGACAGTCTTGATATTATCCAAGAAAATCCTTATCAATTGGTCGAAGACATTCAAGGGATTGGGTTTAAAATCGCTGACCAACTCGCTGAACAATTAGGAATCGAAGCAGATGCCCCTCAACGTTTTCGTGCCGCTCTCGTGCACAGTCTTTTTGAAACTTCTATTGAGCGAGGAGATACTTACGTCGAAGCGCGTGATTTGCTTGAAAATGCCATTACCACCCTTGAAGAAGCTAGACAAATTGAGTTAGACCCCGCAGCCGTTGCCAAAGAATTATCAACGCTTATCGCTGAAGATAAGGTACAAAATGTCGGTACCAAAATTTTTGACAATACTCTTTTCTATGCTGAATCAGGTATCAAAAAACACCTGACACGTATCCTTGATACGCCACTCAACCAAAACTTTTCAGATGTTGACTTGCAAGAAGAAATCGCTGACGTTGAGGAAGCTTTCGGCATTTCTTACGATGATGTGCAAAAACATGCTATCAAAGAAGCGCTCAAGAGCAAGGTGTTTATTTTGACTGGTGGTCCTGGCACGGGAAAAACGACTGTTATCAACGGTTTGATTGCTGCCTACGCAGACCTTCATCAAATTGATCTTGAGAAAAAAGATATTCCTATCATCTTAGCAGCGCCAACAGGACGTGCTGCCCGCCGTATGAATGAATTAACAGGCTTGCCAAGTGCGACTATTCACCGCCATTTGGGGTTAAATGGTGATAACGACTACCAAGCTATTGATGACTATCTCGACTGTGACTTGATTATCATTGATGAATTTTCAATGGTTGATACTTGGCTTGCCAATCAACTCTTTAGTTCCATTTCGTCCAATACTCAAGTCATCATCGTTGGAGATAGTGACCAATTGCCGTCTGTCGGTCCTGGGCAAGTATTAGCTGATTTATTAAAAATTGAAGCTCTTCCTCAACTAGCATTGACTAAAATCTTTAGACAATCGGAAGATTCAACCATTGTTACACTTGCTAATCAGATGAGACTTGGAAAATTACCAGCTGACTTCACACAAAAGAAAGCTGACCGTTCTTATTTTGAAGCAAGTGCACAATATATCCCAGAAATAATTCCTAAAATTGTCAGCGCAGCTGTTAAGAGTGGCATTGACCCACAAGAAATACAAATTCTTGCCCCAATGTACCGTGGCGCAGCTGGGATTAATCGACTTAATACCATTATTCAGGATTTACTTAACCCGCTTAAAGATCAACTCTCGTTTGCCTTTGGTGAGATGAATTTCCGTAAGGATGACAAAATTCTCCACCTCATCAACGATGCTGAACTCAATGTTTTCAATGGTGATATCGGCTATATTACAGACCTTATTCCTGCTAAATATACCGAATCCAAACAAGACGAGCTTTACATGTCTTTTGACGGCACTGAAGTTATTTACCCTCGTAATGAATGGCATAAAATTACCCTTGCTTACGCTATATCAATCCACAAATCACAAGGTAGCGAATTTCAGGTTGTCATTTTGCCGATCACTCGCCAAAGTCACAGACTCTTACAACGTAACCTCATTTACACAGCTATCACCCGCTCTAAGAGTAAATTAGTGATGTTAGGGGAAATTGCCGCCTTTGATTACGCCATAAAAAACGAAGGCGCTAAGCGCAACACCTATCTTGTTCAACGCTTTACAAGCTCCGCTCAAGAAGAAAGTATTGATTTACAAACTGAAATTTCTCAACAAACATCACCTAAAACAGATAATGAAGCTGAGAAAATCACCTCTCCAACTTCTCCCCAAACAAATATTTCTAAAGAAGAAAACATCCAACTGACACTAGATATTGCCGAAAATGAGCAAACACAAACAGAGCAAGAACCAAAAATCTATCGCTTGACAGAAGAAAACTTGGCATTTATCAACCCAATGATTGGCATTACCCAAGCCGACATTGAACAATTTTTTAAGAAATAACAGCCATCCCATGATGCTCAAAATCATGGGGTTATTTATAACTCAGAATGTGATACAAGTGTTTCAAAGCTTCTATACTTAAAATATTTTGATATTTAAAACAGTCCAATTCCTTGAAACGACAAGCTTTATCAAAATACTAAGTATTGATAAAAAGCTATTTACAGAGCGAAATTTTGTGTTATAATATTTGTACTATCACATTAGTATAACCATTGTTTTGGGAGGTTTGATATGGTTTCTTATGAAAAAATTCGTCAATCATTGTGTTCTTGGACGCTCTTTATTGCATGGGTAAATGTTCTTTCAGTCCTTGCAAAAATCTTTACTATTATCAGCTATTTCACGTTACTTAATAATCTTGACACCATTAAAAGTACTTATGATGCCGATACTTACCAAACAATCGTGGCAGCTACAAATATCTGGAACGTTATTATCATGATTGTTGCTTTGATTGCAAATATTGCCATTGCCTTCTTAGCGTTCAAAAATTTACCTAAAATCAAAGAAGATGCTCCAAGCTTGACACCTTACCGCCTTGGTTTGGTTTACACAGTTGTCTATAATGTAGCGGGCATTATTCTTGCAGTCGTTTTAGGTAGCACATTATCAGTTACAACTTTCCTTCTCCCAGTTATTTTCCTAGCTCTTTATGGCTATGTCTATGCAAAAGCAGGGCAATTATTAGATAAAGACGAAGAGGAAAATGACGAGGCTGTCACTGAAGCTGAATAAGTATTATAATCTATAAAAAATCAATACCGTCTCAGCAACTTACTAAGGCAGTATTTTAATTATCAAATAAATTCAAAGGTTGAATATTATCCTCTAAACCTGTGACAGTCACCCCCAACAAGCGAACACCCAATTTTGACTCGTCTAAGCTATCGTAAATCGTTTTAGCAACTTGGTCAATCACTTTAAAATCATTAGTGACATCATCAAGGGTTATTCGTTTGGTTAAGGTTGAAAAATCCGAATAACGCACTTTTAAGACAATTGTCCGACCAACTTTATGATTACGTTGAAGCGTGTCAACCACTCGCTGGGCATTCTTTGAAATTTCCGATTTGACATCATCTTCTTCATATAATAACTTACCATAAGTTCGCTCACTTCCAATTGATTTGCGAATGCGGTTAGACTTGACTGGCGAATTTGAAATGCCACGCGCCTTACGGTACAAATCATAGCCAAAGCGACCAAAAAGATCGATCAAGGTCATTTCAGGCATTTCCAACAAATCTGCTCCCGTGAAAACACCCAGTTGATGCAATTTTTCAACAGACCGTTTTCCGACACCGTAAAATTTCTCAATAGGAAGTTTTTCTAGAAAATCTTGGGCATCTTCTGGTAAAATTAAAGTTAATCCTTTCGGTTTTTCAAAATCCGAAGCGAGTTTAGCTAAAAATTTGTTATAAGAGACACCTGCCGAGCAGGTTAAATGAACTTCTTGCCAAATATCATATTGAATCATTTTGGCAATTTTAATAGCTGATTTGATCCCGAGTTTATTTTCAGTGACATCTAAATAAGCTTCATCAATGGACATGGGTTCAACCAAATCCGTATAACGCTTAAAAATCTCACGAATCTGCATACCGACTTTTCGGTATTTTTGATAATTACCTGAGATAAAAACGGCTTGCGGACAACGCTCATAAGCTTCTTTTGAGGACATGGCTGAATGAACACCAAATTTTCTGGCTTCATAATTACAAGTTGAAACAACACCACGTCCACCTGTTTTTCGTGGATCAGAACCGATAATGACAGGCTTACCTTTCAAGTCTGGATTATCCCGCTCTTCTACTGACGCAAAAAAGGCATCCATATCAATATGAATAATTTTTCGAGAAGTGTCATTAATTAAAGGAAAAATCAACATAAGCCTGTCCTTTCTGATTGTTTCTGAATCTATTATAACAATTTTCATGGTTTTCAACCAAACTTACAAATTTCTAGTACAGTTAAGTATTTTTTATGAAACTGTACTAGAAAATATTATCGTTTTTTGCGAGTTTTCCGATTTGGAAAACGCTTCCTTTGTGATAAACTATACTTGTAAATGTAACAGATGGTCTGTTACTAGAATTTAAGGGGAAATCTCATTATGGCGACTGTTAAAACTAATACAGATGTTTTTGAAAAAGCCTGGGAAGGCTTTAAAGGTACTGACTGGAAAGAAAAAGCCAGCGTTTCTCGTTTCGTACAAGCTAACTACACACCTTATGATGGTGATGAAAGCTTCTTAGCTCCTGCTACAAAACGTTCACTTAAAGTGAAAAAAATCATTGAAGAAACTAAAGCTCACTACGAAGAAACTCGTTTCCCAATGGATACTCGTCCAACATCAATCGCAGATATTCCTGCCGGCTATATTTCAAAAGACGACGAACTAATCTACGGTATTCAAAATGATGAGTTATTCAAACTGAATTTCATGCCAAAAGGCGGAATTCGTATGGCAGAAACAGCTCTCAAGGAACATGGCTATGAGCCCGACCCAGCTGTTCACGAAATTTTTACAAAACACGTAACTACAGTAAATGACGGTATCTTCCGTGCTTATACATCAAATATCCGTCGTGCACGTCACGCACACACTGTAACTGGACTTCCGGATGCTTACTCTCGTGGACGTATCATCGGTGTTTATGCTCGTCTTGCTCTTTACGGTGCTGACTACTTGATGAAAGAAAAAGCCAACGACTGGAATGCAATTACTGAAATTGATGAAGAATCAATTCGTCTTCGTGAAGAAGTTAACTTGCAATACCAAGCACTTGGTGAAGTTGTCAAACTTGGTGACCTTTACGGTGTTGATGTTCGCAAACCAGCGATGAACGTTAAAGAAGCTATCCAATGGGTAAATATCGCATTTATGGCTGTTTGTCGTGTTATCAATGGTGCTGCAACTTCTCTTGGACGTGTGCCAATTGTTCTTGATATCTTTGCAGAACGTGACCTTGCTCGTGGCACATTTACAGAATCAGAAATCCAAGAATTCGTTGATGATTTTGTCTTGAAACTTCGTACTGTAAAATTCGCACGTACAAAAGCTTACGACGAACTTTACTCAGGTGACCCAACATTCATCACAACTTCTATGGCTGGTATGGGTGCTGACGGACGTCACCGTGTTACTAAAATGGACTACCGTTTCTTGAACACACTTGATAATATTGGTAATGCTCCAGAACCAAACTTGACAGTTCTCTGGACTGACAAATTGCCATATTCATTCCGTCGCTACTGTATGAAAATGTCACACAAACACTCTTCAATCCAATACGAAGGTGTAACAACAATGACTAAAGACGGCTATGGTGAAATGTCATGTATCTCATGTTGTGTATCACCACTTGACCCAGAAAATGAAGAACAACGTCATAACATACAATACTTTGGTGCTCGTGTAAACGTCCTTAAAGCTCTTCTTACTGGTTTGAACGGTGGTTACGACGATGTTCACAAAGACTACAAAGTTTTTGATATTGACCCTGTCCGTGACGAAGTTCTTAACTTTGAAACTGTCAAAGCTAACTTTGAAAAATCACTTGATTGGTTGACTTCAACTTACGTAGATGCCCTTAACATCATTCACTACATGACTGATAAGTACAACTACGAAGCTGTCCAAATGGCATTCTTACCAACAAAACAACGTGCTAACATGGGATTCGGTATCTGTGGTTTTGCAAATACTGTTGATACCTTGTCAGCAATCAAGTACGCTACTGTTAAACCAATCCGTGATGAAAATGGTTACATCTACGATTACGAAACAACTGGTGATTACCCACGTTGGGGTGAAGATGACCCTCGTTCAAACGAATTGGCAAAATGGTTGGTAGAAGCATACACTACTCGTCTTCGTAGCCACAAACTCTATAAGGATGCAGAAGCTACTGTATCACTTCTTACAATCACTTCAAACGTTGCTTATTCTAAACAAACTGGTAACTCTCCAGTCCACAAAGGTGTTTACCTTAACGAAGATGGCACTGTGAATCTTTCTAAACTTGAATTCTTCTCTCCAGGTGCTAATCCATCTAACAAAGCTCGTGGTGGTTGGTTGCAAAACCTTAACTCACTTGCAAGCCTTGACTTCTCATACGCTGCAGATGGTATCTCACTTACAACTCAAGTTTCTCCACGTGCTCTTGGTAAGACATTCGATGAACAAGTTGATAACTTGGTAACTATCCTTGATGGTTACTTCGAAAACGGTGGACAACACGTTAACTTGAACGTTATGGACCTTAAAGATGTCTATGACAAGATTATGAGTGGTGAAGATGTTATCGTTCGTATCTCTGGTTACTGTGTCAACACTAAATATCTTACAAAAGAACAAAAAACTGAATTGACACAACGTGTCTTCCACGAAATCCTTTCAATGGACGACGCTGCTGAAGTCGTTGCTGGAAAATAAGAATAGAAGAAAAGACTTTGTCAGTTGACAAGGTCTTTTCTTGCTTTTAAAATATAGCTATGAAAATCAAACAGACACGAAATACATTATCAGATACTTATTTAGATGCTGTCAGAATCCGACAATTAGTCTTTGTGAAGGGACAAGGCGTGCCGATGTCGCTTGAAATCGACGAGAATGAGGCTTATTGCCTTCACTTTGTCCTTTATGATGAGAAAGGTCAAGTTGCCGCTACCTGCCGTATTTTGCCAAATAAAGACCATAGTGAAGCGACACTACAACGTATGGCGGTACTACCAGCCTATCAAGGACAAAATCTTGGAAAACTTCTCTTAGAGGATGTGATTCAATTCTGTCAAAAACAAGGCTTTAAACGCATGGTATTACACGCGCAATTAACAGCAAAAGGTTTCTACAACAAGCTTGGCTTTGCTTGCTTCGGCGAAGAATTTGAAGAAGCTGGTATCATGCATATTAGCATGGAAAAATCATTATAAAACTCTTTAACGGCTTACTGGCTTAGATTCATTATATTGGGGTGATTTGCAATTTGACATAACAAAAGCGAGGCTGAGACAAAAGTGCTCAGCCTCGCTTTTTATATAGCTGTAATAAGCAAAATGCAATGGTTTGGACTTCAACAATCTGGAAATCAACTGTTAAAAGTCGCTGTCAAGAAATCTAATAACAGAAATTGCCAACTTTTCAACTTAGAATTTCCCATGCGCAATTGATTAGGCATTTTTTAACACTTGCTTTGCAAGCTAGATTTCCAAACCTCAAACAATATTTTAAACTATTTAAGTAATCACCACTGAATAGGTTCTAATACACTGATAGACCAGCTTTTACAAACCTTTTAAAGTTATTCTTTTCCTCTTAGGCGTTGGAAAGTTGCTTTAATAGCATCTGCGATGTCATTTCCTTGTTCTTTGAGACGATTTAGACGACGTTCGTTCAAATCTTCTTGAACTTTATCGTACAATTCATCTTGAACTTGTCCTGCAAGCTCAACTTCACGTGCGAGAGCAAGGGCATCCCACCGCATAATATTCGTTTTATAAGGAGCAAAGGCATGGTTTAAAATACTTTCATCTTCTTCGTGAACTAGAGCAATAACGGCAACATCACCATCAAGCAATTTTGTTGTCACTTCTTCAATCAAGCTATTGTCACTCGCATCAGTCATGCTTCCACTTGCTGCACCCGCAAGACTACCGATACCATAACCAATAATAACACCGATAGGACCGCTCAAAATGCCCAACAGACCACCAATAATACCGCCAACAGTTGCATAATCACGACTAGTATCATCAAAGTCAATAGAATCTTTGATAGCGATTTTACCATCTTCATTTTTCACCAATGCAATCTGTGCAATTTGCGTATCATTATCCTGCTTGAATGATTTTAGTTCTGAAAAAACTTGATAGGCTTCGCTTTCAACATCAAAAACAACAGTTAGTACATTTGCCATAATCTTGTTCCTCCTTTTCCTTTATCACCATCATTATAACACTTTCGGGCTAAAAGGCTGAGAAAAAACAAAACGTTTTCAAAGAAATGTCTGTTTTTTAATAATTCTGCTGAATCCATTGTGAAATTCTCTGACGTTCCTCAATCCACAGAGGTCTATCATCATAAGCATATGTACGATTAGTCAGAAAAATAGCAGCTTTTTGCTCCTTACGATTGATTGTCACATAAGTGCCTGTGTAACCAGTATGGTCAAGCCAATCGTCCTCTTTATTCCATGCCAGCGAACGTTCTTTATTCACTTGACTGAAATTTTGCCAAATATCACTCGCAAAATCATCTGTTAGGTAATGCTGACAAAACTTTTCTAAATCCTGCAGGTTTGAAAATAACCCTGCTGAACCCGAATGAACACCAAGAACCTTGGCTTTTGGGTCATGAACAAGCCCGTCACCAATGCCAGCAACCGTAGGCACCGCATTTTTTACTGGACCAAAACCAGTATTTCTCATGCCAAAAGGCTGAAAGACTTCATCTTTAAAAATCACATCGAGTGACTTGCCATAAATCTCTTCTAGCATAAAGCCAAGCAAAATAAAATTGATGTCTGTGTAAAGAAACTCTTTCTTGCCCTCCACAGTAATGTGATTAATGGCTTCTTTCAACTCGGCTGCATTCAGATTATCACGATTAGGGATAAAAGGATTTATCCCACTACTATGTGTCAAAAGTTGTCGTAAGGTTACAGATGACTCGTGAAAATCAGGATAATACCGCACCAAAGGCGTATCCAACTCTAAATTTCCTTGATATAAAAGAGAAATAATAACTGTTCCAACGCCAACTACTTTGGAAACAGACGCTAAATCATAAATCAAACCAGATTTTACAGGAGTGACACCGTCAATCGTACCAATATAATATTCTGACCATTGACCGTCTTTAAAAAGAGCTAAACTAGCTCCATGATAAATATTGCGATTGATCTGGTTATTAATAATTTCTAACAAGTTTGTCATTTGCTAAACCAAATTTCAATATTGCTAGGGTCAGAAAGTACTAAGACACTCGCTTTTTTATCCAAATAAACAGTTTGCCCTTTATTTTCTAAAAAGCTAGCCAAAGCTTTCAAATCATAATTGTCAGGAACTTGACATTCTAAAATTTCCACATCCCAAGTTTCAAGCGGGTCAACGGCTAAATCTGCACCTTGCGCTTGCACAAATTGGATATCAAGCGGAAATTGTCCTTCAAAGACATCATTGTAAAAAGCACGCGCAGCTGCTTCATCAGCTACGTTAAGTGTCATACTTTCGAAGCTAAAGTCAGAAACTTCTTTTAACTCATCATTTTTAGGGAAATTGACACTATCGATTTCAGTTAATTGTTGAATATCATCTTCAGAATGTAAAAGAAAAAGGTCACCTTCTGGTGATAACGTTTCAAAGGCATACCCATTTTTACCTTTAAAGAGACGCTCAACAGCAATACCATTTCCTAAGATAGCTGTCACTTCATCGGCATTCGGAATTTTAACAACAATCTTATTAACTTTTTTTATTCCCTCAACAGCATGTGTATCAGGCGCTGGTGATTCTTCAATAACAAAACAAGCATTTTTTTGTTTGGTTGAAAACTCAGCAATTGCATTTTCTTCGTTAACTAATTTAAAACCTAATTTTTTATAAAACTCAATGTTGTGGTCACGATTATTGATTCGCAAAACGGGATGCCTAAACGTAACTTCGTCAAATAAAGTCATAACTGTCTCCTCATAATGTTTCTTTTATTAAATTTTCAATACAGTTCCTACAAAATAAGGACTAGATCTTTTCTATTTTAGAAAAAATTATTTAGTTTGACAAGAAATTATGCGTTTTTAAGAAATTTTTGTATAAAAAGTACCCAACTTCTTTATTTATACAGTGATAATTTACAAAGTTCAAGAGATTTAGGGATAAAATTGGTGAAGAGCATATCAAAAACATAAGAATAGTGATGAAAAACTTTAGCTAACAGAGTTTCTCATGCACGAATTGATTAGATATTTTATTAGGGCTCATTGTCAACTGTAGTGGGTGACTTATCACTAACATCTAGAGAGAATCAGATTGGTTCTCTCTATTTTGATGTTCAAAGCGATGAGAATTTTAGTTTTAAAGTTTTTGAAGTTTCGAAAGCCGAAAGCTTGACGCTTAATGTCCTTGATGAGTTTGTTAGTGGCTTCTAGCTTAGCGTTAGAATAAGGGAGCTCCAGGGCGTTTGCAATGTAGGATTTGTATTTCTTGAAGGTCTTAAAGACAGTGGTAAATACAGGATTGACAAAGGGAAGGTTGTCGTCAATCAGCGCCATAAAATGGTCGGTATTCTTCTCTTGAAAATGGAATAATAAGAGTTGATACAGCTCATAGTAATAACGGAATTCGTCCGATAAATCTAGAATCTTCTTAACAATTTCTTTCGGAGTCAAGGTTTGGCTAAAGGTTCGTAAATAAAAGCGTTTATCAGAAAGTTTGCGACTGTCTTTCTGGAGTATTTTCCAGTGATTTTTCATAGCTCGATAAGGGAGAGACTTTTTATCAAAGCTCTTCATGATGGTAATTCGAGTGCTCATCATAGCTCTGCCAAGGTGTTGGACAATATGGAAGCGGTCGAGCACGATTTTGGCTTTAGGAAATAGCTGTTTCAGGATTGGAATATAAGACCCAGACATGTCCACAGCAACGACTTTAACCGCCTCACGAACAGCTCTAGGATAGCGATAAAAGTAGTTTTTGATGGTGGTTTGTCGGTTGTTTTCAAGGAGAGTGACAATTTTTCTGGTTTCAAAATCTTGAGCAATGAAAGCTAGTTGTCCCTTGTTTCGAGAAAATTCATCTACTGATAGAACCTCAGGAAGACGAGTAAAGTCTTCCTTGAAGGTGAAAGCTTCCAGCTGACGTTGGACAAGAGATACTGAAAGGTGGAGTCTCTTAGCGATGGCAGTATTAGTTAACTTTTCGGTATGGTATTGTGTGATTTTCTGGCGGACAGGCTTTGAGATTTGGCAATGTTTCTTGACTAAGCTAGTCTCAGAAACCGTCACACGACGACAGCCCTTACATTGAAAGCGTCGCTTCTTGAGTTTGAGGACCGTTGGTATGCCTTGGACGTCAAGGATTGGGATGGTAGAGGCTCGTTGAAAGTCATACTTGCTCATCTGACTTTTGCAGTGAGGGCAGAGTGGAGGCTGATAGTCTAGGCTAGCCTCAATCGTGATGTGGGTATCAGCCTTAAAAACCGTCTTGATTTTAATATTTTTGTCTTTTAATCCGATGAGTTCTGTGGTATTCTTAAGTTGTTCCATAAGGTGTTCCTAATGATGGTTTAGTCGCTTTTCATTATAAGTCTTATGGGGCTTTTTTGATACACTGAAAAAGCTCCATAATCTCTGTGGGGGATTTACCCACTACAGAAATTATAGAGCCTTTATTAGCACCAATCAAAAATAAAAAAAGGAAACCCGAAGGTCTCCTATATGTCTCATTCTTATAGGTACAATAGTTTGAATAAGGCTACTGCTGCGATACCTGCAAGAATTGGAGCGATAACTGGTACCCATGAATACCACCATTTAGAATCGCCTTTGTGTTCACCAAGAACTGATTTAGGAAGCAAAGCATGGACGATACGTGGACCAAGGTCACGTGCAGGGTTAAGACCAGGACCAGTAGGACCACCAAGTGATGCAACAAGTGTCATTACAAGGAAACCAAGTCCCAAGTGAGCAACAGCAAGTGAACCTGTTGTGTAAGGTGCAATTTGGTTTGCTGCTGTAGTAGCGTCATAACCGTAGTCAGTCAATTTTGCAACTAATTCAGCACCGAAGTAGTTTTTAGTAAGTGCCATAGCACCGAAGAAAAGTACGAATGAACCTACGAACTCATTCAAGAAACCATTAATCCAAGCAACTTTGTGGCTTTCTTTTGTACCATCGTCAACAGCTGAGATAGTTGAGAATGAACCAAGGATAGCATTTGGATTTTCAGTTTTAAGGTAGTATGGTTTGTGTGTCATAACGACAAGCAATTGACCAAACATTGCACCAAGTAATTGAGCAATGATGTATTGTGGAACGTGTGACCAGTCAAACAAACCTGAAACTGCAAGTGCAAGTGTGAAGGCTGGATTGATGTGGTTACCTGAAACGTTACCAAACATAAGCGCAGGAATCATAACACCAAAACCATAACCAAGTGCGATGATAACCCAACCAGAGTTATTTCCTTTTGTACCTTTAAGTTCAACATTGGCAACAGCACCATTACCAAGAATGATAAGTAAGGCTGTCCCGATAAATTCTGTGATGTATTTCACAGTCCATGTAACATCCATGTTTTTTTTGTTTCCTCCGAAAAAAATATAGTTTAGACAACTAACATTTTATCAAGTATAATAGATAATGTAAAGGTTATCTGTAAAATTAAAACGTTTACTTTTTAGAAGGGAAAGTTTCATGAAATATAATCAATTTTCTTTCATTCCAAGACCTATCGCTATTGCAGAGCAAGAGTTGCAAGCCTTGGGATTTGATATTACCCACCAACAAGCTGATAAAAAAGCTCTTGAAAATTTCTGCCGTAAGATTTTCTTTAATTACAAAGATACGGACTACCCACTTCATCAATTAATTGCTGATTTTGAGACAGATTTATTAACATTTTTTAATTCTGAACGTCCATTGACAGCGGATATTTTTTACACTATTTCACTACAACTTCTCGGATTTATTCCGCATGTTGATTTTACAAATACAACTGACTTTTTAGAAAAAATTGCCTTTCCGATTAATTATCAAAAAGGACACATCCTTGAGGCGCTTTATCATTTGCTAGTTAGTCGCCAAAAATCCGGTATGACCTTGCTTGATGATTTAATTAGTAAGGGACTTATTCCAGTAGATAATAATTATCATTTTTTCAATGGCAAATCACTAGCAACGTTTGATACAACTGATTTGATTCGTGAAGTTGTTTATGTGCAATCACCGCTTGATACTGACCAAGACGGACAACTCGATTTGATTAAGGTCAATATTATTCGCCCTAAAACAAGCCACCAATTGCCAACCATGATGACAGCTAGTCCTTATCACCAAGGAACAAATGTCGTTGCTAACGATAAAAAACTTTACAAAATGGAAGGTGATTTAGCTGTAAAACCAGCACGAACAATCAACGTTGAAACACGTGACTTTGAACCGTTAGCTGCTCCTGATGTTGACCTTCCTATCGGAGAAAGTGAAGAACGTTTCAATTTTATTGACCCCTACACGCTCAATGATTATTTCCTTGCACGTGGTTTCGCAAATATCTACGTTTCTGGGGTTGGAACTGCAGGCTCTGACGGTTTTATGACCAGCGGAGATTATGCGCAAGTGGAAAGTTTTAAAGCAGTCATTGATTGGTTAAATGGAAAATCAATCGCCTTTTCTAGCCATTGTCGTGATCAAAAAGTTGTTGCTGATTGGGCGAGTGGACTGGTTTGTACCACTGGAAAATCTTATCTTGGAACTATGTCAACTGCTCTAGCAACGACAGGTGTTGAGGGGCTGAAAGTTATCATCGCTGAATCAGCTATTTCATCTTGGTATGATTATTATCGTGAAAATGGGTTGGTTTGCAGCCCTGGGGGCTATCCTGGTGAGGACCTTGATGTGCTGACTGAATTGACTTATTCACGTAATTTGCTGCCTGGCGATTATCTTCGTAATAATGCACATTACCAAGAATTCCTTGATGAGCAATCTGCACAACTCGACCGTGCTTCTGGTGATTACAATCAATTTTGGCATGACCGTAATTATCTGCCACACGCTGACAAGGTTAAAGCAACCTGCGTATTCACTCATGGACTCCAAGACTGGAATGTCAAACCACGTCATATTTTCAATATTTTCAATGCCCTTCCAGATACTGTCGAAAAACACGCTTTTCTTCACCACGGTGAGCATGTCTACATGCACAACTGGCAATCCATTGATTTCCGTGAAAGCATGAACACTTTACTTTCTGAAAAAATGCTTGGACAAGATAATCATTTCGTTTTGCCAACACTTATCTGGCAAGATAATAGCCAAGAACAAGCTTGGACAAGCTTAGCTGAATTTGGCAGTAGCAATCAAGCAACTTTAGCCCTCGGTACAGACCAAAAAATCATTGACAATCATTACGCCAAAGCTGAATTTGAACGTTATAGCAAGAATTTCAGAACTTTCAAGAGTGAGTTATTTACTGGAAAAGCAAATGCCATTTGCCTCGATTTACCGATTAAAAACGATTACCATATCAATGGGCAAATCACTTTACACCTAACCGTCAAATCTAGTGAAAATAAAGGAATTCTGTCTGCCCAAGTCCTAGACTATGGCGAAAAGAAACGTTTTAAAGATGTTCCTTCTGTACTTGATTTATACGCTATTGATAATGGATGCAATTTCTCACGTGAAGCTCTCAAAGAATTGCCATTTACCAAAGCCAAAGAACGTGTCATCACAAAAGGTGTTCTAAATCTTCAAAATCGTACAGATTTGTTAACAATCGAAGATATTCCTGCAAATGAGTGGATGACCTTTGATTTCACCCTTCAACCAAGTATCTACAAATTGGAAAAAGGCGACACTCTCCGTGTGCTTCTCTACACAACAGACTTTGAGCACACTATCCGTGACAATAGCAATTATATTTTGACAGTTGATTTAGACAAATCAAATTTGGAAATTCCTATAGAGAATAACGTGGGTCTTTGACACATAAGCATCCTCCTATCATTCTCAGAAGAAAAAATCCTTTCTAATCTATCACATAGGTTTCCAAATTTTAATAAGAACCCTGCTTACTTTGAAAAATCAAAGAATATCATCTCATACAAAAACCTCCTCTATATCTTATGAACAAGAGGAGGTTTTTGTGTTTTTATACTCAACGAAAATCAAAATTAGACTAGGTGACGTAGATTCAGATAGAACTCCGTTATTTTATAATTTGGAATAATAAGCTAAAAACTTCCGTTGAAGATTTTCACACCTCAAATCAAGTCACAAACGTCTGAGTTTAATTTTCAAAGAGGGTTACTTATAAAAGGTCACAGTCATTTTAGTTCCTAATCCCAGCTGACTTTCCACCTTAATATCAGCATGATGTTGATTGACTGCGTGCTTAACAATGGAGAGCCCCAAACCAGTGCCACCCAACTTCTTCGAGCGACTCTTATCAACTCGATAGAAACGCTCAAAAATGCGTTCCTGCTCATCTTTAGCGATACCAACTCCAGTATCCTGTACTGTCAGAACAATATCGTCCTCATTCGAGGTGACATTGACAGTCACATCCCCCTTATCACGGTTATAGATGATAGCATTATCACAAAGATTATAAATCAAAGAATGAATAAGGGCATAGTTACCAGTAATATAAGCTGGTTCCCCTAATAAATGCAAGTTGATATGACGTTCATTTGCCTTAGCAGATAGACTATCTAAAACTTCCTCTGATATCTGATAGAGATTGACGGGTTCCATAGCTAACTCTTCTGACTCATCAAGATGTGACAGTTTAATAATATCTTCTACCAACTGGATCATACGTTGAGACTCACTGTGGATTTTCTCAGCGAATTGTGGAACATCTTTTTGCGCAACAACATCACTAGCCAGCATTTCAGAATATCCAGAAATCAAATGTAACGGCGTTTTCAGTTCATGAGAAACGTTTGCCGTAAATTCGCGGCGCAGCTGCTCTGCCTGAAGCTGATCTGTAACATCAAAGAAAAGAATTGCTAAACCAGTCACCTTATCCTCAGACTGAATAGGACGCACCATAACTTTGTAATGCGCGTCATCTAATTGCAAAATCCCTTCTTGTTTGCGCCCCTGAAGACCTTTTTCTAGCCAATTATTTAGTGACAGGTTACGGAGAATTTGCAATATATCTTTACCCAAACAAGTTTGATCAGTCTGCAAAATATCCTGTGCTGCTTGGTTAATACTGATGATACGACAGTTATTGTCTAACAAAATCATGCCTTCTTTAATTTTAGAAATAATGGTATCAAATTCTGATTGACGTTGTTCTAACAAAACTTCTCGCTCAGTGACCTCCTTTTGATGTCTGGCAATCCGTCTTAGAAGGGGTGAAATTTCTTCATAGGCATCATTTTCAAGCGGATGGTCAAGATCCAGTCGATTCAATGGTAACACAATACTCTTAGCAATAGAGTGTGAAAGCCACAGAGAGAGTAAGAAGGCCAATACAAGAATAAGGAAAAAAGGCTGGAACATCCGAAACAAAAGCACTAAAATACTGTGTCTAGTAACAGATAAGCGAATAACGGTTCCATTATCCAAGCGCTGAGCAGAATAAAGTGACTGAGTAGTTAAGGTTTTCGAGTATCGAACACTCTCACCATAACCATCTTTCAAAGCTTCTTTGATTTCTTCTCTATTAGCATGATTGTCCATGATCTGTGCATCAGACTCATTATCATAGAGAACTTTTCCTTGATTATCAACCCAAGTGATTCTGACATTTGACATCTTGAGCTCATTAAAATAGTCTTGGCCTTCCAGAGAAACCCCTTGAGCAGCTAAGGCTGTTTCTGTCTGCAACTGTTCCTTTTGTACTTGAGTAAAGTAGCCATAAAGCAAGCCAACAACCATAAATAAAGTTACAAGAAGAACGCCTAGCGTGGCAAAAAAAGTTGAACGAAAGATTTTCTTAACCATCTGTTACCTCCAAACGATAACCAACACCACGAACTGTCTTAATCAGATGACTAGCATCTCCAAGCTTCATGCGAAGGGTTCCAATATGAACATCAACTGTCCGTGTTTCTCCGATAAAGTGTTCTCCCCAAACTTTATCCAAAAGTTCTTGCCGCGTAAAAACACGGCCAGGATTTAACATCAATAAAGATAGCAGATCAAATTCTTTCAAAGTTAATTCGATTTTTTGTCCATTATTTCTAACCGTGTAATTCTTTGCATCCAAAGAGAGGTTTTTTATTGTCAAATGAGTTTCCTGTTCCTGATTGGATGTACGTCTGAGAACTGCTTTGATGCGAGAAATCATTTCCATCATACCAAACGGCTTAACCAAATAATCATCGGCACCCAAATCTAATCCTTTGACCTTATCAAATTCTGTTCCTTTCGCAGTTGTCATGATTACTGGAATATCTTTTGTCATGCCAATTGATCGTAAGGATTTTAAAATGGTCAGTCCATCATCTACAGGCAACATGATATCTAACAGTATAAGCTTAGGTTGCTCTTCTTCCATGGCTGTCCAAAATAGAACGGAGTCAGGAAACCCCTGAGCCTCAAATCCTGCTGTTCGTAAAGTATAAAGCATCAGTTCTCGAATATCATCATCATCTTCAACGCAGTAAATCATGTTTCTTCTCCATTCAGTTCACCAGTGATTGAAAAAATTACCCACTTAGCGACATTGACGGTATGGTCACCAATTCTTTCCAAATATTTGGCAATCATCAAAACATCAATAGTATATTCACCATCATTTCCAAGTTCAGCAATATGGGCAATTAAACTTGCCTTTATTGTATCAAATTCTTTATCCACTGTGACATCTTTTTGGATAACTTTTAAAGCTAAAGTCTCATCATCATGGACAAAGGCATCCACACTATCTGTTACCATATGAACAACGTGTTTGACCATTTGCTTGAGATGACGAAACTCAGCTCCTTCATGAACATGACCATCACCAATAATATCAACAATTTCAGCAGATTGAGCACCAATACGCTTCATATCATAAACCATTTTCAAAGCAGCTGAAATACGTCGCAAATCCTTGGCAACTGGCTGTTGACGAAGCAGTAACTTAAGACATTGTGATTCAATATCTCTTTCCATCTGCTCAATTTTTTGATAAGTTTTGCCAACATCATTAATCAGATGCTGATCATTTTCACTGATGGGCATTAAGGATTTTGAAATAATTTCCTCACATAACGACCCCATCAAAATTAAATTGGTATTGAGTGCATGCAGTTGATTTTCAAAGGCTGAGCGTATCATCCGAATCTCCCTGTTATATAATTTTCTGTGCGTTCGTCTTGTGGCATTGAAAATAGTTGGCTTGTTTTATTGTACTCAACAATTTCGCCCAATAAGAAGAAGGCTGTCTTGTCGGAAATCCGCACAGCTTGTTGCATGTTGTGGGTCACCATGACGATAGTATATTTTTTCTTGAGTTCAATAACCAAATCTTCAATTTTTGCTGTTGAAATCGGATCTAAGGCACTTGTTGGTTCATCCATGAGGAGAACTTCAGGTTCAATGGCCAAAGCTCTAGCAATACAAAGCCGTTGCTGTTGACCACCAGACATACCAAGAGCAGATTTATTGAGGCGATCTTTGACTTCATCCCATATAGCGGCTTGTTTTAAGGAACGCTCCACAATTTCATCCAATTGAACTTTATTGTGAATACCGTGAGTTCTAGGTCCAAAGGCAATGTTGTCATAGATGCTCATCGGAAATGGATTGGGTTTTTGGAAAACCATACCTACTTTTTTACGAAGGACATTGATATCTAAATCGCGGTAAACATTTTCTTTATCTAATGTGACCTCTCCGGTAATACGGCAATTTTTCACCAAGTCATTCATTCGGTTAAGACTTTTCAGCAAGGTCGATTTTCCACATCCTGATGGACCAATGAAAGCTGTAATTTCATTGCTGGCAATTTCCAGATTAATGTTTTTTAAAGCTTTGAAGTCTCCGTAGTAGAGATCCAAATTTTTAATTTCTATTTTATTCATCGCTTGTTTTACTTCCTAATCGTCTAGCAATCAAACCTGACACTAGATTAATGACAATAACTAATACTAAGAGAACCACTGCTGTAGCATAGGTTTGATTGACATAAAGTCCCTCTCCTGAGATAGCATACATATGTACAGCCAAAGTCCGTGACGAACTGAAAATACTTTTCGCCACTTCAGCAACCGTACCTGCTGTAAAAATCAAGGCGGCTGATTCTCCCACAATTCGCCCAATCGCTAAAATAATTCCTGAAAAAATTCCTGGCATGGCGCTAGGAAGGACAATTTTAAAAATTGTCCTAAGTTTACCCGCCCCAAGTGCAAAAGCCCCTTCACGATAGAAGTCTGGTACTGAAAGCAAAGCTTCTTCTGTTGTTCGCATAATTAGTGGCAAAATCATGATACTAAGTGTAACAGCTCCTGACAGCAAGGAAAGTCCCATGTGAGCGAACTTAACAAAGAAAAGAGCGCCAAACAGTCCATAGATAATGGAGGGAATCCCAGAGAGCGTTTCAGTTGCAATCCGGATAACACTAACAAAAGGGTTATCACGACGCGCATATTCTACCAAGTAAATAGAGGCCCCTATACCAATAGGTACGGCAACACTTAATGCCAAAATGGTCATAAAAACCGTATTGATTAATGCTGGTAACAACGATACATTCTCACTATTGTAAGTCCAATCAAACAAACTCATGTTTAAATTGGGCAAGCCTTTGACCAGAATGTATCCGACCGTTAAAGCAATTCCGACAAATGTTATCAAGGCAGCACCATAAACTAACAAATACAACATTAATGATACCAGGTCCCGTCGGCGTGACTGCCAATCTTGCTTGAAGCTACGGTGATTGATATTTTCCATGTCTACTCCTCTTTATGTAACAACGAAAAGCTGATGTTAATGATTAGGACAAATATAAAAAGAACAACAGCTGTCCCTATAAGAGCCTCTTTGTGAAGACCACTAGAGTACCCCATCTCCATAACAATATTGGTTGTCATAGTTCTGACCCCCGATGTCAAGGAATCTGGCAAGACAGCTTGGTTACCTGCAACCATGATAACTGCCATAGTTTCCCCGATTGCGCGTCCAATCCCTAAAATGACAGATGCCAAAATTCCCCGCTTAGCTGCTGGCAGTACTGCAAAAAAGATGCTACGCTCATGGGAAGCCCCCAGAGCTAAACCACCTTCATAATAGGATCTAGGAACAGCACGAATAGCAGCCTCAGAGACACTGATAATAGTTGGTAAAATCATCAAACCAAGCAAAATTGAAGCGGTAAGTACCCCCATTCCAAAGCCACCAATGTTATCACGAACAAAGGGAACTAAAACAACCAAACCAAAGAAACCATAAACAACCGATGGTATCCCTGCCATGAGGTTAATAGCCGCCTTGAGCGGTCTATAGATGGCTTCTGGACAAAAAGAAGACATAAAAACCGCTGTCAAAACTCCAACAGGTACCCCAATAATAAGCGCCCCTGCTGTCACATAAAGTGAACCGACAATCATTGGAAAAATACCAAAAAGGTTGTTAGCCGGTCTCCATACAGTTCCGAAAAGAAAGTTACCTAAACCAATTTGATGAATAGCAGGAATCCCACTCCAAAACAAAAAGATGCAGATTAGTAGCACGGATAGAACAGAAATGCAGGCGGTAAGGAAAAATACCGCTTGCATCATTTTTTCTTTTGTATGATTCATTCATGACCCCTTAGTCTGAAAGACCGTCCCAGCTTGTTGTCTTACCTGTAAAAATAGTCTTGACTTGTTCGCTTGTTAAGCCATCAACTTTGTTATCTTTATTAACAATAACAGCAATACCATCTATCGCAATAACTGTTGAGCTGACTCCTTTAGATGTTTCTTCATCTTTCAAATCACGTGACGCCATTCCAATATCAGCTGTTCCCTCGATTGCATTTGTGATACCTGTTGAGGAGTCGCTTTGTTGAATCTCTACTTCAACCTTAGAGTTGACTTTGCTATAAGCTTCTTTTAATTTTTCCATAACTGGTGTGACAGAGCTTGATCCTGAAACCACAACCTTGCCAGAATCAACTGAAGATTTATAGGCTTTGGTATCGTCAAGTGGAATGTAACCATTTTCTTCTACGACAGCTTGACCATCAGAGCTTAAAATAAAGTTGATGAAATCTTGAGCAGCCTCACTTATCTTATCTTTAGTCACAATGTTAAATGGTCGAGAAATCTTGTAGCTTCCGGCTTTAATATTGGCAACACTTGCCTCAGTACCATCAATTTTCAGAACCTTGACGGTATCATCCAAAGAACCTAGCGAAGTATAGCCGATAGCTGATTTATCTCCAGCTACTGTCGTTAGCATAACAGAGGTCGAGTTAGTAACAATGGCTTTGTCCGTTGTTAAATCAACTTTTTCACCATTTTGCTCTTCTTGAACTCCGAAAAGTTCTACAAAAGCACCGCGTGTCCCTGACCCATCTTCACGGGAAACAACGCTGATGTTACCAGATGCAGATGAAGAGTCCCCGTTTGATTTGCTACAAGCTGAAAGTCCCACTAGAGCTGTTAAGCCAGCTAGGGCCAATACCGAAAACAATTTACATTTTTTCATGATGTTCTCCTTTAAATTCTTTACAATGACCATTATAGAAAGCCAACATCAAATCTATTACCATAATTTTGTAAAGTTTTTGTAAAATCATCACCAAACGCTCACTCTTATCACACAGTTAAAATAGGCAGTTACTTCAAAAAATGCTATAATAAATAAAGCTTTAAGAAATACTCAAAAAGAAACATAAGGCAATAAAAATTTACACATAGGGTCTAACCCCTTGCTACGAAAGGAATCACAAAAACATTATGATGAACATGCAAAATATGATGCGTCAAGCTCAAAAACTCCAAAAACAAATGGAGAAAAAACAATCTGAACTTGCTAGTACAACTTTCACTGGAAAATCAGCTCAAGATTTAGTTGTTGTTGAGTTTACAGGTGATAAAAAATTAGTGAACATTACTTTTAAAGATGCTATTGTTGACCCAGATGATGTTGAAACACTTCAAGACATGACAACACAAGCTATCAACGATGCACTTTCTCAAATTGATGATGCCACACAAAAAACACTAGGCGCATTTGCAGGAAAATTACCATTTTAATGACATAATCAAAAAAAGCTCAAACCTTAAAAGGTTCGAGCTTTTTAAGCTTCTTTTGCTGTTTCTAAACAATAAGATTTTTCATGACAATGTGGGCAAGTTAATTTTCGCGTTTTAGGAGTATGAAGAGCAAATGCGAATTCCCTATACGTTGGTTGGAAAAGTTGGTGGCAATTGGGACAGATATAAGCTATTTTACGTGAATAATGATAAGACAATGTTAATAATGTGCCAACATACACCAAACCAATACCGATACCAACACCTTGCCAAACAACACAAAGAAAAAAAATAAGGATCGTTGCTAGAATACTAATCCACATCCGTTTTTGCAAACGACGCCAAGCTAATTGATTTTTCATGGTAAGAGAAATGTCTGATAAAAATTCTAGCGACTGACCTGTTTGATTTTTTACCCTATCAAGCAAGTTGACAGTAGTGTCAAGTTTGGCTTTCTTCTCAGCAAGCTCACGCTTTGTTTCCTTGATATGCTCAACAAGCAATAACTCTAAAACTTGCCTTGCATTTTCCTCAGCAAACAGCCGTTTTATCTGTTCAATTGAAAAATCAAGTTCCCGTAAAAAACAAATCATGCGCAACTGTTCCAAATCACTATCCACATAGATTCGCCGTCCACCTTCTGTCAAATCAGATGGCGATAAAATACCACGTTTATCATAATATTGGACCGTGCGAACTGAAACACCTGCCAACTTCGCCAAATCACCAGTTGTATAAGAGTGAGACATCCCTTTCACCTCCTTTCTGCCCTTATTATAGGACACGCCCCAACGTCACAAGCAAGGGGTTACCCTAGATGATTTTTTATTTTTTAAAAAATAGTAGAGCTTTTAGCTAAAAAAGCCATCTAAAGCTGCAAAAGGATTGTCACCATGCTCTTCTTCTTGCTGATTCAAATAAGATTTATTCTCATCAAATTCCATGAACTTTTCGTAAACAAGCGCAGTCATGCGAGCATCTTCAAGTGAATTATGACCATGTCCTGAAATACCTAAAAGTTCAGCAACACTTGCCAACTTAAGATTGGCAATTCCATTCAAGTCTGTGCTACGACGTTCAAAAGCCTCATCATATAAATCAACCTTGTAAAGCTCTGTCAAGTCTAATTCATTTTCAGCAAGCAAAGGCAGGTCTGATTTTAGCGCATTATAACCAACCAAAGCAGTCTCTCCAACGAATGTTTTAAAGTCAGCCAGCACTTCATCAAGCTTTGGAGCGTTAGCAATTTTTTCTGATGTAATCCCTGTCAATCCATTAATAAATGACTGCAATGGCACATCTGTGTAAACATAGGTGTCAAAGCTGTCAACTTCGTGACCTTCTTTGAATTTTACTGCTGAAACCTGAATAATATGACTTTTCTCGGCAACCGTATTAAATTCCAAATCAAATGCAATGTACTCTGCTAATTTCTCCATGATACCTCCTAAAAATGAGTTTATAAAATAAAACTGGAACTTTTGTCCCAGCTTCCGATAAATTTCGAGTTCTTATTTTCCACCAAAAAGACGCGCTAGGAATCCCTTTGGAGCTGCTTCTTCTTGAATTTTTTCTTCTGACTTCGTTTGAATTTCTTCGACTTCAGCCTTAGCTTCATTAAGTTCAAGCTGAAGGCGCTTTGTGTCTTCCATGGCTGCAAGCGTCAATTGTTGTTGCTGATCAAGCTGCTTGTCTTTTTCACTAATTTGCACATCTTTAACACGAAGCTGTTCATCTTTTGAAGCAAGCTGTTTATCCTTAGCTTTGAGTTGCTCATACAAACGTGTAATTTCAGTATTTTTTTCGTCCACTAAAATTTCTAAAAGTTCGCGTTGTTTTGTTTCTTCATCAATTGGCTCATCTTCAAAAATGGTTGTTTTGTAGATTTCTTCCAATTTAATCAAGCCACTTCGGTTGACAACGGTAACTCCCTTTTCATTTTTATCGACATCTTCTTCTGGCAGACTCTTGACACGATTGTTAACCGCTTGGCGGCTAACTCCTAGAATCTCAGCCAGCTCGCTAACTGTTTTCTCAATTGCCATAATATCCTCTTTTACGTTGAAATTTCTTATGAAAAGGATAACATAACAGTCTATAATTGTCAATTTTTACCAAGTTTCTGGTGCACTTTTTACTTGATATTAACTTGTTTTTTAGAACTACTGTCAAGTTTTTGTCATTTTCTGTAAACGTCCTGACTTTCCTTTCACAATTCCCATTACTTGCTTATCAAGATAGCAATATTTTATGCTACAATAGTTATATGAATACATACGATACAATTATCATTGGCGGCGGTCCCGCTGGTATGATGGCTGCCATTTCAAGCAGTTATTATGGCAATCAAACATTACTTATTGAAAAAAATAAACGACTCGGCAAAAAACTAGCTGGAACGGGTGGTGGACGTTGTAACGTCACTAATAATGGTACCATTGATGACCTCATGGAAGGCATTCCTGGAAATGGACGCTTTCTTTACAGTGTCTTTTCACAATTTGACAACCACGACATTATTCGATTTTTTGAAGAAAATGGCGTTGCTTTAAAAGTTGAGGACCATGGGCGTGTGTTCCCAAAAACTGATAAATCAAAAACGATTATTGATGCTCTTGCCCATAAAATCAATGAACTCGGTGGCACCGTTTTAACCAATACTGAAGTTGTTTCTGTCAAGAAAATCGACAACCTTTTCCACGTCAAATCTGCGACAGATGAGTTCATCTGTGAAAAACTCATTATCACAACAGGTGGCAAAGCCTATCCTTCCACAGGGTCAACAGGTTTTGGTTATGAGATTGCTAGGCATTTTAAACTCAATCTTACAGAACTTGAAGCGGCTGAAAGTCCATTATTAACAGATTTTCCACATAGGGAACTTCAAGGAATCTCTCTTGATGATGTTTGTTTGAGCTATCAAAAACACCGTATTACACATGATTTGCTCTTTACGCATTTTGGTTTGTCTGGACCTGCCGCACTACGCCTATCAAGTTTTATCAAGGGTGGCGAAACCATTACACTTGACCTTTTCCCAAAACTATCCACAGAAGAGCTACACACATTTTTAGCGGAGCAGCGTGAGAAATCCCTCAAAAATGCTCTTAAAGTGCTTCTTCCAGAACGATTAACTAGCTTTTTAGCACAGTCATTTCCCGAAAAAGTCAAACAACTAACGCCACAACAAGAAAAAGAACTTGTGGATAACATCAAAGAGCTGCCGATTAAAGTAACTGGAAAAATGTCACTGGCAAAATCTTTTGTAACTAAAGGTGGCGTTGATTTGAAAGAAATTAATCCCAAAACCCTTGAAAGCAAGCAAGTCCCAGGACTTTACTTTGCTGGTGAAGTGCTTGATATTAATGCCCACACAGGTGGTTTTAACATCACTGTGGCGTTATGCACAGGCTGGGTCGCTGGAAGTTTACATTACTAACAATTGTTGAGAAATCCTTTTGTGGGTTTCTTTTTTAAAAAATATTTAACTATTTAAGCTTTTCTCTTGCTTATTTCCTCAAAGCTGTTATAATAAATATCGTTAACCAGTTAAGAAAAGGGAGACATTATGGCTAAAAAATCAAAAATTGCTAGATACAACCGACAACTAAAACTCATTGAGCAATATGCCGACTTACGTCGTGAATTGAAGGCAAAAGGCGATTACGAAGCGCTTCGTAAATTGCCACGCGACTCAAATCCAAATCATTTGAAAAATCGTGACCGCATTGACGGACGCCCACACGCATACATGCGTAAATTCGGCGTTAGCCGAATCAACTTCCGTGACCTTGCTCACAAAGGACAACTTCCTGGCGTCAAAAAAGCCAGCTGGTAATCCTCAAAAAAATAGAAAGACAAAAGTTTTTATCACACAAAAAGCTGGGATGTCCCCAGCTTTTTTAGTTAATAATAGTAAGTATAGAAACAATTATCCACAGCTAAATGTGGAAAATTAGCAGGTAAATTTGACGATTCAATTGCTTGAAAACCAAATTTTCGGTAAAAGTGCTGTTAACCAGAAAATCAAACGTGTTTATCCAACAGAAAAAGCCATGGACATTTATCCACAGCTTCACGAATATGAACAAAAGCAATCTGATTTTCTTTTATCAAACTTATCCACAGAAGAAATTGCTCAACTCAAACAATTAATGGCAAAATTAAAATATTAACCGTAAAATCGCCATGCTAACAATTCCTGTAATGACGGCATATAATAAATTTTTAGATTTTAAGGCGACATAAAAAGTGGGAAGACTGGCTAGAACTTCCAAGTCCTTTACTTGTGGCAAATGACCAATTTCAACGTCAAAAAGACTTGAAAACATCAAAGCAAATAAAATGGAAACGGGCAAATATTTCAAAAAACGAATGACAATTTCGGGCAAGCCTTTATATTTTACCAAGATAAAAGGGGCAACTCGCGGAACCCACGACACAACAAATCCTAAAAGAATGGCTACCAAAACATAACTACTAACGCTCATCCAACATTACCCCCACACTACAACCAATTAACGTTGATACTAAAACCGCTAAGGCACTTGATAGAAAAACAGCACAGACTAAAAAACTAATAGCCACAGCTGCTAGTACAAGCAATAGTTTTTTAATGCCTTCACTCAACATCGCATCAAATTGAAAGACAAGTAAACCAATAAACATACCAATCAGAGCAAAATCAAGCCCAAAACTTTCTGGATTTGGGATAATACCTCCTAGGAGTGTCCCTACAATTGTGGATAAAACCCATGCTGCATAACTCAGTACATTATTACCATGCATCCAGCTAGCTGCAATTGATTTATTGTGAACATTTTCTCCCAACAAAACACCATAACTTTCATCTGTAATTAGGCTAGCTATCCCAATGTTATTGAGGAAGCTTGTTTTGGTAAAAATAGTTGTTGCATGCAAACTCATCAACATATTACGCAAATTAACTAAAAAAACGGTCAACGTTACTGAAGCTAAATCAGCATGAGCAAGCAACATGGCACACATGGCAAATTGAGCTGAACCACCATAGACCAAAAGACTCATCAAGCCAACTTCTAAAGCTGATAATCCTGAAGCAGACGCCACAATTCCAAAAGCTAATCCAATCGAAATATAACCCAAAGCCGTTGGAAGCGCAGCTTGAAGTCCCGCTTTAAACCCTTTTTCCTGCATACAAACTCCCTAAATATTAAATAAGCAGAGAACTCATATAAAGTCTCTGCAGCCACTCGTTGTTCAAATAATTTTTCTATTATCTTCATCTTTCTAATCCAAACTATCAAAAACTAAACTTGGTTTAGCATTTAAGTCTAAGTCAGCAAAGTGCCCTTTATCGTATTCAATCGCTGCTGCTAACGAAATCATGCCGGCATTATCGCCACAAAGACGTAATGGCGGAATGACAACTTCTGCTTCTGTAATTTCATCTGCCAAACGTTCACGCAAGCCTTGATTAGCAGCCACACCACCAGCTACAACGAGTGTTTTGACAGGATATTTTTCCAAAGCTTTTTTTGTTTTCGCCATCAAAACATCCAAAATGGCAGCTTGAAATGATGCTGATAAATTTTCTTTTGAGAGTGTTTCACCTTTTTGCGCAGCATTATGGTGTAAATTAATAAAAGCTGATTTCAAACCTGAAAATGAAAATTCGAGGTTATCTTCTTTAATCATGGCACGCGGAAAATCATAAATATCCTTTCCTTGATGTGCCAATTGGTCAATTTCACGTCCAGCAGGATAAGTCAACCCCATAACACGACCAACCTTGTCATATGCTTCACCAACAGCGTCATCACGCGTTTCACCGATAATTTTATAATCACCAGGTTCAGACACATAAACCAATTCTGTGTGTGCACCAGAAACCAATAATGCCATTAATGGATAAGTTAATTCTTTGACTTGACGAGCTGCCATCAAGTGCCCAGACATATGATTAACAGGAATCAATGGCAAATGGTTCGCCCAAGCAAAAGCTTTAGCAGCAGCCATCCCCACTAAAAGTGCTCCAACCAAGCCAGGACCGTAAGTTACAGCAACCGCATCAAGGTCACTCGCTTCAATTCCTGCCGCATCCAAAGCATCTTTGAAACACATTGTAATCACTTCGACATGGTGACGACTAGCAACCTCTGGCACCACGCCACCAAAACGCTTGTGACTTTCAATTTGACTAGCAATAATATTGCTCAAAATCTCGCTTTCATTTTTTAAAACGGCAACACTTGTTTCATCACAAGAGCTCTCCACAGCTAAAATATATCTATCGTTCATTTATCTTTTCTACCTCTCATTACCTTCACGCTTCATGATAATCGCATCCTCAATTGGATTATGGTAATATCGCTTACGCTCACCAATCACCTTAAATCCAAATTTTTGGTACAAAACTTGTGAAGAAGTATTTGATGCTCTCACTTCCAAGAAAATTGGAAAGTCAATCTGGTCTAAATTAGTCAATAACTGACTGCCTAAACCACAACCTTGATAAGCTTTCTTAACCGCAATATTTGTGATTTCTATTTCGCCAAAAAGTTGCTGAATTGCCAGAAAACCAACCATTTCCTTGTCTTTCTCCACAAAAAAATAATCCACACTATCCTGCTGCATATCTGCTAAAATTTGCTTTTTTGTCCATGGTGACACTTCATAGACATCAGACAAAATAGCATAAACAGCAGTCACTTTTTCTGATAAATCTTTCATGTTAGATACGTTTGACATAATCTGCAGTTGAATCTTCTTTATGCGTTTTAAGCCAGTTTTCCTCTGCTTCCACACGTTTAAGATAATTTGGTACAAAACTGTCAACATCAGCTGGTTCAAGACTTTGACCATATTTTCCAATAGCATAAGCTGATGGCAAAACAGGTGAAATAACAGCTTGTGGTAGAGCTTCTTCAATCTGGTCGCTGAAATTATCCACTTCACCAACAAATATAACCTTAGCTTCAGCCTTAACGGCTTCTAAAACAGCTGTAAAACTCATGTGTTGGTCTGCTTTAACAGGCTGACCATTTTTATAAAAACCAGCATAAACATTATTACGACGGGCATCCATGATAGGAACAACCAAGCCATCAAAATCAGCTGCCGCAGCAAGTGCATACAAACTTGACACCCCTACTAACTCAATATTTAACGTATATGCCAACGTTTTAGCTGTCGCAACCGCCACGCGCAAACCAGTATAAGACCCTGGACCTTGCGCTACAACAATTCTATCTAAATCACTTGGTTGCAAATCCACAGATGTCATCAAAAAATCAATCGCAGGCATTAATGTTATACTGTGATTTTTTTTAATATTGATCGTTACATCAGCTAACAAATTCTTGTCATCTAAAATGGCAACAGACAAAGCCTTACTTGAAGTATCAAAGGCTAAAACTTTCATAATTTAAATTCCCCCACTTGATTATACCTCTTATTTTATGATATAATTTTAATAATTGCAACGAATCAAGGTTAAATCAATTACTCGGAAAAATTTCATAGATGTTTGTCAAGTAGATGTAAAGCTATTTGGCAGGTTTTTTGTAGTTTGATTAGCCACAGGTATAAAGAAAGGAAAACTATGATTTATAAAGTTTTTTACCAAGAAACAAAAGAACGTAACCCACGCCGTGAGCAAACTAAGGTGCTCTACTTAGACATTGATGCCACAACTGAACTCGAAGGACGCATCAAAACACGCAAACTCGTTGAAGAAAAAACACCTTACAACATTGAATTTATTGAACTTCTATCAGATAAACACCTAGCTTACGAAAAAGAAACAGGTGTCTTTAAATTAACGGAGTTATAACATGTCACAAATCAATTTAAAACCCGAAGAAGTTGGGGTTTACGCAATTGGTGGTCTTGGAGAAATCGGAAAAAATACTTACGGTATTGAGTACAAAGATGAAATTATCATCGTTGATGCTGGTATCAAATTTCCTGAAGATGATCTTCTCGGAATTGATTATGTCATTCCAGATTATTCTTATATCGTTGAAAATATTGACCGTATCAAAGGGCTCGTTATTACCCACGGTCATGAGGACCACATTGGTGGAATCCCATTTCTCTTAAAACAAGCTAATATCCCAATCTACGCTGGACCATTAGCCCTTGCACTTATCAAAGGAAAATTGGAAGAACACGGACTTCTCCGTGATGCTAAACTCTATGAAATTAATGCTAACACAGAATTAACATTTAAAAACCTTAGCGTTACTTTCTTCCGCACAACCCACTCAATTCCAGAACCTCTTGGAATCGTTATCCATACACCACAAGGTAAAATTGTCTGCACAGGGGACTTCAAATTTGACTGGACACCAGTTGGTGAGCCAGCAGATATCCACCGCATGGCTGCCCTTGGTGAAGATGGTGTTCTCTGTTTATTATCAGACTCAACCAACGCTGAAATTCCAACCTTTACAAATTCAGAAAAAGTCGTTGGACAATCTATCATGAAGATTATTGAGGGCATTCATGGACGTATTATTTTCGCGTCATTTGCTTCAAATATCTTCCGTCTCCAACAAGCTGCCGAAGCTGCCGTTAAAACAGGACGTAAAATCGTTGTTTTCGGACGTTCTATGGAAAAAGCCATTGTCAACGGTATCGAACTTGGTTATATCAAAGTTCCAAAAGGAACATTTATCGAACCAAGCGAACTCAAAGACTATCATGCTAGTGAAATCTTAATCATGTGTACAGGTAGTCAAGGGGAACCAATGGCTGCGCTAGCACGCATTGCCAATGGTACACACCGCCAAGTTACACTACAACCTGGTGATACAGTTATCTTCTCATCTAGCCCAATTCCTGGTAACACAACAAGTGTTAATAAACTGATTAATACTATCCAAGAAGCTGGTGTTGAAGTTATCCACGGTAAAGTCAACAATATCCACACATCTGGTCATGGTGGTCAACAAGAGCAAAAACTCATGCTCCGCTTGATGAAACCAAAATACTTCATGCCAGTTCATGGTGAATACCGTATGTTGAAGATTCATGCTGGTTTAGCAATGGACACAGGTGTTCCAAAAGATAATATCTTTATCATGGAAAACGGTGATGTCCTAGCTCTTACAGCTAATTCAGCTCGTCGTGCTGGACACTTCAATGCTCAAGACATTTATGTTGATGGTAATGGTATTGGAGACATTGGTGCTGCTGTGCTGCGCGACCGTCACGATTTATCAGAAGACGGTGTCGTTCTTGCTGTCGCAACTGTCGATTTTGACACACAAATGATTTTAGCAGGTCCTGACATTCTCAGCCGTGGATTTATCTACATGCGCGAATCAGGCGACCTCATCCG
This sequence comes from Streptococcus macedonicus ACA-DC 198, assembly GCA_000283635.1. Taxonomy (NCBI): domain Bacteria; kingdom Bacillati; phylum Bacillota; class Bacilli; order Lactobacillales; family Streptococcaceae; genus Streptococcus; species Streptococcus macedonicus. Next base: position 1,824,803 of record HE613569.1, read on the forward strand.
TGAAAGTCAACGTATTCTTTTCAACGCGATTCGCATTGCCTTGAAAAACAAGGACGCAAGCATTCAATCTGTTAACGGTGCTATCGTTAACGCACTTCGTCCATTCTTGTACGAAAAAACAGAACGTGAACCAATCATTATCCCAATGATTCTCACACCAGATGAAAAATAGAATTAACGAAGCTGAGACAAAAGTGCTCAGCTTCTTTGTTTACGAATGATAAATGACAAAACGCAGAAATCGGGAACAAATCAGTTTAGGTCAGTAGCTGAAAACTAAGACTAGCTAAAAAATCAAATCTCTTTGAAGTTACCGATTTGCTTTTGAATTTTTAAGTCCATGAATAAAGTCACATTTTCCTCTTTTCCACAACTTATCCACAAAAATAAAGCAGCTTGATTTTTCAAACTGCTTTTTCTATGCTTTAAATTGATATCAATAAGTCGTTGGATAAATGTAGCTAACTGTGCCTGCTGTTTGGCTATTTGTTGGGTCAAACCAGCCACGGTAATTATCAATCCATTGTTTATCACCGTAGTTTGATTCTAGCACTTGAATTTCACCGCTGACACTAACAGCTGTTACATACGCTACGTGTCCGTAACTGTCAGGGTCAGTCCAACAAATAATCGCTCCAACCTCTGCTTGCGTTCCGACAGTATATCCTTGCAAGGCAGCATTAGCAGCCCAATCACCAGCATTCCCCCCCAGTTAGTTACTTGCCCATGTCGCTAACTCTTTAACTCCCCATGTGTATTGACCAACTGGATAAGTATTATCACTATTTGTACTAGTCTCTGTTGCTACTTCTTCAGTTGACGTTGTTTCTACCGAAAATTGGTCTGGTACTTGAAGTGTCTGACCAGGGACAATCGTATCATAAATTGACACGCCATCCAAAGCAGCCAAATCATAAACATCCATACCGTACAATTGCGATACACTATAAAAAGAATCTCCACTTTGTAGTGTATAAGTGTCAGCATCTGCATTTACTTGTAAAAATAGCAAAGCTCCTGAAACTGTTGCTGTTGCTAAAGCTAATTGTGTTTTTCGATTCATAAACATCCGTCTCCCAATTTTGATTACCATTAGTATATCAAGGAATTGTTACAAATTGTATAAAACCATGTAAGCGCTATATTTCAATTTATCACATCTTAAATATGACCATAAAGGCGCCATTGTCCATAAACCTAAAGACTATCTTGAATCCAAGCAAAAAACTCGCCATAAAAGCGAGCTTTCTTAGTTTTATTGTGCAACCATGATACGAAGACCTTGGTCGATTTTTTCTGCAGCTTTGCGTCCTTCGCGGATTCCCCAAATTACAAGACTTGGACCACGACGTGCATCACCAGCAACAAAGACACGGTCATTATTTGTTGAATAGTCATCATAGACACTTTGAACTCCAAACTGTTCAAATAATGATTTTTCAGCACCTGTGAATCCCATTGCTAGTAAAACAAGGTCTGCTTTGATGATTTCTTCAGTTCCTTCAATTGGTTTGAAACCAGGACCAACTTTGATAGTCTTAGCAGCAATGACTTGACCACGGTCAGCACCGATAAATTCAGTTGTTGATGTGGCATAAGTTGTCAATTCTGTATCTTGTACGAAATTGGCTTCTTCTTGCCCATAACCGACGCGTTTAATCATTGGGTACTGTGGCCATGGATTTGTTGGTAAGCGTTTTTCTGGCGGTTCTGGAGTGATTTCAAGCTGTTTAACACTTGCTGCACCCAAACGAACAGCCGTACCGATACAGTCATTACCTGTATCCCCGCCACCAATGACAAGAACATGTTTGCCTTCAAGCGTTGGACCAAGTTTTTTATTATCAGAAGCAAGGACATTTTTAGTCGTTTCAGTTAAGAAATCAACCGCAAAACGCACACCAGATAGATGACGACCTGGGACATCCAAATCACGCGGAACACTTGCACCAGTTGCAAGAACAACACGGTCATATTGTTTCAACAAGTCATCCGCTGTTACATCACGTCCCACTTCCGTATTGGCAACAAAATTAATACCAAGTTTTTCCATCAAATTAATACGACGTTGAACAATTTCCTTATCCAATTTCATATTTGGAATACCGTACATCAATAGTCCACCAAAGCGGTCACTACGTTCATAGACAGTTACTGTATGACCTAGTTTATTAAGGCGCCAAGCAGTTGAAAGCCCTGCAGGTCCAGAACCAATAACAGCAACTTTAAATCCTGTTCGGTAGGCTGGACGACCTGACTCCTCTACCCAACCATTTTCAAAAGCTGTATCGATGATAAAGCGTTCATTATCATGGATAGTGACACCAGAGCCATTGAGAGCTTCTGTACAACCTTTTTCACACGGCGCTGGACAAACACGTCCAGTCATTTCGGGTAAAGGATTTGTACGTGAAAGGCGCTCAAAAGCACGTTTGTAATCGCCTTTATAAAGCAAATCATTCCATTCAGGAATCAAGTTGTCATTTGGACAACCTGAAACCGCACGTCCACCACCATAGAATTGTCCAGAATGACAGAAAGGAATCCCACAAGCCATACAACGTGCGGCTTGTTTTTGACGGTCCTCTTCTGACAACGGAACTTGTAATTCCTCAAAGTCCAAGATGCGTTCAGCAACAGGACGAAACGGATTATCTTTACGTTCATATTTCAAAAATCCAAATGGATCAGCCATTTTACTTACCTCCTGTTACTTGTGCGAGAAGTTCTTCTTTCTCGGCAGCAGTTTCTGCACCACCTGTGGCAATTTCGAAGGTACGCAATTCAAGTTCATCACCTTCTAAGCCAGTATTGGCAAGTGCGTATTCAATATTGTTAATTTCATGGAATTCAGTTGGATAAACTTTAATGAATTTATCAACTTCTTGTGCCCAGTTGTCAAGCAAGCGTTTTGCTTTAGCGCTACCTGTGTATTCATAGTGTTTTTGAATCATATCAACCAAGACATCATCCCCACGAGTTTCACCGACTTTGTAAAGATCAACCATTTCTTGGTTAACTTTTTCGGCAAAATCACCGTCCACATCATAAACATAGGCAATACCACCACTCATACCAGCAGCGAAGTTACGTCCTGTTGTTCCAAGGATAACAGCAACACCACCTGTCATATATTCACAACCGTGTGCTCCAACACCTTCAACAACAACTTTAGCACCAGAATTACGAACACAGAAACGTTCACCTGCGCGACCAGCGAAATAAGCTTCACCCTTAACCGCACCAAAGAGAGCAACGTTACCAACGATTGGTGAATTTTCAACATCATAAGCGGCATCATGTGGCGGCTTAACAATCAAACGTCCACCTGACATTGATTTGGCAATGTAGTCATTTGCTTCACCAACTAGTGTTAATTCCATACCTTGTGTGATAAAGCTTGCAAATGATTGACCAGCAATACCAGTATATTCATATTTAATCAAACCTGGTTCAACGGTATCATTTCCATAACGTTCAGCCATCCAGCCTGCCATTCGAGCACCGACTGCACGTTGAACATTGTTAATTGATTCTTTAACCGTCACGCTTGCGCCATTATCAACAGCAGCTTTGGCAAATCCGTCCAATTCTTTCCATTGACGTGCTTCAGCAAATGGATCTTCTGTCTTGCGGTCAATTGGATAAGCTGTACCAAGCATACGTGAAAAATCAAGCGATTTTGCTTTACCTTTTGGAATGAATTTCGCTTTCAAGATTTCTGAATGACCAACCATTTCGTCAACAGAACGGAAACCAAGTTCAGCCATATATTCACGCAATTCTTCTGCCATAAACATCATCATGTTAATCACATGTTCAGGTTTACCTGCAAAATGTTTACGAAGTTCTGGATTTTGAGTTGCTACACCAACAGGACAAGTATTCAATGAGCAAACACGCATCATCACACAACCAATAGAAATCAATGCTAGACTTGCAAATGAATATTCTTCCGCTCCAAGAAGAGTGGCAATGGCAACATCGCGACCAGTCATTAATTTACCATCAGTTTCAAGGGTCATACGTTGACGGAGACGGTTAAGTGACAATGTTTGGTGTGCTTCAGCCAAGCCCATTTCCCATGGAAGCCCAGCATCACGGACAGAGTTACGTGGAGAAGCTCCTGTACCACCGTCGTAACCTGAAATAACAACCTTATCAGCACCAGCTTTTACACAACCTGTAGCGATTGTACCAACACCAGTACTTGAAACCAATTTAACATTGATTTTAGCATAAGGATTAATGGCTTTAAGGTCATAAATCAATTGCGCCAAATCTTCAATTGAGTAGATGTCATGGTGAGGTGGTGGTGAAATCAAGCGTACACCAGGCGTTGCACCACGAATTTCTGCAACCCAAGGGAAGACTTTTTGACCAGGCAATTGACCACCTTCACCAGGTTTCGCACCTTGTGCTAATTTAATTTGAAGTTCTTCAGCAGACATGAGGTATTCTGCATTGACACCAAAACGTCCAGAAGCAACTTGTTTGATTTTAGAGTTTAAATTACGTCCGTCTGGTTGTACTTTGAAACGATTACGATTTTCGCCACCTTCACCAGAGTTTGATTTCGCTCCGATTGAGTTCATGGCTTCAGCAATTGTTTCATGTGCTTCTTTAGAAAGTGAACCAAAACTCATGGCACCAACTTTGAAACGTTTAACAATAGTTTCTGCTGGTTCTACCTCAGAGAGGTCAACTTTTGGACGATCAGATTTAAATTCCCAAATAGAACGAAGTGTTGTCGGCGTTGACAATGCTTCTTTGTTTAATTCAGCTGTATATTCTTTAAAGAGTTTGTAGTCCCCTTTACGAACAGCTTGTTGGAAATTATAAATGGTATGTGGATTAAAAAGATGATACTCGCCATCTGCTTTAAATTGATAAATACCACCACTTTGGAGATAATCTCCACGACGAGGACCAAAAGCATCTTCCATACGTTGAAGGTATTCTTTTTCAATTTGGTCAAGTGACAAACCGCCGATACGAGTTACTGTACCTGTAAAGTATTTGTTAACAACAGAGTCAGATAAACCAACGGCTTCAAATAATTGAGCCCCTTTGTAACCAAGGATTGTTGAAATCCCCATACGACTCATAACTTTAACAATACCTTTTTCAGCAGCTTTACGATATTTTTCAAAAGCAAGCTCATCTTTGCCATATTCCTTCAATGTCGCATAAGCGCCATAAGGGTGAACCGCAGCCGCACCATAACCAACCAAGGTTGCAAAATGATGAACTTCAATAGCTTCCGCTGTATCGACAACAATTGAGAATTGGCTTGCTTTTCCTTTGACAACCATATAGTTATTTAAACCAGAAACAGCTAACAGCATTGGGATAGTTGTTTGATTTTCTTTAACATTACGGTCTGAAAGAATAATAATCTTACTACCATTATCAACGGCTTTTTCAGCAGCTTTGAAAAGATTTTCTAGCGCACGTTGCAAACGATTATGTGACGGCTCAACCACGTCATAAACCGTAGATAGGGTTGTTGCACAATAACGGTCATCTTTCAAGTTAGCAATTTTCGCAAAATCTTGACTTGAAAGAACTGGGCTGTCAATTTTTACTTTGACACAGTTATCAGCACCATCAGCTTTGAAATTACCATCACCACCGAGGTAAACACTAGTTGACACAACGATTTGTTCACGAATGGCATCAATTGGCGGATTAGTAACCTGCGCAAATTGTTGCTTGAAGAAAGTGAAAAGCGATTGGCTCTTATTAGAGAGAACTGCTAGTGGGCTATCAAATCCCATTGAAATAACAGGTTCTTCACCTTTTTCAGACATTGGTAGAATGATCGTACGAATAACTTCTTCATTATAGCCGTAAGCCTTCCACATTGTTTCAATGTCATTTGTTTCTTGAATCAATTCAGCAGCCTCAAAGTCGTTAAGATGAGCAATGTTTTCGTCAACCCACTCTTTGTATGGATATTGTGCAGCATAGTATGCTTTCACTTCTTCATTGCGCATTAATTTTCCTGAAGTCGTGTCAATCAACATCATATTACCAGGTCCAAGCACACCTTTTTCAATAACACGACTTGGTTCAAGATCGACAACACCAGATTCACTTGAGCAAATAAGGAAATTATCTTTTGTCAATGAATAACGGCTAGGACGCAATCCATTACGGTCCAAACGCGCACCAACCATATCACCGTCAGTGAAAACAAGCGCTGCTGGACCATCCCATGGAGCTACGAAACTTGACGCATATTCATAAAACGCCTTCAAATCATCTGAAAGCCCTGATTCATCACCCCAAGCTTCAGGTACCATCATTAAAAGACTTTGTGGAATATCACGACCATTACGGTAAAGGTATTCTAGACAGTTCTCCAACTTAGCAGAGTCCGAATTTTCTTCGTTATAAACTTCAATCTGGTGACTGTGCATCCAATTTTCAGCACCACGGAGAGTATTAATTTCACCATTGTGTGCCAAAAAGCGGAATGGCTGTGCACGATCCCAAGATGGGAAAGTATTTGTAGAAAAGCGTGAGTGTGTCAACGCAATATGAGATTTGAAATGTTCATCTTGCAAGTCAGGGTAAAAAAGCCCAACTTGGAAAGCATGAAGCATTCCTTTATACACAATTGTCTTACTTGAAAGTGAGCAAATGAAAAATTCATCAGCTGAAAAGCTCTTTTCAAGTTGACGACGCAAACGGAATAACTTATCCTCAAAATCACGACCAGCTTTTGTGTCATCAGGTTTCTTAACAAAAACTTGTACAAAACTTGGCATAATCTCTTGAGCTGCTGGACCACAATTATCATAATTAAATGGTACATCACGTGTCATCAAAACATGAAAACCTGCTAATTTAATTTCAGCTTTAACAGCTTCCAAAAGACTTACCTTAGCTTCAGTATCCTGAGGTAAAAATAATTGTGCGACGGCGTAATCGCCTTTTTTAGGCAAAACATAGCCTGCTTCTTTAGCTTTTAATTGGAAAAATTCATCAGGCAAAGCAAGCAGCATTCCTGCACCGTCTCCTGTATCAGGTTCTGCACCTGTACCTCCACGGTGATTCATACGAGTTAACATGGTTAAGGCATAATCAATCAAAGTATGACTAGCTTTACCATCAAGCTGTGCAACAAAGCCCATACCACAAGCATCCGATTCAAAAGATGGATCCCAAAGCGTTGTCTGTTGCGCTCTCAAAGCACTTTCATTCATAGCTTCTACTCCTATCACTAGTATAAATAGTCCAAAATAGTCTAATTATTCAGAATATTTATTTTAAATTATACCACATTATACTAGATTAGAATAGTTCTTATTTGAACTTTTCTAACTGATAATGTGGTGAATTGATAAAAAAAAGACAGCCAGAAGCTGTCTTTTTACTACTTCTTAGTATAAATCTAGATAGTGATCAATTTCCCATTGTGAAACAAAGGCCGCATAGCTTGACCATTCAATTTTCTTAGCTTCCACAAAGTTTACAAAGATATGTTCACCAAGTGCTGCTTTGACAACTTCATCTTCTTGTAAAGCTTTAACAGCATTGTGCAAAGTAGAAGGAAGGTCACGGATACCTGCTTCTTTACGTTCTTCTTCAGTCATGACATAGATATTTGATTCAACTGCAGCTGGAGCTTCAATTTTGTTTTCAATACCATCAAGACCTGCTTCAAGAAGGACAGCGAGTGCAAGATATGGGTTAGCAGTTGGGTCAACAGAACGAAGTTCCAAACGAGTACCCATACCACGTGATGCAGGAATGCGGATAAGTGGTGAACGGTTACGTCCAGCCCATGCAATGTAAACTGGTGCTTCATAACCAGGAACCAAACGTTTGTATGAGTTTACAGTTGGGTTCATGATTGCAGTGTAGTTATAAGCGTGTTTCATCAAACCACCAAGGAAGTAATATGCTGTTTCTGACAATTGCATACCTTTTGGATCTTCAGTATCGTAGAAGGCATTGTTTCCATCGTAATCGAACAATGACATGTTACAGTGCATACCTGAACCGTTGATACCAAATTTAGGTTTAGCCATAAATGTAGCATAAAGACCATGTTTACGAGCAATTGTTTTAACAACAAGTTTGAAAATTTGAATGTTATCACAAGCTTTCAAAACATCAGCGTATTTAAAGTCAATTTCATGTTGACCAACAGCCACTTCGTGGTGACTTGCTTCAACTTCAAATCCCATTTCAGTCAAAACATTAACGATTTCACGACGAGTATTATCTGCAAGGTCAGTTGGTGCAAGGTCGAAGTAACCACCACGGTCGTTTACTTCAAGAGTTGGTTCACCTTTTTCATCCAATTTGAACAAGAAGAATTCTGGTTCTGGACCAAGGTTAAATGATTTGAAACCAACTTTTTCCATATGACGAAGAGCACGTTTCAAGTTTCCACGTGGGTCACCTGCAAATGGTTCACCTTCAGCAGTATAGATGTCACAGATCAAACCTGCAACAGCACCATTTTCACCACCCCAAGGGAATACTGTCCAAGTATCAAGGTCTGGATGTAAGAACATATCAGATTCATTGATACGAACAAAACCTTCGATTGAAGAACCGTCAAACATTGCTTTGTTTGCCAATACTTTGTCAAGTTGTTCATCAGTTGCTGGAATTTCCACGTTTTTCAATGTCCCAGCGATATCTGAGAACATTAAACGCAAGAAAGTTACATTTTTTTCTTTGACTTCGCGACGAATGTCAGCTGCTGTAATAGTCATGAATTAAGGTCTCCTTTTTAAAACCGAAATAACCGAGCGACGCGTATTTTTAGATGCGCCAGTTGCTAATGTACTGTGATGGGGCCGAAAAACGACCTTGGTTACGGAGTTCATCTTGTAAGATACGACGAACATCAGCATCAGTTAAAGATTTTTGTTTCTGATGTGCTTTATCTTGTCGCTCCGCATATTCACGCTTAATAGCCGCAATATTAAGCCCCTCATCAAGAAAATCTTTAATTTCGAGCAATCGATCCATATCGTTTAACGAATACATACGACGATTTCCCGACGTCCTCTCTGGGGTAATTAAACCCTGATCTTCATAATAACGAATTTGGCGTGCTGTTAAATCCGTCAATTTCATTACTGTTCCAATAGGAAATACCGCCATTGAACGTCTGAGTTCTTTTTCTTTCATGATGACCTCCTTCCGACACTTATTATAGTCTGAAAATTCTAAACTGTCAACCCCTTATGTAAGAAAATATGACATGAACGAAAAATTTTTAGATTTTTTTGCGTAAAAGCCCCCTAATCTTATCAACATCAGAATTAACAAGAATAGCTACAAAGACTCCGCAAAATGTTTCAAATACCCTAGCAAACACATATAAAATAGTATCTCCAGCAGGAATTGATAAGGTAATAATCAAAAGCGCCGATGTTCCACCAATGATTCCTGCTTTGTTATTAATTGAAACATTAATCATAATTCCTAACATGGTAAAAATTGGGACAAAAATCAACGTTACCCAAAACTGATTATGGAAAAATTTATTGATAAAAAAGAAGAGCAAAGATAGCAAACCACCAACACTATTTCCAACCACACGTGAGAAACCAAAATGAACACTTTTGTCAAAACTTTCACGTAAACTGAAAACAGCTGTCAGCGTTCCTATCTGCAGCCCTTCCCATCCAAATAAATGGAAAATTAATAACACCAAAAAAACAGCTAAACCAGTCTTAAGGGTGCGCATACCCAATTTAAATTTACTCGGGTCAAACTTATAATTCGATAAAAGATTTTTTAAATAATTCATAACTCACAACCAATTTGCATTTTCTTTATTTTAACATATTTTCAAATTGATTTGTGAGCGTTCCACCAATATGAATGCGTTTACCACAAAATATCTCTCACTTGATTTTCACAAAACAAAATAATAGTACCACTTTTAAGCAATAAAATGTTTTCTTTTCATTTATGGATTTTACACACAAAAAAGGACGGCTTTGCCGTCCTTTTGAATCTTCTTAACGAAGAAATTATTATTTATCAGTAAGTGCTGCAAGACCTGGAAGTACTTTACCTTCAAGAAGTTCCATAGAAGCTCCACCACCAGTAGAAATCCATGAGAATTTGTCAGCACGACCAAGGTTGATAGCTGCGGCAGCTGAGTCACCACCACCGATAATTGATTTAACGCCTGGTTGTTTAATGATAGCGTCCATTACACCGATTGTACCAGCTTGGAAATCAGGGTTTTCGAACACACCCATAGGTCCGTTCCAAACAACTGTTTTAGCACCAGTCAATTCTTCGTCAAATTTAGCGATAGTTTTTGGACCGATATCAAGACCAAGGAATCCATCATCTATTGCTGGACCTTCAGTAACTTTAACTTCAGTGTAATCAGCAAAAGCGTTAGCTTCTTTTGAGTCAACTGGTAAGATTAATTTACCGTCAGCTTTAGCCAAAAGTTCTTTAGCAACATCAAGTTTGTCTTCTTCAACAAGTGAGTTACCGATTTCAATACCTTGTGCTTTAAAGAATGTGTAAGTCATACCACCACCGATAAGGACTTTATCAGCTTTCTTCAACAAGTTTTCGATAACACCGATTTTATCAGAAACTTTTGAACCACCTAGGATTGCGATAAATGGACGAACTGGTTTTTCAACAGCTTCTTGGATATATGCAATTTCGTTTTCAAGAAGGAAACCTGCAACAGCTTTTTCAACGTTTGCAGAGATACCTACGTTAGATGCGTGTGCACGGTGTGCAGTACCAAATGCATCGTTAACGAAGATTCCGTCACCAAGTGAAGCCCAGTATTTACCAAGTTCTGGATCGTTTTTAGATTCTTTTTTACCATCAACATCTTCAAAACGAGTGTTTTCAACAAGAAGAACTTCACCATCTTTAAGGTTGTTGATAGCTTCTTCAAGTTCAGCACCACGTGTAACACCTGGGAAGACAACTTCTTGACCAAGTTTAGCTGCCAAATTAGCTGCTACTGGAGCAAGAGATTTACCTTCTTTATCAGCTTCTTCTTTAACACGTCCAAGGTGAGAGAAAAGAATTGCACGACCACCTTGTTCGATGATGTACTTGATTGTTGGAAGAGCCGCAGAAATACGGTTGTCGTTAGTGATAACGCCATCTTTCAAAGGCACGTTAAAGTCAACACGGACAAGAACTTTTTTGCCTTTCAAATCAACGTCTTTAACAGTCAATTTAGCCATTTGATAGGACTCCTTATTATTTTTTATACATGCTAATTATATCACAAAACCTGTAAAAGAGGTAGCAAAATCAGTACATTTTGTACGTCAGCCACTACTAAACGAGGAAACCTGTGAATTTCTGTATCATTTTACAATAGACAAAAAAGAGAGGAACGAATCCTCTCTTCTTCAGCTAACTCATTGATTATTTAGCAATTTTTGCGAAGTATTCAAGAGTACGAACAAGTTGTGAAGTGTAAGACATTTCGTTGTCGTACCATGAAACAGTTTTAACCAATTGAGTACCATCTGTTGCTTCAGTTACTTCTGTTTGAGTTGCATCAAACAATGAACCAAATGACATACCAACGATATCAGAAGAAACGATTGGGTCAGTATTGTAACCGTAGCTTTCAGTTGCAGCAGCCTTCATAGCAGCGTTAACTTCGTCAGCAGTCACTTTTTTGTCAAGAACTGAAACCAATTCAGTCAATGAACCCGTTGGAACTGGAACACGTTGAGCATGACCTTGCAATTTACCGTTCAATTCTGGCAATACAAGACCGATAGCTTTAGCAGCACCAGTTGAGTTAGGAACAATGTTTGCTGCAGCAGCACGTGCACGACGGAAGTCACCCTTACGGTGTGGAGCGTCAAGGATCATTTGGTCACCAGTGTAACCGTGGATAGTTGTCATTGTACCAGCTTTAAGACCGAAGTTCTTGTTCAAAGCGTCAGCCATTGGAGCCAAACAGTTTGTAGTACATGAACCAGCTGAGATAACTGTTTCTGTACCATCAAGAACGTCATGGTTAGTGTTGAAAACAATAGTCTTAACATCTGATCCACCAGGAGCAGTGATAACAACCTTCTTAGCACCACCAGCATGCAAGTGCTTTTCAGCTGCTTCTTTAGTAGCAAAGAAACCAGTTGCTTCAAGAACGATTTCTACGCCATCGTTTGCCCAGTCAATTTGTTCTGGGTCACGTTCTGCAGAAACTTTAACGAATTGACCGTTAACTTCGAACCCACCGTCTTTGACTTCAACAGTACCGTTGAAACGACCTTGAGTTGTATCGTATTTCAACAAGTGTGCAAGCATAGCTGGGTCAGTAAGGTCGTTAATACGAGCTACTTCAACACCTTCAACGTTTTGGATACGACGGAATGCAAGACGACCGATACGACCGAAACCATTAATACCAACTTTAACTACCATTAGTGATTTCCTCCTTTTGAAAATCAAAAAAATTTTTTATTTTAAAAGGTTTCCCTTTTAGACAATTGTGAAAAGATTAACTTACGTAGGCACAAATCAACCTTTCAACGTTAGTATTATATAACTATTTCGCCAAAATTGCAAATATTATTACCGTTTTCATAATAAAAAAGGACGCTCTTTTGAGCATCCTCTCTATCAAAAATTATTCACCAGAATTTTTCTTGATGATTTCTTCTTGTACTGATTTAGGAACGTCTTCATAGTGGTCAAATACCATCATGAATGTACCACGTCCTTGAGTTGCAGAACGAAGAACTGTTGCATAACCAAACATTTCAGCAAGTGGAACGAAGGCACGAACGATTTGGGTGTTACCACGAGCTTCCATACCATCAACACGTCCACGACGAGCTGTAACGTGACCCATAACGTCACCAAGGTTTTCTTCTGGAGCTGTGATTGTAACAAGCATCATTGGTTCAAGAATAACCGGTTGTGCAGTTTTAGCAGCTTCTTTAAGTGCAAGTGATGCAGCAATCTTGAACGCTGTTTCAGATGAATCGACATCGTGGTATGAACCATCGTAAAGTTTAGCTTTAATGTCAACCAATGGGTAACCAGCAAGAACACCATTAGCCATAGATTCTTGAAGACCTTTTTCTACTGCAGGGATAAATTCACGAGGAACGACACCACCAACAATAGCATTTTCAAATTCGAAACCTTTACCTTCTTCATTTGGAGTAAATTCAATCCAAACATCACCGAATTGACCTTTACCACCAGATTGGCGTTTGAAGAATCCACGTGCTTGAGTAGCTTTACGGAATGTTTCACGGTATGATACTTGTGGAGCACCTACGTTTGCTTCAACTTTGAATTCACGTTTCATACGGTCAACAAGGACGTCAAGGTGAAGTTCACCCATACCAGAGATAACTGTTTCACCAGTTTCAACGTTAGTTTCAACACGGAATGTTGGGTCTTCTTCAGCAAGTTTTTGAAGAGCAATACCCATTTTATCTTGGTCAGCTTTAGATTTAGGTTCAACCATCAATTGGATAACTGGTTCTGGAACTTCGATTGATTCAAGGATGATTTTAGCTTTTTCATCTGTCAATGAGTCACCAGTTGTAGTGTCTTTCAAACCAACGGCAGCAGCGATATCACCAGCGTAAACTGTTTCAATTTCGTTACGGTGGTTAGCGTGCATTTGAAGGATACGTCCGATACGTTCACGTTTACCTTTAGATGTGTTAAGAACGTAAGAACCGCTGTTCAATACACCTGAGTAAACACGGAAGAATGTCAAACGACCTACGAATGGGTCAGTCATGATTTTGAATGCAAGGGCTGCAAATGGTTCTTCATCTGACGCTGGACGTTCTTCTTGTTCGCCTGTATCTGGGTTAACACCTTTGATTGCAGGGATGTCAAGTGGGCTTGGAAGGTAATCGATAACCGCATCAAGCATCATTTGAACACCTTTGTTTTTGAAGGCAGAACCACAAAGAACTGGGAAGAATTCAACGTTGATAGTTGCTTTACGGATAGCAGCTTTCAATTCAGCTTCAGTGATTTCTTCACCTTCAAGGTATTTCATCATCAATTCTTCATCAGTTTCAGCAACTGCTTCGATCAATTTTTCACGATATTCGTTAGCTTGATCTACGTATTCAGCTGGGATATCTTCTTCAAGAATATCTGTACCAAGGTCGTTAGTGTAAATTTCAGCTTTCATTTTAACCAAGTCAATGATACCGTTGAAGTTATCTTCAGAACCGATTGGCAATTGAATTGGGTGAGCGTTAGCTTGAAGACGATCGTGAAGTGTGCTTACTGAGTACAAGAAGTCAGCACCGATTTTGTCCATTTTGTTTGAGAATACGATACGAGGAACACCGTATTCAGTAGCTTGACGCCAAACTGTTTCAGTTTGAGGTTCTACACCTGATTGTGAGTCAAGAACTGTTACCGCACCATCAAGAACACGAAGAGAACGTTGTACTTCGATTGTGAAGTCCACGTGCCCTGGTGTGTCGATAATGTTTACACGGTAATCTTTCCATTGTGCAGTTGTAGCGGCAGATGTGATTGTGATACCACGTTCTTGCTCTTGTTCCATCCAGTCCATTTGTGAAGCACCTTCGTGTGTTTCACCGATTTTATGGATTTTACCAGTATAGTAAAGAATACGCTCAGTTGTTGTTGTTTTACCAGCATCAACGTGAGCCATGATACCAATGTTACGAGTTTTTTCAAGTGAAAATTCGCGAGCCATTTTTTCTCCTATTATAAATTTAATTTACTACTCCATTATAGCATACTTTTAGAACGGATAGGCAGGACCTACCCGTTCTAAACACGCTTTATTAAATTTGATACATGTTAGCAAGTAAAACACTCACTAAACACAGCCTGAATACCAGTAGTAAAAAGGTTTAATTGTATTCGAAGCTTTGTTTCTGTATATCGCAGATTACCAGCGGAAGTGTGCGAATGCACGGTTTGCTTCTGCCATACGGTGTGTATCTTCACGTTTTTTAACTGAAGCACCAGTGTTGTTAGCAGCATCCAAGATTTCTTTTGCAAGACGATCATTCATAGTGTGTTCACCACGAGCACGTGATGCAGTTACCAACCAACGAAGTCCAAGAGTTATACGACGTTCTGGACGAACTTCAACTGGGACTTGGTAGTTAGAACCACCAACACGACGAGCACGTACTTCAAGAACAGGCATGATGTTTTCCATAGCTGTTTCGAATACTTCAAGTGCATCGTTTCCAGTAGCTTCTTTGATTTGTTCAAATGCATCATAAACGATTGATGCAGCTGTACCACGTTTACCATCAAGCATAACACGGTTGATAAGACGTGTTACAAGTTGTGAATTGTATAATGGATCTGGCAATACTTCGCGTTTAGGCGCTCTATTTTTACGACTCATTTTTTCTTATCCCCCTTCTATTACCCTTTAGGACGTTTAGCACCGTATTTAGAACGGCTTTGTTTACGATCAGCAACACCTGCAGTATCAAGTGCACCACGAACGATGTGGTAACGTACCCCTGGAAGGTCTTTTACACGTCCACCACGGATAAGAACAACACTGTGTTCTTGAAGGTTGTGTCCGATACCTGGGATGTATGCAGTAACTTCGATAAGGTTGCTCAAACGTACACGAGCGAATTTACGAAGGGCTGAGTTAGGTTTTTTAGGTGTCATTGTTCCAACACGAGTTGCAACACCACGTTTTTGTGGTGAAGATACGTTAGTTTGAACTTTTTTGTGGCTGTTGTAACCAACGTTAAGTGCTGGTGATTTAGATTTTTCAACTTTAGATTTACGTGGTTTACGTACCAACTGGTTGATTGTAGGCATCTACTTTTCTCCTGTAAGATTTTTTATTTTGGTTGATAAAGTACTTGGTGACAGTCCTTATCTAAAATGTGTACTTTGCAACATTTGTCAGCACGTCTCTGTACACTCTGGAGAGACCAAAAGTAAAAAGTACCGTTCATTATGATAACATAACTCGCACCATCTGTCAAATGCTTTCGCTGTGTTTTATAGCTTTTATAAAACTTTTTGGCAGCTATTAAAATTTGTTATAGTCAAGATTAAACGCTCTTGGGTAATATAACTTTCAAAAAAGGAACTCCCTCTTTTAATCGAAAATATTACCAATTTCTACTTTGACATGGTTGTTTTGAACATCAATTTCTGAAACTTTTAGAAGAGATTTGTAAGTCATTCGGTCACGTTTTTCTTGGGCATTTTCAGCAAAGATTGCGACACCCACAAGAGTACTATCGAATTCTTTCAAAAGACTGACCATACCAGAAATCGTTCCCCCACCTTTGAGGAAGTCGTCAACAATTAAGACACGGCTATTCGGTTTCAAGCTACGTTTAGACAAGAACATCTTTTCAATACGGTCACTTGAACCACTTGCATAATTGACAGAAACGGTTGAACCTTCCGTAATTTTAAGGTCACGTCGAACGATAACAAATGGAACATTCAAGATATTTGCAACGGCATTTGCCAAAGGCACTCCTTTGGTTGCTACTGTCATAACCGCATCAATTTTATTTCCCTTGAAAGCATTAGCAATGATACGTCCAACACTTTGTAAAATTTTAGGGGTACTTAATAAATCTGATAAGTAAATATAACCTCCAGGAAGAATACGATTGCTTTCTGAAAGGCGGTCACGTAATTCTTCGATGACTGCTTTAGCTTCTTCATCAGAGATTCCTGGTGTAAAAATGACACCTCCGCTCGCCCCTGTAACTGTTTCAATTTCGCCGATTCCTGATTCTTCAAAAGCTTTTTTGATAATGGCGATATCTTCAGAGATTGAAGATTTTGCTGCTTCATATTTTTCAGCAAAAGTGTTTAAACTTGTCAATTTATGTGGGTTGTTAATCAAATAGTTGGAGATGACAACCATGCGTTCACTACGTCGTAATTTCATAATTTCTCCATTTTCATATCTGTTTTTTGTCATTATATCATAAGAAGACAAAAAAAACGAACATTTTAATAAAAAATGTTCGTTTTTTGTGTTTTTCCCTAATGCAAAGGGGATTTTAAGTGAGTAATGTTAAAATGTTCTGCTTTTTATTGCCTTTTATAATTTTGGTTTGTAGAATGAGCGGTTGTCCATTGCAAAAATACGATTTGTCATTTCACCCTCGTCAATACGACCTAATGCTGTTGTCATCATCATCATTTCGGCGTCGATATTATCGATAATATGAATAATCTCTGCTTCCATAACACGTGGACGAACGGGGCTGCCGTATTCAAGCAAACCGTGATGACTTAAGATAACATGGCGTAAAATGATAACATCTTCTTTGGTGTCATCAATGTTTAATTCTGTGAGAACTTTTGTGATTTCTTCATCAATCAAGGCAATGTGACCGATTAGATTGCCACGTACAGTGTATTCGGTATTATCTGGACCAGTTAACTCAATGACTTTCGCCAAGTCATGAAGCATGATACCAGCGTAAAGCAAACTTTTGTTGAGTTGTGGATAGATATCACCAATTGCATCCGCTAAACGCACCATGGTTGCTGTATGGTAGGCTAATCCAGATTCAAAAGCATGGTGATTTGTCTTAGCTGCAGGATAAGTGAAAAATTCCTTGTCGTATTTGCGATAAAGCGCACGAACAACACGTTGCCAAACAGCATTTTCAATTTTGAACATCATTTGCTCAAGATAATCTTTGACATCAACAACGTCAACTGGTGATTTTTCTCGGAAGTCACTTGGGTCGCTTGGCTCACCCTCACATGGATTACGAAGGGTAATTTGATTGACTTGGGGCGTTCCATTATAGACCTCACGGCGACCTTTCATGTACACTACTTTACCAGCAACAAATTCTTCAACATTATAGGGCTGAGCGTCCCAAAGATTACCAGAAATTTCACCAGTATCATCTTGGAAAGTAAAGGCAATATAATCCTTGCCAGCTCTCGTCTTACGAAGCTCTGCGGATTTTATTAAGTAGAACCCTTCAAAAAGTTCATCTTTTTTCATTTGATTAATTTTCATGATTTTCCTCGTCTTCTAATGGTGGGAGGTTAAGTAAACTTGCAGTTGCTTGGTCTTGATAAGATTCGACAGTATTTAAAGCTCGAATAATCGCATTTGTCCTTGTGGAAATAAGGCTATCCAAAGTGTTATTGGCAGTATTGATTTGTTTTTGAGCTTTGATCAACATATTACCAAATTTTTCAAATTCTACCTTAACATTTCCTAAAATTTTGCTAATATCGTTTGCGTTTTTTTGAATATTGAGAGTTTTGAATCCGACAGCAAGCGAATTTAATAGAGCTGATAAGGTTGACGGTCCTGCTATGACAATATTTTCATCACGTCGCAAGCTATCAAAGAAATTAGCATTACGAACCACTTCTGAATACAAACCTTCTGTTGGTAAAAACATAATTCCAAAATTAGTTGTCTCAGGTGGATTGAGGTATTTTTTATTAATATCTTTAGCAAAGCGTTTAATGCTGTTAAGAAGCGACTTGCGGTAAAGCTCAACTTGTTCTTTGTCACCACTTTCGTAAGCACCTTCCAAGCGATAGTAATCCTCCAATGGGAATTTCGAATCAATTGGCAAATAAACATAGCCGTCATCATCTGTTCCTGGAAGTTTTATGGCGTATTCAACACGCTCACTAGAGCCTGAAACGGTCGGAAATTCTCGTTCATATTGGTTAGGCGTCATAATATCTTCGATAATTTGCCCCAGTTGTAACTCACCAAGAATACCACGTGTCTTAGTATTGGAAAGTACTTTGTTTAAAGTGCCAACATCTTGTGCGACATTTTTCATCTCGCCCAAGCCTTGATTGACAGACTCCAGTTGCTTAGAAACGGTCTCAAATGAGGCTTTCAAGCGATTTTGCAAGGTTTGTTCGAGTTTTTCTTCAACCGTTTGACGCATTTCTTCCAAACGTTTTTCGTTTGATTCTTGCATTTCTTTGACAGAATTTGTCAAATTGCGGTTGATGATTTCTAAACGCTGGTCAGAACGGTCACGATTTTCATTCAAACTTTGATGAAGGACATCGCGAATATCATTTAATTGTGTGTATAAATCATTTTGCAAACGATTTATCTGATTATTCAACGCTAAAACTTGGTCTTTTTGCGCTAAATCAAGCTGATATGAGATTTGGTCAGATAAATTATCAGCGTTCTCGTCCAGTTTTTGTGAAACATTTTCTACCAGCTTTGTCATTTTCAGCAAAAGATAAATCAGCAAAACGACACTAAGAAGTCCTAATAATAATGTAATAATTAACATTTTACCTATCCTTACTTTGAATAACGATAAGATAGCCTGATTTTAAGGTAACTGTAATTGGTTGGTCAAGAAATTCATTACTTGAATAGATTTTTTTCTTGAAAAAATTACTGGCGTCAAACTCGTATTTAGCACCTTTAATGGTCAAATCAGCGTCACCATCAGCCATAAAAGAAACGTAAATCATTTCTTTTTCTGGCAAAACTTGATTAGAACCTGCAGGATAAAACTGCACGGTATTTTGCTCATCGCGTAGGGTTATCTGACGCATGAAGGGTGCTAATTCTGGGTCGCTTGGTAGAAAAAGATTGGACATCATGTGGTCAATTCGACCGCCAAAAGCGCCGAAAATCGTCACTTGTGCTTGTGGGCATTTTGAGAAAATCGCCTTTAGGGCTAACTCTGTATCCGTGTCGTCTTTTTCTGGTGCAGCCTTGATGAAATCGCCAGCTTTTTCTTGAATCATTTGTAATTCTTCTTTGCTGACAGAATCAAAATCTCCCACTGCCAAATCTAAAGGTAATTGATTTTTTAATAGGAAAAGACTACCATGGTCAACACCGACAAAAAGCTCAAAATCAGTCGAAAAATCTGACAAGCGACCGCCAGTAAAAACAGCTATCTTAGTCATCTAACCGCCACACGCAATGCTTCTACTTGTGCAGCTAAATCACTTGCTTTGAAGAGATACGAACCAGCAACAAAGACATTAGCTCCAGCATCATAGCAAGCTTTGATAGTCTTATTATCAACGCCACCGTCAACTTCGATGTCAAAATCATAGCCTTTTTCATCGCGGAGTTGAGCAACTTTTGCCACTTTTTCAAGCATTTCAGGAATGAAGGCTTGTCCACCAAATCCTGGGTTGACTGTCATGATAAGCACTTGGTCAACCAAACTCAAGACAGATTCAATAGCTGAAACTGGTGTTCCTGGGTTGATAACAACACCTGCTTTCATACCTGCAGCTTTAATTTTTTGCAAAGCACCATGAATATGAAGAGTTGACTCCGCATGAATTGTCATAATATCCGCACCAGCTTGCGCAAATGCGTCAACATAACGTTCTGGATTAACCACCATAAGGTGACAATCAAAAACGAGTTTGCTGTGTTTACGCATGCTAGCCACGACATCTGCACCAAAACTGATATTTGACACAAATTGTCCATCCATAATGTCGATATGAACATATTCTGCACTTGTTTCTTCGATACGTTTTAATTCTGAAGCGAAATTTGCATAATCAGCTGCTAAAATTGATGGTGCGATTTTATTGTTTGACATAAGTACCTACTTTCTTTTTATAACTTTCTTATACGTTTCACGACGGTTTTCAATTTCACTAAGAAATTGGAGATAATTATCATACCGTGACTGCCAAAGGTCGCCTGATTCCAAGGCTTCCTTAACCGCACATGATGGCTCATGCGTATGCGTACAGGAACGGAATTTACAGTAATGACTAAGGTGCCTTAGCTCTGGAAAAGCTTCGTTGAGATCTTCGGCATTTGTAATTTCATAATCAAGCGATGAAAATCCTGGCGTATCTGCTATTTTCCCACCATTAACATTGTAAAAACTAACTGCACGAGTGGTATGGCGACCACGTCCAAGACTATCCGAAATTTCACCTGTTTCTAACTTGAGTTCTGGAGCAATTTTATTTAATAATGTTGATTTACCAACACCTGTTTGCCCAATGAAAACAGTCACTTTGTCGGTCAATAGCGGAAGCAATTCTTCCAAAGACGTGCAAAATTGATAACCAATTTCTTGATATTGTCTTTGAATTGTCCTTATCTCATCAGGAGTTGTCACTAAATCCATTTTTGAAATATAAACAATCGGTTCTATCGCCTTATGCTCTAATAAGACCAAAAAACGATCCAACAAATTGGCATTAAAGTCTGGTTCTTTGGCTGACATGATGACAACCGCTTGGTCAATGTTGACAATCGGTGGTCGAACCAAACTATTCTTTCGGTCATGAATCGCTAAAATGTAGCCTTCTGAATGGTCATCTGCTGAAAATTCAACAAAATCGCCAACATAAGGTGTTTGACCTTTTTTTCTAAAATTGCCACGCGCACGTGTCTGATAAATGACTCCGTCAGATTCAACATAGTAAAAACCTGCTAGAGACTTGATAATTCTACCTTGCAAATGTATTTCCTTTTTATAATTGATAGTCTCATTATAGCAAAAAATGCCCTTTTATTCAGTACCTAGCTCAAAAGATTTCTCATGTTTGTCTTTTTTGATTAAAAGTCGTATAATAATTTTGTCTTTTGCGGAAGTGGTGGAACGGCAGACACGCATGCTTCAGGCGCATGTGCCCAGTATGGGCGTAAGGGTTCAAATCCCTTTTTCCGCATGGTATTTTGAGCAACATTATCATTTGAAATCAAACAACGCTTAAATACGACATTTGGAAAGGTGGCCCAGCTTGGTACGGCACCAGACTCGAAATCTGGCAAGTGGATGTTATTCACACGCGGGTTCAAATCCCGTCCTTTCCTTATAACAAATAAAGAAGCTGGGACAAAAGGTGCTCAGCTTCTTTGTTTACATAGTTATTATTTATTAGTTGCCTCTCTATCTATATTATTCGCAAAAGGTTTTAAAAAAATGCCCTATTGAGCATTGAATAACACAAGTTTTTTTAAAAATATTCACAATAAGATCAGCAGCTACTGATGATAGGATAATACTTATAAGAGCTCCACTCCACAAACTATCCAAAAGAAATGGTGACGTATTTTTGTTACAATGTTTTTTTGTGTTGTCAAACAATTTGTAAGCTGTAAATAATTGATAACCAGCTAACAATAAACAAGCAATACCAGCTAAAACTTCTAACATAAAATACCTCTTTTCATTCGGAATTTGTTAATCGTGTATTTAAATAAAATATATATCTTTAAAGATGGTGCAGTTTTTTTAAATTATCAGAAAAAAACTTAGTGTTTCTAATGCATCAATTTTCAAAATTTATCTAAAGAGGTGATTTGAGCTGCTTGTTTCAATGGGTAGCTTGCCATATTCTTGATGAAATTCAATAACTGTTGCTAAGCCAATACCACGATTATTACCTTTGCTTGAATAGCCTTTTTGATTAACGTTATCAATCGGAATACTATCTTCTTTGGTTGAATTTTCAATCATAAAAACAAAGTTATCATCTTGATAAAAATTCGCTACGGATATTTTAGGAACATCTGATAATACTGTAGCTTCAATCCTATTATCAAACAGAATAGCAAGGCTATGAATGTAGGTAATACGTGGAATTTCGAAACAATCCATGACTGTCCAATAGCATTGATTCTTGTAGAAAATAGCGCTACTAATGAATAAGACACCGTCCTAAGCAAAATATCCCCTACTGCAACTGGAAAAAAAACATAAAAATATGATACCTTGGTAGCAAGAAACTATCATGACGGTAAGATAAAGTGATAAAGCACAACAACACCAGCTTCCATTCCTATTATCAAGCTATTTAATATTGGATTTTTAACTATTTTTTTCATCCTTTCTCCCTGAAAGTCTAAATCATCAAGAACACTTGGCAAACTGTCCAAGAAAAATTTTTCACATCTCTACACGATTCCCTCACATCAGAAAGTTATTTAATAACCACTAATTACTATAATCCTTTTTGAGTGATAATTTCATTTAATGTTATGAAATAACCAAAAATAGTCGTGAAAGGTCAAAATTGTCAGTTAAGGCGTTTTATGACTTACCTGCCTTTTTGGCATAGCAGTAATAATTTTGAAAATAAATGCTTATAATCATCGTTTGATAATTGCTGTATTAACAAGTTTTCCCAAGTGTCGTGATGATGTTTTCTATTATTTTTTTATACTAAAGTTATCAATGACCACCGCCCACGACACCCATAGCTATGAGACCACGTCCGAGATTTTTTTCAAATTCTCCATATGTCGCGATTTTTTGATAAAAAGTATTCACCGATGCGCTCATTTTTGTTTTCTTGGCAATATTTGCAACACCGATTCGGCGTAAATCAGATGCTAAAGACATCACAGCTCTATCAAAATCCTGACCTGCTTCTACCGCATTTTTGAAAGTTAGTAGTGCTTGACGTTCTTCATCTTTGATGTCAACAGACAAGACAAGGTCATAAACCTCATTTAACAACTCTTCTTTTACTAATTTTGTCATAATGTCTCCTCCTAAGGTAATAAAGCATTGACAAGACTACGACCAAAGTCGCGTCCAGACATGTAAATTATTTTAAAAATCTGCGGATAAACGGTTAGTAACAAAATGATGTCAATAACCAAAACCGCTGTTTTATACTGTGAAAATAATGTTTTTATCATAAATACTCCCTATAATCCCAATATTTCAGAAAATGGCAGGTAATCCGTCGTAAATTCTAACTTTTGAGCTTCGTCAGTAGAGCCTTGAGCTTGTTGAATGAAGGCTTTTTGAAAGTCAGCCAAAGTCAACTCAGAATGACAAAGCCAATGATTTCCAGTTGTTGTGTACCATTTCCCCAAATGTTTCAACGTCGTCGAAAACTACAACTTTTTTTGTCAGATTTGTCTGATCGATAACATAGATTTTTTCATGCGTATAGGTTGGAAAAGCAATCTTTTTAATCAATTGTTTTACTGATGCCACTAACATGACAATCACCTGCTTTCACTTATATTTCCTAATAACATGCCTCCATTATACCCCTTTTCAACTCATAACGAACACCCAAGTCGCAAAACGTTGTTTTTTAGTCGCGAATGGTAATTTTTTTAATAATTGCCGTTTACGACCGAAAAATGACGTTTTATGACTTAGAGGAAACCTGTAAGAAGTTTTCTGCTACAATTAATCACTAAGGAGGTTTATAAAAATGATGACAGAAAAAATGTTTAAAGAATTAAATCAATCCGAATTAGAGAAAACGATTGGTGGAAAGAATAAGGATTTCTTAATTGTTGGACCTTTCGATTGGTTTAAAAAACATCAAGGGAAATCACAAAAACACATGTAAAAAATCATTCGACTATTTCAGTCGAATGATTTTTTGATTCGTATTGTTTGTCTAAAATGATAATTTTTGCTTGATGTTTGTACCGACATATTTGGATACTTTTTCAACATCTGGTTAACCGTTTTAAGACCAACACCTCGTCCAAAGCCCTTACTTGAATAATTCTTCTGATAAATCAATTCCACAGGAACTCGTTCTTCTTTTGTGGTGTTATCAATAACTAGTAAATAGTCATCCCCTTGATAGAAACAAGCAATAATCATGGCAGGATTTTCAGCTTCCATAGCTGCTTCAATCGCATTATCACACAAAATCGACAAAAGTCGCACATAGTCTAGTAATGGTATCTCAGGAAGTCCGATCTTATCCTTAACCTCTAATTGAACGGCAATGTGATAAGACTCAGCCTCTAAAAACTTTGCTGATAATACACTTTTTATTGCATCATTGTCAATATTAATCAATCGTCCAATATCAAATTTTTTATTCTGAACAAGGTGCCCTGACTCTTCTAATACAGAATTGTAAATATTTCTGACCATATCCATATCATCTTGGTCAATTCCCTCTTTTAAACTCGCTAAGATATTAGCATAATCATGACGAAAAGCTCTTAGTTCTTCATATAAGCTTTCGATTTGTTTACTATACACTGACAAAGAATGCAGTTCTTGTTCTCGCGCTAACGACACTTCTTTCTCAAGCCAATTTTGATAAGAGCGATTCATATAAAACAGCATTAAAATGAAGAAAGTGAAATAGAGAACTACCAACCATTGGCGATAAACCAAGTTTGGAACACCACCATAAACTTCCATACCTGTTAGAAATTCAATCATGACATAGTAAAACATCATTGTTACATCTGTAAATATTAGTTTCTTTCGTAGATTCTTTATCTCACTTAGTTCAATAAAAGTTTGAAAGTTAATTTTGAACAACTTCACCATCATAAAATACATCAGAACTATTGAAAATTCTACAATGACAAATAATAAATTATTTTTATCTAAATCGGTATAACTAAAATTAAAAAATGGAATAATAAAGAAGCTAATAATTCTTTTAAAAGCACTCTCTATAACCCATGGAATACTCCCATAAAATACGTATAGAGAAAAAGGCAAGGTTTTATCTCTCAAATAAGATAGAAGCATCAAAATTAAAATACGACCGATAATAGTGTAAAACCATGTAAAATCAATGACAAAGAAAGTAACAGCTATCGTTATTATTTCCCACAATTTCAGCTTTGCTCCTCTAACATTAGAGTAAATCAACATAATCACAGGATAGTAAGCTAGTTCACTTAGATAATTACTCATTAGCTTTTCACCTCATCTCATTTAATAGAGGTTTTATTTTATCTCTAGAAACTAGGCAAGTGTCCCCAGTTTCGAAATAAACACTTCGTGTCGCTCTATCAAATCTAACCACATTATCCACATTAATGATAAAAGAACGGTGACACTTGAAAAGACGTTTGTCTGATTTAGCAATCTCTGCAATCGTCGCATAAAATTCCACTCTTTCATTTTTCGTATGCAAAATCACGCGGTGCACGGCAGGAGATGTTTCGAAATAAAGAATGTCACTATATAGAACGCGCACACGTGCTTTAGGAGTTTCAAATAAAAAAGAATTTTCGCCGAAATTATCATTTTGATGTTTCATTGCTTCCTTTAGGCACAACTCTATGCGTTCACTAAATGCTTGGTCATTCAGGTTCTTATCAATAAAATCAATTGCCCCTACTAACGCTTGGTAGGTCAGCAGCATAAATTCTGAATGAGTTGTTACAAAAACAATGATAGCTGTTGCATCTTTTTCACGAATAGCTTTAGCGACATCAATTCCTTGTTTTTCGTCGTCTCTGATTTCTAAATCAAGAAAGAAAATTTGATGCTCTCCTTTTTCAGTTGCCTTAGCTATAATCTCATTTGCAGAACTAAACACCTCTATTCTCTGATAGTCCCAATTATTTTTTGCCATAATGGTCGCAATCTCGCGTTCCATACGAAATTGCTGTATGATATTATCCTCTAGTACATAAATATCTAACATAAATCTCCTCTAAAAATCAGTCATTTGAGATGATTTCTTTTAGTTGACTTCCTTTACTTCGTGCATAATGTACAGGTCGCTTTTCATCTCCAACATATAAAAGTCGCTGCTCTCTATCCATTATCCGTATTTTATCCCTATTTACCAAAGTATCACGGTGGCACCTAAAGAACTGATGATATTCTCTTTCAATATCTTTCAATTGATGATAAATGTGATATTCCTCATCAGCGGTTACGACCTTGACCATATGAATTTTTTCCTTAGAGACTTGAATAAAAAGGATATCGTCAATAGCCAATTTATAATCTCTCCTGTTAATTGTAAATTTAAAATATTTCATAAATCATTATTCCCTCCAATAGCATTATAAAGGAAATATTGATAAAAAAAATCTTTAAGTCATAAACAGACAAAATAAGGTCACGAACGGTCACTTTTTATTGTATGACGTTAAGTCAAGTTTTTAGAGTAACAAACGTAGAATTTTAATCTATTTATTTTAAGCACTTACCTTTTCAAATTGATTAGGTGTAAGATACCCTAAACTTTGATGGATTCGTTTTGAATTATAAAAGGCTTCGATGTACCAGAAAATACTCTGATAGGCTTCTTCAAAGTTCTTATATTTAAATTGATACACCCACTCTCTTTTTAAATGTCCATGCCAAGATTCAAGACTGGCATTATGATAAGGGTATCCCCTTCGACTGAAAGAGTGAGTCATCCCATAATACTTAAGCAACTCTTCATACTCTAGACTCGTATACTGGGTTCCTTGGTCAGAATGAAGAATAACAGCTTCTGGATAGTCTTGTGATTTAATGGCCTTATTTAAAGTTCTTTGCACTAATTCTACAGTCATTCGCTTGCCCAAATCCCAAGCAATGACTTTTTTAGTATAACGATCCATAATGGTTGAGAGATAAGCCCATCCTTGTTGAGTAGGAATATAAGTAATGTCGGTTGACCAAACCTTATTTTTCTTTGTAGGTTCAGTCTGTATGAGATTTTTTCGATTGATGTGATCACTTAGTGAGTATCCAGGCTTAAGTTTCTTAATGACTACAGACTTGAGTTGAAGTTGCTTCATTAGCTTCTGTACCAGTTTTAACCCGACTTTTTCCCCTTGTTTAAATAGAAGATGATGAATTTTAGGAGCACCATAGATTCCTCGGTTAGCATTGAAGAGTTGAGAAATTTTGAGTGACAGGTATTGTCTCTTTAATTGAGTTTTAGATGGATGTCGGTTAATCCGTTCATAATAACTTGATTCAGGAACATCAAGGAGTTGACAGCTTAGTCTGACATTGAGTGCTAAAGTTTGTATGGTTTGAGCCATATCCGCAGCACTCACTTCTTTTTCTCGGCGAATATGGTCAATACTTTTTTTAAGATGTCTCGTTCTTCCTTAACTTTAGCCAGTTGTCTTTTTAATTCTAGAAAATCAGCTTTAGAGACGGAGCTTTCATTAGATTTAGAGTAGAGGTCTATCCATTTATAAATTGTTGCAGGGGCCACGTCGTATTCTTTAGACAGCTGGGTGACGGATTGACCAGAATGATAGAAGGCGATAAGGGTTTCTTTAAATTCTTTTGAGTAGCGTTTTTTCATGTTTTTGTCCTTTGTCTAAATTATACAATAGTGACTCTAAGATTTAAGGATAACATCAGTAACATAGTAAAATGATATTCCGATATACTAAAAAAACAAAAATTAAGTACACTAACAACTAGTGGATAATTTTTGTTTTTCCATATTAGAGAAGTGATTAAAAGACATTGAGTAACAAACCTAATCCAAGAACAAAAAGAATAATCCCAGATAGGCCATCGCTCCATAAACTAGCCAACAGAAACTGCGATGTGTTTTCATTGCCATTTGCTTTAGTGTCAGTTAACAACTTATAAGTGTTATAAAATTGAAATACTGCTATTAATAAGCACACGACACCAACGATTTTAGTTACATAATAGCCTCTTTTATGCTTCAATATTATTTTGAACAAGTTTAGCTAATTGCTTTAGCTTGTTCACACATAAAGTATATATCTTTTTTGAGTTTTTTCGCCAAAGTCGACTTTCCAGAACCACTATAGCCAATGATTGCAATTTTCAACTCATGTCTCCTTTTTCAATTCTGTTTCTTGACTATTATCATAACATAAAGCAGATATCTTACGAGGCAATAATTCATGTTTAAACAAGCAAAAAAAGCCTTGTAAATCAAGGCTTTTCCTGTTGTATTTAGATGCCCCCTACAGGTAGTTTATAGAGATTTATACATATAGAGAAAAGGATTTTTATTGATTTTATGCGATTTTAGTATCTTTATATTTTAAAAGAATTTATATTTTAAAAGAATTTTTGTTTCGCAACAAATTCGCAACAAGTTTTGTTTCATATTTTATTTTATACTACATAGTTAAATATAATTTTTAATAAAGTAATTTAATAACAATAATATAGATAAAAGGGAGAGAATGAATGCTGAGCTTATCACAAGACTAACGCTCATATAATTCAGTAAAAAACTTAAAGCATATAAAATTAATAATCCACTTATCCTAGAGATTGTTGACTTGAGAGATATTAACGAAGATATTGTTTTCGTTGATACCTGTTTATTAAAATATATATTTAGGACAAATTGAATTATATAAAATATAAAGACATATAAAATATAGGCTATAAGATAAACTACGGGCAAGTTTGATAAGAAAAATAAAGGCAAGGCAATAACTAATAAGAGAAATAATCGATAGTTAACTAACTTTTGTAGTTTGTCTGTATGTATAGAATAGGATAGGATACTGATTATTTGAAAAAGAAAATAGAAAGCTGTGAAATATCGTTTATCAATACCTTTTTCCAATAAAAAGGATTGCCACAATTGAAAATGTGCTTGAAAAAATAACTGTGTTAATAAGTCAAAAACAATAATAACTCTAAGAATACTATTTTCTTTTAGCTCTTTAAAACTTATAGAAATTTGTTTCTTAAAAGTATCTATATTTATTTTTTCTTTATAGTAATCTCTATCTTCTTGGAAGAAAAAGCCAATATCAAAAATAGATAAACAAACTAATATTATAGCAATAATATATATTTTTATACCTATCATAAAATATAGAATACCACCTATACCACTACCGATAATCATAGATGCAAATTGAATTTTATTATCTTTAGAAATAAAAGATTCAATAAGTTTATCATTAGATGAACGTTTCAATTTATTTATTAAATAGGAATCCAAAGTACCGCTTTCAAATGCTGCTGCAATCCCATATATAAACCAAGCTAAATATAAAAAATAGAAGTTGGAAGATATAAGGACAATAAGAAACATAATTATTAATAAAACTCTTGATGATAAGTATAAATACTTTCTTGACCAATTGTCTGATAGCATTCCACTTGGAAATTCAAACAATATAATTGCTAGACTGTATGCAGACTGTATTATTAATATTTGAGAAATTGATAGTCCTTTTTCTAGTAATAAGACTGTAAGTATTGAATGAGGTAGTGTATAGGCAACTGTAACTAAGAAAGTTGCAAATAGATAATGAAAAATTTGTTTTTTAATCATCTAGTGTGCCACCACATATACTACAGTTAGGGTCCTTGGTATTAGGTAGGACATACTTTTCAAAGGAGTTACTATTAATACCCACTCGAGCATTAAGGGATTTTATACTATCATTATTACCTGCAAAATATTGAATAATATCCGATAGCGCTAAATCACATGCTAGTGAATTATTAATAATACTTGATGGTGAGGCATATTGATTATGCAACTGTGCCATTGTTTCATCATTAGAATTAATCTCGCCGTTGATTGAAAATATTCCATAACAGAAAGGACAAGAAGTTTTGTGAGGAATAACAAAAGGACCGATTACAGCAATATCATTTAAATAACCAATATTTACAAATGGAACATTATTGGTGAGAAAGTATTTTGATGATATTGAAACAGCAGTATCGTCATCTCCAGATAATATCCCAAACATTGAATTAGTATCTTTGCCCTCAAGAATATTATTGATATTATTAGTACTTATAAACTCTGTATATACTTCAATATCAAGATTAGGATTACGTAATTTTAGTGCATCAGCAATTACTTCTGACTTGTATTTTCCGATATCGTTTATCGTAAATAGAAATTGTCTATTTAAGTTACTTCTTTCAATTTTATCACCGTCGATAAGAACTAATTTTTTAGGAGAGTAGACCGATAAAGCATAACTCATAAAGTTTCCAATGCCACCACAACCAATAATGACAAAGGTTGTTTCTTTAAATTTAGTTAGAACATCTTGAACGTTATTTATTATTAGGTCCAGATAAAGTCCGTTTTTAAATTCCATAGTATCTTCTTTTTGGAAAACAGCTTTACTAGTAGTGATTAATTTATTAGCTACTAATTTTTTAAAAACCGACTTATCAATATTATTACTATCTAACCAGTTTAAGATTTCATCTTCATCTTTTTCTGTAAGTAGAAATTTTAGAATCTTTAGTGATAAATTGAATTCATCATCATTAACTGTATATTGTTTACTGCCAATACCAATTAAGTTTTCATTAGATTTTAGTGTAGTAGCGGTTAAGCTTGTTTTGTATTTCATAAATTAATCCTTCCCATTTATAATAAAAAAATCTATTTAACTATATCAAGAGATATAGTTAAATAGATTAAACCGATTAACCAAGTGTGGTTAATTCAAGATTGTACCTTTCATATTGGGTACCTCCTTCATATTTTTAGACAATTATACACCGCATGAAAAATAATGTCAATTCAAAAAATTCTGAACTTTACTTTTTTTAATTTTTGTTATTTGTTTTTATTTTCATATTGGTTGAATTATATTGTATCTAAAGTATTAAATTGGTAGTGTAAAATAAGTTGTGTAAACACAAAAAAGGAATAAATCCGTTATAGTAGAGTTGCAAAACATTACTAGAAAGAGATTTATTCCTATGACTCAGTTTACCACAGACTTGCTTAACTTCCTAGCCCAAAAATGAGATATTGATGAATCTTTCCGTATTTCTCTTGAAACAGCTATGAATGATCTGCTTCAGACAGAGTTATCAGCCTTTTTAGGGTATGAACTTTACGATAAAGTAGGCTATAATTCTTGGAATAGTCGTAATGGAACGTATTCACGAAAATTTGAAACCAAATATGGGACTGTTCAGTTGAGTATTCCTAGAGATCGTAATGGGAACTTTAGTCCAGCTTTGCTTCCCGCTTATGGACGTCGAGATGACCACTTGGAAGAGATGGTTATCAAACTCTATCAAACCGGTGTAACGACTCGAGAAATTAGTGATATCATCGAGCGAATGTATGGTCATCACTATAGTCCTGCCACAATTTCTAATATCTCAAAAGCAACTCAGGAGAATGTCGCTACTTTTCATGAGCGAAGCTTAGAAGCCAATTACTCTGTTTTATTTCTTGACGGAACCTATCTTCCATTAAGACGTGGAACCGTTAGTAAAGAATGTATTCATATCGCACTTGGCATTACACCAGAAGGACAGAAGGCTGTTCTTGGATATGAAATCGCCCCAAATGAAAACAATGCTTCTTGGTCCACCCTGTTAGACAAGCTTCAAAACCAAGGAATCCAACAGGTTTCTCTTGTAGTGACCGATGGCTTCAAGGGGCTTGAAGAGATTATCAATCAGGCTTACCCATTAGCTAAACAACAACGTTGCTTAATTCATATTAGTCGAAATCTAGCTAGTAAAGTGAAACGAGCAGATAGAGCGGTTATTCTGGAGCAATTTAAAACGATTTATCGTGCTGAAAATTTAGAAATGGCAGTGCAAGCTTTAGAGAACTTTATCTCCGAATGGAAACCAAAGTATAGGAAAGTCATGGAAAGTTTGGAGAATACGGATAATCTTTTAACTTTTTATCAGTTTCCCTACCAGATTTGGCATAGCATTTATTCGACAAACCTCATTGAGTCTCTTAACAAAGAAATCAAACGTCAAACGAAAAAGAAGATTCATTTTTCCTAACGAGGAGGCTCTGGGACGTTATTTAGTTACCCTGTTTGAAGATTATAATTTCAAGCAAAATCAACGCATCCATAAAGGGTTTGGCCAATGTGCTGACACACTTGAAAGCTTATTTGATTAACATTCTTCAACTCTACTTGAGTGTTTACACATAATTATTGACAGTATCAATAAAAATTATAGCTAAGATAATGCAGAATAAAATAACAAAAATAGAATAGTACATAGAAATTAATTTGCTTTATAACCTAAGTAAGCACCAGCTGCAGTAGTAACACCTAAATATACTAAATTAGCAACAATAATACTATGTTTTTCAAGAATAGATTATATAATAGCTAAACTATATATTTATGACGAAAAATATACAATTATTGTAAATAGTAGTGTTATTATAAATAATCTAGGGTACATCTCTCTATGTTTTTTGTCAAACAAATAGAATAGAACATATATAATGACTTGAGCTACTACAAGCCTAATTAATTCACTCCCCATCATTATATCAATTAAAATATGCTGCAGCTGCTCCTGCAGTACCACATACAACAGCATATCCTGTCGCGGTAACTGGACCGCCTGCCCATGCTAAAAGCATACCTCCGAGACAGCCACCAACTGCTGCTCCAACTTTTCCTCCACCAGAAACTAACTCTAAATCTGAGTTTGTCATTTCATGAAATTTATCATTCATCCTCAAATACCTCTTTATATCAAAGACTAGCACCTACACAATATAAGCCACCAGCTATTGCTCCAAAATGGGCTCCAACAAATGCTCCTGGAATTGAAGTAACACCAAGCGTTGCCATACCACCTACAAATCCTGATCCTGCACCTGTTAATGAGCCACCAAAAATTGCATTAACACATTTGTTTCCACCTTCAACTTTAGCAAGTTCTGCGTCTGTCATTACATCAAATTGTTCAAAAGTTTTTGTATTCATTTGAATACCTCCCAATAATTTTTTGTCATCGCGATTGACAAAATTTATTTTATCAGAATATTTCATCTTTTTTTGCCCAAGTCGTAATTTGTTGTTTTTAGGTCGTAAATGGTAAAATTTTTTGTATTTTCATGATTTTTTGACCGTTTGCGACTTATTTTAAAGTTTTTATATTCATACTATGTCTATTTTTATTGACCAAAGAAAACAAAAGTAATAAGGTGCTAGCTCAGAAAAATATTCCATGCCATATGAACAAGAATTGATGGGTAAATTGACCGTGTTTTTCTGAAAAGAAGGGCTGGCTAAAATCAAGCCAACAACAACATATTTCTCAAATAAATCCAGTCTAAAACCATAGGAAAGCAAATGTGCAAATGAAAATAAAATAGCAGATAACAAACAATCGAGGAAATACTTTGATTTTTCAAAAAAGCTAGTCATTAAAACGCCACGGTAAAGTAATTCTTCTAAGATTGGACCCAACAACCAAGGGTTGTAAAGCCACCAAAAACGCCTGCGGTGAGTGACGGAAAAACACCAAATCAAAATCAGGATTGGCCTCAACAAATAAAAGTTTGCCATAGTAGGCGTATATCAACCCAAAAGCAAGCAGAGTTAGTAAATAATCCAAAGGTTTTAGCGACGTTATTTGAAACATTTCTGGTCTTATTCGTTTTAGGTAAATGACTAATACTACAACAAAAAGAATGGTTAAACTATTAAGAACAGGATAAAAATAATCTGTTGTTGGTAAATCAAATTGCCAAAAAATCATACTCATTATTTCAACAACACCAAATAATTCGAAAACGATAAAAAATAAAGCTAACAATTTTGGCACAAGCTTGGTTTTTAGCTTTTCTATCATAGATACTCCTTTTCAAAAAAGAAAGAAGCCAAGTAAGGTAGCTTAACTTCTTCCAGAATAAATTATTATTTTTTACCGCGATTTTCTCTGCAAATATAAGGGAATGGGGTAATATGAATGGTATCTCTATTATGCTGCTTTAAACTGTAGTTTTAGATATAAATGAGAATTATAGAGGATCCTCCTCAATAATTTGATAATGTTTATGAAATTGTTTCTTTGAAACAACACGATGGTTAGTAATATCTAAAAAATCTCCGATATACCCCACAGGATAAGAGGCGTAACCAGGATAACTCAATAAGCTAATTTTCAAATTAAATTTCATAGACGGATTTATTCCGCTCATAGAAATTATTAATTTATTATCGTTCCATTTCAGATAATTTTGTTTAAAAGCTTGCTGAACCCATACTGGTTGAACATTCGTCTTACTTATTTCCCATACATCAGACAGACGACCTTTATATAATGCTTTCATAATTTACATACCGTATTTCTTTTTTGCTAAAAAATTTCTAAATTATCTTTAAAATAACATTATTTAGAAATTTCTACAGACAAATTATCAACAAGCATTAGGTGTTCCTCCAGTTCCTCCAGGATGGCAAGAACGAACAGGACCACGACGTGGATACTTTCCATTTAATTGGTCTACCACTTGACGAGGGTTAACAGGATGCGCAGCATTACCTATAGCACCCAATACATCTCCAATCCATTCCATGCCTCCACCTTCAACTTTAGCAAGTTCTGCGTCTGTCATTACATCAAATTGTTCAAAAGTTTTTGTATTCATTTGAACACCTCCCAATAATATTTTGTCGTTGCAACTGACAAATTTTATTCTAACAGATTGTGAGGTTAATGCACGCCCAAGTCGTAATTTGTCGTTTTTTAGTCGTAAATGGTAAATTTTTTCATATTTTCATAATTTTTTGACCGTTTGCAACCTATTTTTGACTTTTTACGACTTGGGCGTTTTTTAATCTTGTTTTATGGCACAATAGTTCTAGTTTCATTTTTAAAAGGGAAAGGTTATGAGAAGATATAAATATGTTAGTCAGATTGATTTGCGAGACTGTGGTGTGGCAGCTTTGGCATCAGTTGCCAAACATTATGGATCAGATTTCTCGTTGGCTCATTTGAGAGAATTAGCCAAAACAACTAAGGAAGGGACAACAGCATTAGGGATAGTTGAGGCAGCTAAAGCAATCGGCTTTGAAACACGCGCCATTCAGGCTAATATGGAACTGTTTGATATGGCTGATATTCCCTATCCTTTTATTGTTCATGTTAATAAAGAAGGCAAACTCCCGCATTACTATGTTATCTACAAAGCCAAAAAAGATTATCTTATTATCGGTGACCCTGATTCGAGCGTTGGGGTCACTAAAATGTCCAAAGCGCATTTTGCCAAAGAATGGACTGGGGTTGCTATCTTTTTAGCGCCTGCTCCGCATTATCAACCGCATAAAGATAAGAAAAATGGCTTAACAAGCTTTTTACCAATTATTTTCAAACAAAAGGTACTGCTAACTTATATCATTCTGGCAAGTTTGCTCGTGACCTTGATTAATATTGTTGGTTCTTACTATTTGCAAGGAATCTTAGATGATTATATTCCTAATCATTTGCAATCCACTCTTGGCATTGTCTCGGTTGGGTTGATTGTAACTTATATAATGCAACAAATCATGAGCTTTTCACAAAATTATTTACTTGTTGTGCTGAGCCAACGATTAACGATTGACGTGATTTTGTCTTATATTCGTCACATTTTTGAATTGCCCATGTCCTTTTTTGCCACAAGGCGGACAGGTGAAGTTATTTCACGTTTCACCGATGCTAACTCGATTATTGATGTACTGGCATCAACGATTCTCTCTTTATTTTTAGATGTGAGTATTTTGTTTATTGTCGGAAGTGTCTTAATTCTGCAAAATGCCAATCTTTTTTTCATCACCTTAATAGCATTTCCTATCTATGTATTATTTTGGCTTTTATGAAACCTTTTGAGCGAATGAATCACGATGTCATGCAAGCCAATTCTATGGTTAGCTCTGCGATTATCGAAGATATCAATGGTATTGAAACGATTAAATCTTTGACTAGTGAGGAAGTCCGTTATCAAAATATTGACCGTGAATTTGTGGATTATTTGGATAAAAGTTTTACGCTTAGTAAGTATGAAGCTGTGCAAACGTCGTTAAAACAGGGAGCACAGCTGATTTTAAACGTTGTCATTCTCTGGTATGGTTCACATTTAGTCATGACTGGGAACATTTCAGTAGGACAATTGATTACTTACAGTACGCTTCTGTCGTACTTTACAACGCCAATGGAAAATATTATTAATCTGCAAACCAAACTACAATCTGCCAAAGTAGCTAACAATCGTCTCAACGAAGTTTACTTAGTGTCGTCTGAATTTGATGGCAAACAACTCTTAAATGACAGCCATTTTCTACAAGGAGATATTGTTTTTGATGATGTTTCTTATAAATATGGTTTTGGTCGTGACACGCTGAGTCATGTGAAT
The DNA here is from genome assembly GCA_000283635.1 of Streptococcus macedonicus ACA-DC 198. Lineage (NCBI taxonomy): Bacteria > Bacillati > Bacillota > Bacilli > Lactobacillales > Streptococcaceae > Streptococcus > Streptococcus macedonicus. The sequence goes on from HE613569.1 coordinate 1,861,562, forward strand.
TTACGCATTAAGAAAGGTGAAAAAATTAGCCTAGTTGGTATCAGCGGTTCTGGTAAGACAACCTTAGCTAAAATGATTGTCAATTTTTACACACCTAACCATGGACAGATTACCCTTGGTGGCTACGATTTAAAAACCATTGATAAAAAAGCCATTCGCCAATACATTAATTACCTACCACAACAGTCTTACGTCTTTTCAGGGACGATTTTAGAAAATTTAACCTTGGGAGCACCTGACAATATTACGCAAGAAGAAATTCTGAATGCTTGTGAAATCGCTGAAATCCGTGCTGATATTGAATCGATGCCACTAGCATACCATACCGAACTTTCAGATGGTGCTGGGTTATCTGGTGGGCAAAAGCAACGTTTAGCTTTAGCACGCGCTTTACTGACACAAGCTCCCGTCTTGATTTTAGATGAAGCCACAAGTGGTCTTGATGTTCTAACGGAAAAACGTGTGATTAAAAATTTACTATCTCTCACAGACAAGACTATTATTTTTGTTGCCCACCGTTTGAGCATTGCTGAACAATCTGACCGTGTCATTGTTCTAGATAAAGGACAAGTCATCGAAGAAGGGCATCATAAACAACTCATCCAAAATCAAGGTTTCTATGCACAGTTATTTCATGAATAAAAGGAGACCATATGAATCCTAAATTATTTCAATCTGCTGAATTTTATCATAGGCGTTATCATAATTTTGCGACTGTCTTAGTGATTCCAATGACACTCTTGGCCTTTTTTCTCCTTGCCTTTTCTCTCATTGGTAAAAAAGAAATTACCGTTACGGCACTTGGTAGTATTAGACCAACAAAAGTCATCGCTGTTGTTCAATCAAGTAGCAATAACACCGTTTTAACCAATAATCTTGGTGAAAATAAGGCAGTCAAAAAGGGGGATCTACTCATCCAATACTCCGACAAATTGGAAGATAGTCAACTTAATGCCATTCAAACACAAATCGAAAGATATGAACGTCAACAAGAAGCACTCAATCAATTGAAAGAAAGTCTAAAGCAAGGACAAAATCTTTTTACAGGTGATGATGAATTTGGTTATTCAGCAACCGTTGATTTTTTTTTAAATCAATCTCAAACAATTACTGCTCAAGTTTCTCAATCAAACCAATCAGTTGCTAAACAAAAAGCCGGTGTCAACCAAGCAAATGCAGCTATCGCCAATCAGATTGCCAACCTACAAACCCAAGCTAGTCAATATCAAGAGGTTAAAGATGCTATTCAAACTGATAAAACAAACGTATCTGGCAATAATCCATATGCAACTACTCTTAATAGCTATCTTAGCCAAATTCAAACAATTGATACACAAAACAGTTCAACTGACAACAATTCTGCTAGCAAAGAAAGCATTAAAAATCACTTTTTAACAGACCTACAAGGGCAGATTGATAGCATTAATGCCTCTATCTCTAGTTTGCAAACACAAGCTGCTTCCAATTATTCAACGGGAAGTTATGACATTAGTGCCACTAATCAAATTGAAAGCTTGCGTCAGCAGGAATTGACACAAGCTGAAACACAACTTACGCAAATTACTCAAGAAAAAGAAAATTTGCAAGCGCAGCTTGACCAGACAAATCTCTCCAAAGCTGACACTGTTTTAAAAGCTAGTCAAAGTGGCATTTTACATGTTTCTGATGAATTTGAAGGGCAAACGCTCTTGCCGCAAGGCAGTCAGATTGCAGAGATTTACCCGGATATTGCCAAAACACAGCAAGTCGCTATCCGCTATTACGTTGACTCCACTCATGTTAGTCAATTGAAAAAAGGACAGACTGTTCGCCTAACCCTTGAAAAAATTAGCAATCACGCCATTGTTATCACTGGCAAAATCAGTAAAATTGCAAGTTCTGCCACACAAACCAAAGAAGGAAATGTCTTTGAGGTGACAGCACTAGCCACCGTTGATAAACAAGATAGCTCCAAATTAAAATATGGTTTACAAGGCAAAACAATCAGCACTATCGGCAAAAAAACTTTCTTTAATTATTACAAAGACAAGCTATTAAAAGATTTTTGATATTTTGATAAGAATAGCTCATAATTACTATAAATAAATTCTCTTAAAATTCATAGTAATAAAAAATGGATTTTTATTTCAAATAAATAGTAGATTATTTAACCCCAGCCATAATAATGACTGGGGTTCATTTTTATAATTCGACTTCTTTTAGGGCGTCTGCTAGTTTGGCAAATTCGGCAATTGATAGGGCTTCTCCACGAATGGATGGTTTGATTTCTGCGATTTCAAGCGCTTGTTCAAGTTTGGCTTTGGTTTCGTCTGATTTTCCAAAATGGCTTGTTAGGTTGTTCCAAAGGGTTTTGCGGCGGTGAACAAAGCTAATTTTTGAAACACGGAAGAAGAAATCTTCGTCTTTGACTTGAACGAGTGGTTGTTCACGGCGAGTCATTGTTAAAATCGCTGAATCCACATTTGGTGCTGGTACAAAGACTGTACGTGGTACAACAAAAGCAACTTTAGCAGTCATGTAATATTGCACCGCAATTGATAACGAGCCGTAAGCTTTGGTGTTTGGCTCTGCCGAAATACGATCTGCCACTTCTTTTTGCATCATCACGACAAATTCCGCAAATGGGATTTTTGATTCAATCAAGTGCATCAAGATTGGTGTTGTGATGTAGTAAGGAAGATTTGCCACGACTTTAATTGGAAGGTCTGGGTTAGCAAATTCTTTGATACGACTTTGTAGGTCTGATTTCAAAATATCCTCGTTGATAACTTTTACATTATCAAAATCACGGAGCGTATCATCTAAAATCGGAATTAAACGGTCGTCAATTTCAAATGCCATGACTTCGGCAGCATTTTCAGCCAAAAATTCAGTCAAAGCACCGATACCAGGACCAATTTCAATAACATTGACGTTCTTGTCAATTTCAGCAGTATCCACAATCTTTTGAAGAATGTTTGTATCTGTCAAAAAGTTCTGTCCAAATGATTTTTTAAACGTAAATCCATGACGCTCAAGGACGGCACGCGTCACGCTGTAATCTGCAATTCTCATAATTAATAATCCCTCATTAGTTAGGAAATGTCTTTCCTTTCATTTCTATCAATGCAAGTTACTATTGTATCACATCTGGCTCAATCGCAAAATACTGCGACGTTTTCGCATGGTTGCTGTGATATGTAACTGTTTTTCAAGGTAATTGGTATTCAGTCGCTTTTTCTTTGCTTCTCTTGGTAAATAGATGTACAGGCACTCACTACCAGCTTTCAAAATTTCAGCACCAAAATCCATCTCTAGTAGTTTATTTAATATCTCTTGGTCAAGCTGGTCATTGGTGAATACCAAGTGAACACGTGAGGCATCGTAGCTTTCATCAAAAAGACTTTCAGCAAGAGCCGTTGTAAACTGGGCTTGCGTTTTGAGGATAACCGATAAATCAGCACCGATTTTTGCCTGAATCGTGTCATGAATCAATGTACAAACGTCATCGTCAGATAAGGTTGTCTCAAAAACGATATTGCCACTTTGAATATATGTCTTAACATTTTCAAGACCTGCTTCTGTTAAAATCTCTGCCAGATAAGCCATTTTAGGAATACGATTCTGCCCAACTGGTGTAACTCCCCGTAAAAGCGCAACTTTTTTTATCCCTCATATCTCTCCATAGCTTCTTCTACTTCGGCTAAAGTGATGCCAAAGAGCTCTAGGCGTTTGAGAAGTTGTTTGCCGTTGCTGTAACCAATACGGAGCTTTTCGCCCAAATATTCACGGCGCCTGCGGCTATCATTTCCCATTAAAAGCCCCATACGCATCAGGTCAGCTCCTGTGATGTTGAATTGATTATCATCATCAAAATTTCCTAATACGCCAGAAAGAGCTTTTTGCAAATCTTCGAAACTTGCGTGCTCAACGCCGAGTGAACGACCTTTACTTTTTGATTTTGGTGCAGCTTCATCACGATTTAAAAAAGCGTGTTTAACATTTGGGATAGCATTCATGATGATTTTGCGAATGCGTTCTCCGTTATAATCTGGGTCCGTAAAGACAATAACCCCACGAAGGTCATTTAATTTTTCGATACGTTCAAGGTCGTCATCATTGATAGCTGACCCGCGAGTTTCATAGGTATCTACATCATAAAAACGACGCAAATTTGCGGTATCGTCTTTCCCCTCAACAACAAGCACTTCTTGAATTTTGATTTTTTCAGTCACAGTTAAACAACCTCTTTGCATTATCTGATGTCGCTTTTGCCACTTCTTCACTGGTCAAACCGCGAAGCTCTGCAATTTTATCTACAACATAGCGAGTATAAGCGGTGCGGTTTTCACGACCACGTTTTGGAACAGGTGCAAGGTAAGGCGCATCCGTTTCAACCAAAATCTTATCAAGCGGCAATTTCTGCGCAGCTTCTTGAATGTCAAGTGCTTTTTTAAATGTAACAACCCCTGAAAATGAAATCATCATGCCAAGCTCGATAAAACGCTCTGCCATTTCCAAAGAGCCTGAAAATGAATGAATAATCCCGCCGCGAGGTCCAACGCCTGCTTCTTTGATGACAGCGTAAGTATCTTCAAGCGCATCACGAGTGTGGACGATGAAAGGAAGGTTATGGTCTTTTGAAAGCTGAATCTGACGTTTAAAAACCTCAATTTGAACGTCTTTTGGGTCTTCCATCCAATAATAATCTAGCCCAATCTCACCAAGACCAACCACTTTGGGGTGTGATAGATTGGCAACAATCATATCCTCAATTTCTTGATTATATGAACCTGCTTCCGTTGGGTGCCACCCAATCGTGGCGTAGATTTCAGGGTATTTTTCAGCTAACTCAATAGCACGTTTAATAGTTGGTGCGTCAAATCCAACAACATTGTGTCGAGTGACCCCCATTTCTTTAGCAAGTGCCAATTCTTCTGCTTCACGCCCGGCAAAATCATCGGCGTTTAAATGCGTATGTGTGTCAAATATTTCCATGATTTTATTATAACACAGACCACAAGAGAGACCAAAGTCAAGTACAAGTAAAACGGTAAAATATCAAAGATAAACACAAAAAGAGAACCAAATTGGCTCTCTTTTCTAAAAGGTTGGTTTCAATTATTAACTAATTTTATGCTTTAGCTCTTTTTGCTTTATAAACAAAACCAAAGATAACTGATAATACAAGTGCTAGACCAAATATCATCAATCCTAGACCGCTGCTATCTCCTGTTGACGGAAGGAGTGATTTCTTTTCTTGTTTCTTCTCTGATTGTTTATCAGAATTACTTGACGGAGTTGTTGGATCATCAACTGTTGGGGTATTTGACTGTGGTTCTTCTGGAACTACTGGTGTTTTAGCATCTTCCATTTTTATTGTGGCATCGGCTTGGTTTGTCCAGGAACCATCTGTTCCTTTTACCTCAACTTGACCGTCTGCTGTGACACGGAAAGTGATTGACTCTGCTAATTCATAACCTGCTGGGGCTTGACTTTCCACCATAGTGTAGGTATCTTCTGACAAGCTGAACACTTTGGCTGTATCACCTGAAGGTCACATCTGTTGTTTTAGGTTCTTCTGGAATTACTGGCACATGCGTATTCGTAATGGTTACATTTCCGTTCTCTACTTTTCCTTCAATAGTTGTATAGCCATCAACTTCAGTCACTTCTTTGACAGAGTAAACAATATCTTTTTTTATTTGCTTTTTCAGCAAGATTTGTCCATGTATATGTCCAGTTATCCGCTGCTGTTAAGGTCACAACGTCACCAGATTTTTTGCCATTAGCATATAATTGGACATCAATAGAATTAGGACGAAGCCCATCTTGGTCATCACTATCATCCCAAAATTTTGTGACTGTCAAACTTGTTTTACCTAGAGTGTAGCTATTTGTAATGTCATATCCATTAATTGTTGTCGTGTAATTGTCAACACTATCTTCAGTTACTGTGTAAGTAATAGCACTACCATTTGCTAACAATTGAACAGTAACTTCACTTGAACGTTGTCCACCTTGATTGTTTGCATCATCCCAAACTTTATTGATAGATACACTTGTGTATTCAGTTTGATTTTCTGGCAACATTTCTGCTGCCAGAAAATTTTGTACATAAGGATAAATTAACTGTGAAACATTCCTTAATTCATTATAAACATTTTCTAAATTGTCAGAGCTAAACGAATACCCTGTATAGCTATCTGTGAATTTCCAAATAACTAGCTGAGTAATTCCTCTAAACTGATCATCAGTTAACTGATACTTTTGTTGAATGCTACTCCCATTATTTGGATAACCGTTATATAAAACTTTCATAACCGAATCGTATAACACCGCATCTTCCAATGTACTGCTACTGTTCTCTTTCATTCGCTTCGCATTTACATTAGTACATTTAGTATACCGATCTCCATACATACTAGAATACTGCTTTTTGATATTAAAACAGTACCCTACAATAGTCTGACTATTGTCATCTATATAAATATTATTAATACCTAATCGGCTTTCGCTACTCTTACCACCATTATTTACATAACCTCGAAAAGTCTCTAAACTATTAGATTCAGCTAATACTACCTTTTCCCCACCTAAAAAACATAGCACTGATAATAAAACAACTAATATAGAAAATAACTTCTTCATAATTATTATCGGTAGTGTATCATCTAATCTAACATAGATTTTTATGTCTAATTTAATTGACAGATTGAATCTCAAGCAATTATATCACACATTTTTACGTGCTCGTAATGCTGAGAGAATTGAAACAGTATCAACAACTTCTTGGAGTATAGCTCCTAATAAAGTCGGGATGACACCTGTTGCTGCAATGACCATTAGCACTAAACAAACAAATAAGCCAATTAAAACAGATTGTTTAGCGATTTTCATGGTGTGTTTTGCAATAGCAATAACTTGTACAACCTTACTCAAATCATCTTTCATGATGACAACATCTGCGTTCTCACTTGCTGCTGTTGATCCATGAGCACCCATAGCAATTCCGACATCTGCGGTTACAAGGGCTGGGGCATCATTTACACCATCTCCCACCATTAAAACTGGTCCATTTTGGACTCCAATATCTTTTAAGTGCTTAATTTTATCCTGCGGTAAGCAATCTGCGAAGACTTTATTAATACCAACCTGCTCTGCTATTTCCTTAGCGACTGAATATTTATCTCCAGTGAGCATAACTAGGTTTTTAACATCCATTTGTTGGAGTTTTTGCATTGTTTCCTTGGCTTCAGGTCGAACGGAGTCCTTAAAAGTAATATATCCGAGTAGATGATCGTTTTTACCAACATAAATGCTAGTTTCTTTTGATAGATTTTCAGAACTAAAATTTTTGATAAGGCTCGGTTTGCCTGCTGAAACTTCATTACCTGAAATCTTTCCTATGATACCTTGAGCCGTTACTTCAGTTGCTGATGTGACAGGTAAAAATGTAATACCTTTACTTTTAGCGTATTGTACTAGTGAACGTGCTAAGATATGTGATGAATTTTGTTCAAGACTTGCTGCAAGCTGAATGAGTTCTTCTTCCGTGGTCCCTTCAACTGCGATGATTTGATTGACAGCTAGGTTTCCTTGTGTAATAGTACCCGTCTTATCAAAAGCTACAGATTTTGCACCAGACAACTTTTCTAGGGTTGTCCCTGTTCTAATAATAATCCCGTTCTTTGATGCTTGACTCATGCCAGCAACCAGTGCTACAGGGGCTGCTAATATTAGGGGACATGGCGAAGCTACAACAAGGACTTGAGCAAAACGCACTGGATCTTTTGAGACAAACCAAGCAAATCCACCGATTACATAAGCAATGACTGTAAAAGGAATTGAATAGCGATCAGCAAGTCTAACAAATGGTGCAGGATTTGAAGTTGACTCTTTTACCAATCTCACCAATTGTTGGTATTGACTATCTTCAGCCAGTGAAGTAACTTCAAATTGGATAGAATTTGAACCATTCATAGAACCAGATAAAATATTATCTCCAACCTTCTTTTCAATTGGTTTAGATTCACCAGTCAGTGAGGCTTCATTAAAATCAGATTCTCCACGTAAAATACGTCCATCTACTGGCACCATCTCATCAGGTCTAACGACGACTACATCACCAATTTTTAAAGCTTCAACAGGAACATCTTCCAACTCGTGTCCAATCAAGCGATGTGCAATTTTGGGACTATTATCAAGAAGACTTCGTAATTCACGACTGGCCTGTTTACTGGCATAATCTTCAAGACTTTCCCCACCTGTAAGCATGATGAGAATCATAAGACTAGCCCAATAATCACCAACAAGTAAGGTAGCAATAATAGCTGAAATAGCTAGAATATCAACACCGTACTGACCAGATTTTAAAGTCTTAATCATATCAATAAGCATTGATAAAGACATAATACCGCCGGCAATAGCCACTAGAATGTAGGCCAAATCTGGTTTATGAAGAATAAAATTAATAACCAATGCACATAGTGCAATAGTTAGAGTTGTAAGTAATTTTTTGAAGTTTGACATTCTATTTACCTCTTTCTTACTTTTATTATATTATAATAGTTCCAAAAAAACGACTATTTATAATGATTCTAAATAAAAATCAAATTATTAAGTGCAACAAATATTTTACTGAGCTAAGCCAATATATCTTATTATCATAGTGTGACTTTTATCTAACTTCATAGAATGCAGTAAGTGACTATTTATGGGCATGAAAAAATCTCTTGAATACCGTGTTCTAAAATATTACTGGAAACTCATTCAAAAGGATAGTCGAAAATTATCGCCCAATGCTTTTTATTCAAGGACTTTCAGAGAAACTTTAATATCTAAAGAGTATTTAAAAAGATTTTTCAAACACGTACCACAACTTAAAAATTACTACAACCTTTATCCGTTATCAGAAATACATCACTAATGCTATTGAACTCCCTTATTCTAACGTCAAACCTGAAGCTACTAACAAACTCATCAAAGATATTAAACGAAACGCTTTTGGTTACAGGAACTTTGACAACTTTAAAAAACGCATTTACCTCGCTTTAAACAGCAAAAAAACGAGAACATCATTTGTTCTCGCTAGAGTTTAACTTTGACACCTATTACAGTTGACAAAGAGCGGTTATATAGCTTTCCTAATTCATTTAACTATCTTCAAACAATTTTTTTAGTTGCTCAATAATACCTTTATAAACATTTCTTTCAACTTGTGGACGATAATTAATTTCTTTTTGAGCTAAGTAATTCGCAACGCAGTTGGCGTGTTTTTTACGGTAGTGCTTACTTGTTATGATAAAGATATACATTAGTAAAATGACACAAACAGGAGTCGCAAGAAATGGTGCAATATAAATCGGCTTAATCTGCACAGCATCTGATATGACATTTGCATCACCATCAGAATTGGCAATACGATGCCCACGAACCAAGAGGCGGTGAGTATTGATTCCGTATGGGGTACAGGTAACTAAAGTCACGTAATCTTGGTCAGGATCAATGCTTAAATTAGATAAATCTGTTGGTTCTACCACACGAATCTGATCCACTTCATACGTTAAAGTTTCGTTGAGAACATGAATAGTAAAGGTATCCCCTTCACGTAACTGATCCAAATCTGAGAACAACTTAGCCGATGGCAAACCACGATGCCCTGATAGAACGCTATGTGTTCCTTTTCCACCGACAGGCAAGGAAGTTCCCTCCAAATGCCCAATAGACGTTTGCAAAACAGATTCATCTGTGCCGTGGAAAATGGTCAGCTTAACGTTAATTTTGGGAATATCAATGTAGCCCATAGAACCATCATTATTAAAATTAAGTTCTTTTTCATAGGCTGCCTTATCCTCATCTGAAAAATTCCAATCCATACCATGCGTTGCATTATACTGCTTGGCACTTGCCAAAATGCGTTTATAGTCTTCTGTTGACATCTTGGACACACTTTTAGTGTATGACATAATAGCTTCAGACTGATGAAAAGAATTCCAGTAGTCACTGATAGTCGGATAGGTCAGTAACCCTAAGCCCATGATAAAAATGAATGGCAAAGCGAATTTAGAAAGTTTTTGCTTTAGCCAGATCATCAGCTGACCACCTCCCTTCTCTGTGCTCTGTATGTTCCTCTCTTTAAACTTAGTCCCAATAAGTATGAGAACTAGATTTAAAGAGAAAATCTTCGGAAAAAGCGATTAAGCCAAACCTTCCGAAGATAACTCTATTTGATAAAATTACATATTATTCATGCGACGTTTTGAAATCATGAAAATTAAGGCACCAATGAGTAATATTGAACCAACAAGATAGAATACCTTAGTACCAAATGACCCTGTTGAAGGCAATGCTGCACCAGCTTTATTGACAACATTTGAAGTATTTGTTTCTGTTGATGAGATTGTTACTTCTTTACGTTCTGTCAGAATGTTGTAACCGTTAGGCGCTTTAGTTTCTTCAAGATAATATTTCGTATCATCCCCTTTAAGACCTTTGATAATAGCTGAACCAGCTTCAATTTCAGTACCTTCTTCACTTGCTTCTGCAACACGATAAACTCCATCAGATACTTTCACAACTTTAATTTCGTTACCATCTGTTGCAGCGTCATAAAGTTTGAATGTTGCACCAGTCAATTGATTACTTGACGTATCAACTTTGTTTAAAGTAAACTGGTAAGTTTTAACCTCAGTCGTATCGGTTGGTTTGTCAGGATCGACTGGTGTAGGATTTTCATTAGGGTTATCAGCTGTATTATAGCCAATAGTTGCTGAGTTGGTTGCAGCAGCGTCAGCAGCACCTTTTGTAACAGTAGCGTCATAAGTAATGACAACATCAGCTGGTGAGTCATAAATGGTTTTACCACTTTCATCTGCCCATGTTAAGACGATAGTCATTTTACCAGCATCATCAAAAGTTGTTGAAACATTAGCAGCTTTAGCTTCTGTTCCTTTAACAAGGACTTTCACACTGGATTTATCAATGCTTAAATTTGTTGATGTATCGGTAATCGTGTATGATACAATTTGTTTTGAATCTGTTTCAGTTGTAACATAGTTAGTTGCTTCAAATTTGATTTGATAATTTACTGTGTCACCAACTTTGGCAGTTGTACTATCAACAGTTTCACCATTCACAAGGATGTGTTTACCACCGCCATTATTGTCATCTGGGATATTTGGTGCAGTGGTATTTTTATCTTTGATTGTCGCATCTGGATTTGTGCTATCAACTGTGATCGTCGCACCGAGTGATGATTGCACATAGTAGTAACCATAGGCAAGGTTGGTAAATGTGACAGTGTTGTCTTCAGCTGTTGCTGTAGCTGCTTGGGTACCAAAGCTAGCTGCCCATGTTTTGAAAGCATCAGATGACACATCTGCATTTTTCTTAGCAGTGACATTGCCCTTGGCATCTACTTCAAACCAAGTTGAACCGTCTCCAAGGGAAGTTTTACCACTTGGTAATTTGTAAGAGATGGCACCATTGCCATCAACAGTTGCATCAAAGAGTTTATAAACCGTGTAGGTTTGCCCTTGAGAAGCATTATTGATAGTGATTGTTGCTGATCCACCAGCACCTGAGTCAACTGTTTGTGCACTTACTGCACCACACACAAAGACCAACGCGAGGACGGTCAAAAGGGGAGTTAAAATCTTTTTAAGGTTATTCATGAGAATCCTCTTTCTTTTCATAATGATAATTTTAGAAAAAAACTGTAAAAGTTAGGCTAGAATCAAGCCCTTAATGTATTTTAGGAGTTTTTAAGGCAAATCACTCCTTTCACGATGTTTCTGATATTGACGATAAGCCAGAGTAACCAACATCAGAGCTAGTCCGACTAACACGTAAAACATACGACCACTACCACCAGTATGAGGTAGTGCCTTTCCAGTCTCATTAGCAATTTGAATACGTGTACTATAACTACTATTTCCCTCCAAGACTTTCACATTCTCTAAGCTAGAAATAGTATTCCCATTTTCATCTGTTAGGGAAATGGCAAAGCTAGACTGACCATTCTCTGCTTGGCTTTCTGTTACAGCAAAATAAACTGAGTTATCAAGGATAACATAGCCATCGGGCGCCGCTGTCTCTGTGATACGGTAACGACCAGTATTTAGACCAACGGGAATAGTCACACCATCAGTTGAAGTGATAGTCAAATCCGATACGCCATCAATAGATGTCCAAGTATTACCGTTCCACTTGCTAATCTCAAACTTACCACCTGTCAAGGCTGTCCAATCCGTCTTGGTCTTTTGAATATTGACCGTTGGTGTCACAGTCAAGCGACCATAGACTGTGGCAATGTCATAGTTAGACAGTTTGGTAGCAGTATTCATAGCTGTATAAGTGAAAGTATTGTCAGACGAGCCAGTAGCTGTTTGACTACCTGTTACATCATAGAGCAGACCCTCACCCGTCACAAAACCTTTGTCAGCTGTTGGCTCACTAGCAGTTACTGTTCGGGCTGTTAAAGCCATGCCGTCATAACCTTTTTCAGCAGTCGCCGAGGTCAAGATAACAGGACGTGGCTTAATCAGCAGGCGACCGTCACTTACTTGGAAAGTTACCTCAAAGTTAGCATTGCTATTGGTAAATTTACCTTGTAGAGTCAGATTATAGGTGCCAGCATCCGTTGCCGACAAGGTCTTGTCACCTGTAAATCTGATGTCGCTTTCTTTGTAAAGACCACTACTATCGTTAATGACCAAGTCGTCATAACTGATACTTTCTGCTACACCGTCGTAGGTCTTTTCCTTATCTTGACCATTGACGATAACGGTGACAGGTTGTTTATTAACCGTTAAAGTACCCGCGACATAGATGATATTATAGTAATAATTCCGCGCCTTGCCAGTTGAACTGCTAACCAAGGCAATGCTTGGTGTCACCGCACTAGATCCCGCGTCTATCTGACTACCTGTGAAGGAAATCCCTGTCAAACTATCACCTGTTTCCAGTAAGTCTTTGTAGCTATCTTTGAGGTCAGTCAAGCCACTATTTTCCAAAGCGATGTCGTCATAATTTTTTTCCTTGCTGACAGCTTCGATGTAAAGATCTTTTTGATAATAGAGATTAATGGTGATGTTATCGCCCTTGTCAATCTTGTAATTAACTTTGTTCTTATCACCATTGCTATCTTTAGACTGAGCATAAGTGTAGCCACTAATAGTCTTGTGAGTGACAGTATATTGACTTGGTTTCTTGCGTGTCGTGTTCAAAGGTTCTTGCCCCACAATCGGATTGCCATCCATATCTAGATAATTAACCGTGATATGAGCCGTGTCGTAAGGTACGTAGTAGAAAGTGATAACGTTGTTATCTGAACTTGAGGTCAAGGTTAGGCTTTCAACATCTGTCAGAGCATAGTAATCATCCAGTTGTTCAGGCGTCGTGTCGAGTTGCTTAGCCAGATAATCTTTATCAACTGTGACCGCACTTTCTTTAATTGAAATCGTGCTACCGTCCACTGTCACCGACTTGCTCTCAGCGACTTTCACTGTCGGATTGTCCTTCAAAACATAGTCGACACGATAAGACACTTGAGCAGACTTCTTGGTGTAGTAGAAAGTGATGATATTGTGGTCGGCATCATAATCAAGCACAACGCTCTTGCTATTAGCATCTGGGCGGTAACCCGTAATAGCTAAAGCACTCTCACTAATCACTTGTTGGTAATTTAGTGCAGAACTGGTAACTGTTTTATCCGCTGCTAGTTGATTGTTATTATTGTCCGCGTCAAGATAACGCACTGTGTAGGTCAATGGTTTCAAGGACCAATGAGCGTAAAGTGTGGTATCTGAGGTTACTGGCTGTGACCAATCGTAGCGTTCACCACCTTCTTTTGCTGTGTACCAGCCATCAAAATTATAATATTGACGACTTGGATCTGCTACCGAAGTTGCTGTTTTGTATTTTTCAACCTCTTGTGTCGTAGGCGCTACTCCATCGCCACCATTCAAATTAAAAGTCACATTAAAAGTTGGCGCAACCCACTTGGCATAAAGGACTAGGTTATGGGAAGGCATAGTATCAAAGGTATAAGGCACCGTCAAACCAGCATCCGTATACCAACCTCCCCAAGTGTAATCAGCATCAATACCTGACGGACGTTCAGGCGTATAGTTATAGGTTGAAGAGTTAATATTTTGCTCAAATGGAATGCTAGAAATGGTATTTATATTACTACCATTATAGTAATAATCAATACTGTAAGTATTTCTATCATAATAGAAACGGTAGTAGTAATTATTTGTGTTATCGCCATTATCATTCCGATAACCAGAACTATAATAACCCGCTGGTGTTGTCGTTCTCAATGTAAAACCGTCAATGTCCTTACCGCTTAAACTATCATTAGATCGATATAATGACTGACTGTACGAAGAATTAGTATAAACACTAGTATTATCAGCATCTTGTAAATAATAATTCACATAGTACAAACTCAACCCACGTTGCCAATAAGCGACGAAAGTTTTTTCATTGTTAGTGTTCATTCCTTTTTCAATCATATCTTTTGTTACTTCATAGCGTTTGGTAACATAAAATATTCTATCAGAGGAATTATACCAACCTTTAAATTGATATGTTTTTCTCCTGCTGGTTACACTATTGACAGATGTGGGCCATTGTGATGAAATATCCTGACCTAAAACAACATTTGAAATTCTATATTGACTACTTGTATATAACGTTCCATTGACAGTCATACTTCCAGAAGTTGAGCCAACTGGATAACTATTGACATTAAAAAGTGTACCATTCAAATTAAATACAAAGGTATATCTTATCAAACTATAATACACTTTCAGCACCGATGTACCGTCAGCTGCAATCGTAACATTAGAGTTAGCATTCATACCATAGGCGCTTTCACGTTCGTATCCTGTTGGAACTGTTGTCAAGGCAGGAGCTTCATCAGCTTGAACGGTAGCACCAACCTTTCCACTAGCTGATACAGCACTATCATAAACATAACTCGTTGTTCCCGTAGCATTATTATAAACTTCTTTATAGTAGTTTATGGTGTAATTAACAGTATTAGCTTTCCATTCTGCATAGAGTGTCTTATCACTATCCAGCGTAATCGTTCCACTGGTTTTAGCAGTGTCTGATAAATCTTCCTTTTCATGCCAACCAACAAAGGTGTAGCCCGTTTTTGTCGGCACATTATCGGTCAGACTAACTTTACTTTCGTATAGACCTGTCTGATAAGGGATATAAGAGCCACCGTTGGTATTATAGGAAAGCGTGTAGCTGTTGCGTGTGTAATAAACATAGAGATCTTGTCCCTGTGATTGTGTCAATTTTGTCGCTTCTGTTTTTTCAAAAATAGCATAATCATAAGACAAGACTTGAGGGCTTACTGTAGAACCTAGAACACCGTGATTGGTAACACTCTGAATCTCAGTATAGTCATCACCTGTTAAATTTTTCAACATATAATGTACTGTATACTCGGCGGTATAAGGCACGTACTGTAAATTGATGGTCACCTTATCATCAATATTTCCATCTAACTCATCCTTAATTGCCAAATCACCTGACTTGAGTTCAATAACTGCTTCTTGTGGGTAATAAATTGCATCAGCAGTTAAAGTACTATCTTCTTCTCTTTTAACTTCAGTTGAGGTAGGTGGAGTAATTTGATAGGGAGTATCCCGTTCTTCCAATTGGAAGATTTCCTTATCAAAGGTGACGTCCTGATTGGCACTATTATTGTGATAATAGTAATTTACGGTAACCGTATAAATTGAAATCTCCGTAAAAACTGCCTTAACCGTCAAATCACTCGTCACAATCGTATCTGCTGTGACAGTTTCATGCGTCTCTGCATTTTCCCAATGATCAAAACGATACCCTGATTTGAAAGGAGTTTCTGGCAGAATTGTTAATGCTGTCCCAGCCTCAATTTGCGTTGAAGTGATTTCGCTATCGTCATTGTAGAAGGTCACGGTGTAACTCTGTGACGTCGTCTCTGTTTCTGTTGTGCTCTCCACGGAAGCGTCAACATCCCTTCCTGTTGATGAACTATTTAATATTGAATCATCAGATGTACTAGTATCAACTAAAGCAAAATCAGAAAAACTATCACTATTAAATGTAACTGTTGTTACCTGATTACCATCACCTGCCACTTCAGCATCCAATACTTCTGTTGAACCATCCGTTTTGATATGAACAACTTTTAGATTATCTTTATTAGCCTCAAAATTATCCTTTTGAGTAATGGTCACCTTCACAGAAGCAGACGGTTCCACTTCAGCATCACCTTGCATGAAAGCAATATCATAAAGCCTAATATTTGCCACCGTATTTAAAGGCAAAGTGTCTTGTATTTTTTGTAGTTTACTCTGGTAAGTATCATCCTCTGGCTTAACTTGGTTAACTTCAAGTGCCACACTTTCTGGTAATTTAGCCTCAGCTGTTATATCAGCTGTTACTTGATAATTTTTATCATCTGCAATCAAAGTCGTATCTGTAGTAACTAGCTGTTCATCTTGGCTAGACACATTCGTTTCAGAAACAGCCTGCGAGTCTGAATTTTCTGTGCTCAAGGAAGTGCTTGTTGTATTGTCATCTACACTGCCAGACTGTTCCGTATTAATACCAGGCGTTTGATTGGCAGCATTACTATCTAAAGTCAATGCTGGCAATATCAAAGCATAGGTCGTCACAAAGACGACAATTACAGCAATAGCACCAATTACTTTCTTATACTTAGCCTTGAACTGAGCTAAATATTCTCTCCTAAAAAATTTCTTCATAAATTCTCATCCTCCTTTCTCATATTAACTAATAAAGCCACTATTCAATGATTTCCATTTCTGAAAGAGGCCAAACTTTAAAAACTAAACGTCCAACAATTTGCTCATCTGAAACCGCTCCGATAGAAGTATTTCGTGAATCAATCGACACTTCACGGTTATCCCCCATAACAAAAATACGATCTTCTGGTACTTGATAAGGAAAGGTAATATTGGTTTTACCATAGGCTTTCTTACTCAAGTAGGGCTCATTCAGTTTTTTTCCATTAACATAAACATTTCCTTTTTCATCCATATCAACCCAATCACCAGACTCTGCAATTACGCGCTTCACCAAAATATTATTATTATAATAAAAGGCAACAACATCACCAGTCTCAAAATTACTACTCTTGACAGAGACAACTATATCTCCGCTATTCAAGGTTCCCTTCATAGACTTGCCGTAAATACGTAAAATTGGTAAAAATAGTATTGCAACCAGTACAGCAAAGGCAGCAACCACAATTAACATAAAAGTAGTGCTTCTAAACATTTCCAAAAAGTTTTTACGGTATTGTGCTGATTTATAAACTTGTTCAATAACAGTCGTCTCAGGGAGAGGATGTGGTTTAGTGGATTTATTTTTCTTCATCATCATTCTCCGTAATATTTTTAAGATAAATATCAGCAGCTTTCTGCGCCTCCTCAAAAATTTTAGTTAATTTGAGAGCGGCATCTGCCAATGATCCTGCTTCTTGGATGATAATCTTCTTATTTTCTAACTTTTGTTGAGTTTCTATTAACTCTTGTTTTAATCTGTCAATTTCTTTACTTTGTGCCAACAAAATCTCATAGAGTTCTATCTTTTTTAATTGTTTCAGTGTACGTTCATTCATAGAGTTTTTTACCTTTTTATATAAAATCATTGCTATTTAAGAGACACAAAAAGTCACTTTTTCGTATAACTATTATATAGATACACGAAAAAGTGACTTTTAAAATAAATAACTGTACACCAAAAAAAGCGTTTTTAGACTCTGCTCTGCTCTGCTCTGCTCTGCTCTGCTCTGCTCTGCTCTGCTCTGCTCTGCTCTGCTCTGCTCTGCTCATGGTAGCAAGCCCCCTTTCCTCTGTCAATAGTTTTTTACTTTTTATCAGATATTTTTCTAACTTTATAACTTATTTACAATTTTTAAGATTAATACTTATTTATTCTAAACTAATTAAAATTAATTGTCAATAATTATGACTTATGTTTTTTTATTTAAATAATATTACAAACATGTTTTATCTATATAAAACTTAACACAGATTTATTATAAAGAGCTACTTTTTGCATCATTTTATTGCAACACAAAAAATTGAGTCAAACAACGATAACGGCAAAGCAACCATCAGTGTTTGACTCACTCTTTTTAGAATATAATACCTATTTTTTACTTAGAAATAATTTCCAAATATTATTCATTTCTATTTTACTAAAATTATCTATCTGTAACGTAAAACAACCAAGGAAATTTTCCTTGGTTATCCTCACTTAATTGATACATTCAAAATAAACCATTGATCCTTCTGTATGGAGATTTATTTTTGAATATAAATTTTCTAACAAATCTTTTAGCTGTTTTTCTGTTTGAAATGGTGGGGTAAACCAACCTTCCTTGGAAAGAATATTTTTTACTAGCCAATCTGTAATTTTTGATTTCCCTTTGATATAGAAACAAGCAATAAATTTACCACCAGGCTTCACCACGCGCCATATCTCTTGAAAAGCTTGGTTTTTATCTGGAAAGGCATGAAAGCCATTCATACTCAAAACAATATCACAAGAGTTATCTTCTAAGGGAAGTTCCCCCACATCACCTTACATACACAAAATATGTGAATAATTTTCTAAGCGTTTGCTTCTTCGCATTTATAATGATACCGTTTTCTAATTTTAACCATGCATGTGGATCTTCTTTTCCTAAGTCATTCTTTCCCTCAAGATATATGACATCAATACCATCGCTTACCGCAAAATAGTCTTTATTAGCCTCCTTATGAGCATTTTTAACTAATTTGGTGAACCATGCATTTTCACCAGTCTCTAAATTGATACCGTTATAAAAAATAATATCTGAATTTGTTGTTTTTTTAACATCTTCAGGAAGTGGCTCATATTCATGTGAATCCTGACCGATAGGAACAATACTGTGTAGGTTTATTTTATCCTTACCAATGTTTTGAGTAATATCAGCTAATATAGAATTAGTCACAACAACATTTAACTTACTCTTTTCTGATGTCTTTGTAGTAGCACATGCTCCCAAAATACATATTATTAGTAATAAACATATGAGTGATGTTATCTTTTTCATTATAGAACTCTCCGTAAAATATTTATATTCGAAATTAAGCATACTTAATTTTATATTTGATATAACTTAATTTAATTACAGTGTCAAATATTATTTAAAAATAAGTTGATCAAAATTTAGAGCTTAAAAAAATGACTAGAAAGTTCTAGTCATTTTTCAACTCACTACAGATAGCTTACATGGTTATTATAACATCTAAAAAATATTCAATCTTGCCAAAGAACAAGGATGAAAATTTTTCCAGAAGTTATTGAATTAATGTAAAAATTGAATAAGGATTCCTCCTAGGATGAGGACAATTGCGCCGCCTAGGCGGTTTGCCATTTGGGCAAAGGCAATCATTTCCATGCGGTCCGCTGCAGAAAGCACAGCGATATTTCCTGTACCTCCCATGGAATTGTTAATCATCCCAGCACCGATAGCTGTTTCGACTGGATACATACCGAGAACTTGTCCCAAAATCCAGCTAGCAAGTCCCATTGACACAACAGATGTTAAACTGATAAGGACAAATTGCCATGTCATGGCTTGCGCTAATGAACTCAAATCAATCATTGAAAGCCCGATACCTGCCAAAACAGCGTGTGTCAAGTTAGTCATAATCACACGATTAAACATGACTACTGCTTCTTCTAATGGTTTTGGTACAATATCAAGCGCTTTAAGAACAAAGACAATAATAATCATAAAGGCATAGCTGTGCACTTTTGGAATAAAGGCATTTAAGATAACACCGATAAGGAAAAGGGCAAAGGCAAGCATCATTCCGACACCGATTTTTGTAGGGTCAAGCGGAGCTTCAGATTTTTTCAAATCGTCTTTGTCAACAGGGATGAGCACACCGTTCCCATTGAATTTGGTGTTAGCAAATCCACGCGCCAACACAATGGCACCGATAATGGCAAAAATATTTCCTAGCGTGGTTGCTGGGGCTAATTGTGACAAGATTGATGAGGCATCTGTGTGCAATCCAGCCGCATAGATTTTGGATAATGGCACGATTCCTGCACCCATTCCTCCTGCCATTTGGGCAAATGAAATGTACATGACAGAATGTCCAAAGCCTTGACCGAGCAAAGCCCCAACAGCACCAGTGGAAAAGAAACCGATAACCATTGATAAAAGAGCGACAGGAATGAATTTCGCAGAGGCTTTCACCAAAAGTTTGCGGTTCATTCCTAGAATTGAGCCACAAATAAGCGCTGCAATATAAAAATCTAGAAAGCCCCAATCACTCATGAAACTAGAAGTGGCTGAGACAACTGATTTTGGAATCAATCCTGTTGAAGCTAAGATTGCGGCTAACAGCAAGGTAAAGACTGACCCACCACCAAGGTAAGTATTCCAAAATGGTAATCGTTCACCAAGGAAGTAGAAAAGATGTCCTAAAACGACCAACATGAAAGTAACTCCAACCATGTTGAGCGGTAGTTTTCCCATTGCAATCACAACAGCTAAAATGATAACTAGAGCCGTATAAAGCGGAAGAGAAAGCCCCGCAATTTTGATATTAGATAACTTTTTCATACGAATGGTTATCCTCCTAAACTAATATTTTGGATACCATTTAAGGTCGCGAACAGCTTTAGCCATGTCTTTTTCTTCAGCTTGAGCTAAGCCTTGTTCTTGAGCTTTTTTAGCAACAGCTTCCGCAACTTTGATTGACACTTCAGCAACGTATTGGAATGGAGGAAGAACAGGTGCTCCTGGTTGACCTGGATCTACAAGACCACTGAGTGAGTGAGCTGCAGCACCAATCATTTCATCTGTAAGAAGCGATGCTTCAGAAGCCAACATACCAAGACCAAGACCTGGATAGATTAGGGCATTGTTTGCTTGACCGATTTGGTAATCAACGCCTTTGTAGCTTACTGTACCTGAAGGCACACCAGTCGCAACGAAGGCTTTACCGTCTGACCATTCGATAACTTGTTTGGCTGTTGCTTCTAATTTCTTAGTTGGGTTAGAAATTGGGAAGATAACTGGACGTTCAGTGTTTTCGCACATTGCTTCAACGACTTCTTTAGTGAAAGCACCAGCGTCTGTTGATGTTCCGACCAAGATTGTTGGTTTAACAGCTTTGATAACGTCAAGAAGTTTAGTCATGTCACCGCAATTTGCAAAATCTTCACGTTTTTTAGCAAATGGTTTTTGGGCAGGTGTCAAATCTTCCATATCGTCGAAAAGGAGACCTTGTTTGTCAATCATGAAGAAATGTTTGTAAGCTTCTTCTGATGAAAGCCCTTCTGAAACCATTTCAGCATGAACACGGTCAGCAATACCAGCACCAGCAGAACCACCACCGTAGCAAAGGTAAACTTGGTCAGTTAATTTTTCACCTGTGATATTCATGGCACCAAAGATACCACCAAGAACAACAATACCAGTTCCTTGAATGTCATCGTTAAATGTTGGAATTTCTTTTTTGTATTTGTTAAGAATGTTGGCAGCATTTGAACGACCGAAATCTTCCCAGTGAAGGTACAATTTAGGGAACATATTTTCAGCAGTTTGAACGAATTTGTCGATAAATTCATAGTATTTATCACCAGTAACACGTTCGTGGCGGTTGCCAAGATACATTGGATTTTCCAAAAGTTCTTTACGGTTTGTACCAGCATCGATAACAAGTGGCATAACTGAAGTAGGGTCAATACCTGCAGCAGCTGTGTAAATCATCAATTTACCAACAGAAATATCCACACCTTGGACACCCCAGTCACCAATACCAAGAATTCCTTCGCCATCTGTCACAACGATTAAACGAATGTCACGGCCCCCAGCAGCATTTTTTAGTGTTTCTTCGATATTTTCTGGGTGATTAATATCAAGGTAAGCAGCGTATTGTGGGTCAACATACAATTCACTATATTCTTCAATCGTTTCAGCGATAACTGGGTCATACACGATTGGGTTAAATTCAACGATATGTTGGTTGAATAGGTAGTAGAAAAGCGTACGGTTTGTGTTGAAAATTTCCATTAAGAAATGGCGTTTTTCAAGATCTGATGGTTTACGCAAGAAATGTTGATAAGCTTGTTCAGCTTGTTCTTCGATTGTTTGAACGTAAGGTGGTAGAATACCAAGCAATCCTAGTTCTTTACGTTCTTCCATGGTAAAAGCAGTACCCTTATTTAAGAATGGGTTGTTTAAAATATCATGTCCACGCATGACATATCCTCCTAAAGATATATTAAATAAGAAGAAATTTCTTATGCGGGTCATTATAAACTGTTCCAGTTCTTATAGTCAAACGCCATAGTTTTAATAAATATTATTTATAATAAGTTTTAAAAGATTATGGTAAAATAAAGCAAGGAGGTCTGAATGAATTTACGAGATTTAGAATATTTTTACCAGTTAGCAAAGCTAAAATCTTATACCGCTGCTGCACAATATTTTCAAGTTAGTCAACCGACAATTACTTACGCTATTAAACGACTTGAAAAAGAATTGGGCTGTGATTTGGTCATCAAAGACCCGTCACATCGCTCAGCAGCACTTACTTTGCAAGGTGATATTTTTCAAAGCCATGTTGAAGATGTTCTACTTCAAATAAAGACAGCTGTCAACGAGGTACATCAGTCACTCAATCCTATGATGGCTGTTGGGTTGCCACCGATTATCTGCAATTATTTGCTGACGGAACTCCTTCACAAAAATGAAAGTATCGCCCCATTTTCACAAGTTAAAGCTGTGCGTGGTGGCTCTAATAGTTTAATGATGAAATTGCTAGATGGAGAATTGGATTTCAGTCTGTTAGGTTCGCTAGCGCCGCTCAAAAACGACCAGTTGATTATTCATCCGCTGTTTAAAAAAGATTTTTATGTCGTTCTTTCTCCAAAACACCCTTTGGCAAACCAGAAAGAACTGTCTTTTCAGGATATTCTTTACGAAAAATTTATCTTGTTAGATGAGCATAATATCCACCTAACCGCTTTTAATCAGCTCAATCATCGTTACCATGACCAAGCTTCAATTTTGTTTAAAATCGATGATGTTTCAGTAATTAAGCAAATGGTTGCGGAAAACATGGGCATTTCATTGCTGTCTGATATTGCGCTAACGTCTGGTTCTGACCAATTGGTTAAGGTGCCTCTGGCTGAGCAAGACCGTATCTCTTTCTACGTCAGCTATGCTCATTCACGACATGCTATCCTCTCAAAAGAAGCCGAAGATTTGGTCCGCTTAATCAAAAAAATTTCTTAGTGGACTTTCCTTAGCAAAATGATAACAGCTTTATAAACACTAACCCCTCCTTATAAATCCTATAAGGAGGGGGTTTTTAGATTAATTGGTTGCGTATTGGGCGTTTAGTCAGTCGAAAATATTGTTATAAGAAACGCCGTTGACTTGGGCTTGGGCGTCACCACCATTGGTTGGGTTTGTCGCAACCATGCCCGTTAAACCTGACCATGTAACGATATTTATTACCCAAGAAAAGTTACTAAAATGTAATGATTTTCGATCCATAAAGCGCTCACAAGGATATTGTACTCCCACAAGATACTATTTTCAGAAATTTTCAAATATGAAAATTCAACAACAGAAATATTAAAATTCCTTGCCGATTATGACAAGGAATTTTTTTAAGAATTTGCATTAAACTGCTGAACTGAGCCGTCGTAGCTTGCCCAAGCTTTCGTTAAAAATTGGTCATTTAAGCGATAACTTGGTGTGGCTTGTTTCTGACTTAGAAACGGATTAACAGCTTTGTCCATGGCTAACCAGCCAGTCCACCCCATATGAATAGTATCTTGCATAAAGAAAGGTTTGTCACCATCTTTTGAAAAATCAGCAATATTGGTAAAGCCTTGACTTTGCAATTGATACTTTATCTTAGCAACTGTTTTTTGGTACATGGCTTGATTAAGACCAGTATAATTTGCCCATTTACTGTTGACTGGTGGGATAACAAAGAGAACATTGGTATTGTCCTGTGCAAATTGACTGAGCACTAATTGTAAATCATTGTATTCTGGAGAGTTTAAGTAATTAAATTTTGTTTGAGACTGTTTTAATCGTTTGAGTTGCGCTTTAAGACGTGTGTCAAAAAAAGTGTTGTCGATATCAAAGGTATTATTATTACTTCGTTTTTTTCCGTCAGCAATAGCTATGCCACCGAGTTTGCTGTAAGAAAAACAAGCTGGCAATTTCTTAGCTTGCGGTTTAATCTTGCTGTCGTAATTGTCAAACATAGGGATTTGGCTAAAAAGAGCATCTTCTTTCTGGAAAATCATCTGTTGCGTGTTGAGATTTTCATTGTCAGAGGCAGTCAATGATTTTCCTGCCACAACATTTTCCATCATATCCTTAAAAGAAGAGTCAGGGTACATTTTCAAAAAGCGTTTAGCAGCGTAGCGGTCATAAACACTGCCTTTTTGATGTTTTAGGAAATCAATCGCTTGTCCGCTGCTAAAATATTCTTGAAAAGCGCTAGCGCTCGCTCCCTTAGATGTAAACCATTGTGGTGATATTACATAAACAGCTTGTTTATTTTTGAGTTCTTTGTTAATCTGCTGAATACCAAAATAATGCGTTAGCGAAGCCGAGCCACGTTGTCCGAGTAAATAAGGCGTATAGTTGCGATGATATTTTTCTGCCAAGACAGACGGATGCATTTTATCCAAGCGCAACCATTCGCTAGAACCAAAAAAGGGAACAAAGCGGTGCTTAGCATCTGTTAAGGCACGTACCTTTTTATAGTTACTCTTAAAACTCATTTTGCTTAATGAGACCGCATCTTTTTTCTCAGCTTTTAAATCATGCTTTTGATTAGCTGTTGGAACACAGATAAAAACCAAAAGAACAATCAGTACAGCACAGACAACTGGTCCTAAAATCTGCCAGAGGCGCTTAAGCATGACAAAGGTCCTCTATTCCTGCAATGATTTTATTGGCTGTGTTCCAGTCATTACGCCCAAATTCTGAAATCGGAATATCAATGTCAAAATGACTTTCCAATTCCACAATGAGTTCCACCGTTCCCATGCTATCTAGCACGCCCGCATCAAATAAATCTTCATCCATCATGTCAGAAACATCTTCCATGAAAAGGTCATCAATAATCGCTAATACATCTTTTTTAATATCCATGTGATAAACTCCTTTTAAATCTGAAACGGTTTATTTCCCAGCTGTTTTTGGAAACCACAACTGGTCTAAGAAACCTGAAAATAGTAAAAATGACAACATCACAACGTTAAATGTAATAAAAATACCAAGTGCCTGCGTCCATTTGTTATCTGGCAAAGGTGGCAAATCTTGCACCTTACGCTCTCGATTAATCTTTTTCTTCTGTCGCACCCAAGCATCGTTAATCACAAGTCCAATACCATGAAAAAGACCGTAAGTGATATAATACCAAGTCAATCCATGCCAGAAGCCCATGATTAACATATTGACAATGTAGGCAATATTAGAGGTGACATTTCGATTTTTAAAAACTTTGTGTTTAACTAAAACCTTTACCAAACGCATAAAAACAAAATCACGGAACCAAAATGACAAACTCATGTGCCAACGATTCCAGAATTCCTTTAAATCACGTGATTTAAAAGGTTGATTGAAGTTGACAGGGCTCTTAATACCCATAAGATTAGAAATAGCAAGAGCAAACATGCTATAACCTGCAAAGTCAAAGAACAAATCAAACCCATAAGCATACATGACCCCAAGCGTTGCAATGTTAAACACACCACCCATTTGCAGGGCACACTCTTTTAGCTGTGGCAATAGCAAGCTACCAAAAACATAAGCCAAAATGAATTTGTAAAGAAAACCAAGCATCAAGTAATGCACGCTTTCTTCTAACATATTCAGAAGCTCAGCTTTTTCAGG